>NZ_JAWRWN010000005.1:0-367826 GCF_046535435.1 Achromobacter sp. SIMBA_011 | reverse complement strand
AAGGAAGTGAGGTATGTGCTTAGACTTGACATCTAAGGTACTTCACTTCTAGTGAGCACTTGATTTCATTGTGCTTGCGACAGGTTTTAAAAACCAGTCACTGCGCACTCGCATCAAGCGCCCACACTTATCGGTTGTTTAATTGTTAAAGAGCGGTACTGCTAAATTCTGTACTACCAAACTACTTACTGCATCTTCTGCTTTCTTCGGCGATTTCGCTTTCGCGTCGATCGCTGTGTCAGCAGCAGAGAAACGAGATTATGAAGAAGTTTTTATCGTTTGTCAAGTCAGCGTTGTTTGCTTCACTTCGCTACCTTGCCCACGACCTCTTCAGGTCTCACCAGGTTCGCACCCGGCTTTCTCTTTAGCAGCTATCGAAATATCAGGGTTAACCCTAAGTTTTCGGTAACTGCCAAGCCTGAAACTATAACACAACTTTTGCAGATTATGCAACCGGCTTTTGCCTAATTTGCATCCTATCTTGCAACCCCGCCGCTCCGTGAATCGCTTCACTTCGCAGCAGCCCCGAATCGCTCCAGAGGTTGGTTACCGCCCAGTCGGCTTGCAACGCTGCTCAGACCACCCTATCGGGTAAACCCTGATTCGCCGTCACCAGCCAAGCCCAAGACTATAGCACAATTTTTGCAGATCGTGCAACTGGCTTCTGCCTGATTTGCACCGACTTACGCAAAATTCGCTGGCCGCCGGTTCGAGAGAATCATCGCTGATTCACCGCCTTGCTGCCCTGCGGCAGATTCGTCGCCATAGCGCCGAATCCGTTGCACTTGCCTGGCTTCGCGGCTCACAAAACTGCGTGAACTGCGAAGGAGCGAGACTATAGCACAGAAATTTGGCTTGTCACGCCGGCATGACACTCGTTTTGCAGAAAGATGATGATTTCCACGCGGCAAGGCCCGGGGATCCCCCGTGGCGAAGGGGTATGGCCCTGATCCCCTCCCTCTCCTACGAGAATGCGAAAGGGTCGCCGGCCACGGAAGCCTGGAGGGGAACGGCTCCCCCCTCGCCTTCCTCTATATATATATATGGAGAGAGCTATCTCCTCTCTAGAGAAAGCTCTCTTCTCTCTATATAGGGAAGGGCGCGATACGTTCAGATGGCTGGGGTGGAGCAATGGCGCCCGGAGACAGACGTCTCGCTCCCTTCGAAGACACCTGCGCGCTCTTTGTGGGTGTCTCCCTCATGCTTCATCTCTTGGGGCGGCCATCCGCCATGGGGACCGCCTCTCTGTATAGATATAAGGCCGGGAATCGGGGCTGATGGTCTCATCGCCCCCTTCCCGGCCAGGCGTCCACATCACCAGCGCAGGCTGTCGATGCGCGTGATCCGCTTGAGCGATTGCTCAACCGTGGCCTGATTCACCAGCCATTCCGGCGCGCCCACGTCCTTCAGCATGTGGACGTCCATCTCGTCCGCGAGGTTGCGCAGGACCCGGTCGGCGCGCCGTGCGCGATAGGCGTGCCAGAGGCGGGCAATGAAGCCGCTCGACGGCGCGGCCGCGCCGTTGAGGGCGGCGACGGGGGGTTGCAGGTTGCGCGCCACCGGTTGGGGAACCGGGATAGCCGGCGCCACGGACGGCGTGATCTCGGGCGCGTGAGTCCGCGCAGGCGCCGGGCAAGCGGCGCCGAAAGCGGGAGAGGTCTGGATGCAGGTTTGGGCGGACATGGCTTGGCTCCTCGATTCAGTCCGTTTTGGTAAGCGTATTCGCCCAAACCGGCGCTGAAAATCGAATTGTTTTACCCAGGACGGTCAGCTAAGCTAACCAATCGAATCATTCCCTCTGTGGGGCGGCCTCGCCTTCCTGGACGGAGTGCCCGTGAAACTCCCTGGCGTCCCGCCCCCTTTCCCATGCGCCTGCCCCTGAATACCCTGCCCGCCTTCCGCGCCGTCGCCGAACTACAGAATCTGCGCGCGGCGGCCGAGCGCCTGCACCTGACCCACAGCGCGGTCAGCCAGCAGATCAAGGGATTGGAAGAACAACTGGGCTTCCCCTTGTTCGAGCGCAGCGGGCGGGGCATCGTGCTGAACCCCGCCGGCGCCGCGCTGTTGTGCAGTGTGCAGAGCGCCATGGCGTTGCTGGACGAGGGCCTGATGGCGGCGTCGGCCGCCGCGACCGGCAGCGCGCAGCGGCTGCGCGTATCGGTGCTGCCCTCGTTCGCGCAGCGCTGGCTATTGCCGCGCATGACGCGCTGGCACAAGCGCCACCCGGACCTGTCGCTGCAGATCGAGACCTCGCAGCAGGTCGTGGACCTGCTGCGCGACGGCTTCCACGCGGCGCTGCGATTCGGCCGCGGCCCGTGGCCGGGCGTCGAGTCCGAGCCGCTGTTCGACATGCCGTTGCCGCTGATCGCGCTGGCCTCGCCGGAAACGGCGGCTGCATTGCCCGACAACACGCCCGAGACGCTGGCGCGGCAGCCCCTGCTGGGCGAACGCGATATGTGGCAACACTGGTTCAACGCGGCCGGACTGAGCGTGCCGGTGACGCCAGTCGCCACGTTCAATGATGCGGGGATGATGCTGCAGGCGGCCGAGCAGGGCCTGGGCATCACCCTCGGCCGCGAGTTGCTGGCCGCGGACGCGATCTGTGCCGGACGGCTGGTGCAGGTTTCGCCCGTAACGGTCCATTATGAGCAGGCCCAGACCTATCACCTGGTCTACCGGCCGAGCCTGCGCGACTGGGCGCCACTGGTGGCGCTGAAGCAATGGCTGCGCGACGAACTGGAACGCTCCAGCAAGGGCCTGGTGACCGCCGCGCGCCATGACGCGGTCAAGGCGGCGCGGGACGAGCGGGCGTAGGCTGCCGCCGGCCTGAGCGTCCGGCGGCGGACAGGCGCAAGGTCAGGCGACCTTGCGGGTCGCGGGGGAAACCGCGCGCATGG
This sequence comes from Achromobacter sp. SIMBA_011, assembly GCF_046535435.1. Taxonomy (NCBI): domain Bacteria; kingdom Pseudomonadati; phylum Pseudomonadota; class Betaproteobacteria; order Burkholderiales; family Alcaligenaceae; genus Achromobacter; species Achromobacter sp. SIMBA_011. The sequence continues at coordinate 364,929 of NZ_JAWRWN010000005.1, read as the reverse complement.
TGTCGGTCTCGTTGAAGCGCTGGTGCCACGCGAACGCCTCTTCCAGCAGATGGGGCGTCTGGCCGCCGCGCTCGCAGGCCCGGTCAAAATAGTCCTGCAAGGCCTGGCGATAGGACGAGTGCACACAATGCTGGATGATGGCGCGGGCGCGTTCGCGCGGCGCCAGACCGCGCAAGTCGGCCAGCCCGCACTCGGTGACGAGCACGTCCACGTCATGCTCGGTGTGGTCCACGTGGGACACCATCGGCACGACGCTGGAGATGTCGCCGTTCTTGGCCATGGACTTCGACACGAAGATCGCCAGGTGCGCATTGCGGGCGAAGTCGCCGGAGCCCCCGATGCCGTTCATCATGTGCGTGCCGCCGACATGGGTGGAATTGACGTTGCCATAGATGTCGAACTCCAGCGCGGTATTGATGGCGATGATGCCAAGGCGGCGCACGATCTCCGGGGCGTTGCTGATTTCCTGCGGACGCAGCAGGATGCGTTCGCGGTAGTGATCGATGTTGGCGAGGATCTTCTCGTACACCGGCTTGGATACCGTGATGGACGAGGCCGAGGCGAAGGCCAGCTTGCCCTGGTCGAGCAGCTCGATGGCGCTGTCCTGGAGCACCTCGGAGTACATCGTCAACCCGTCGAAATCGGACGATTCAAAACCATGCAGCACAGCGTTGGCAATGGTGCCGATACCGGCCTGCAGCGGCAGCAGCGAATTGGTCAGGCGGCCGGCGTCCACTTCGCGGCGCAGGAACGCATTGATGTGCGCGGCGATGGCGTTGGTCTCGGCGTCCGGGGGCAAGGCGTTCGAGGGGCTGTCGGGCTCGTGCGTGATAACGATAGCGGCGATCTTGTCGGGATCCACCTCGATGAACGGCTGGCCGATTCGCTGGTCGGGCGACACCAGGCCCATGGGCTCGCGGTTGGGGCGATCGGCCGGCACGTAGATGTCGTGCAGGCCTTCGATCGCGGCCGGCACGCCCAGGTTCAGCTCGATGATGACGCAGCGCGCCTGTTGCGCGAACGAGGCCGAGTTGCCCACCGACATGGTCGGGACGATCGCGCCGGTCTCCGTGATGGCGGCGGCTTCGATGATGGCCACGTCGACGGGGCCGATGTGGCCGGCGCGCAATTGCTCTGCCGTCTCCGACAGATGCTGGTCGATGAAGGCGATCTCGCCCTGGTTGATCTTGCGCCGCAAGGTCGTGTCGACCTGGAACGGCATGCGGCGCGCCAGCGCGTTGGCCTGCGCCAGCATCTTGTCGGTGTCGTGGCCCAGCGAGGCGCCCGTGATGAGGGTGATGGCGAGCGGTTCGCGCCCGGCCCGCTCGGCCAGCGCGGCAGGCACCGACTTACAGTCGCCGGCGCGGGTGAAGCCGCTCATGCCGACGGTCATGCCGTCCTGCACCAGCAGGGCCGCCTGTTCAGCGGACGTAATCTTGGCGCGTAGCCCGGGATGGCGGATACGGTCGGTATGCATGGTGTCTCCAGATTCAAAAGCCGGCGGCTCGCGGCCGGACGTGGCGGCGCCGCCGCTCGCATCCAGGCGCCGTCTAGCGCGGCGTTTCCTTACGCCCGAGAGGCCTGGCAGGCCGGCCTCGGGACGAATTTTCCGCAGTATAGGAAGCGCGAGCAAAATCTCGTAATGACTTAAAATCATCCAATCAATTCGTTTTTTTCATTATTTGAATGTTCCGCGCCTTGCGCAGGAGATGAGCCTTGGACGTGCGCGCCTTGCGGTACTTCGTCGAAACGGTCCGCCATGCCAGCTTTACGCAGGCGGCCAGGGCGCTGTTCGTGACGCAGTCCACCGTCAGCAAGATGATCCGCCAGTTGGAAGAGGAAGCCGGCACGCCGCTGCTGGTGCGCGACGGCCACACGGCCCGCCCCACCGATACCGGCCGCGTGATGTATCAGCGCGGCCTGCAGGTGCTGGAGACCATGCGCCAGTTGAGCGAGGAAATGCGCCAGACGGCAGAACTGCAACGCGGTTCGCTGGAGGTGGGCATCCCGCCCATGATCAACCTGCTGTTCACGCCAGTGGTGAAGCGCTTTCGCGAACTGCACCCCGGCATCCACCTGACCCTGAGGGAGGGCACCGGCCGCGCGGTCGAAGACCTGGTGGCGGGCGGCGAACTGGAGGTGGGCGCCACCATCCTGCCGATCGCGCCCGACAGCGGCCTGGCGACGCAGGCCTTCGGCAGCTATCCCATCTGGGTGATCGGGCCGCCCGACGCGGCCTGGGCGGGCAAGACCTCGCTGCCCTTGAGTGCGCTGCGCGACACCCGTCTGCTGATTCCCACGGACGACTTCGCCATGACGCGGCGGCTGCGCCAGGCGTTTGCCGATGCCGGGCTGCAACCCGGGATCGCGGCGCAGAGCGCGCACTGGGATTTCCTGGTGGCGATGGCATCGGCCGGGCTCGGCGTGGCGCTGCTGCCCGAACCGCTGATGCAGCGGATGAAGACGCGCGGACTCAGCACTGCCAAGCTGGCCAAATCCGGCTTGCAATGGGAGGTCGGCCACATCTGGCAGCAATCGGGTTATCTGTCGTACGCCGCCCGCGCATGGCTGGAGGTCTGCGACGCGGTGCTGGGCGTCCCCCGGCGAGCCCGGGCTGAGAAACGCGCGCAACAGCCCTGAAGCCTCGGCTGCGGGCGCCGCCCGTCCGACGACCGTGGCCGGAATTCCGGATCAAATCCGCCCCCATTTTTTGTTTCTGGCGCCCCTCGATCGCCTCCAGCGACAGCCGGAATCTAACGGGGGACATAGCTGAGTTTTTGTTGCAACGGACCGGGCCGCGGCTTGTTATGCTGCCGCCTCGACGCGATTCCATCGCCCCAAGACTCATGATCCCGAACCCGCAACATCCGCTTTTGCGCGCCCTGCCGCGCCGCCGCTCTTTTGTCGCGCTGATCGCCGGCCTGCTGCTGGCGCTGTGCCTGGCGCCCGCGTTCGCCGCCGCGCCCGCTTCGCCCGCCGAAACCGATGCCATGCTGGCCAGCGCCCGCAAGCAGCTCGACGACATCCGCAAACGCGTCCCGGACGAGACGGACGACGCCGATCTGCTCAAGCAGCGCGGCGATGCCCTCGACATCCAGGCCAAGGCAGACGCCACCGCCGATGCCCTGACGCCGCAATTGACCAGCGTGACGGCGCGCCTGAGCGAACTGGGCGCGCCGCCCGAGGGCGTCAAGGAAGCGCCCGACGTGGCGGCGCAACGCATGCAACTGGAAAAGAACAGCCGCGCGCTGGATGCGCAGATCAAGCTGGCGCGGCTGCTGTCGGTCGACGCCGCGCAGACCGCGGAGCAGATATCGGGATTGCGCCGCACACAATTCCAGGCGCGGCTGGGCGAACGGCGCGACTCATTCCTGTCCGGCCAATTCTGGGCCGAATTCCGCGAGGAATTCCCGGGCGACCTGGAGCGCCTGGTGGCGCTTCGTGACGATCTGGTCACCGCGGTCGGCCAGACGCCGACATGGGGCTGGCTGCTGCTGGCCGCGGCGGCGGCGCTGGCGATCGCGCTGCGCGTCTGGATCGGCCGGGTGCTGCTGCGGCTCACGGCCACGCGCGTGCCGCCCGGACGACTGCGCCGCTCGTTCCTGGCGGTGGCGTTGTTGACGCTGGCGGTCGCCACGCCCGGCGTCATCGCCCTGCTGATCCACATCGGCCTGGACTGGAATTCCCAATTGTCGGAGAACACCAGCGCCCTGCTGGCCAATCTGGTGGCCACGGTCTGTTTCGGCGGCTACGTGTCGGGCCTGGGCTACGCGCTGCTGTCGGCCAACCGGCCGTCCTGGCGCCTGCCACCGGTGTCCGATAAGGTGGCGCACCGCCTGCGCTGGCTGCCCGGCGTGCTGGGCGTGATCGTCGTGCTGATCTGGCTGGCCGAGCGGCTGCCGGTGCTGCTGAACGCCAGCCTGACCACCACCATCACCCTGACCGGCATCGTGGCCGTGTTTGTGATGGTGACGATGGCGGTGGCGTTGTCGATCGGCCGTCGGCTGCGGCGCCGCGCGCTGCGGGAAGACGGCCCGCCCCCGCCCTTCTGGACCTCGCTGCTGCTGACCGCGACCGGCACGGTCCTGGTGATCAGCCTGGCCAGCCTGCTGGCGGGCTATGTGGCTTTCGGCAGTTTCCTGACCAAGCAAATACTGTGGGTCGTGATCATCCTGGCATCGGCCTATCTGCTGGCCGTGCTGATCGAGGACGGCTTCAGCACCTTGCTGGGGACGTCGCATCGCGAAGACAGCGAAGGCCCCAGCCTGCGCGACCAGGCCGCCGTGCTGCTGTCCGGCGTGGGCCGCGTGGCGGTGGGTCTGCTGGCACTGATCCTGCTGCTGGCGCCGTTCGGCGAAGGACCGATGGACCTGCTTCAGCGCTTCGACCAGTTGCGCAAGGGCCTGGCCATCGGCGAGGCGCAGATCCGGCCGGGCGCGGTGCTGCAGGCGCTGCTGGTGCTGGGCCTGTCGCTGCTCGGCGTGAAGATGCTCAAGCGCTGGCTGGCGAACCGTTATCTGCCGACGACGGAACTAGATCCGGGCATGCAGCTCTCGGCCGCGACGCTGTTCGGCTATGCCGGCTTCGTGCTGGCGGTGGCGCTGTCGCTGTCGGCCGCCGGCATCGGACTGGAACGGGTGGCATGGATCGCCAGCGCGTTGTCCGTGGGTATCGGTTTCGGCCTGCAGGCGGTGGTGCAGAACTTCGTCTCGGGCCTGATCCTGCTGGCCGAGCGACCGGTCAAGGTGGGCGACTGGGTGTCGCTGGGCGGCGTCGAAGGAGACATCCTGCGCATCAACGTGCGCGCCACCGAAATCCAGATGGGCGACCGCTCCACGGTGATCGTGCCGAATTCGGAGTTCGTGACCAAGACGGTGCGCAACGTCACGCGCTCCAACCCGCTGGGGCTGGTGCAGATCAAGTTGCCGTTGCCGCTGTCAACCGATGCGCAGCGGGTGCGCGAGCTGATCCTGCAGGCCTTCGCCGACCATGAGGATGTGCTGGACACGCCGGCGCCGAATGTGTTCCTGGACGGCATCGAAGGCGGCAACCTGATGTTCAACGCCAAGGGCTATGTCTCGTCGCCGCGCTCGGCGTACGGCGTGCGCAGCGCGTTGTTGTTCACGCTGCTGCGGAGGCTGCACGACGCCGGGCTGGAGGTGTCGTCGCCGCCCACGATGCTGCTGGCATCCGCGCCTCAGGCCTCCGCCTTGCAGCAGCCTGGCGCGGCCGAGGGGCCGAGCGCCGCGGCCTCGCCCCCCACAACGCCCTGAACGCCAGCAACCGCGATCGCCGCGCACGATCCGTCAGCCCGGCGAATAGAAATCGGCCAGGCCCTGCCGGTCCATGCGCGGATTACGCAGCGTCGGCGCGTTGACCATGGCGTTCTGCCCCGACATCACCGGGTAGGCCTGCGCGACCGGCGCCGGCGCCATGTACTGGGCGCTGGGCGACTGCGGCTGGGCGGGCGCGTACTGCGCTTGCGGTGGCGCGACAGGCGCGGTCTGGGCGACGTTCTGCGAGGGGTTCTCGAAGCGGTGATCCGCCGTGGTCAGCGAGGGATTGGTGCACAGGCCCTGCGCGGTGAGCGCCGCCTTGGTCCGATCATCGGTCTGGCACAGGATGTCCACGGCGGCCGTTTCCAGCCGGCGCGACCGGTCCGGATCCTTGGTGGAGGCGGCTGCCTGCATGGTGCGCTCGAAATTGCGCCGCAGGCTGCACTTCTGATCCTCGACCGGAAACGCCACGTTCATGCCGAAGCCGACCACCGAGCCGCCCCCGCCCGCCGACACCATGCAACTGTCGGAGGAGAACGAACCGTAGAAGCTCTGTGCGCCGATCGGCGGCGCGGTCCGCAGCGTGCTCGATCCACTGTTGTTGGAATTGAGCGTGATGCCCTGGTTGTTGCCGGCGTTGGTGGCCCCCGACGACGCAGAGGTGGTCGCGGCGGATGAACTGGTCTGGGCGCCCGCAGAAAAGGCCACCAGCGACAGGGATAAGGCAAGCGCAAGGGTTTTCATGATGTCCTCTCGACCGGACGGCCGAAGCCGTCCGGATTGCGTGCTGCTCAGTGACCAAAACCGCCCACCGGGCCGATGCCATGGATCGACGCGGTCGCGCCGATCGCACCGGCGTTGAACGTGCCGGTGGCCGTCGCGTTGGTGGTGGTGCTGCCGAACGTGGCGCCGCCGTTGGCGATGCTGTCGCCCACCATGATCGGCGCGTTGCCATGGATATGGCCGTAGGTTTCGCTGGTGGCGTATTGACGCGTGCTCGTGACCACCGTGGTGCCATCCCGGCTGAACGATCCGCCGGCGGTGGCGACGCCCCCCGTTTCACCGAACGACGTCTGGCTCGACGAGCCATAGCCGTTGATCTGAGTCGAGACCACGGAAGTGCCCGTGGAGACCGAGGACACCGTCCCGGTGATGGTGCCGACATGGCCAGACGCGGAAATGCTGGGCTGGCCGGGTCCGCTCGCGTAAGCGGCCGAAACCGCGACGAGGGACAACGTTGCGACTGCTGCGAGCTTTTTCATTTGAGCTCCTCCTGATCCGCTCGATGCGGATGGACAGGTGCCGGTGGCCGACCGGCGCGGACCTTTACCACCCCGACGCAGTACGCCCATACGGCAACGTGGCGTTTGGGACTTTCGTATTGGTACGGAATGATTGCTCCGGACTACGGACGTCGATATCGGTTAAACGGGCGACCGCCTCCCAGAGTGGGAGCGCGAAGACGTAAAAGTTGGCGTGGAATCTGCGAGCACCGCCGCGCGGGCCATGCGTATGGGGGAGACGCCACGCGCGTCGGGGGGAATTGCTGCGCCGCATCTCAGCTCATAGGATGGGGCGGCGAGGCCCGCTCTCGCGCGATTTACCTAGCGCGCACGGCGGCGGGCGACAGGGAGGCAACCTTTAGGCTGACTGTCAGGAGAGCGTGGCGGCCGACGCGCGCGGCGCGGGTTCAACGCGGACGATGCGCGACGATACGTTCGAGCAGACGCGCCGACTCCCAGCGCGCCAGCGCCAGATCCACCGCGACGAGCAGCAGCAGCACGCCGAGTTCGGCCAGCTCCATCTCGGCCCACAGGTGATAGCAGGCCAACAGCGCGATGCCGGCCGCGCCCGCCAGCAAGCAGGGCCAGGCTGGCGGCAAGGCGGCGGGCGCGGCGACGCTGGCCTGGCGCAGCACCAGCCAGGCGATGAGCGGCAGGCCCAGCATGGACAGCGGAATGTAGATCGCAATGGCCGACAGCACCGCAACCACGCTGAACTGGGTCGGCGAAGCCAGCGCCATGAGGGCGAGCGCGGCAACGCCGATGTACCAGAGCAGGCGGGCGGCGACAAGGCGCGGCAGCGAAAGGACGGGGCGGTTCATCGGGGCTGAGTTTTGGGCCATACTACTCCGCCCAGCCGGCCCCTGCCCGGCCTCTTTATCCGGAGACACCATCATGATCCAGGAGATTGCCAGCATCCATGTCCGCGAAGGACAGGAAGCCCTGTTCGAGGCCGGCGTGGCGCAAGCCAGGCCGCTGTTCCTGCGGGCCCGCGGCTGCCACGGCATGGAACTGTACCGCAGCATCGAGCAGCCGCAGCGCTATACGCTTGTGGTGGATTGGGAAACCGTCGAAAACCATATGGTGGATTTCCGGGAATCTTCCGATTTTCAGGAGTGGCGCAAACTCGTGGCGGGCTTCTTCGTCGAGCCGCCCCAGGTGCACCACGAGCAAAAGGTGGTCTGAGGTTCAGGCCGCATCCGGCGGGTCGTCATACTTGCGCGCCCCGCCGCGAAAGCGATCCGCGGGATATCTCGCCGCGTTCCATGCCATCTTGGCCTGGACCGCGGCCGCGATGTCCAGGCCCAATTGATCCGCCAGCGCCACCAGGTACCTGTGCACGTCGGCGACATCGCCAGGTTCCGGGGCGAATGGAACCCTTGCCACTCGCGTTCGGCGGCGAAGGCCCGCACCACCTGCCGGATATGCTCCAGGTCGGACATGAGGGCTCCGTTGAAATGTGGCGCGGCCCTCAGACCGCGGCCAACCTCGAACTGGCCGCCAACGCGACGGCCACCGTGGTGCGCACGTCGGCCAGCGCGCGGTGGGTGGGCTCCGATGCGCCCACGTGCCGCGCCAGCACATCCAGCTTGTGCGAGGGCAACTCGGGCCAGGCGCGTCGCGCCAGGACCAGCGTGCAATGCGTGGCGTTGGCGAACGGCAGGCCGGTCTGAAGCGCGGCGGCGTCCAGGAAGCGGCGGTCGAACGAGGCATTGTGGAAAAACACCGGCAGGTCCCCGACGAACGCCAGGAACGCCGCGAAGGCCTGCGCCACGGGCACGCCCTGGCGGTCGACCTCGGACTGGGTGATGCCGGTGAGGCGAGTGATGAAGGGCGGCACCGAGGCGCGGGTGCGCACCACCTGCGCGTACTCCTGCTCGGCCGCGCCACCCTCGCCAACGCGCACCGCGGCGAATTCCAGGATCTCGCACGACGCGGTCGACAGCCCGGTGGTTTCCAGGTCGGCCACGACGAACGGGCCGCGCAGGGCGTTCAGGGCGGCGGAAACGGCCGCGGACGGCCGGGCGGAAGCAGCGCGCGGCGCCGCGCTGGCCGGCCGCGCACGTCGATAGTAGAAGGCCATGGCCTTACCGCGCCGCAGGCAGCGGTGCGAACCGCGGCGAGCCGTCGGCCAGTTGGCCGAAGAACAGGTCGGCCGGGCGCACCCACAGGCCGCGCGCATGCGGCCACAGGTGCTCGTAGACCACCATGGATTCCTCGGTCTCGGAATGGCGGGCGGTATCAATGTAGCGATACAGGCCGCCCTTGTAATGGCGATGGGTGGCCAGGGCCAGGGCTTCGGATTCGGTCATGGAGAATTGCCGCAAAAAACACGGCCCGGGCCGGAAACTTCCTGCCAGGGCCGACGGGTTCGTACAAGACCGTATTTATAGCGCACTCGGGCGGCGGGCGCGTCGCCGCCCGAGCCTCAATAGCGCACGTACTCCAGCACCGGCTTGGGCGGCAACGGCGTATTGGCGGCTGGGCGGGTCCGCACCGACGGCGCCACCGGCTTGAGCGCCGGTCTGAGCGTGGGGCTGCCCCCGTGCAATTCATGCGCGGCCTGCAGCGCGGACGCCGCCTCGGCCGTCATCTGGGTGATGTCCTCGGTGACTTCGCCCAGCTTGGCCGACTGGGCCAGCGAGACCTCCACCACTTCGCCCATGATCTCGGTGACCCGCCGCGACGACGCGACGATGTCTTCCATGGTGGTCCCGGCCGACTGCACCTGGCGGGCCCCGCTGCCGATCTGCTCGACCGACGTGGTGATCAGCCCCTTGATCTCCTTGGCCGCGGCGGCGCTGTTCTGCGCCAGGCTGCGCACTTCCGCCGCCACCACGGCGAAGCCCTTGCCATGCGCGCCGGCGCGCGCCGCCTCCACCGCGGCATTAAGCGCCAGGATATTGGTCTGGAACGCGATGCCGTCCATCACGCCGATGATCTCCGAAATGCGCTTGGAGCTGTCGGTGATGGCGCCCATGGTGCGAACCACGCCCGCGACGGTCTTGCCACCCTCTTCGGCCACGCGGCAGGCGTCCTGCGCCAGGGAATTGGCCTGGCTGGCGCGCTCGGCGTTCTCCGTCAGGCCCTGCACCGCCACCCGCAGCGTCTGCGCCGCGGTAAACCGCTTGGTGATGTCGGTGGCGAACTTCACCACCTTGAAGGGCCGGCCCTCGGCATCGAAGATCGGGTTATAGCTGGCCTCGATCCAGACATGCCGGCCATTCTTGCCGATGCGCAGGTATTGGCCGGTGTCGTGCTGGCCGCCGCGCAGTTTGCGCCAGAATTCCGCATAGGCGCCGCTGCGCGCCTCTTCGGGCAGCACGAACATGCTGTGATGGCGGCCGCGCACTTCGTCCTCGCGATAACCGACCGCATTCAGGAACAGGTCGTTGGCGCGGATGATGGTGCCGTCCAGCTCGAACTCGATAATGGCCTGCACTTTGGAAATGGCCTCGAGCTGGCCCTCGGTATCCGCCTGGCGCCGCTGCTGCTCGGTAATGTCGATGGCGTACTTGACCACCTTGAAGGGACGGCCGTGTTTATCAAAGATGGGGTTGTAGCTGGCCTGCAGCCAGACGTCGCCGCCATCCCTGCGAATGCGGCGGTAGCGGCCCGCATCGTGCGCGCCCTGGCCCAGTTTGTCCCAGAAGGCGAGATATTCGGCCGATTCCCGGTCCTCGGGCACCACGAACATGCGGTGATGCTGCCCCAGCACCTCGTCCAGTTCATAACCCATGGTGTCGAGGAAATTCTGATTGGCCATCAGCACATGGCCTTCGAGATCGAACTCGATAACCGCCTGCGCTTTATGGATGGCCGCGATCTGTCCGTATAGATCCGCTTTCTGCATGCCGCGCTCGCCGCGCAGCAGGCGTTTGAGGGTAAGCCATTGCATGTTGACGTCTCCCGCAGGGATTGGGACGAGTGTGCTGAAAACCGATGGAGAAACCTTGGCTTGTCTGAAGCAGTTGCTTTGGCGCGCCCCAGGAATCAAACGTCGCATGCCGCGCCGCATGCACACGCTTGCCTGCAGTTCCGTCGCCCGGGTAGCGACGGCAGGTCAGGAATAAGAAAAACGGAAGAATGTATCCATTCGAAAATATTTAATCCTAAAAATGAGCCGCGCTCAATATATTCATTGAGGAAACTCATAAAAAAAACGCGGCGACGGATACCTCAGCGCGCTCCAGGAATAACGCGAGCGTGAATTTCGTTATTAATCAGGGTTAATACGAATCCGCCCCCTTATTTTCATAAATGAGGCGAAGCAATAATGGGCCCGCATTGGCGACGACCCCAATTTATTTAACAAGACGAAAAATGCGTACCGGATCCCGAGCATCCGATGCGCCAACCTCTTCTCCGCGTGGCCTCTATTCCGCGTCGAGCTCGCGATAATGGCGGAATATGCCCTGGCCGAACGGCAGGCGCCTGCCGCTGGCGAAATACGGTTGCAATGCCGGCAGTTCCGCGACGCGCCGGTGCAAGGCCATGACCTTGGGGAATTTCACGGCTTGTGTGCCCATGCGCCGGGGAAAGGCGAACAGCAGCCCGTCGACCAGATGGAACAAAGACAGGTCGGCATAACTCCAGCGTTTGCCACCGGCCAGCCACGCATCGGGCCCTGCCAGCACCCGCTCGAAATATCCCAGGAATTTCGGAATGCGTTCCTCGCGAAAACTGCGGGCGCGCCGCGCCGCCTCTTCCTTCTGGTCCTCGTAATAATCACTGGCCGAAATCGGGTGATGGGTATCGTGCGCCTCGGCCACCATGTCGGCGATGGTCAACTGCAATTGGTTCACCCACAGGCGTCCCGATACCGTGGCGGGCGCCAGGCCATGTTTTTCTCCGAGGAACAGCAGGATGTTGGCGGTCTGCGCCAGGGTCATTTTCCCGGCCACCAGATAAGGCGGCGCGAAGGGCGGCTGCTTGCGGTCCGAAAGCATGTCCTGGATCAGCGCGTCTTCGCCGACGCCCGGCTCGCGGGCACGCTCGCGGTAGGCAATGCCGCCCGCTTCCAGGGCCAGGCGCACGAATTCTCCGCGGCCGGGGATGCCGTCCCAATACCAAAGGTCGTATGTCATGCGTTCTCCTTGCCGGGGCAAGACTACGCGGGAAAGACGCTGATCTCGCCCTCGTGCCGCGCGGCGTGCTGCCCATGGCTCTGCTGATACTGGCGCGGAGATAGTCCGAAATGCGCGCGGAAGTCGCGTGAAAAATGCGCGCCGTCGGCAAATCCGCAATCCAGCGCGATTTGCGTGATGCTGCAGGCATTATTAAGCAACAACCAACTGCCATATTCCAGCCGCAATTGCCGCTGGAACGCCATTGGCGACATGCCCGTGGCCACACGGAAAGCCCTTTCGAGTTGGCGCCGACCGACGCCGACATAACGCGCGATGGCATCCAGTGGCGGCGGGTTATCGATGCGCTGCTCGATGAAATGTGCCGCCTGCCTTACCCGCAAATCCTGGATGCCGGACAGGTCGGTGCGGAAATGCGCCTGCGGCACGCGCCCCGGCCGCGCCCCCTGCAACATCATGTGGCGCATGGCCTGCTGCGCCTTGTCGCGGCCGCAATGGCGCGCCACCAGATACAGTCCCAGGTCGATGGCGGCGGTGGAACCGGCGCACGAAATCAGGTCGCCTTCGTCGACGAACAGGCGGTCGACCACCGCGCGGGTCGCGGGAAAGCGCTCGCGGAAGGTTTCCAGCACATTCCAGTGCACGCACACCGTGCGCGGTCCGATCACGTCGGCCTGCGCCAGCGCGAAGGTGCCCGTGCAGATGCCGAGCAGCCGCACCCGCAGCGCCGCCGCCCGCCGCAGCCAATCGCGCAGCGGTTCGGGCATGCGCCCGCTGGAATAGTCGTTGCCGCCGCAGATGGCGATGTAGTCGAACTGCGCCGGGTCGTCGGGCAGCCCGGCCTCCACCTCGATCGTCAGGCCGGCGCTGGAGCAGCGCGGTTTGCCGTCCCAGCTCATCACCCGCCACGCGGTGTGGATCTGGCGGCTGCGGCCGCCATGGTCGCCGGCCAGCCGCAACACGTCGACGAAACCGGCGAACGCCGCAAGCGTGAACTGGTCCAGCAGCACGATGCCGACAGTCAGGGCGGGTTTTCCCTGAGGCAGGAGCGCGTCGCCGTCTTCATAGGAGACCGGCGAGGACAAGGGTGGCGCGACGGCGGACATGACGCAATTATTCAAGTTTATGTCCCGCGCCTTCAAGCTCGTTTTCCCGAGCATCGCCCAAGATGCGCCTGTGGTACTTGAGTCAATGAATCGCGGATCGACAAATCTACAAGGGGAATCCGACATGGCAACAAACACCCGCAGCGCGCTGGGCGCGGCTGCGCTCGGCGCGGGGCTGCTCCTGGCTTCGCACGCGGCGCTGGCGCAACAGCAGAAAATCACCGTCGCCTGGTACGGCGGCAACTGGGGCGACGCGTTCCGCGCCTGCGTGGCCGAGCCCTTCACCAAAGCCACCGGCGTCACCGTGGTGCCGGAAGTCGGCACCTCCACCACCACGCTGGCCAAGCTGCAGCAGCAGAAGGGCGCGCCCACCATTGACGTGGCCTGGATGGACGGCGGCATCAGCGAGCTGGCGCAGCAGGCCGGCGTGCTGGATGCGCTGGACGGCGGCGCCATTCCCAACCTGAAGAACGTCATCGAGCAGGGCGTGTACCGCGACGGCAATGCCGCCTTCGCGGTCAGCACCGGCTATTACTCGCTCGGCATCACCTACAGCACCAAGGAAGTGACGCAGCCGCCGACCAGTTGGAAGGACCTGTGGAAGCCCGAGTATGCCGGCGCGGTGGCGGTGCCCTCGCCCGCCAACTCGTCGGGTGTGCCGTTCATCTTCTTCCTGGCGCGGGTCTGGGCGATCGATCCGTCGAACCTGGCCCCGCTCTATGCCAAGCTGGCCTCGCTGGACACCGCGCTGTTCTTCGACAGCTCGGGCGCGGCCACCAACGCCTTCCAGAGCGGCGAAGCGGTGATCGGGGCGCACTTCAACGTCGGCGCCTGGGACCTGATCGACAAGGGCCTGCCCATCGGCTTCAGCGTGCCCAAGGAAGGCGTGTGGGCCACCGACGCCCGCCTGCACCTGGTCAAGGGCGCGCCCAACAAGGCCGCGGCGCAGAAGTTCATCGACACCGCATTGACGCCGGACGCGGCCGCCTGCCTGGCGACCAGGCTGTACCTGGGCCCGGCGGTCAAGGACGTGCAGGTCTCCAAGGACGTGGCCCGCAAGCTGCCCTGGGGCGCGGAAGGCTCGGTCAAGAACCTGAGCCTGTTCGACTGGAACATCATCAACGCCCGCCGCGCCGAGGTCACCGACGCGTGGAACCGGCAGGTCGCCCGCAAGCGCTGAGCAAGGTCCGTTCCCCATGTCCGCTTTGCTCACCATCGAAGGCGTGTCGATGCGCTTCGGCGCCTACCAGGCGCTGGATCGCATCGACCTGGCGATCCAGCAGGGAGAGTTCGTGGCGCTGCTGGGCCCCAGCGGCTGCGGCAAGACCACGCTGCTCAAGTCGATCGCCGGTTTCCTGCAGCCGGAATCTGGCCGCATCCTGATCGACGGCCAGGACGTCAGCCGGTTGCCGGCGCATCGCCGCCCGCTCAATACCGTGTTCCAGAACTATGCGCTGTTCCCGCACATGACGGTGCTGGAGAACGTCGCCTATGGTCCGCGGCGCCAGGGCGCCTCGAAGGCGCAGGCGGCGGAACGCGCCCGGGATGCGCTGGACATGGTCGGCCTGGCCGACTTCGGCCCGCGCTATCCCCGCGAAATGTCGGGCGGCCAGCAGCAGCGCGTGGCGCTGGCGCGCGCCATCGTCAACCAGCCCAAGCTGCTGTTGCTGGACGAGCCGCTGTCGGCGCTGGACCTGAAGCTGCGCAAGCGCATGCAGCTCGAACTCAAGCATCTGCAGGCCCGCCTCGGCATCGCCTTCATCTTCGTCACCCACGACCAGGAAGAAGCGATGACCATGGCGGACCGCGTCGTGGTCATGCACGCCGGTCGCATCGAGCAGGTCGGCGCTGGCGCCGACATCTACCGCCAGCCGGCCACGCGCTTCGTAGCCGAGTTCATCGGCGATGCCAACTTCATCGCCTATACGGTGGCCGATGATGGCGCCTTGATGCTGGATGCCCAGGGCCTGCGCGTGCCGCTCGCCCAACGTCCGGCGACGGCGCGCGGCCTGGCCGTGCTGCGGCCCGAGGACCTGAAGCTGTGCGAGCGCGCCGACGCCATGCTGACCGGCACCGTGAGCGACGTGATCAATGTGGGCAGCCACAGCATGATCCACGTCGACATCGGCGGCCAGACGCTGGTGGCGCGCCACGGCGGCCTCGCGCCCGGCGGCCTGCATGCCGGCGGCGAGGTGACGCTGGCGTTTGCACCCGAACACCTGCACCTGATCGGCGGCCAGCCATGACGCGGCGCGCCTGGCTCTCCCCCGGCCTGCTGCTGGCGGCCCCGGTGCTGTTCTTCGCGGCCTTCTTCCTGGCGCCGCTGGCGGTGGTGGCGCTGGCCAGCGCCACCGGCGGGCCGGACGGCCTGACGCCGACGCTCGCGCAGTACACCAAGGTGCTGGCCGACCAGTACCACTGGGACGTGATCCTGGTGACATTCCGGCTGGCCCTGTTCACCACCCTCGCCTGCCTGGTGCTGGGCTATCCGCTGGCCTGGTACCTGGTGCGCGTGGTGCGCTGGCAGGCCTGGCGCCGCGCCTGCGTGATCCTGCTGGTGGTGCCGCTGTTCACCAGCAACATCGTGCGCGCCTTCGGCTGGATGGTGCTGCTGGGCCGCAACGGCCTGGTCAACCAGGGTCTGATGGCGACCGGCGCGGTGGACCGGCCGATGCGCTTCATCGGCACCGAACTCGGCATCCTGATCGGCATGGTCTACGTGCTGCTGCCGTTCGTGGTGCTGGCGGTGGGCAATGCGCTGGCGCGGGTCGATCCGGCCTGCGAGCAGGCTTCGGCCGACCTGGGCGCGAGCCCGGCGGCGACCTTCCTGCACGTGACCTGGCCGCTGACGCTGCCCGGCGTGGTGTCGGGCGCCATCATCGTCTTCACGCTGGCGGTCAGCGCCTATGTGACGCCGGCGCTGCTGTCGGGCGGCCGCGTCACGGTGCTGTCGATGCTGATCTTCCAGCAGTACAGCACGGTGTTCGATTTCCACTACGGCGGCGCGCTGAGCATGGTGCTGCTGGTCTTCACCCTGATCCTGGTGGCGCTGGCCAACCGCGCCGCCACCTTGCCGGGAGCCGTGCGATGATCGCCCGCCACCTGATCCGCCTGACCGCGCTGGCCGTGCTGGCCTACCTGGCGCTGCCGCTCGTGGTGATCCTGGGCGCGTCGTTCACCGCCACGCCGTATCTCGCGTTCCCGCCGCAAGGCTGGACGCTGGAGTGGTACCGCACCTTGCTGGTCGAGGCCGGCTATGTGGCCGCGTTCACCACCAGCACGGTGCTGGCGCTGGCCGCCACGGTGGCCGCGGTGCTGCTGACGGTGCCGGCGGCGCTGGCGCTGGCGCGCTACGCGTTTCCGGGCAAGGCCGCGCTGACCTCGGTACTGATGTCGCCGCTGGTGCTGCCGCACATCGTGCTGGGCGCGGCGCTGCTGCAATTCGGCGCGTACTTCGGCCTGACCCGCAGCTTCCTCTCGCTCCTGATCGGCCACGTCGTGATCATCGCGCCGTTCGTGCTGCGCTCCACCCTGACGCTGCTGACGCCGGAACAGCGCGCGCTGGAGGAAGCCTCGGCCGACCTGGGCGCCAACCCCTGGACCACGTTCTTCCTGGTGGTGCTGCCGCAGATCCGTCCGGGCATCGTGACCGGTTCGATCTTCGCCTTCATCTCGTCATGGATCAACGTGGAGCTGTCGATTTTCAACACCACGGCGGACCTGAACACCATCCCCGTGAAGCTTTTCAATTACGTGCAATACACGATTGATCCGACCATCGCAGCCGTATCGGGCGCCACGATCGTGGCTGCGGTCGTCGCCATCGTGATCCTGGATTTGACCGTCGGGCTGGACATGCTGTCCGAACGCGGCAAATAACTTTCCTCTTCCCCCTATCTACCGCCTGGAGTCACTGTCATGCGCAAGCAAGACGCGTTCGATGTCATCTATACCCATACGGAAGGCGAGCCCCTGTGTATCGTCCACAGCGGCATTCCGTACCCCGCCGGTTCCACCATCCTGGAAAAGCGCGCGTTCCTGGAGCAGCACTACGACTGGCTGCGCAAGGCACTGATGCGCGAGCCGCGCGGCCACAAGGACATGTTCGGCGTGTTCCTGACGCCGCCGTCCAGCCCCGAGTACGACGCCGGCCTGATCTACATCGACGGCACCGAGTATTCGCACATGTGCGGCCACGGCACCATCGCGGTCAGCATGGCCATGGTGGCCAACGGCCTGGTGCCGCGCGGCAAGGACGGCATCACCCGCATCCGCTTCGAGACCACCGCCGGCCTGGTGGTGTCGGAAGTGGCCTCGGAAGGCGACAACGTGCTGTGGACGCGCTTCGAGAACGTGCCGGCGTATGTCGCGGCGCAGGACATCCCGGTGGAGCTGCCTGGCTACGGCAAGCTGTCGGCCGACATCGTCTGGGGCGGCAACTACTTCGGCATCGTCGATCTGTCGAACTGCGACCTGCGCATCTCGCCGGACAACGGCACCGAGCTGTCGCGCATGGGCCTGATCGTGCGCGATCAGCTCAACGCGCGCCAGCGTATCCAGCACCCGACCGAAGCGCACATCAACAACCTGAACTTCATCACGTTCTGGCACCAGCCGACGATCGAGGGCGCGTTCTACAAGAACGTGCACGTGTTCAGCGCCGGCCAGCTCGACCGCTCGCCCGGCGGCACCGGCACCAGCGCGATGATGGCGATGTTCGAAGCCCGCGGCAAGATGGGGCTGAACCAGCCGATCAAGTCCGAGGGCCTGCTGGGCAGCGGCACCTTCGAGGGCTGCCTGCTGGGCGAGGTCGACCTGAACGGCACCCGCGCGGTGCGGCCGACGGTGAAGGGCACGGCCAGCATCCTGGGCACGGCGCGCTGGGTGATCGACAAGAACGATCCGGTGGGCGCCGGGTTCCTGATCCGCTGAGGGTACGGGGCGGCCGGCGTGGGCCGGCCGTTCACCCCGCCACCGTCGAAAGATAGGACAAGAAGAATGGCTCAACGGCCTTGTGGCGTCAGGCCTTCAGCGCGGCGGCAACCGGAACCACGGAGAGCCGCATGCCCACGGCATGCAGCACGGCCAGCAATGTCTTGAGCGTCGGATTTCCCTGAGGCGAAAGCGCGCGATAGAGGGCCTCGCGCGAGATGCCCGCCGCCGCCGCGACGGCGGCGACGCCGCCATAGGCTTCCGCCACGTCGCGCAGCGCCAGCAATCCGGCGGCGCGGTGATCCGGATGGTCCAGTTCTTCCAGCGCCGCCTTCAGGTATTCGACCGCGAAATCGTGGTCCGCGCGCAATTCAGCGATGGTCTGCGCAGAATGGGAAACCGATGCGTTGTCAGTGTGGCGATTGTTCATGCCTGCCTCTGCTTCCAGTCCGCCCAATAGCGCCTGGCCAATTCGATGTCATGCCGCTGCGCGGCTTTCGCGCCTCCTGCCAGCAACACGATCAAGCGGGCGCCATGCCTGCCGGCATAGACGCGATAACCCGGACCGATATCCACACGAAACTCGATAACCCCCTGGCCGACGGCCCGCCAATCGCCCGGGAGCCCGGAGCCGATCCGCTTCAGGCGCACTTCGATCCACGCCCGCAACTTGGCGTCACCGAGTTCGCGCAACCACACGCCGAATGGCGATATGCCTTGCACAGTCACGTAGCGCCGCAACTCAATTGTCGCAACGGCCATGATGTAGCTTATAAATTACAGAAAAATTCCCAGGCAGGCAACCGGCTTTGACCATGAACAGAAAATATCGGAATCAAATGACATGGCGCGATGATCCCGCCTTCGGCCCCGTCCACGCTATTGTGGCTGACCGCAACGGTGCGGCGCGCAAACTTGCGGCAATCCCGCCGCCGGGCTTAGGATGGAGTCACGGCCAGACCGTGCGCCGGCGCCAGGCGTCGGGCGCGGGCTCTAGCCGGCGCTTGAACCTTGCCAGCGATTCGGGAGCACATCGTGAAGAAAGTTGCTGAGATTCTGAGGGAAAAGGCCAACCCGCCCGTCGTGACCGTCTCGCCGGACTCGTCCGTGTACGACGCCATCAAGACCATGGCCGAGCGCAGTATCGGCGCCGTGGTGGTGGCGGACGGCGACGAGGTGCTGGGCATGCTCACCGAGCGCGACTACGCCCGCAAGATCGTGCTGCAGGATCGCTCGTCGCGCACCACCAAGGTCCGCGAGATCATGACCGATTCGGTCTTCTACGTGCGTCCGGAAGACACGCGCGAACACTGCATGGCGCTGATGACCGAGCGCCACTTCCGCCACCTCCCCGTCATCCAGGACAAGAAACTGGTCGGCCTGGTGTCCATCGGCGACCTGGTCAAGGACGTCATGAGCGAACAGAAGTTCATCATCACCGAACTCGAGCGCTACATCTCGGGCGAACACGGCTGAGCGCCCGCGGCAGCGGCGGAGGATCCCTCGCGGCTAACCCGCCGCGAGGAGCCGCGACGCCGGCACCACCAGGCCCAGCCCGGCCGCCAGCAGCAGCACGAACACCATCCGCTTGACAGTCTTCATCGACCCGGCGGTGGCATAGCGGCGCGCCACCCACGTCACCCCGATCACCACGGGCAGCGCCTGCAGGCTCAGCCAGAACGAGCTCGCCATGAAGGCGCCCTGGCCCGTCACGAGCGCCAGGCGCACCACGGCATTCAGCGAAAACAGCACCAACAGGCTGTTGCGGATGGAAGCCAGCGGCAGCGGCTGACGGTACAGGTGATAGACCATGGGGGGACCGGCGCTCGAAAACAAGCCGCCCAGCACGCCCGAAACCCCGCCGAAGAACAGGAAGGACGCGCGCGACGACAGGCGCGCCAGGGGCTGGGTACGCGCCACCAGCAACACGGCGCAGGCCATGATGGTGACCCCCAGCAGCAATTGCAGCAACACCGCCATGGCGCCGCTGATCCAGGCGAGTGCGGTCACGCCGACGGCCACGCCGGCAAGGCTGCTGACCAGCGCCGGCGCCATCAACGGCCAGTTGACCTGCGGCTTGGCGCGGGCCAGCGTCACGGCGGCGTTCACGAGCGACAGGACGCTGACCACATTGGCCACCTCCGGCACGGACGCCAGTTGGAACACGCCCGACAGGCCCAGCAGCACCAGTCCGAAGGCGAAGCCGGTCATGGTCTGGGCGTAGGTTGCCAGCGCCACGCAGGCGAGAAACAACAGGTGTTGGAGAATGCTCATGCTGGGGGAGAGCCTGACCTGCCTCGGCTCGGCCCCGCCGCGAAGTCTCGCGGGCCTGGAGCGGAACGACTGGGGGAAACGGCGTATCAAGAGAGGCGTTCGACGGCGGCGATCATAGCACCGGGCTCGGGAGGGGCCGGGGCTTTCGTCTACATTTTGTAATAATCAGATGCGCTCATGCACCCCGGCGCCCGCGCCCGGCCGCTATCCTTGCCGCCCAGTATGCCCGCCGCGCCCGGCCAGGCAGCGCCATCCCGGCGCCCCACCCGAAAGCGGCACCGTCCCCTCGCATGACGCCCAAACAGACCACGATCAACACGGTGACGCTGACCTGCTCGACCTGCGGCAGCGCGCAGTTCACCAAGCTGGACACCAACGAGTACCAGTGCAGCCATTGCCACGCCGTCACGCTGGTCGAGGACAACGTCGCCCAGCGCCTGGAGAAGATTTTGCGCGGCATGCAGCAGCCGGCTCCCGCCGCCAAGCTGCAGCCGGGCGCGGTCGTCGCAATCGTCCTGGTGGTGCTTGCCGCCATCCTGGTGCCGATCACCGCCTCGCTGTTCACGAGTGGCTCCTCGACGCGCTCGCCTTCGCGCCCCGCGCCTCCTCCCATCGACGCGGCATTGGTCAAGCTGACCGACGTGCAGGAAGTGCGTTCGCGCGGCCGCAGCCAACTGGTGATGCTGATGCGCAACGAGACCGGCAAGAAGATCGATGCGCCGCGGGTCACCGCCACCTTCTACCAGGGCGAACTGACACTGTCGTCCAGCTCGGGCTCGCCGATGGCTCGCACGCTGCTGCCGGGCGAATACACGCCGGTGACGATTTCGCTGCCCGACACCGCCTACAGCCGCTACGTCCTGAAGCCGGCCACGCCGTCGCTGGCGCACAGCGCCGCCCGCGACGTGGCCGCGGACAAGGTGCAACTGGTGCGCAACGACGGCGCCTACCGGCTGGTCGGCCTGCTGCGCAACAAGGGCGCGGTCGCTGCCAGCAGCACGCAGGTCACGGTGATGCTGTACGGCGAGGATGGCAAGCTGATCGGCACGGGCAACGGTTACGGCTCGGCCAGTCCGCTCGCCCCCGGCGCGCTGACCTCGTTCGACGTGCGCTGCGACATGCTGGCCGAAGGCAAGGTCGGATCCTACGATTACATGGTGCAAAGTGAAGGCTGACCGTTCTCCCGCGCGGCCCATGTCGCGGCCCGCCCGGGCCGGCCTGGTGCTGATCATCCTCGCCGCCGGCGGTTATGCCCTGGCCAAATACAACGGCCTGCTGCCCTGGGACGCGCCCAAATCCGCCCAGGCCGCGCCGGCGCCTGCCGCCTCGGCGCCGGTTCCCGCAGGCCCCGCCAGCCGCATCGTGCGTGTCAGCCCCGCCAACCCGCGCATCATCGACGACGTGCGATTGACCACGGCCGAACTGCTCGATCCTGACTTCGCCCTCTTTGATCCGGCGGCGCTGACCTTGTCGCCGCCGCGCCGCCTGCTCGACGAGATCGAACGCCCGCTGCTGCTGGCCGAGGTGGTCAACCGCAGCGACAAGTACGTAGCGTTGTCGCCGGGTATGGAGATCTCGGTGTTCGACGGATCGCGCCCCCTGCGTCTGCGCCAGGAATGGTCGCTGCCGGCCATGCTCTATCCCGGCGAGCGCATTCCGGTACTGTTGAACGGCGAGAATTTCGAGCGCTATTCCGAGGTCAAGACCCACTGGAAGCCGGCCAAGCGCGCGGCCCTGCCCGGCTCGCGCCCGGCGTTGGACATCAGCGTCGAGAACACCGAGGCCGGCATCGGCACCGGCACCCTGAACTTCACCTACCGCTACCGCTACAAGTACGTCACGGTGCATGGCCGGGTGCGCAACAACGACAGCGCCGAAATCGACAACGTCAAGGTTTGGGTCAGCCTCTACGACGCCCAGGACAAGCTGACCGGCGCGCGCTATTCGGAGCTGCGCCTGCCCAAGCTCAAGCCGGGTGAAAGCGCCCCGTTCCAGTTGGATGTCAAGCAGTACGGCGCCAACTTCGCCCGGGTGGGCGTGGTGTACGACGCCAAGGCCAACTGATCGCGCGCCCGGCGGTCCGCCGCCAGAGCCTTCTCATTTATCAGCGCAGGCTTGCTTCACCCAAGCGCGAGCGCGGATGCGGGGCTGGCAGCCCCGCCCGCGACTGTCCTGCCGCAGTCTCGCACCGGCGTGCCGAGACCTGAATCGACCCCGTTTTTACCCCTGATGGACCGCCCCGCTCCACATCGCCCCCGCCCGGCGTGGCCCGCAGGCAACGGCTATCAACCCAAGTCTTATATAAGATATAAGACATTTGCTTGCGCCCCCCTCTTCCCTCTACAATTCCGGCGACAACCCTTCTTCCAACCCGACTTTGAGCAGGCCTCACATGCTGGATACTTACCGCCAACACGTTGCCGAACGCGCGGCCCTGGGGATTCCCCCGCTGCCCCTGACGGCAAAACAAACCGCTGAACTGATCGAACTGCTGAAGAACCCGCCCGCGGGCGAAGAGCAGAACCTGGTCGATCTGCTGACCCACCGTGTTCCGGCCGGCGTGGACGATGCCGCCAAGGTCAAGGCCTCGTATCTGGCCGCCGTGGCCCTGGGCACCGAGGCTTGTGCCCTGATCAGCCGCGCCAAGGCGACCGAACTGCTCGGCACCATGCTGGGCGGCTACAACATTGGCCCGCTGGTCCAACTGCTCGACGACAAGGAAATCGGCACGATCGCCGCCGACGCCCTGAAAAAGACCCTGCTGATGTTCGACGCCTTCCACGACGTGAAGGAAAAGGCCGACAAGGGCAACGCCAACGCCAAGGCCGTGATGCAGAGCTGGGCCGACGCCGAATGGTTCACCAGCCGCCCCGAACTGCCCGAAAGCCTGACCATCACGGTCTTCAAGGTGCCCGGCGAAACCAACACCGACGACCTGTCGCCGGCCCCGGACGCCACCACCCGCCCCGACATCCCGATGCACGCCCTGGCGATGCTCAAGAACAAGCGCGACGGCGCCGCCTTCCAACCGGAAGAAGACGGCAAGCGCGGTCCCGTGAAGTTCATCGAGTCGCTCAAGGAAAAGGGTCACCTGGTCGCCTACGTCGGCGACGTCGTCGGCACCGGCTCCTCGCGCAAGTCGGCCACCAACTCGGTGCTGTGGTTCACCGGCGAAGACATCCCCTTCGTCCCGAACAAGCGTTTCGGCGGCGTGTGCCTGGGCAACAAGATTGCCCCGATCTTCTACAACACCATGGAAGACGCCGGCGCCCTGCCGATCGAACTCGACGTTTCCAAGATGGAAATGGGCGACGTGGTCGAACTGCGCCCCTATGAAGGCAAGGCCATCAAGAATGGCGAAGTCATCGCCGAATTCGAAGTGAAGTCCGACGTGCTGTTCGACGAAGTGCGCGCCGGCGGCCGCATTCCGCTGATCATCGGCCGCGGCCTGACCGCCAAGGCGCGCGAAGCGCTGGGCCTGGCGCCGTCGACGCTGTTCCGCCTGCCCAAGGACCCGGCCGACACCGGCAAGGGCTTCTCGCTGGCCCAGAAGATGGTCGGCCGCGCCTGCGGCCTGCCGGAAGGCCGCGGCATCCGCCCGGGCACCTACTGCGAACCGAAGATGACCTCGGTCGGCAGCCAGGACACCACCGGCCCCATGACCCGCGACGAACTCAAGGACCTGGCCTGCCTGGGCTTCTCGGCCGACTTGGTGATGCAGTCGTTCTGCCACACCGCGGCCTACCCCAAGCCCGTGGACGTCAAGACGCACCACACGCTGCCCGAGTTCATCAGCACCCGCGGCGGCGTCTCGCTGCGTCCGGGCGACGGCGTGATCCACTCGTGGCTGAACCGCATGCTGCTGCCCGACACCGTCGGCACCGGCGGCGACTCGCACACCCGCTTCCCCATCGGCATCTCGTTCCCGGCCGGCTCGGGCCTGGTCGCCTTCGCCGCCGCCACCGGCGTGATGCCGCTGGACATGCCGGAATCGGTGCTGGTCCGCTTCAAGGGCAAGCTGCAGCCCGGCGTCACCCTGCGTGACCTGGTCAACGCGATCCCGCTGTACGCCATCAAGCAGGGCCTGCTGACGGTCGCCAAGCAAGGCAAGAAGAACATCTTCTCCGGCCGCATCCTCGAAATCGAAGGCCTGCCCGACCTGAAGGTCGAACAAGCCTTCGAACTGTCGGACGCCTCGGCCGAACGTTCGGCCGCCGGCTGCTCGGTGCGCCTGAACAAGGAACCGATCATCGAGTACATCAACAGCAACATCGTGATGCTCAAGTGGATGATCGCCAACGGCTACGAAGACGAGCGCACGCTGGGCCGCCGCATCAAGGCAATGGAAGCCTGGCTGGCCAATCCTCAACTGCTGGAGCCGGACGCCGACGCCGAGTACGCCGCCGTCATTGAAATCGACCTGGCCGACGTGCACGAGCCCATCGTGGCCTGCCCGAACGACCCGGACGACGTCAAGACGCTGTCGGAAGTCGCCGGCGCCAAGATCGACGAAGTGTTCATCGGTAGCTGCATGACCAACATCGGTCACTTCCGCGCCGCATCCAAGCTGCTCGAAGGCAAGCGCGACATCCCCGTCAAGCTGTGGGTGGCCCCGCCCACCAAGATGGATGCCACGCAACTGACCGAGGAAGGCCACTACGGCGTGTTCGGCACCGCCGGCGCCCGCACCGAAATGCCGGGCTGCTCGCTGTGCATGGGCAACCAGGCCCAGGTCCGCGAAGGCGCGACGGTGATGTCCACCAGCACCCGCAACTTCCCGAACCGCCTGGGCAAGAACACCAACGTGTACCTGGGTTCGGCCGAACTGGCCGCGATCTGCTCGAAACTCGGCCGCATCCCGACCAAGGACGAGTACATGGCCGACATGGGCGTCATCAACAAGAGCGGCGACCAGATCTACCAGTACCTGAACTTCGACAAGATCGCCGACTACAAGGACGTGGCGGACGTGATCGAGGTGTAAACCTCGCCACGTAGGCTCGCCTGCGACACGGCCCCGGAGCGATCCGGGGCCGTTTTCATTTGTGGCGCCATGGCGGCAAGCCGCCAGCGCGCCCGGGCGTGACCGGCGCGACGCCGGGGAAAAATCGGGGGCGGAACTTTTCCATCGATACGTTTTCATACAATCACTGCAAATCGTGACATGCAAAACGTAACCGCCGCCCGCCGGCACCAGGAGAAGACCGCCCATGACACGGCTCTTGCTGCCGCTGCCGCTGCTGGCCGCGCTTGCCGGCTGCGCCACCGCCCCGCCCTCGAACCCGGAAAACATCTGCGCCATCTTCCGCGAAAAGCCGGACTGGCACGATGCCGCGCTCAAGGTGCAAAAAAAATGGGGCGCCCCGGTGCCAGTGCCGATGGCGATGATGTACCAGGAGTCCAGCTTCAAGCAGGACGCGGTGCCGCCGCGCTATTACTTCCTGGGCATCATCCCGTGGGGCCGCGTCAGCTCCGCCTACGGCTACGCGCAGGCCAAGGACGAGACCTGGGCCGACTACAAGAAGGACGCCGGCGGCTGGGGCTCCAGCCGCGACAACTTCGCCGACGCACTGGATTTCATGGGCTGGTACATGAACAAGACCCAGCGCCTGAACGGCATCTCCAAGTCCGACGCCTACGGCCAGTACCTGAACTACCACGAGGGCTGGGCCGGCTACCGCAACCGCAGCTATGACCGCAAGGCGTGGCTCAAGACGGTGTCAAAGAAGGTGCAGGCGCGCGCCGACAAATTCGCCAGCCAGTACAAGAGCTGCGAAAAGGACCTGACCCGCGGCGGCTGGTTCTTCTGAACCGGTGTCCCGGAAGCGGCCCCGGCGGGATCGACGCGCGGCCCGCCCCCGTCTCAGCCCTGCGCGCCCAGCCGGTAGACGACCGTGTCGAGCCGGCTCACGCCGCGCTCCGCGAACTTGGGCTCCTTGGACAGGATATCGCGCCGGTCGATGATGACCGCCGGCGAGACGCCGCTGAACAACGTCCGCATCTCGGCATCCACCACCGCGAACGGCGGTCCGTTCATCTCTTCCTGCGGATAGTCCAGCGTGATCAGCAGACCACGATAGCGGGGCGACAGTTGCCCGTAGACGTGGCGCACGTACTCGCCGCGCATCTGCGCCGGCAGGGCGACCAGGGCCGCGCGGTCATGCGCGCCGACGCAGTGCGACAGCAGCGGCGCGTCCAGCTTGAAGATGTCGCCGCAGATGATCTCGATGTTGCCGGCCACGTAGTGCCTGCCATAAACGCTTTCCTGGATCACCGGCTTGAGCTCGTTCTCGACGAAGAACTGCTCGACCGCCAGTTGCGACAGTTCCACGCCCAGCACCTGGAAGCCTTGAGCCGCCAGCCAGACCATGTCGAGGGATTTGCCGCACAGCGGCACCAGCACCTTGCCGCCCGCGGGCACCGAGAGTGTCGGCCAGTATTTCTGCAGCAGCGGCGTCACTCGTGTTTGATGAAAATGCGTGCGCCCGTCGCGCCAGCGTTCCAACCAGAATTCCGCGTCCATGTTTGTTCTTGTCCTCCGGAAAATAGCAAATCGCGTGATTCGCGGGGAAGCCGCGCGCCGGTGCGCGGCCTGCTGATCACGCCTTCCGATACTACTCGTGCGCTGCCGGACCAACGTTGCGAACAAGCGCCCGAAAGGCATGCATACCGGCGTCGGGCTGCGTCAACGCCACCGCCTGACTCGGCTGGGTCCATTGTAGTGATGCGGCCGCCATGGGCCCCGGGCGGCGCGGCATACCCGAGGCGTCGACGACTGCCTCTCAGGGTTTATCCCAGCGCGCAGGCTGCATCCAACCGCCGCCCCGTCCCGTATCTGCTAGCGACGGCCAACCAAAAAGGAGATCGTCATGAAATTGCTAGCTTCGATTGCCATCGCCAGCTCCGCCTTGACCCTGGCGCCCACCTATGCGGCCGACGTGATGGTCGGGGGCCAACCGATGATGCCCGCCAAGACCATCGTCGCAAACGCGGTCAACTCCGCCGACCACACCACCCTGGTGGCCGCGGTCAAGGCCGCCGGCCTGGTGGACACGCTGCAGGGCAAGGGTCCGTTCACGGTGTTCGCCCCCACCAATGCTGCCTTCGCCAAGCTGCCGGCGGGCACGGTCGACACCCTGGTCAAGCCCGAGAACAAGGCCACCCTGACCAAGATCCTGACGTACCACGTCGTGCCGGGCAAGCTGGACTTCGATGCGCTGGCGGCCAAGGCCAGGAAAGGCGGGGTCACCGAGCTGGCCACCGCCAGCGGCGGCAAATTGTGGGTGATGATGAATGGCAAGCACAACCTCATCGTCAAGGACGAGAAAGGCGGCGTCGCCAACATCAGCACCTACGACGTCTACCAGTCCAATGGCGTGATCCACGTGATCGACAGCGTGCTGATGCCCAAGTAGTTCCAGCCGCTGCGCGTGCCGCCCGTGCACCTGGAGGCCTGGAACGGCCCGGCGCCGGCGAGCTCTTTCCATCTAAGGGCCGCCGGCGCGGTTTCAGGATATCGTAGGGGCTCCAGCCCCTGCGTCCCCCCCTCATGACCGCAACGCTATCCCGCCTTGTTCGAGTGATGTTCGGCTTGCGCGCCCCCACTGCCGGCGCCGCGCCCGGTCAGCGCCAACACGCAGGGCTCTCCGGCACCCTGTTCCGCGGCCTGCTTGCCGTTCTGCTGCTGACGGGCCCCGCCGCAAGCGCGCAAGCGCAGGCGCCGCTGGAGTTCGACAACGCCTACAAGGCCGAGTTGGCCACTGAAAGCGCGGCCCTGCGCGCCCGCATCCAGCAATGGCCGGCGCCGCTGCGGGAGATGAACCAGCAGATATCCGCCGCGCTGCGCGCCAACGATCCGGCGCAGGCGCAGCGCATCGCCGAGGCCCTGTCGCAACGCGATCCCGGCAATGCCGACGTCAAGAACTTCCTGGGCAAGCTGCAATCCGTCAACGGCCAGCCGGCGGCGGCCGCGAAGCTGTTCGACGAAGCGATCGCGTTGAATCCGGACAATCCCTGGTTCTATGTGAACAAGGCCGGCATCCAGGCCGAACAGCGGGACCTGCCCAATGCGCTGGCCACGGCGCGCGCCCTGACCCAGCGCTATCCGCAATGGAGCATCGGCTGGAACCTGGAAGCCGCCCTGCTGGACGGCCTGGAGCGCCCCCAGGAGGCCCTCAAGGCCTATGAACGGGCGGCGGCGGCAACGCCGCCCAGCGCCCAGATCCTGACCAACCACGGCATGCTGCTGCGTCGGCTCGGGCGCCAGGCCGAGGCCCGCGCCAGCTACGAGGCGGCACTGCGACTGCAGCCCGGCTACTCCCGAGCGCAGGCCGAACTGGCATCGTTACCGCGATAGCGGCGTTCTTTCCTATGCTTGTCGCCCGGCTCTGCCCCGACAAGGAAATCCACCAGAGGAGCCACCCCCATGCCCCGCATGCCGTCCGAACCGATTCTGCCGCCCGACATGCAAGCCCCTCTCGCATCGCCGCCCCGGCGGGCGCTGGCGCTGGGCCTGACGGCCCTGGCCTGCGCGCCGCTGCGCCTTGCGGCGGCCGCCAACGCCACGGCGCCGACGGACCGGAACGCCATCATCCGCCAGGTCTTCCAGACGGACCTGGCGGGCATTCGCTATGGCAAGGACCACGCCAAATTGATGGGCGGGCTGGGAGTGATCTGGATTCCGGTGGAGTCCGGCGCGCCGGGCATCGAGTTCGAACATCCGCTGGGCGGCAGGGACACCGTTGCGGCGGCGATGACGTTGCTGGGCACGTCAGACAGGCCGCTGGCGACGCGACGACTGGCCGAGACATGCCGGTTGGTGCCGACCTACGTGCGCGACATCGCACGCCTGGCGCCCGGCCGCTACGCCCTGCCGGCGCCGCGGCGCGAGGCGTTCGATTTTCCCGACAGCGGGGTGGATGCGCAGGGGTTTTTCCAGCTTCGCCCCGAACACCTGACCCTGCTGCGCGCGGCGAACTGGCGCGAGGCCGGCAAGGGCGAGTTGGAAGCCGTGCTGCGCGAAGGCGACGCCTTCTGGCCGATGCCCTTCATCGACGGCAAGCGCCCGTATGGCGACAGCAGCCACTACCAGATCGACATGGCGCAACTGCTAGGCAAACCCTATCCAGTGGGCGCCAATGGCCGTGCCATCACCGATCCCGCCACGGATTCCCGCCTGGAAAAACTGCACTGGCAGACGGCGGCGGCGCTGCAGGTCGTGCTGGCGCACGCCAAGACCTGAACCGCGCGCCGAAGCGGGCGCGCTAAGGACGCGCGAAGAAATGGCGGATGTCGTCGGCCACCGGCACCGCCGCCAGCACCATCAGGAACAGCGCCAGCGGCACGGTCGAACCGAAGCCGTAGTGGAAAAAGGAATAGGCGCCCGTCACGCCGCCGGCGAAAAACAGCGTGACCATCGTGCTCAGCACGATCAGCTTGCCGCGGTCTGCCCGCACCGGGGCCGCGCCGGCCCTGTCTTCGTGCGCCAGGTTCCAGTAGAACAGCTTGCCCAGTTCGATGCCGATGTCGGTGACCATGCCGGTCACGTGGGTCGTGCGGATCTCGGACTTGGACACCTTGGTGATCATCGCGTTCTGCAGGCCCATGATGTAGCACAGCAGCATCACGGTGCCGGGCACGTAGAACCAGCGCAGGTTCTCGAGGTTCGCCCCCAGCAGGCCGAAGGCCAGCAGCAATACCGCCTCGACCATCAGCGGCAGGGCGAACTCGCTGGCCAGGTGCGTGCGCCGGCCGAAATTGATCAGCGAGGCCGAGGTGGCCGCCCCCGCCACGAACGACAGCAGCGCGGCCAGCCCCTGCACCACCACGGCCAGGCCGCCCAGCACCATGTGGTCGGCGATCATCGAGACAATGCCCGACATGTGCGAGGTGTACTGCTGCACGGCCAGGAAACCGCCCGCGTTGACGGCCCCCGCGATGAAAGTCAGGAAATACGCCAGCCGCCGGTTGGCCTGCGGCGTGCGGCTGACCGCGGTGAGCTGGCGCAGGAAGGGAATGGTCATGGCGGCGCGCTAGTGTACGGCGAAACAGGTGCCGTCCATGGAGCCGCCCGAGCCACAGTTGGGCGTAGAGTCACCGCTTTTGCCGCCCGGCGGCCGCGCCTCCTGGGCGACCAGGCCCGCGCCGTTGCGGCGCAGCACCAGCGTCCAGCCGGGCGCATCCTTTTCTTGGACCACCAGGGTAGCGCCGCGCGCCTCGGCCTTGCCCGACATATCGCACAGCCAGCGGGCGTTGTAGGGCTCCGCCGCCAAGGCCAGCGTTGGATCGCCGCAAATGGCTTTCTCGGCGCCGCTCTTGGCGCGGGCGCTATCGAAAGAGGGCCGGGCCGCCGCGGAGGCGGCGCCAACGCCTGCAACCAGCATGACGACCGCCAGGCCGGCGGCGCGCGCATAGCGCTTCATAGCGGGAACTCCCGGAAAAAGGGCAGCGCGGCCGGCGAACGGGCCGCGCCCGGTTCCTGGATTCTACCCGCCTCATCGCCCTGGCCGGCGGGGTTTGCCGCCACCGCCGTCCATTCCCGGTCCAAGTCCCTGCCCGCTCACGCGGCGTCGGACTCGCTCAACTGCTTGCGGCGAAACTCGCCCTGGCGCGTGAACATCCAGCCCGGGTACTCGGGCGGCAGGGCGCTGACCTGGTCCAACGCCGCCAGCTCTTCGGCCGTCAGGCGGATATCCGTGGCCGCCAGGTTGTCGTCAAGCTGATCGACGCGCTTGGCGCCGATGATGACGCTGGTGACCGCCTTCTGGTGCAGCAGCCAGGCCAATGCCACCTGCGCCACGGAGACGCCGCGCGCGTCGGCCACCTGGCGCAAGGCGTCAATGCTGTCGAAGGCGCGCTTGCGGTTGACCGGCGGAAAGTCGAATTGGGCGCGACGATCACCCGCGGCGGCCTGGCCATCGCGGCTGTACTTGCCGCTGAGCAGGCCGCCCGCCAGCGGGCTCCACACCATCAGGCCTACGCCCTCGCTTTGCAGCATGGGCACGAGCTCGCGCTCCAGGTCGCGCCCGGCGATGGTGTAGTAGGCCTGCAGCGATTCGAAGCGGGCCAGGCCCAGCCGCTCGGCGATGCCCAGCGCCTTCATGATCTGCCAGGCCGCCCAATTGGACACGCCGACGTAGCGCACGTGGCCATGCTGCACCAGGTTGTCGAGCGCGCGAACGGTTTCCTCGATCGGCGTGGCCGGATCGAAGCCGTGGATCTGGTAGAGGTCGATATGGTCCAGTTGCAGGCGCGCCAGGCTCTTCTTGACGCCCTCCATGATGTGGACCCGCGAATTGCCCCGGGCGTTGACGCCGGCGCCGGTCTGGCCGAACACCTTGGTGGCGATGACGACGTCGTCGCGCGCCACCTTGAGGTCGCGCAGCGCCTGGCCGGTGATGACCTCGGAACGGCCCTCCGAATACACGTCCGCCGTGTCGATGAAGTTGACGCCCGCTTCAAGCGCGCGTCCCACCAGGCGGTTGGCGTCTTCCTGCTGCAAGGCGCCGATCTTGCTCCACAGCTCGCCTTCGCCACCGAAGGTCATTGTGCCCAGGCACAGTTCCGAGACGAACAGGCCGGTGCTACCGAATTTCTTGTACCGCATCATTGCACTCCTTCCTGGGCGCGGCGGGCGGCCGTCCCGGGATGGACGGCGCCGGCATGGCCGGGGTGAAAACAGTATGCGTCGCCAGCGCCGGGGGATGGATGCTCGATCCTGCCCTTTTTTTGCCCGATTCTCTGGCCATCGCACCCGACAGCGGGAGACGCGCCCGATCCTCCGCATTTTTTGCCTATTTCTCCGCCCCCCTCCGGCATGCCCCCGAACGTGTGCTGACTGGGTCTACACTGGACATCGCCTGATTCTCCAGCGGCCCGCGCCACGCGCGCGCAAGGCCGCCTTGCCCGGAGCCCGTCCATGCCTCCCGCCGACCACACCCCCAACCCCGTCTTCGAGCCCGCCCGGCACGAACTGCTGTGCCTGCTGGAACGCATGACCGGCACGCAGGAAGGATCCATCGACACCCCCGTCGAGGGCCTGTACCTGCATCGCCTGTCACAGCCGACCGGCCCCAAGCCCGGCCTGCAGAAGGCCGCGCTGGCGGTCATCGCCCAAGGCTCCAAGCGGCTGCTGATCGGCGAGGAGACCTACGAGTACGATCCCTTCCACTACCTGATCTCGTCGGTCGACCTGCCGGTGGTGGCCAAGGTGTCCGTGGCCAGCCCGACCCTGCCCTACCTGGGCCTGCGGCTGGACCTGAACCCGGAGGAGATCACCGAGCTGATCAGCGACGAGAACCTGCCGCCGTTGGTGCCGGCCGAATCTTCGCGCGCGCTGTGCATCAACCCGCTGGGCGGCACGCTGCTGGACGTGATGCTGCGCCTGCTGCGGCTGCTGGACACGCCGCGCGATATCCCGATCCTGGCGCCCATGATCAAGCGTGAGCTGCTGTACCGCCTGCTGATGAACGGCCAGGGCGTGGTGCTGCGCCAGACCGTGCTGCAGGACAGCCAGCTCAACCGCGTCGCCAAGGCCATCCGCATCCTGCGCGACAACTACGCCCAGCCGCTGCGGGTCGAGGAAATCGCCCGCGACGTCCACATGAGCGTATCGTCGCTGCACCATCACTTCAAACAGGCCACGGCCATGAGCCCGCTGCAATACCAGAAGCACCTGCGGTTGCAGGAGGCGCGGCGGCTGATGCTGACCGACGATGCAGGCGTGGCGCTGGCGGCCCATGCCGTGGGCTACGAAAGCTCGTCGCAGTTCAGCCGCGAATACAGCCGCCTGTTCGGCACCCCGCCCCTGCGCGACAAGCGACGCTGGAAGGACGAGGCGCTGGCAACTGCCTGATCCTCCGACGCGCGGCCGCCGCCATTGCGGCGCCAGTTCGCCCTGCATCCAAATCCGTCTCTCGCGTGTAGTACCTGCAACGGCGCGCATTCCGTGTGTCGTTGCAGACAGATCCCCTCTACCCGCAGGAGACCGCTCATGAATACTCGCCTCCCCCTCCGCCGCCCTGGCGCCGGCCTGTTCGCCACCGCCATGCTGGCCGCGTGCGGCACGCTTGGCGCCTTCCAGGCCATGGCGTACTCGCAAGACGCGCTGCCCGCCGACGTCCGCGTGCCCGGCGGCCACAAAGTGGCCTGGGAAACCGTAGGCAAGGGTGAAATCACCTACGAGTGCCGCGCCAAGGCCGACGCGAAAGACCAGGCTGAATGGGTCTTCGCCGGTCCCAAGGCCGTCCTGAACGACCGCCAGGGCAAGCAGGTCGGCACGTACTACGGGCCTCCCGCCACCTGGGAAGCGGCGGACGGCTCCAAGCTGACCGGCACCCAGGTCGCCGTGGCGCCGGCCGGGGCGGGCAACCTGCCCTATCAATTGGTCAAGGCCAATCCCGCCATGGGCGCGGGCGCCTTGACGGGCGTGGCCTATATCCAGCGCACGGCGCTCAAGGGCGGCGTGGCGCCACAGACGCCGTGCACGACCGCGACCCTGGGCCAGCGCAGCCAGGTCGCCTACCAGGCCGACTACATTTTCTGGAAGGCGGACTGACACGGCGGGGCTTGGCGGGCGGGCGGACTCCGGTAATATGCTGTCACCCGCCCGGGCCCGGCCCGGGTCCGCACCCACCGTCGCCAGGCCCGCGCACATGCCGCAACGCCCCGCCCCGGATTTCGATTACGAAGCGGCTCTCAAGGAGTGCGCGGCGGGCCGCCGCGCGGCGCTCGAGGCGCTGTATCGGCAAGAAGGGCCACGCCTGCTGGGGGTGGCCCAGCGCATCCTGCGCGACCGCGCCCGCGCCGAAGACATCGTGCACGACGCCTTCGTCAATATCTGGAAGCAGGCCGGCGGCTTCGACGCCACGCGGGGCTCGGCGCGCGGCTGGCTCTACCGCATCGCCCGCAACCTCGCCCTGAACGCCGTGCGCGACAGCCGCCACGAAACCGGCATGGACGAAGACACCGCCGCGGCCCTGGATATCCGTGACTCGATGCAGGCCTGGCACGACACCCGCGACGCTTTCGAATGGCGTGACAGCGCCGGCCGCATCGGCCCGTGCCTCGAACAACTGGAGCCGGTGCGTCGCAACTGCCTGCTGCACGCTTACGTCGAGGGCCTGTCGCAAAGCGAGATCGCGCAACGTATCGGCGCCCCCCTGGGCACCGTCAAAGCCTGGATCAAGCGCAGCCTCAAAGCGCTGAAGGAATGTCTGGCATGAGCGCGCTGCCGACGACCCCGGAAGGCCTGGACGAACTGGCCGGCGAATACGTGCTGGGCATCTTGCCCGGCGCCCGCCGGCGCGAAGTCGAGGCCCGCCTGGAGCACGACGCCGCGCTGCGCGCCGCCGTCGACCGCTGGGAAGCGCGACTGCTGCCGCTGGCCGATCTGGCCACCCCGATCGACCCGTCGCCCGGCCTCTGGCCGCGCATCGCGGCCACGCTGGACGCGGGCCAGGCCGCACCCGCGCCCAAGCCCCGGCGAACGCGCGCCACGCTCTGGGATAGCCTGCCGTTCTGGCGCGGCGCGGCCGCTTGCGGCCTGGCCGCGGCGCTGACCCTGGCGGTCGCCCTGTCGCTGCGTCCGGTGTCGACGCCCGCGGCCACGCAATACATGGTGGTGCTGGTGGCGCCGCAGTCGCAGGCGCCCGGTTGGGTGATACAGGCCCAGGCAGGAAGCCACGACGTGCAGCTCGTCCCGATTGCCGCGGTACAGGTGCCGCCGGACCGCGCCCTGGAATTCTGGACCAAGGCCGACGGCTGGTCCGCTCCGGTGTCCCTGGGCCTGGTCAAGCCCGGCGAACCGGTACGCATCCCGCTGGATGCCTTGCCGCCGCTGGAGCCCAATCAGTTGTTCGAACTGACGCTGGAGCCCGCCACCGGGTCTCCCATCGGCAGGCCTACCGGACCGATCCAGTTCATCGGCCGCGCGGTCAAGATGATGTAGCGCCGGACGGCCTACTTCTTGCGGAAGGGGTAGGCCTGCTGCGCCAGGAACGTGCCGGGCATGTCGTTATCGAGAATGCCGTAGTTTTCCGGCAGGCGCTTGCCCGTGCCGCGCACCGCCGTGCCGAACAGGTAGTCGATGAACGACAGGTGCGCAGCATAGTTCTTGTCGATCGCCTCGGTGTCGGACGAGTGATGCCAGTGGTGGAAGTCCGGCGTCACGATGATATAGCGCAGCCAGCCCCACGGCAGCTTGACGTTGGAATGGATCAGCACCGCCTGGAAGCCGACGATGATGATGTAGGCATCCAGCACCGGCTTGGAAAAGCCCAGCGCGAACAGCACGCCCAGCACCGCCACCCGCGTGATCAGCAGTTCGACGATGTGCAGGCGCGAGCCGGCCAGCCAGTCGAGCGTGCGGGTGCTGTGGTGCACCGCGTGGATGCGCCACAGGAAGGGCACCTCGTGATACGCCCGATGCGCGGCGTACTGCACCAGGTCCGCCACCAGCACCGCCACGAACAACTCCACCAGGTAAGGCAGCGACTGGATCGCCTGCTGCAGCGGTTCGTACGCGGCCCACGAGAACAAACGGTGCACGAAGAAGTTGATGCACAGCAGCACCGCGCCCACCGACAGGTGGTTGAAGAGGAAGTGCTTCATGTCCACCTGCCATTCGCCGCGGAACACCGGCTGGCCCGGGTATAGCGGAAACAGCTTTTCGAAGATGATGAAAACGGTGCTGGAGGCCAGCAGGTCGAGGATGAACCAGTCCAGCCCCAGGTAGGGATGATGGCCGGTGTTGGAAGTCGTCACTACCACCTGGCTGCCGCCGGCGGCGACCGCGCCGCACACCAGCACGAACGCGGCGATGTTGAGCCAGCGCTGGCGGCCGAACACGATGTTGGTCAGGGCGATGGTGCCGGACGCCAGCAAGGCGGCGAACAGCAACGTGCGCATCGCGTCGACGGTGTAGAAAGTACGCAGTTCGGGCGTCGTCAGATACGCCGGAAAGTGAAATGCCAGTACGCCGAGCACCGACAGGATCGCGAGGAATAGCGCAATCACGCCGGTGATCATTCCGGTGCCCGGATGAATACGGCCCTCCTGCTGGAACAACGCCAGGACTCGGCGATAGATGGGCGCGCGCTGATTCATGTCACTTTTATGGCAGACCACGGGGAAGCGAGTGTATCCCCGGCCCGAAACGGTCCATGTAAATAAACGTGAAAAGATAAGACCAAGCAACTCCCCCGCGGCGCTCCTCTTGACGCGCCTTTTGCGTGGCATCAAGTCCGCCCTGCGGCGCGCCACCTGGCGGGTTGACTTTGGCAGGCCATTGGGCTGTCATGGAACCGACAGCTCATTTACGGGCCGGCCCGCCGGCCCCGCGCAGCCCCCCTTCAACCGGATCACGCAAGAGGCCGTCATGTTCCCTGAGTACCGCCAACTGATTACCCGCCTGAAAGCCGAAAACGGACATTTCTCCGCCCTGTTCCAGCGTCACAACGACCTGGACCAGGAAATCAAGAATATGGAGGCGGGCATCGTGCCGGCCTCGGACACCAGCGTCGAAGTCCTGAAAAAGGAAAAACTGCTGCTCAAGGACAAGCTGTACAGCCTGCTGCGCGCGGCGGACCAGAACGCCGGCTAGGCGGGTGTCACGCACTCGCCTGACAACAGGCGCCCTCTCCGGGGCGCCTTTTTGTTGCCCGCTTTCAGCACAGGCGCCTATCTTTCGGTCCGAGTTTCGATCACCAGTCCGCGGAAGTCTCCTTTTCATCGCACTTGCTGACAATAAGCTGAATAAATAAAATCCCGGGATACGGTCGCCTGCCGACCGCGTGAACAGGATGCAAAGGTGCAAGACAGAGATTTCAAGGCCGGCGAGGCCGTCTCGCCGGTGACGGGCTGGGCCATGATGCCGTTGGTGGAACACGATTCGTTGCTGCTGCGGCTGGACTTCCTGGCCGCCCCGTCGCCCGCGGCGGCCACGCGCAGCGAACGAGGGCGCGTCTATGCCGTGACGTCCGAGCAACTGCAGTTGCTGCTCGATTCGCTGCAGGCGCAGTTGGCCAAGCTGCAACCCGGCCAAGACGGTCCGCGCCATTGAGGCGGGGCGGCGCCATGACGCCGTTGGAGAATATTCAGCATTTCTAAAGATGGATTAGGATCTTTAGATTCTCTAATCAGGCTGCAACCGCTAGTCTGTCGCCCTTGCTTCAGGGTACGACATGACCAGCGCCTTTTTCCCCGGTTTTTTCCTCAGCCTCAGCCTGATCCTCGCGATTGGCGCGCAGAATGCCTTCGTGCTGCGGCAAGGCCTGCGCCAGGAACACGTCTTTGCCGTCTGCATGACGTGCGCGTTGTCGGATGCCGTTTTGATCGCCGCGGGGGTTGCCGGATTCGGCCTGGCATCAAACGCCCTGCCCTGGCTGGAGCCGGTGCTGCGCTACGGCGGCGCGCTGTTCCTGCTGATTTACGCGGCGCGCAGTTTCCGCTCGGCGTTGCGCAACCACGGCGGCCTGACGCCGTCCTCGCGCCAGGCCGCCGGGCTGGGCGCCACGCTGGCGACCTGCCTGGCCTTGACCTGGCTCAATCCGCACGTCTACCTGGACACCGTGGTCCTGCTCGGCTCGATCTCCAGCCAGTACGAGGGCCGCAAGGTCGCCTTCGCGCTCGGCGCCATGGCGGCCTCGTTCGTCTTCTTCTTCACGCTGGGCTTCGGCGCCCGGCTGCTGCGGCCGGTGTTCGCCAGTCAGGCCGCCTGGCGGGTGCTGGACGCACTGGTCGGGCTGGTCATGCTGGCAATCGCGGTCAAGCTGCTCCGGCCCTGACGGCGGCCGGCATATTGCGGAACGTGACGCCCAAGCGGTTGAAGGCGTTCATCAGCCCGATCGCGTAGGTCAGGTCCGCCAGTTCCTTGTCGCTGAACTCGGCCGCAGCGGCGGCATAATCGGCATCCGGCACGCCCGTTTCGGCCACCCGCGTCACGCACTCGGCCCAGGCGAGCGCGGCCTGCTCGCGGGCGTTGAACAACGCGCCGCCTTCGCGCCACACCGGCACCAGCACCAGCTTGTCCACCGTCACGCCCTGCTTGAGCAGGTCGCGTGAATGCATGTCGATACAGTAGGCGCAACCGTTGATCTGCGAGACCCGCAGGTACACGAGATTGACTAGCGCCTCCGGCAGGCCGCACTGGCGCAGGTAGGCGTGAACGGCGCCAAAAGCCTTGTAGCCTTCGGGCGCGGCGCGGGCATAGTCGATGCGCTGGCTCATGATGAAAGAGTCCTGATAGATGGCTGTCGAAGACTCCATGTTGCGCCGGCGCGGTTTATTCCGGAAGGGCCAAGAAGCGGGTTCCGGATTGGGCCATGTGCGCCTGCCACGCGGGTCATTCGATGTGCGGATGCCGATCCGCCAGGCGCTGCCGCTTCTGCTTCAACGCTTCCAGTTTCTCTTCCAGGTCGGCGATCTCGGCATCCATGTCCTGCACGCTCTGTTCGATGTGATCGTAGGCCTGTTGCAGCAGCGCCTTCACCTCGCCCTTGTTCGCGGCGTTCGGCGTGTCCCCGCGCAAAGGCCGGTTGGCCGTCTCGGGCATGAATACGGCCGTGATCAGGCCCACGACCGCGGCCGCCATCAGGTAATACGCCGGCATCATGAGATTGTCGGTTTCCTCGACGATCCAGGCGGCGGCGGTCGGCGTCAGGCCGGCGATGATGATGGCCACGTTGAATGAGGCCGCCAGCGCGCTGTAGCGGATGCGGGTGGGAAACAGCGCCGGCAGGGTGGCGGCCATCACGCCGATCATGCAGTTCAGCACGATCGCGATCAACAGCAGGCCAAGGAAGATAAGTCCGATATTGTCGCTACCCAGGAGCATGAAGGCCGGAATGGCCACCACCATCAACCCCAGGCAGCCGGTGATGAAGAACGGTTTGCGGCCGATCTTGTCGCTGACGAAGCCCACGCCCGGCTGCACGAACAGCATGCCGACCATCACAACGACCACGATCAACACGCCGTGCTGCTCCGGATAGTGCAGGCTGCCCGACAGATAGGTCGGCATGTAGGTCAGCAGCATGTAATAGGTGATGTTGGTCGTCAGCACCATGCCGATGCAGACCAGGAGTGCCTTGCGGTATTTGGCGAAGATCTCGCGCACCGAGACCTTCGGCCGTTCCTGCACCGCATCACGGTCGTCCTGCTCCATTTTCTCGAGCTGTTGCGTGAAGGCCGGCGTTTCTTCGGCGGCGTGGCGCAGATACAGGCCCAGCAGGCCCAGCGGACCGGCGATGAAGAACGGCGCGCGCCAGCCCCAGTCCAGGAAGGCTTGTTCGGACATCGCGGTCTGCAGTAGCAGCACCAGGCCGGCCCCCAACACGAAACCGGCAATCGATCCGAAGTCGAGCCAGCTTCCCAGGAATCCTCGTTGACGATCGGGCGCATACTCGGCGACGAAAATCGCGGCGCCGGTGTATTCCCCGCCCACCGAGAAACCCTGCGCCAACTTGCACAGCAGCAACAGCAACGGGGCCCAGAGACCAATGGAGTCATAGGACGGAATCAAGCCGATGCAGAATGTGCTGATGGCCATGATGATGATCGTCAGCGACAGGACCTTCTGCCGTCCGAACTTGTCTCCCATCACCCCGAAGAACACCCCGCCCAGCGGCCGCACCAGAAAGGGCACCGAGAACGTGCCCAGCGCCGCGATGGTCTGCACGGCCGGCGAGGCGTCGGGGAAGAACACCTTGCCCAGCGCGAAGGCGACAAAGCCATAGACGCCGAAATCGAACCACTCCATCGCATTGCCCAGCGCCGCGGCCGTCACCGCCTTTTTCAGCTTGGTGTTATCGATGACGGTGACATCGCCGCTGCGCCAGGGGCGCACGGTTTCCTGCGAAGAAGAGGACGTGGATTCGGCCATGGCAACACCGCGAATTCAATGTGACCCTGAAATTCTACCGACGCCTGACCGTTAGCCACCCGTCAAAATGTGACTTGTGCATCCAGGTTTGAAGATGGGTCGGCGCGCCAGGCTGACGCGGGCCATTCGCGGCGCCGCGATGCCGGATCATCCCCACCATGAGATGGCGCAAAAAAACCCTCTCATGCGACACATGAGAGGGCATTTTTGCCGTGGATCCTCCGCCGGCCCACCCGTTGCATGGTGGGAAAGATGCGCGGACGGCTGGCATCACTTGAATATGGTCGGGGCGGCGGGATTCGAACTCGCGACCCTCTGCTCCCAAATTAGAAACGCACGAACGTCAGCGAACGTCAGCGAACGAATAACCAACTGATTCATAAGGATTTATACAAATCTCCTTGTTCGTCGACGTTCGCTAATGTACGCTGACAGCCGCAAAAATGTTGTCCCATATGTTGTCCCATATGGCGCTTGAGACAGAAGAATGGAGAGATTCGAGGAAATATGACGAGATACCCAAAACGCGGAAAAGGTGCGCGGTGGACCGTCAAAGAACTGGAAGCGGTGCCGGCGGAATGGGCCGGTGATCACCTGGCCGATGGAGACGGCCTGACTGGGGAGATCCGCATTCAGCGCGGCACGATGGCCGTGGTGTGGCGATACGCCTACCGCATGGGCGACAAGGTAAAGAGATTCTACTGCGGCTCATGGCCAGAACGCACCCTCGACGAGATCCGCTCCGCCAGGAACAAAGCGCGGGCGGACATCAAGGCGGGCCGCAATCCGTCGGCCGTCCGCGACTTGGAAAAAGCCCAGGTGCAGGAAGCTATGGCAGCGGAATCTGCCGCGGTAACCGCCGCTGAACAAGAGGCCACGACCGACGCCCTTTTGTTCCATGAGATGTATAAAAGGTGGCTGGAATCGGGAGTGAAGCGAGCAGATGGCAACACCGAAGTGAAGCGCATCATTGAAAAAGACGTGCTTCCTTTGATCGGTGATACTCCCGTGCGATCAATTCGCGAGAAGGATATTGAGCGAGTAATCCGCTCGATTGTCGGTCGCGGCTGCAATCGGCTTGCCGAGGTGACCTACCAAATACTGGGTCAGATGTTCCATTGGGCAGAGAAGCGCCAACCATGGCGAAAGCTGCTTTCGGAAGGAAATCCGGTTGAGCTGGTTGAACTCGGGGTGCTCCTGGCGGACGATTACGACCCGGATAACGCGCGCGAACGCGTTCTCCCTCCCATCGAGATTGTCGAGCTCCAGACTCGATACCGCGAGTTGGAGGAGCAGTATCTCGCTTCGGATGACAAGCGAAAGAGGAAGCCTCCGTCCAAGGCGTTGCAGGCAGTCTCCTGGATCTGTTTGAGCACGCTATGCCGGATAGGGGAATTGCACTTAACTGAAATTACTCATCTCGATCTCCGAGAAGGCACGTGGTTCATTCCTAAGGCGAACGTAAAGGGCAGAAAATCACAGAAGCGCGACCATCTGGTTTTCCTTTCACCCTTCGCAGTCAAGCATTTCAAGACCCTTGTTAGCCTGGCAGGATCATCCCGCTGGCTCCTACCTTCGCGCGACAATGATGACGCGGAGGTGGACCAACCGATGTACAAGCAGGCCTTTACTAAGCAAATCAAAGATCGGCAAGCCATGCTCAACGGAAAGCCCAAAGCACGTCGCGCTTCGGACAACTCCCTGGTTCTCGGCAAAGGCCAAAACGGCAATTGGACGCCTCATGATTTACGGCGGACGGGGTCGACGATCATGGAGTCGCTAGGAATCGATCCAAACATCATCGACCGCTGCCAAAATCACGTTATTCACACGGGCAAGAACCGAGTCAGGCGGCACTACCAGCTCTACGACTACGCCGACGAGAAACAAGCAGCATGGGCGAAGCTGGGCGAATATTTGGAAAGACTGCTTTCGGGAGCCGTGGCGCCGGCGGAGCTTCAAAAGAGGCTAACCGCCAAGCAGCTACTAGCCGCGTAAAAAAACAGCCGAAGACCGTTCGGTCTTCGGCTGTTGGACGCATACAGGCAAGTCTAGATCCAGCCCATCTTCGCCATAGAGTGGCCGCTACCTGCCGCCACGATCACGTGATCGACCAATGTGACATTCACCAGAGCCACGGCTTCCTTCAAGCGCCGCGTAACCTCAACGTCCGCCTTGCTTGGCTGTGACGAACCCGAAGGATGGTTGTGGGCAATCAAGATGGAATGCGCGTTGTGCCGAATAGCCGCCTTGACGACCTCGCGTGGATACACGCTCGTCTCAGACAGCGTGCCTCTGAACATTTCTTCGAAGGCGATCATTCTCAACTGCGCATCAAGGAACATTACGCCGAACACCTCGACGTCCGACAGCGCCAGCCGCGTCACGATATAGTCGATCGCGGCCGATGGTTTGGCCACTGGCAACCGCCTATTCAGCGCCCCCTCCAATTGATGCGCAGCCGCGCGTAGCAACTCT
Organism: Achromobacter sp. SIMBA_011; assembly: GCF_046535435.1. Classification (NCBI taxonomy): domain Bacteria; kingdom Pseudomonadati; phylum Pseudomonadota; class Betaproteobacteria; order Burkholderiales; family Alcaligenaceae; genus Achromobacter; species Achromobacter sp. SIMBA_011. The sequence goes on along the minus strand of NZ_JAWRWN010000005.1, from coordinate 322,614 downwards.
TGGGGGGTAGCGGCTCGATAAAGGCCGCCCACCTCACGTACCACCGGTGCGTCTTGGACGTCGTCCTGCATCCGCCTTTCTCCTGCTCACGCACTACTGAAACTTAGTTGCATTGCTCTCTCCCAAAGCGATGATCGCCTACCAACTCAATGGCGATCAGTCGTCAACATCGGAAGGTGGCGAGACTGGCGTCACCATGCGCTGTTAGTTCTGGTCAATGGCCAATGGCAATTATCTGGAGCCCACCACACGGAGCCAGTGCTCATGCTCGGCCGCCTGAAGCGAGCGCGTCCCACTGACCGGCAGTGAGAAAACCCTCGCGCTCCTTTCCTTTGCCCGGGAATGCTGGCTGCTTCTCGACCTTCTTACCTTTCTTCGGCCCGACTGCGCCGCACGGGAAGGGCCCGTCATCAACGGGAGCTCGCGCCAGAAGTGGACTGTCACCAGCGATGCAAATTTAACTTCGCGCGGCGGACCACGATGTCCCACCATTTACGCCCTTTTCCTTCTGCCCATGCTGATTACCGCCACCGAGATCAGCGTTCGTGCCCCCCCCGATCCGGCCTGGAAACTCTCGTCAGTCAGAAGTCCACGGTCGCAGACAACAGCACCGTACGCGGCGCACCGATCGTCAGTCCATTGGAAGATGCTGAGGCCCAGTAAGCCTTGTTGAAGACGTTTTCCACCGTGGCGCGCAGTGTGACCGGCGTGTTGCCTGCGCGGAACGCATAACGCGCGCCGACGTCAACCCGCGTCCAGCCAGGAATCTCTTTGTTGTTCGCAGCGTCCAGATACTGCGAGGTGGTGCGCAAGGCGCGCGCCGTCACCGTCAACCCGGGGAGGAACGGCGTATCCCATTCCACGCCCGCGTTCATGCTGTAGCGCGGCGTGCCCGGCGCCACATTGCCTTCCGTCAGCGCATTGCCTGTCTTCGTCAGTCGGCCATCCAGATACATCAGGCCCGCCAGCAGGCGCACATTGGACACGGGTTCGCCAAACACGTTGAGTTCCAGCCCGCGATTGCGCTGCATGCCGTTCACGGAGTAGATGCCGGTCACCGGATCGGTCAGCCCGCTGGGACGCCGGATCTGGAAAGCGCTGAGGGTCGCGCCCACGTCACCGTATTCCACCTTCACGCCGGCTTCGATCTGCTTGGACTTGATCGGCGCAAACACCGTGTTGGCGTTCACGGCGGTCAACGGCGCCGTGGGTCCTTCGCTGAGTCCTTCGACGTAGTTCGCGTACAGGGAAACGTGCTGCGACGGCTTGCCCAGCAGCGCGATGGCCGGGGTGATCTTGCGCTCGTCATAGCGGCTGGTCAGGCTGCCGCTTTCATCGTATTGATCCGTCACGACCCGCTGCGAACGCCCGCCTACCGTCAGCTGCACGCGCTCGTCCCACGCGGACAAGGTATCGGCCAGCGCGATGCTGGTCAGGCGAGACTTGCCGGACCGGGGGATGTCAGAACTCAAGCCCGCCAGCGACGGCGCCGTCGTCGGCAAGGGCGAGAAAAGGTTGGATTGAACCGGCGCGAAATCGTAGCTGAGGTTGCCGAAGGTCTTTTCGAACTGCGTGGCGCTGAACGCCACCGAATGCGAGATCGCGCCCGTGGCAAAGCGCGTCCGCGCACCGATTTCGCCCGTCTGCACGTTTTCGTCGCGCAGGAAGTAGCTGGGGCTGGACCCAAAGTTGCCGGCCGCATCGCGCACGGTGACGTTCATGCGCAGGAATTTGTAGTCGCCATCGCGCGCACCGAATGCGCCGTACACCATCGTGCTGTCGGTCACGTCGTATTCTGCGCGCAGCGCAATGTAGCTGTCTCGCGAGTTGGAATACGTCCAGTCAGGCGCGTAGCCGCGATCCACGCGGCGTGCGTCAGGCACGGGTGCGGCGGCTGCCACGCCCACACGCTCCTGCGGCGCGTCCACCTTGCGGCCCTGATGGCCGACATCGACGGACCAGCGCGTGCGTTCGCCGCGATAGTCCATGCCCAGCGTCATCAGGCCGCGCGTCGTATGCTGCGACCCCACGCCCGTGTCGCCGCCTTTGTACGCGCCGTTGACGCGGATGCCCAGCTCGCCCTTGTCCCCAAAACGCTGGCCCAGGTCAACGTGGCCACCCGCGACATCGTCAGTGCCATAACTGGCCGTCACCTGCCGGGTCGGCGTATCGCCTGCGCGCTTGGGCACGACGTTGATGGCGCCGCCCACGCCGCCAGAGGGCGGCATGCCGTTCAACAGCGCGTTGGGGCCTTTCAGCACTTCAACGCGTTCCAGGCTTTCCACGGCCAGGGCGTAGGTCGGCAATACGCTGTACAGCCCATTGAGCGCGATGTCGCTGTTCAACACGGGAAAGCCACGAATTGAGAACTGATCGAAGCGGCTGGTGCGCGGGTTGGTGTTCTGCACCGACGCATCGTTGGACACGACATCCGCCACGCTTTGCGCCTGCTGTTGCTGCATCAGCGCGCTGGTGTAGGCGGTGATGGAAAACGGCGTGTCCATGATGCTTTTTTCGCCCAGCATGCCCGCGCTGGCGCCGCTGGCCACCTGGTTGCCCGCGAAGGCCGGCATCAGCCCGCCCGAGTAGGCCGCCGTGACCGTCACCGCTTCCAGCTGCGCGACCGGCGCAGCGGCCGCAGACAAGGTGTATTCATTGGCGCCCGCGCGCACGGCGCTCAAACCGGTGCCGGACAGCAGCGCGGCAAAGCCCGCTTCCACGGTGTAGCTGCCATTCAAGCCGGGCGACTGCAAGCCTTGCACCATGCCGCCGCCAAACGACAAGCGCACGCCCGCCTGCGTCGCAAACTGCGCCAGCACCGACCCAAGCGTGCCCGGCGCCAGCCGGAAGTCGCGCGTGGCCGCCTGTTCAGCGGCGGGCTGCGCATGCGCGGCGGTGCCGGTCAACGGCAGCAGGACGGAAAGACAAAGCATCGTGGTGGTGCGAACCACGAAGGAACGGGAATGGGACATGAGGAAGACGCCGCAAGAGAGAAATATCAGGGAGAAGGCAGGTAATGGTCCGGGTAGGACCCGGCCTGATACCGATGCGGTTTCAAGGCCTATATCCTGTACACCGTAGGACGCCGGAAAACATGCCATGGCGGCAACACGGCTTGCGGCGGTCCTATGCGCGCGTCAAGCGCTGCGCCCCTGAATCTCCACCCAATAGCGGGTCCTGAACACGATCTGCACCGGCAATGTCCGCGCCAACAGCGCCAGGCTGGTATCGGTATCCAACACCGAAAACGAGCCGAATACGCGCAGGTCCGCAACGTCGCGCGCGCATCGGATGACGCCCGCGCGATATCGCGCCATGGCCGCTGCCCAGTCCGTCAGCCGCATGTCATCGGCCGTCAGCACGCCAGAAGTCCAAGCAGGCGCCGACTCGGACAAGCCCGCCTCGCTGAGCATGCCCCCCGCATTGAAACGGACCCGTCGTCCGGCGGGCACGATCTGGCTGCCAGCGCTGCCGCTGGGGCTCACCCGTACGGCGCCGTCATACACGTTCACCCCCACGCCGTCATCTTGCAGGCTGACCGTGAATTGCGTGCCCAGCGCCTGCACGGCGCCCATCGGCGTCTGGACGATGAAGGGTCGTGCGCGCCCGCCGGCGTCTGCCGCCGTGGCGGCATACACGCGCCCTGCCCGCAGCCAGACGGCGCGCAGGGTGTCGGTGTACCGGATGTCCAGACGTGTGCCGGTATCCAGCGTCAACGTCGTGCCATCCGCCAGCGTGTCCTGGCGGATCTGGCCGGTGCCGCTTTCCAGATCGGACTGCTGGGTACGCCAGGCCAGATACGATACGGGCGCAACGGCGATCAGACCCAGCAGCCGTAGCGCCATCCGGCGGCGGTCCGGCCGGGCCAGCCCTTGCAGCGCTTGTGCGCGCATGGCCGGCGGCACCTGGCCGAAGGTGCCCATGACACGCTCGGCCTTCTCCCACGCCTGGGCATGCGCGGGACTACTTGCCATCCAGCGATGCAAGGCGCGCAAGTTGGCTTCATCGTCCGGCGCGTCGTGCAACCGGGCCATCCAGCCTGCCGCTTCGGCCAGCAGCGCATCAGGAATGTGTCCGGCCGTCATGCATCGATGGCGGTCAGGCACGCCAGGTAGGCCTGCTGCATGTGGCGGTTGACCGTGCGCACGGACACGCCCAGCTCAGCGGCAATATCGGCGTAGTTCAAGCCGTCCAGCTGCGCCAGCAGGAACACATTGCGCACCCGCACGGGCATGGCGTCCAGCATGCGGTCGATGCTGGACAGCGCTTCCAGAATAAGGGCGCGCTTTTCTGCGCAGGGAACGGTGTCGGCAGGCAAGGCCGCGATCGATTCGGCATAGGCTTTTTCAACATTGCGATGCCGCCACAGATCCACCACCAGCCCCTTGGCTACATGGGTCAGGAATGCCCGGGGTTCCGGCATTTCCAGCGAGCGGTTGCTGGCGTACACGCGAAGAAACGTGTCATGCGCGAGATCCGCGGCATCCCATGCGTTGCCCAGCCGTTTACGCAACCAGCCACACAGCCATTGATGATGATCGACATACAGACCGTTCAAGGCCGAAGGACGGGACGCGCAAGATTGAGACATGGCACCAGGATCTGCAAACAAATCTAATTGCGAATGAGAGCCGTTAATAATACTGGAAACCTTGGCGCTTGCCCCACCGCGCGCGTCGCAGCCCTTCAAATTCCGGCGGTCAGAAAAGATGCAGCCAGCCCATCGCCTCCCCCAGAAACAAGCCTTGCGACATCACCAGCAGGATCACGGCCACCCACCGCCATTGCCGCATGCCCGCCCAGGCTTCGCGCAGCGGCAAGGCCGGCGGCCCGTCATGCCCCGCCTTGGCGCGGATCTTGGCGCTGGCGCCCGCGATGCGCAGCCCATAGAGATAGGCACCCGTCACGCTCAGCGCGGTCAGCATGGAACCGAACAGGAACCAGATGGCGCGTACGGGCCAGGGGCCAAAAGCACCGAAATGCAGCGGGTCGGCCAGCTCTGAAATGCGCTGATGCACGTCGAGCTCGTCCGCGCTGCGGCGGGTGGACGCCCCGCTAGGCAAAGAAATGCGAATGGCGTTGGCGCGGTCACGCACCAGCCAGGCGTCTGTCTGCCCTTCAAGCTGCACCGCCCTGCCCCCCGCCTCCAGACGCAGGACGCGGATGGTCAGCCCGGGCCACGCACGTTGCGCTTCGTCCACGGCCGCGTCAATCTCGCTTGGGTGTAGCGGCGCAGATGCAGAGCGGGGTTCCTTGGACGACAGCGCCGGCAACGGCGGCGCATGCCCTCCCAGGGACTCGATCAAGTACCACAGGCCCGTCACGGCGATGAGCAAGGTGAACCACAAGCTCCAGACCGCAACCAGCCGATGCACGTCGGCCCAGGCCAACCGGCGCTTTCCCCAGCGCGGCCACGCCAGAAAGCCGCGCCACCAGCGCTTGTAGATGACTAGGCCGGTGACCACCAGCGCGATCAGCAACAGCGAAAGCGCCGACACCAACGGCACCCCCCATTGGGTCGGCAAGAACAGATGCCGGTGCGTGTTGCGCAACCAGCGCTGGATGTTGAACCAGGACGTGTCGCCCGTCACGACCGCCCGGTAAGGATCCACCCACACAAACCGCTGTTCGCCCTGCGGCGTGCGCATCAACGCCCTTGCGGCGAAGCGTGAGGCGTAAGGCGCGGTGAACGATAGCAACGTCCAGTCGGGATGCGCGGCCTGGGCGGCGCCGGCCATCTTTCCCCAACTCGCCAAACTCGATGCGGGCTCGACTCTCATTTCAGAATGGACGAGCCAATCCAGCTCGGTCGAGATGACCGCAAGGGTTCCGGTCAAACAGATAAACGCCATCAGCACGCTTAGCTTCAGACCCGCCCAGCCGTGAATAACAAAGAACCACTTGCGCGGCGAGGCGTCGCTGGACGTGCTTCCGGATGGGGAACCGATAGAGCGTGAGGCAACTTTCATGATGAGACCCGTCGTCGCCCGCCGAATGCGGAGGCATTACTGTCTATACCGGACGAGGCCGTAGAAAGTGACAGTGCGAGTGGGGAATGACATCATCGTCAGGACAATAAAATGCGGGAGATGCGCCGCTGACATCGGCCTGATTACGTCACACAAGTTGGGATCCTGCCTTTAGGGCAGCGGAGCGGTGTGAGGCGCAACGTCATGGAATGGACACTCGCGAAGGCCGCGCGATAGTTCCACTTCGATGCGCCTCGAAGGTTCGAGCGCCCCACACCGGTAAAATTCGCGAAGGGTCAGGCAGTCGCGGACACCCCACCGTTCTTTTTCGCGGCGCTGGCCTGCTGCGCAAGCACTTTCGTGATCTGGCCTTGAATCTGCACTGCCTGGGCATTGAGCGCCATCATCTGCTGCGCCTTCATCTCGTCCGACATGCCGCTCGCCTTAATTTTGGCGATCTGGTCCATGATGAGCTTGAGCTGCTTCTGCAATTGCTTGATCTGGCGAGTGAACTCGTCCTCGTTGTCGGTTTCCTCGGCAGCCTGTGCGTTTGCCACTTTAGCGGCGGCAGGATTATTAACGCGGATCTTGCCTTCCTCTGACACCGAAACTGCGTCCTGCCGCGAGCCCCCCTTGGCTTCCTTGTTGGCCTGGATCTTTTCTGCCCACAGGTCCGCGAGGCTGCTGATCCGAGAAGTACCACTGATGCTGTTTATCGCCATAATTGCTCCTTTCTGTAAATGTCGAGGTACCACCAATACGGCATGAGGCGTCAGAACTTTAACGTTGCCAAGGCAGTAGGTGACTTGCGTTAAACACAACAGAGCCTTGCGTATCAAACGCTCAATTTCCAATATGTACATTCCGACCGGTCAGCATGCCTGCGCAGGCGCCATCCGGCCGGATCGGCTTAGCTGATGAACAAGGGCAATCACAAGCCGGCAACTTCGAAGGGCAAGCGCGGGTGACGTTCCGGGCGATCGACCTTTTTTCCGAAGAAGCCGTAGGAAGTGCACAGTCTTCGCTCTGTGTGAATGATGCTCGAGGTCTCTGCTGTCGCGAATATCGAAACCAAGTAGGCCAGGGGCGAGCCAGCATTTGCGGCATGGCTCGCCCGCTGTAACTCCCCTGCGCGGCGATGCGCTCCGCTTTGTGCCAAGAAGCGTCTTTCGCGTAGATCTGCGACAAGCCCCCTCCGGCCAGAACAGCTCACGTAGAGTGGCCTTTCCCACCGTCACTCTGGAGCCTGTCAAACTTTTGCCGCGCTTCTCGGAAGCGGTCCGCATTCTCGACAATCCAGGTCCACAGCGGGACCATGCGGACGAGCAACTCCATGCCTGTATCAGAGAGTTCGTATTCGACTCTGGGAGGCACCTCTTCGAAGTCATGCCGCAACACTAAGCCATCCCGTTCGAGCTGCCGCAAGGTGAGCGTCAGCATTCGTTGCGTGACTCCATGCATGCGTCTGCCGATCTCGGCATGCCGCAGCCTTCCATAAACGCCGAGCGTGTGGACAACACCCAGAGACCAGCGGCTACCAGCATGTGCGAGTACCTCTCGCCGCAGCCCATCGTCATCGTCTCGCAGGCCGTCACAAACGGTCTGTGAGTATCGGAGAATTTCGTCTCGATCCATCACATGCAGCTCCCAGTATCACGCGTGTACCTTCTTACATTCACGATAAAGCGTTGCTAGACTGCCTCATCGAAATCTGAAGAGGGCTTCACCATGAACCAAACAGACCTTAACTCTACGTCTAAAAACATCCTTGTACTTGGGGCAGGCGAACTCGGTCTCCCGGTGCTACGCAATCTTGCGCGTAAAGCCAAAGACGTCGAGGGCGCAAAGATCAGCGTGCTGCTGCGCGCAAGCGCCGTCGAGTCGCGCGAGCCAAGCAAGCAAAATGATATCGCGGAGATCCGAGGCCTCGGCATTGAAATCGTTGTAGGCGATCTTGTAAGGAGTTCCATCGATGAGCTGGCGGTTGTATTTGCGCGGTATGACACCGTGATCGGATGTGCCGGCTACGCAGCGGGAATCGACACGCCGATGAAGCTTGCCCGCGCCGCCTTGCAGGCAGGCATCCCGCGGTATTTCCCGTGGCAATTCGGAGTCGACTTTGACGTGATCGGTCGTGGCGGCCCGCAAGACATCTTCGACGCACAGTTGGACGTGCGCGAACTGCTGCGCAGCCAGCACCAGACCGAGTGGGTCATCATCTCGACCGGCATGTTCATGAGTTACCTGTTCGAGCCCGAGTTCGGCGTCGTTGACCTACAGAACGATGCCGTCCATGGGCTTGGCACGCTCGACACCGCCGTCACACTGACGACGCCCGATGATATTGGCGTGCTGACCGCCGAAATCGTGTTCGCAACGCCTCGCATCCGGAACGAGATCGTTTATCTGGCCGGCGACACCGTGACATACGGCGAAGTCGCCGACAAACTGCAAGCGGGCCTCGGCCGTCCCTTCACCCGTTCGGCCTGGAGCGTCGAATATTTGCTGGATGAACTGTCGCGCGACCCGCAGAACATGATGAGTAAATACCGCGCAGCCTTTGCACAAGGTAGGGGTATGTCGTGGGACAAAAGCGAGACGTTCAATCAGCGCAGAGGGATTCCGGTTACCGACGTCGCGTCTTGGATCAGCGCAAATCTTGGGTCGCTCCGAACCCAGTAACCGTCCGCCAGGCATCCGGCAAGCCGCGACCGCAACCATTAGGCGGCACCACACAAGACGCTGTTGCCCAACTGGGCAGCAGCTTCTGCACTCCGGCGCGGACGCGGCTCAGTTCAATCAAAGTCCTGCTGCACGCGCAAGTCGCGGGCTCGCCGAAACTGCCATAGCCTCAACCGATCAGCCACCTGTGGCGAATCAGCAAGTAGCGAGCTTGGGCGCCAGAAAACGCGCAAAGTCTTTCAACTGCGGAGCAATCTTGTGCTTGAGCGTTTCCAAATCGTATTCCTCGCTCATCCCTGCACAAGACACTACGTACTTCCAACCGTTCTCTGAACCATCTCCGCAAGGGCATGCGACAGCGTTGATTCCAAGACGCCAGGCGCCGATGCTCGTGCAGAATCCGTAACGGTCCCATTCGGCCTGGGCCGCCTCCATTTCTTCCACGATCCGGTCCCGAATGTCGCTTGGCTGGTTCTGCAATTCCTGTAGAACCTCGTGCTTCCTGGTTTCATCAGATATCGACCAGAAGACTCTACCAGCCGCAGCCTGCCAAAGCTTGAGCCGAGTCCCGATGCCCGTTCTCATCTGCACCTGGGCAGGTCCCGATACGCGGGCGACATAGATTACTTCCGAGCCGGCCTGAATATTGAGCGCGACCGTGGAGGCCCTCATCTGGTCCGCGAAGTCCTGCAAAAAAGGGCTCAACGCCTGGACACCTGCGACGCTGTCCATGACAGCGTAACTCCATGACATCGTCGCAGGACCCAGCTTGTACTTCTTGAGCGCACTGTCATACACCAGGTGCTTCGTTGTTGCCAGCGTGTAGGTCAAGCGTGTCACCGTCGACCGGGCGAGCCCTGTGCTGCGCGCGATTTCCTCGTTGCCCATTGCTGTGACGTCACGCGTGAACAGCGCAAGGATATCCAAGCCGCGGCTCAGCGCCGTGACGAAATGCCTTGAATCCTTTTTCTCGTCCAGCGTCGCGCGCAGGTCGGTCAATAAGTTTGAAGTTCGAGCCAAGACACTTATCCGTAGAAGTCGACGCCGGAAGTGTAGAGCATGCTCCCGCCCCATCACGTATTGCTCCCCTGCCGCACCGCCGCTCTGTAATTCTGCTATGCAGTATTTATTACTGCACGTTGACACATGAAGTGCGCATCCATAGAATCCAGCCCAAGGCGTGACGCGTGCCCTCCGAGGCGCAAGAAGTCCGTACATTCATGGGAGATTGGTTATGAGCGCAACGCAGTCCGTGCTCGAGGGCGTGGTTGTCGTCGATGCATCAAGGGTTCTGGCGGGCCCGTATGCAGGTCAGATTCTTGGTGACCATGGGGCAGACGTCATCAAGGTAGAGGCCTTCGACGGCGACGACACAAGACGCTATGGACCTCCCGTCGCGGATGGGAGCGCGCCCTACTACCAGGGCCTCAATCGCAACAAAAAGAATGTCGCGCTGGATCTGAATTCAGCCAGCGGGCTCGACGCACTCCTTTCGCTTCTGGCATCTGCCGACGTGCTGATCGAAAACTTCAAGTTGAGCACCTGGCGCAAGTGGGGTATCGATGACCTGTCAACGCTGTCGGCGAGGTTTCCCCGACTGGTCCATTGCCGGATTTCCGGATTTGGGGAGACGGGTCAGTTCGGCGGGTTGCCAGGTTATGACGCCGCCATTCAAGCCATGTCGGGTCTGATGAGCACCAATGGCGATCCCGCTGTGAACGCGGCGCGGATTGGAATCCCCTTGGTGGACGCGGCCACAGGCATGCAGGCTGCGCTTGGCGTCATGCTTGCGCTCTATGAACGCGGGCGTTCCGAAAAGGGGCAGATGGTGGAGGCCACGCTGTATGACACTGCGTTGTCCCTGCTTCATCCACACGCCGCCAATGTGCTCTATGGCGGCGAAGCCCCCCGGACAGGGAATGGACATCCGAATCTGGTGCCGTACGACCTATACCAGACAGGCACGATTCCCATCTTCATCGCAGTTGGCAATGATCGGCAGTTTGCAACGCTTTGCCGACATCTTGGCCTCCAGGAAATCGTCCAGGACGCCGCTTACGCGACCAACGTCGGCCGCTTGACCCATCGCGCCCAACTCACCGCGCACCTGGCGGAAAAGCTGCTCGAGCACGATGGCATGCACCTGTTTTCCACGCTTATGGCGGCGGGCGTGCCCTGCGCCCCTGTTCTAACCGTTGACGAAGCCCTGAAGCTGCAGCACACCCGCGACCGAGAGATGGTTCTTGAAATGGACGGCTACCGCGGCGCCGGCATCCCCATCAAGCTTAGCCGCACGCCAGGAAGCTTGCGCTTCGCACCGCCCGGCATCGGCCAACACAACGCGGAGATCTTTGCCAGATTCGGCATCGCTTCAGAGCAGGCACTAACGACCGATTCTGAAAGCTGAAGTCTCGATCACTGATCCAGACAGAATCTACCCCAAAAAGAATTACGAGGAGACATACACATGACGCAAATTCGAGTTTCACAGCGCGCAGCCGCGGCTGCGGCCCTATTGCTGGCATCCGGCTTCGGGACAACGACCGCGACAGCCGAGACGCCTTATCCCAGCAGGCCAGTCACAATCATCGTACCGTTCGCTGCGGGCGGCTCGACGGACGTCCAGGCGCGGCTCGTCGCAAAGAGCCTGCAGGCAGTGATGGGGCAGCCGTTCGTCGTGGAGAACAAGGCGGGCGCATCCGGTTCGATCGGCGCGCGCGCAGCAGCTGCCTCAAAGCCCGATGGATACACGCTCTTGTTCGGTACCACCTCAACCGCGTCGGAGACCGTGCTGAACAAAGAGGCTGGCTTTGACATCAGGACCGACTTCACTCCGATCAGCATGATCACCAACGTCCCTTTCATGATGGCGGTTTCCTGCAGCTCAGGCATCAAGACTCCTGCTGACCTGGTGAAGCGGGCAAAGGAGAACCCTGGAAAGCTCAATTACGCATCCTGGGGCTACGGCAGCACAGGCAACATCATCGGCGAAATGCTCAAGTTGGCCACCAAGACTGACTTGACGCACGTGCCTTACAAAGGCGAGTCGCCCGCTGCGATGAGCGTGATCAGCGGGGAAACCGACCTCGCGTTCCTTTCGCCGGTTCAACTGCCCCAGGTCAAGGCCGGCAAGCTGTGCGCGATCGCCATCACAGGCGGCAAGCGCATGAGTGCACTGCCCGACGTGCCCACCATCGAGGAAGCGGGCATAGAGGGCGTCCACATGCCCATGTGGTCTGGCCTCATGGTGCCTGCAAAAGCATCGAACGACGTGGTCGCCACCCTTTCCCACGCGTTGGACAAGGCCCTGAAATCCGACGACCTGGTCAAGGCCGCCAACAGCATGTCTCTCGAGATCATCGGCAGCTCGCCCGAGGTCTTCAAAGATCAGATCAACGGAGACATCAAGACCGTCACCGACCTATCTCAGAAGACCAAACTTCGCCAGGAATGATCGTCGGTCTCGACGCAGGCCGCAGCCTGCGTCGAGAACTCACCAAAACGGAACATCAGATCATGTACGAATTTTGTAATGTCTCTCACGAAGACAAGTTGTGCATCATAACGATCAATCGCCCTGCAGTACGCAATGCGCTGCATCGGCCAGCGAACCTCGAGCTGCAACAAGCGTTCGACGATTTTCAAAACAACCCTGATCTGAGGGTGGCGATCCTGACCGGCGCAGGCGACGACGCATTCTGCGCAGGTAACGATCTTAAGTACCAAGCAGCCGGCAACGATACGACCTACCCCGAGGCGGGCTTCGGCGGCATCACGGCGAGGTTTGCCATGAACAAGCCCGTCATTGCTGCGGTAAATGGGCTCGCCATGGGTGGGGGGTTCGAGATTGCCCTCGCCTGCGATCTCATCGTAGCGTCTGAGAACGCATTCTTCTCGCTACCCGAGCCCTTGGTGGGACTGGCCGCGATTTGCGGCGGGATACTCCGATTGCCGCAGCAAATCCCGACGAAGCAGGCGATGGGAATCATCCTTACTGGGCGCCGCGTCATGGCGCAAGAAGCCCAGACGCTGGGTTTCGTCAATGAAGTGGTTCCAAGAGGCGAAGCCCTCAACGCCGCCCGCCGCTGGGCGGACCAAATACTGAAATGCTCACCGATGTCCGTGAAGGCGTCGAAAGAGCTGGCCTACAAGGGCATCCAAAACAGCAATCTAGAAGAGATGTACCCCATCCAAAAAGCCTTTCCCGCAGTCAAAGCGCTATACACGAGCCGTGACAGGACCGAAGGCGCAAAGGCGTTCGCTGAAAAACGCGCGCCAGTGTGGACGAACGAGCAGTAGGCTGCAGACCCGATCGGTAGCTGCGCCATCAACAACCAGAATTCTATGGACGCCAAACAGATCCGGCAGTTCATCGTGTTGAGCGAGACCCGCAACTTCAGCGTGGCGGCGCAGAAGCTGCACCTGAGCCAGTCGGCACTTTCCACTTCCATTCGAAAGCTGGAGGAGGAGTTTGACTGCCAGTTGTTCCATCGCACCAGCCGCGGCGTGAACCTGACCGTTGCTGGTCAGGCCGCGGCCGTTGAACTGCGCGCTGCAGCGGTGAGCTTGCGCATGGCCCGGGAAAGAGCCCGCCTCGCCCTGGCGGGCGATGGAAATACGTTGCGACTGGGATTCGTTGGAACTGCCGTCCGAACAGTGTTACCTGAGCTTCTGGCCAGATTCTGCGGTCAGTACCCACAGATCAAACTTGAGCTGCATGAATCCACGAACTCACAGCTGATAGAACGTATCAGGGCAGGCGAGATCGATGCCGGACTCGGCCGACTTCCCACCGAGTCGAATTCCGACCTGGCCTTCACCCACTTGCTGGATGACCATTTAACCATTGCGCTGCCACAAAGCCACCCGCTGGCCGAGAACGAAGAGGTCACGTTGGCGCAGATCGCTCCCTATCCATTCATTCATTACACAGGCGAGGTCCAGGCTGCCTTGGCGCCCTTGATCGACGCCTTGTTTGAAGCGGAAGGCCTGACACCCAATATTACCCACAGGGCCGTTCAGGTGCAGACCGTGATCGTTCTGGTCGAGGCGGGATTGGGGCTATCTCTCGTGCCCGCCAGTCTGGCCAAACGATTTTCCCCGCAAGTCGGCGTCCGAGCCATCTCTGGTATCGAAGCTCCGCGCCTGAACCTGGGCCTTATCAACCTGCGCAAAGGCGAGACGCACCTCTACTCATGCTTCCGGGATTCAGCACTCGGTTGGAAGCAGCAGAGAAGTCAGATGGCCGGATGACAAATTTCGGGATCACGACTCCAACTCGGGAAGTGGCTGCGCCTCCCATCCAGAGAGTTTCTCGATGGCCCGCGCAACCCTGAGCACGAGCGCCTCGTCGAAATATCGACCTACGATTTGGACAGCCATGGGCAGCCCTTGTGACGAAAGCCCGATCGGTACACTGATGGCCGGATGTCCAGTGACATTAAACGCATAGGCTTGCGCGGGCCAGCCGTGCGCCGTCCCCGCCGAAGTAAACGCCGGTGCAGTGTCCAGCGTTACCGCAGTGAGCACCACATCGCAGCGTTCGAAAACAGTGTCCATGCGCGCCGCGAGTTCACGGCGCAAGCGCAAGGCATTCAGATAATCTTCGGAAGATACCGCTGCACCCTGGACCAATCGGGACAACGTAATGTGGCCATAGTCCAGCGGCCGACTGCGCAAGTCTTTGGCGTGGAGCGCAAAAGACTCGGCCGCCAGGATCACCCGCCCTACCGCCACGCATTCTTCATCGTCGGGCAGGCACACCTCGACCATATTGGCTTGTTCCTGCGCCAGCCATTGGCTAGCCCGGTCAAAGCCTCGAAGGAATTCAGCAGACGTCTGGGCAAGATGCTGAAACCGCGAGCGCGCCACGCCGATCCGCAACCCGCGAACTCCGATATCCAGCATCGAGCAATAATCATCTACAGGCTCGTCAGCGCTGCCGGGATCTCTCGGGTCGTGCCCCGCAAGCACCTGTAGCCCGATGGCGGTATCCTCCACACTGCGTGCCAAGGGACCACAGTGGTCCAATGTCCAGGCTAGGGGAAACACGCCGTGTCGCGAGACTCTACCGTAAGTCGGCTTCAGGCCGACGACGCCGCACCATGCGGCCGGAATGCGGATCGAACCACCTGTGCAACTACCTAACGCAAGCCGCGTATAACCGGCCGCGACGGCAGCGCCTGACCCCGACGATGATCCGCCAGGAATATGGCGCAAACTCCACGGGTTACGCGCTGGCGGGAATGGCAGATCAAAACTGGGACCGCCCAAGGCGAATTCATGCGTGGCCAGTTTTCCCAGCACGATCGCGCCGGCATCTTTCAGGCGTTGCACACTCCCCGCATCCTGCTCGGCGATGTGATCCAAACGCAACTTCGAATGGCAGGTCGTCGGTTGACCAGCAAGATCGTAGATGTCTTTGACCGCAACAGGAATTCCGTGCAAGACCGGCAGATTGTCGGCACCCTGTTCGCGACGCCGCAAGTCGCAGGCGCGAGCCTCATTCAAGGCATACTCGCGGTTCAACTGAGTGAACGCATGAATGCGGGTGTCGCAGGCGTTGATTCGGTCAAGCGCAGCCCTGACCAGTTGCTCGGATTTGACGGCGCCAGACCGCAGCGCGCGCGCCATTTCGCTAATGGAAAGTTCCCTGCTCACAACGCCCCTCTCGAACGGGAAATGACAGTGTGGATGCCTGAGAGGCCTTCGCTCTCGACGACGCCGTTGATCAGGGCGCGTTGACGCTGCAACACGGTGAACTCGTGGAGAACCAAATCCATTCTATCCAGTGGCACAACGATGCGCTGTTCAGCAAGCGCATCCAGCAAGCCCTGCAACGACTGCTGATCGCCCTGGCCCACAATGTGGGCTTGCCCTTCACTGTTGGCACGCCCACTACATCCGCTCGATGTTGGCATCTTCAACTACCTTTTTCCACTTGGCCACATCGTCAGCAACGAAACTGCCGGAGTCCGGCACGTTCTTCCAGAACGGCACACTGCCCATGTCCATCAATCGGGCCTTGATTTTCTCGTCGTCCAGGATCACCTTGATCTTGTCATTGATCTTCTGTTGGATCTCCACCGGTGTCCCCTTGGGAACCATGAGCACATTCCAGGCGGTTTCATTGAAGCTCTTCAACAGCTCGGGATTCTGCTCGCTCAGGCTCTGCAACTCGGGCATCAACGGCGAGCGTTCGCCACCACCCATCCCGATACTTTTGACCTTGTTGTCCATGACGAACGGCTTGGCGGTGGACAGCATGTCGAAAGTGATATCGACTTGGCCAGCTACAACACTACTCATCGCGGGCGCTGCACCTTGAAAGGGAACATGCAACAGCTTGATGCCCGTCGCCAGTGTGAAGACTTCAGCAGCCATGTGTGAGGACGTCCCATAGCCGGCGGAGGCGTAGCTGATTTTCTCGGGATTCTGCTTTGCCAGGCTGATCAGATCGTTGACAGAAGAGACCTCCAGACTGTTGCGCGAGAACAGAATCATCGGGCCGCTATTGATCGTCACCACGGCATCCAATTGCTTCAAAAGGTCGTAGCCCGGCGCCTTATAGAGTGCGGCCGAAATGGTCTGGGCGGTCGTACCCATCAGCAGCGTATACCCGTCGGGCTTGGCACTCGTCACATAGCGCGTACCGATGTTCCCACCCGCACCCGATTTGTTCTCGACGACGACGTTGACGCCGAGACTATCGCCAAGCTCCTTCCCGATGATGCGGCCAATAACATCCGTCCCGCCGCCCGGTGGAAACGGGATCACCAATGTGATGGGGCGCTCTGGCCATGCGGCGTGAGCCGGTGCAAGCGCGAGAGTCAACAGCGCACCACAAAAGATTCTGCAAAGTTTTTTCATTTATTCATTTCCCCAAGCGACGGCGTTGATTTCGTTATCGAGTCTGCACAACGGTTCTTTCAAACCATGAGCCGACACTCTAGTGACGCCCCCCCCGAGGCGTCCAATTCAAAAGATTGAATCCACTATCTGCATCCTCGATAGGCACATTGCATGAGGAGCACCCCATAGAGAAAAGGCACGACCATCTAGGAAGACGGCATCTAGTCCAGTGATGCTGCTGGCACGATCCTGGACACCGCAGCCGCGCCCGCCTTCGGCCGGCTGCCGAAAGCATCTCCCCTGCGGCCGAATCGTTGATACCTCCATGAGGCAAATTTCCATTCGCTTGTCCGCAAGAGATTGGTCTGCTTCAACGCAGCCACGGTCAACTGTGCGCGGTTGGGCGAAAACTTGATTCCAACAACTAGAACCTCTTGGACGGTTCGCGCGACAAATTGATTTATCTGTACACATAAGACAGATCTGGAGCCGATCCCCTCATCTAGGGATTTCCCTAGGACTTCGCGAGCAAAGCGGCATTTCTAGCAGCGAAACTCGGAGCAGACCTAAAAGACGGCTTTGCACACGCTCAATTTTCGGATTAATCTAATCACAAAATACATTAGAGAATCCAATGGAGACACAACCAGATCAACGGCGGCCTTCGGGAGCCGTCCTATACACGGGCTGTAGAAGCTCTGCCGCTCGACAGGGCCGAGGCAGGGGTATCGCGGTATTCGCCCTCGCCGGCCCACGCCAGTTGGCTTCGTTGGGCGAGCAGACAACGCCGGAAAACCCGTCCTATCTAGCATTTGGCCTCAGCGGTCGCGTGCTTTATGCCGTGCATGGCGACGGCACGACGGTCAGCGCATACCAGGCAGCGGAGGACGGCGGGCTAGCACCTATCGGCCGGAGGGACTGCGGCGGCAGAAATCCCGTGCATCTGCTGGTAAGCCGATCAGGTCGCTGGCTGATGGTGGCGAACTACGCCACCGGAACCCTCAGCGCGTTGCCCATTCTCGCCGACGGCGCATTGGGGCCCGTTGCGTCGTCGCTCGCCTTGCCCGGAGACGCCGGGCCGCATCGCACGCAGCAAACGGGTGCTCACCCGCACCAGCTTGTCTACCACCCTGCCAGCGACTGGATCGCGGTGCCGGACAAAGGCACGGACGCCATCCATACCGTGCGCATCGACGAGGCAACGGGCGCGTTGCAATGGCAAGGCAACGCGCGCCTACCCGCCGGCAGCGGCCCTCGTCACCTCGTTTTCAGCCCCGACGGCGCCACTGCATGGATCACGCTGGAACTGTCCAGCCAGGTTCTTGCCGCCGCCGTATGCCCCGACAGCGGCACGTTCACCCCCACGCAGCGGCTGTCGACCCTGCCGGACACCTACACGGGCGACAACACCGCCGCCGGCATTGTGTTGCTGTCCGATGACCGACTGTTTGTTTCCAACCGAGGCCACGGCAGCGTCGTTGCGTTCAGCGTCCAAGGGAGCCGAATGACTTCCCCACGCTGGTACCTCACGCACGGCACGATTCCTCGCTTCATTACGGCGACGCCTGATCAGCAGCGCCTGTTGGTCGCCAACGAAGACAGCGATGTCATCGAGTGCCTGGATGGTACCGGCCCACTTCAACCGATCGTTCATACCGGCAGCCCAGTCTGCATCGTATTCAAGCCCGGAGTTTCAGCATGACCCAGCCCCCCCTTCCCCGCCAAGCCCCAATCCGCGCCACTTACATGCGCGGCGGCACCAGCAAAGGCGTGTTCTTCACGCTTGACGACCTGCCTGATTGCGCGCGTCACCCCGGCGCGTCCCGCGACGCGCTGATGCTGCGTGTAATCGGCAGCCCAGACCCCTATGGCAAACAGATTGACGGAATGGGCGCAGCGACCTCAAGCACCAGCAAAGTCGTGATCGTCAGCCGCAGCGAGCGCGACGACTGCGATGTGGACTATCTGTTCGGCGCCGTCGCCATCGAAGGTGCGGTGGTCGACTGGAGCGGCAATTGCGGCAACCTCACCTCGGCCGTCGGCCCGTTCGCGATCCAGCGCGGGCTGGTCGATGCCCCAGCCGAGGGTTGGGCCACGGTTCGCATCTGGCAAGCGAATATCCAGAAACGAATCGTGGCGCACGTTCCCGTCAGTGGAGGCCAAGTGGTGGAACTGGGTGACTTCACGCTGGACGGCGTGACGTTCCCCGCTGCGCAGGTCAAGCTCGAGTTCCTGGATCCCGGCGCCGATGCCGATAGCGAAGGCGGCGCCATGTTCCCCACGGGCAACCGTATCGATACCTTGCGAGTGCCCGGGGTTGGCGATGTACAGGCAACGCTGATCAATGCCGGCAACCCGACGATCTTCGTCGCCGCCTCGGCGCTCGGTTTGCAGGGCAACGAATTGCAGGAGGACGTCAACAACAACGCCGGACTGTTGGCCCGCTGCGAAGCGATCCGTGCACATGCCACGGTTGCGATGGGCCTGGCCGCCAGCGCTCAGGAAGCGACCGAGAAGCGCCCACACACGCCAAAACTCGCCTTCGTCGCCAAGCCCACAGGCTACATCGCGTCCGATGGCAAACCCGTCGATACCGCATCCATCGACATCTGCGCTCGAATCCTGTCAATGGGCAAGCTGCACCACGCCATGACGGGAACCGGCGCCGTTGCCATCGCGGTTGCCGCTTCCATTCCCGGCACTCAGGTGTCAGAACTGTTGGGCAACACCGCCCGTGCGGAGATTCGTTTTGGGCATCCGTCCGGCACCTTGAACGTCGGCGCACAGGCGGCGCAACACGACGGCGAATGGGTCGTGGAAAAAGCCTTGATGAGCCGGTCAGCCCGTCGCCTGATGGACGGCCAGGTCTACGTGCCCGAATCCCTTGTTCTGTAATTACCACGCATCATGAACGATCTTCCTATTCTGCCGCTGGCCGGCCGCACGATTCGCTACGTCCCGATCGCCAGCTTGCCCGGTGTGGAGCGGCTTCCCTTTTCCCTGCGCATCCTGCTTGAAAATCTGGCGCGACAAGCGCGCCAGGGGCTGGACACCGCGTCCGAGATGTCCGCGCTGTTGAATCGCGACACCGGGGCCGGACTTACCTTCTACCCAGCGCGCGTATTCGGCCAGGACATCCTTGGCCAGGTCATGCTGGTCGACATGGCGGGGCTGCGGGATGCCGTCGCCGATGCTGGCGGCGACGCCAGCGCGGTGCGCCCCAAGGTGCCGGTGGACGTCATCATTGACCACTCGCTGCAGGTGGACCGCTGGGCCAGCGCCGACGCGCGCCAGGTCAACCTGGACAAAGAGTACGAACGCAATGGCGAGCGCTTCGCGTTCTTGCGCTGGTGCAGCAGCAGCTTCGAAGGCGTGCGTATCGTGCCGCCGGGCAAAGGAATCATGCATCAGATCCACCTTGAAAACATCGGGCAGGTGGTTCGCATCGAAACGCAGCAAGGCGAGGAATTGGCCATTCCCGATACCTGTGTCGGCACCGACAGCCATACGCCCATGATCAACGGCCTGGGCATCCTGGGCTGGGGCGTGGGCGGCATCGAAGCAGAAGCCGTGATGGTCGGAAAGCCAGTTGCGCTGGCGTTGCCCGAAGTGGTAGGCGTTGAGGTGCGCGGCCAACTGCGCGAAGGTGTCATGCCCACGGATCTTGTACTGGCCATCACGCAGCAGATGCGCAAGATCGGGGTGGTAGGCCAGTTCGTCGAGTTCTTCGGCAACGGCCTCGAAACCCTGTCCCTAGGCGACCGGGGGATGATCGCAAATATGGCACCGGAATACGGCGCCACGGCGGTTTACTTTCCCATCGACCACCGCACCCTCTCCTACCTGCGCATGACAGGCCGCGACGAATCCCAACTGGAACTGGTGGAGGCCTATGCCAAGGCGCAGGCCCTCTGGCGCGATGCCGCCACGCCGGCGCCGGTCTTCGACCGTGTCATCACCATCGTGCTGGACGACATCGCTCCGTGTCTTGCCGGCCCGCGCAACCCCGAAGATCGCGTGCTGTTGGGCGAGGCGAGGCGCGCGTTCGAACAGCATCACATCGACATCGCCGGGATACCCGTGGATGACCGTCGTAAGGTGGTCGTACAGGGCGCGGACTACGCGCTGCACGACGGCGCCGTCGTCATTGCAGCCATCACCAGTTGCACCAACACGGCCAACCCAGTCAACATGATGGCGGCTGGCCTGGTGGCGAAGAAAGCCGTTGCTTTGGGACTGCGCACGCAGCCATGGGTAAAGACATCACTCGTGCCCGGCAGCCATGTGACCGCCGCGGTGCTGGAAAAGGCCGGTTTGCAAAACGCCCTGGATACCCTGGGCTTTCACGTCGCAGGCTTTGGCTGCACAACGTGCAACGGTGGCTCCGGCCCGCTGCCCCAGCCCATCGCAGAAGCCATCGAACGTGAAAAGCTGGTAGCCACCGCCGTGTTGTCCGGCAATCGGAATTTTGAAGGCCGAATCCATCCCAATGTGCGCGCCGCCTACCTGGCCTCGCCCGCCCTGGTCGTCGTATATGCGCTGACCGGCACGCTGCTGCGCGACGTCACCACCGACCCCATCGGGGTGGATAAGGTCGGCAACCCTGTGTACCTGCGAGACGTGTGGCCCACCGCCGCGGAGATTGCCGCGCTGGTGGACACCACGTACGAACCGGAAATCTTCCGCGCAAAATACGCGGATCTTTTCGACGGCGGCCCGCAGTGGGATGCGCTGTCGGGTACGGCCAGCGAACGTTTCAACTGGCAGCCCGACAGCACCTACATCCGCCAGCCCCCGTACTTCGACGGGCTGCGTGCGCAACCTTCTCCGGTGTCCGACATTATCGGCATGAGGCCGCTCGCCATCCTTGGCGACTCCGTCACCACGGATCATATTTCGCCCTCTGGCGCGATCAGCCTGGGCACGCCCGCCGCCGATTTCTTGCTGGCCAAAGGCGTGCAAAAGGCGGACTTCAACAACTACACCACGCGTCGCGGCAACCATGACGTCGCTGTGCGTGCCACGTTCGCGAACATCCGGTTGCGCAATCGTATCGTTCCCGGCGTCGAAGGCGGCTATACACGCCTGATGCCCGAAGGCGAGCAAATGCGGATCTTCGAGGCGGCAGAGGCCTATCTGCAACGGAAAACGCCGCTTACCGTGATTGCAGGCCGCAACTACGGGTGCGGTTCATCGCGCGACTGGGCGGCCAAGGGCGTGGCATTGCTCGGCGTGAAGACCGTGATCGCCGAAAGCTTCGAACGCATCCATCGCACCAATCTCGTGGGCATGGGCATACTGCCCTTGCAGTTCGAACCTGGCACCACAGCCGATTCGCTGGCGCTTGACGGCTCTGAAACGATTGATGTCCTGGGCTTGACCGAACAACTAGCTGTTGGGGATCGTGTCAAGGCCGCCATTCACCGAGCTGACGGCACCACGACCACAATTGCGCTGATCGTGCGGCTGGACACGACCGAGGACGTCGATTACTGGCGCCATGGCGGAATCATGCCCCTCGTCTGGCGAGACTACTTGCACCAAAACAGCCAACCCTAACCCCCTCCCCGCGGCGCGAAAGGCTCGCCCGGCATCGACCGGGCGGGGCATCGTTCGCCCTGCAATTCGATAACCATAACAAAGCCAGGAGACAAACCCATGCTTACCCTGCTTGCCTACGGGATGATCATCGCGTTCATGGCGCTCATCATGAGCGGACGTGCTACCGCCCTGATCGCCTTGATCACTGTTCCCATTCTGTTCGCCCTGCTTGGCGGCTTTGGCCCAGAGATCGGCCCGATGGTCATGAGCGGCCTGCGCGCCATTGCACCGACCGGCGTCTTGCTCATGTTTGCCATTCTGTACTTCGGCCTGATGATCGACGTGGGGCTGTTCGACCCTCTCATTCGCGCCATCGTACGCGTCTGCCAGGGCGACCCCATGCGGGTGATCGTCGGCTCTACCCTGCTCGTGCTGTTGGTGTCGCTGGATGGCGATGGCTCAACAACCTACCTGCTGTGCCTGACAGCCATGTTGCCCTTGCACCGCCAATTGGGGATCAATCCGCTGATCCTGCCCTGCCTGGCGATGCTGAGCAACAGCATCATGAACATCTCCCCCTGGGGCGGCCCGACAGCACGCGTCATGAGCGCGCTTCATCTGGATGCCTCTCAAGTCTTCCTTCCGCTGATTCCGGGCATGATCGCCGCGTCCGCCGTGACGCTGGGCATTGCATGGTGGTTTGGTCGCCGGGAACGCGCCCGGCTCAAGACCATTCAATGGCGCGACGCCGCGCCGGTCATGGAATCTCCGCTGGGCGGCAACGTGCAGCTGTCCAGCCATCCTCGCAGCAAGCCGCTGATGATGTTCAACCTGATCCTGACCTGCGCGCTGATGGTCGGGCTGGTAGTCGGTGCACTGCCATTGCCGCTGCTGTTCATGGGCGCGTTCGCGATCGCGATCTCGGTGAACTTCCCGTCGCTGCAAGACCAAAAAGAGCGCATGGCAGCACACTCAGCAAGTGTGGTTGCCGTGGTTTCCGTGATTTTTGCCGCAGGGATCTTCACCGGCATCCTGTCGGGCACGAAGATGACTGACGCCATCGCCCAAAGTGTGATCGGCATCATCCCGGAGTCGGCGGGCAATTTCCTTCCGCTGATCACGGCGCTGCTCAGCGCACCGATGACTTTCTTCCTGTCGAACGACGCCTTCTATTTCGGTGTCGTTCCGATCCTGGCCGAGGCGGGCAAGGCCTACGGCATCGCGCCCGAGATCATCGCGCGCGCTTCGTTGCTGGGGCAGCCGGTCCACCAATTAAGTCCACTGGTGGCCGCGAACTACGTACTGATAGGCATCGCGGGCGTGGAGTTCGGCGCGCACCAGCGGTTCACGTGGAAATGGGCAGTGCTGCTGGCGCTGGTGATGATTGCCGTGGCCGGTTTGATCGGCGTGGTGCCGCTGTACTAACGCGCAGCAGCCAAGCCCAGACTGAAGTACATAACGGAAGCACATTACAAAACAACTGAGGAGACAACCATGGACATTCACATGGCTACTAAGTATCACATTCAAAACGAATCCCGGCGCCGCGCGATGCGATCCTTATCGGGCCTGGCCATGGCGGCGCTGTCCCTGCCGCTGTCCCGGGTCAGCTTGGCGGCGGGCCAGTATCCCGAAAAGGCCATTTCGCTCATCGTTCCGCAACCCGTCGGCGGCGATGCGGACGCCGTGTGTCGGCTGCTGCAACCCCTTTGGCAAAAGGCGCTGGGCCAGTCCGTGATCGTAGACAATCGCGCCGGGGCCGCGGGCAACATCGGCACAGCCGCCGGATCCCGTGCGCCGAGTGATGGTTACACGCTGACGTTTGTGAACCAGGGAACGATGACCATCAACCCGTTTCTATACAAGGACCCCGGCTATCACGTGGCAGACCTCGCTCCCGTGAGCCTCATGACGTCGATTGATCTCATCATCTGCGCGCATCCGTCAGTACCCGCCGCGAACCTTGCCCAGTTCCTGGCGCTTGCCCGCAAACAGCCTGGCGGCTTCACCTACGGCACTGCCGGCAATGGCAGTGCCAATCACCTTGCAGGAGAGATGCTCAAATCCATGGCGGGAGTCGATCTCGTTCATGTGCCCTATCGAGGCGGCGGCCCGGCAATGATCGGTGTTTTGGGCGGCGAGATATCCACGGTCGTTGCCTTTCCGTTGGCCGCGTTGCCGCACATACGCTCTGGCAAGCTGAAGGCCTTGGCCATTACCAGCAGCCAGCGCAACCCCGCTCTGCCGGACGTTCCCACGGTCGCTGAAAGCGGCGTGCCGGGATATGAATTCACGTCGTGGATGGGCCTGGTCGCGCCCAAAGGGACACCCGTGGACCGGATTGAAACTGTGGCCGACGCCACGCGGCAAGCGATGGGAGATCCATCGGTCCGTCAGCGCCTGAACGACGCAATGACCACGCCTGTTGCGGGCGGGCCGCAAGCGCTACGCGAAATTATCAATAAGGATTCGGAAAAGATGTCCGCGCTGATATCCAAGTTCCAGCTCAAAATCGACTGATACTCGCAACGGCGGCCGCTACGCCGCTTCATCGACGGCGACGCGCTAGAATCCTGCCATGGAGAAGACGAAGGAACTTACCTCGGTACAAGCCCGCGTCGTCCGCGAGATCGTCGCACTAGTGCGCCGTGAAAAGCGCGAGGCGGGGAGCCCTCTTGCAGAAGTCGCGCTTGCGGAAGCGATCGGTACGTCGCGAAGCCCCGTACAAGTTGCCTTGCGGCATCTGTCGGAGCTGGGCCTCGTGCACCGGGACGCCAACCGCCGCTTCGTGCTGACACGCGCTGCGCAGGACCTGGAAGAAGAGGCGCGGACCTTGCTTGCAGAGCCAGACGATCCTCTCTACGACAGGATCGCCCGCGCACGGCAAGCGGGGGAACTGCCTGACGAGGTCAGTGAAGCTCAGTTGATGAGGCTATTCGGCGTCGCGCGCAGCACTCTGCGAAAGGTACTTTCCCGGATAGCAAAAGAGGGGTGGGTGGAACAGCGGGTCGGTAACGGTTGGTTGTTCCTACCTATGATCGACTCCCCACAGGCCTACGAAGAGAGCTATTTGTTCCGGCAGTCGATAGAACCAGCCGCGATTCTGAGCCCGTGGTTTACAGCAGATCGAAACGAGCTCCAAGGCTTGATCCGAGAACAGCGTTTCATCGTTGACGGTGGCTATCAAACGATGACTGCAATTGAGCTCTTTGAAGCAAACTGCCACTTCCATGAAACCCTAGCAAAATGGTCTGGCAACCGATTTGTCCTGCAGACGATTCAACGACTAAATGAACTTCGCCGCCTGGTAGAGTATCGCCAGGCCAGTGCGCGTACGCCACGGCGCACCCAAGCAGAAGAGCATCTGGCCATTCTCGCCGCGATTCAAACGCAGGATCTTATAGAAGCTGCCGGCCTGATGCGCAAACATCTCGAGGATGCCAGACGCGCGAAGGTCTACGGACAGAGCGGGTTCTCTGCCAAAGAGGTCCAGGACCGGCAAAATAGTGTCTTAGCGCTTCAAGGGATGGAAGATTCCACGGCTTCCACGCAAGAAAGGTCTTGATCCGCATCGCATTGCGGATCGCATATGGCTCCATGCTGGGGGCCTGACCAGCATCGATATGACTTTTTGAGTCTCCGCAGACGGCCGCCAAGGTCAGCTCGCGGCCAAGAGCGAACGGCCATCTCAGTTTTTTATTTATAGGCTCGCCCGCGCCGCCCGAGGCAATCAGATTGCCGTCACGTCTCCAAACTCCTGCCCATCTCGGCATGGCGCAGCCGTCCCTACACGCTCAGAGAGTGGACGACGCCCAGCGACCAACGGCTTTCCCGTTCGGACCTTTGAAGCCATATCGGAATCGGCAGATCAGGCCGCCATTAGAGGGCCATTACTTTTGGCGCGCTCCTACTCGTTGCGCCAGAAGGTCGTAGAACAGCCGCGCGACTGGATTCAAGGTCTTACCGCGCGGATGGATCAGGCCGATCGTGCGGCTCACGGCTGGATTGCGCAGCGGCAGGCTGACCAGGGTGCCATGATTCTCATCCGGCATCGCCAGGCGCGGCACCACGCCCACGCCCAGGCCCGCCTCCACCATGCTGACCAGCGCCGGCACGTGCTGCACCTCGCAGAAATGGCGCGGCCGGCTGCCGCTGTGCACCAGCGCCTGGTCCATCAGGAAACGATTGCCGCTGCCCTGCGCCAGGGTGATGTACGGATGCTCCTCCAGGTCGGTCCAATCCACCGACTTGCGTTTGGCCAGCGGATGCTTGCGGTTCACCGCCGCCACGAACGGCTCTTCCAGCAACGGCTTGAACTCGATCTCTGCGTCGTTGGCGCCGATGTAGGTCAGGCCGAAATCCGCGTCGCCGCGCGCCACCGCCGTCAGCACCAGCGAGGACGACTCGTCGATGATGCGGATGCGGATGCGCGGATAACTGGCGTGGTATTCGCGGATCACATCCGGCAGGAAATACGCCACCGCGGAAGGCACGCAGGCAATCGTCACCATGCCCGACAGCCGCTCAGCCACGTCGCGGATGCCGACCAACGCGCTCTCCAGCTCATTCAGCACGCTGCGGGCGCGCGGCACGAAGCCGCGGCCGATGGTGGTCAGCTCGACCTTGCGCGTTGTGCGCGTCATCAGTTGCACGCCCAGCGCCGCCTCCAGCTTGTCCACGCGGCGCGACAGCGCCGACTGTGACAGGTGCAGCGCCTCGGACGCCGCGCGAAAACTGCCCAGGTCGGCCACCGCCAGGAAGGCGCGCAGATCGGCAAGATCGAAATTCATGCGTTTTCATCAAGAATTGAACGAATTTTTGCACTTTACTCGATTCCGAGGGCGGGGCACGATGTCTCCCAGCCGCAACCAATAGCGGCCCGAACAGGAGACCTCACCCATGAAGCCGTTACGGAGAGCCTGCCTGCGCACCGCGCTGGCACTGGCCGCCGCCCCCTTGTTGTCGTCCGCCCCCTTCTCGGCCCACGCCGACGCCTGGCCGCAACGCCCGATTCGGCTGCTGGTGCCCTACGGCCCCGGCGGCAGTTCCGACGTGGTGGCGCGCGCCGTCGCCGTGGAGATGTCGCGTGACCTGGGCCAGCAGGTCATCGTCGAGAACAAGGGCGGAGGCCAGGGCAGCATCGCCACCGTGGAAGCGGCGCGCGCCCGGCCCGACGGCTACACGCTGATCCTAGGCCACGTCGGCACCCTGGCGGTGAATCCGACCATGATGCCCAACCTGTCGTATGACCCGCGCCGCGACTTCGCCCCGATCATCCTGCTGGCCAAGCTGCCCATGGTATTCGCCGTGGGCGCCAAGGTGCCGGCCACCACCCTGCCCGAATTCGCGGCGCTGGCGCGCGCCAAACCGGGCGTCCTGAACTACGGCTCGGCCGGCAACGGCAGCGCCGGCCACCTGGCCTTCGAAATGCTCAAGACCGCCGCCGCCATCGACGTGGTGCACGTGCCGTACAAGGGCACCGGCGCCCAGGTCACCGACCTACTGGCCGGCAACATCGATGCCGCCGCGGCCGGCATCCCCGGCCTGTTGCCGCACTCGCAGGCCGGCAAGATCAAGATCGTGGCCGTCGGCTCGGCCCAGCGCCTGCCGATCCTGCCGGACGTGTCCACCGTGGCCGAGCAGGGCTACCCCGGCTTCGAAAGCTCCCAATGGTTCGGCCTGCTGGCCCCGGCCGGCACGCCGCCGCAGGCCATCGCACGGCTGCAGGCCGCCGCCCAGCGCGCCCTGCAGACCGACGCCGTGCGCCAGCGCCTGGCCCACGACGCCGCCGAACCGTCCGGCGCCGGGCCCGCCGAATTCGCCGCCTTCATCGACGCCGAAGAGCGCCGCTGGAACAAGGTGGTGAAAGACGCGCGTCTTTCCGCCGAATAAGCCCCTCTCTTATTTCACACAAGGATTGCTGATCATGGCCGCCACCGCTGGCTCCCCCTATCTCGTCCCGGAAACCGAACTGCGCGCCCTGGGCGTGCGCGCCTTCGAAGGCCTGGGCCTGCCGCGCCAGGACGCCGTCGACGTGGTCGACATCCTGGTGCTGGCCGACCTGTTCGGCCTGTCGACCCACGGCCTGTCGCGCATCGAATCGTATGGCGAACGCCTGCAGGTCGGCGGCATCAACCACCAGGCCCGCATCCGCGTGGACAGCCCCGCCCCCGCGCTGCGCCTGGTCGATGGCGACAACGGCGTCGGCCCGCTGGTCGGCATGCACGCGCTGCGCGCCGCCATGCAGGCCGCCAGCGAATGCGGCGTGGGCCTAGCATTCGCCCGCCAGAGCAACCACTTCGGCCCGATCTCGCCCTACGGCCTGATCGCCGCCGAGGCCGGCTACGCCAGCATCATCGGCAGCAACGCCACCACCACCATCGCCCCCTGGGGCGGCACCGACGCGCGCGTCGGCAACAGCCCCATCGGCTTTGCCGTCCCCAACCCGGACGGCGCCCACTTCCTGCTCGACATGGCGATGAGCGTGGTGGCCCGCGCAAAGATCCGAAACGCCCTGAAGGCGGGCCAGGCCATCCCCGACACCTGGGCCACCGACGCCCAAGGCCAGCCCACCACTGACCCCAAGCAGGCCCTGGACGGCTTCTTGCTGCCGATCGGCGGCCACAAGGGCTACGGCCTGGCCCTGATGGTGGACCTGTTCGCGGGCCTGCTGTCCAACGCCGCCTACCTCACTCACGTCAAATCCTGGGTCGACGCGCCCGACAAACCGCAGAACCTGGGTCACTTTTTCCTGCTGATCGACACCCGCCGCCTGGGCTCGACGCAATGGCTGGCCGAACGCATGAACGACTTCGCCGCCATCCTGCACGCCAGCCCGACCGCCGACCCGGCCCGCCCCGTGATCCAGCCCGGCGAGATCGAACTGGCCAAGCTGGCGCGCCAGCGCGCCCACGGCATCGAAGTCGCCGCAGACGTCCTGGCGCTGCTGCGCCAACACGCCGGCCAGGGCTGAGCCGGCATTCCGGAGGAGACCCCCAAAATGAAGCACATCGCACTGCTCACCCTGGGCCTGGCGACGGCCCTGGCCGCGCCGCAGGCCGGCGCCGCCGACTACCCCAGCCAGCCGATCCGCCTGATCGTGCCCTACGTGGCCGGCGGCGCGGCCGACATCACCGCCCGCGTGGTCGCGGCCCGCATGGGCAAGACCCTGAAGGGCACCATCGTGGTCGAGAACAAGCCCGGCGCCAACGGCATGATCGGCACCGACTTCGTCGCCAAGGCCGCGCCCGACGGCTACACCCTGCTGCTGGACGCTAGCGGCCCGCTGGTGGTGAACCCGTCGCTGTACAAGAAAACCCCCTATGATCCGCTGAAGGACTTCGCCCCGATCAGCCAGATCACCAGCTACCAGTATGCGCTGGTGGTGCCGCAGCAGTCGCCCGCACACAGCATCGAAGACCTACTCGCCGCCGCCCGCAAGAAGCCGGGCGCGGTCACCTACGGCTCGGCCGGCCTGGGCGCCGGCGGCCACCTGGCCGGCGAACTGCTTGCCCTGCGCACCGGCACTCAACTGACGCACGTGCCCTACAAAGGCAACGCCCAGGCCCTGACCGACGTGCTGGGCGGGCAGCTGTCCTTCACCTTCGACACCACCGTCACCGCCACCCCGCACATACAGTCCGGCAAGCTGCGCGCCTACGCCGTCACCGGCCCGCGCCGCGCCTCCAGCCTGCCCGACCTACCCACCATGCAGGAATTGGGCTACAAGGACTTCGTCATCACCCAGTTCCAGGGCCTGCTGGCTCCGACCGGCACCGATCCGCGCATCATCGCCACCCTGCACGACGCCGTGGTGCAGGCGGTCAAGGACCCCGAGGTGGTGCGCAAGCTCGCCACCGAAGGCGGCAATGAAATCGTCGCCGGCACGCCCGAGGAATTCACGCGCCAGTTGCGCGACGACCTGCAACGCTATCGCCAGTTGATCAGCCAGGCCCACATCACCGCGGAGTGACCCCATGTACCAGATCGACATCCTGATCCAGGGCTACCCCGGCCGCGCCGTCTGCCACGGCGGCCTGGGCTGGAGCACCAGCACGCTGCTGCGCTCGGACCGCCACAAGATCCTGGTGGATGTGGGAGCGTTCGGCGTGCGCCACCTGCTCGGCCGCCACCTGGACGCCTGCGGCGTCGCGCCGGCCGACATCACCGAGGTCGTCCTCACCCACGCCCACTACGACCACGCGGTCAACTTCACCCTGTTTCCCAACGCCACCGTCTGGATCGGAGCGCAGGAACTGCAATGGGCCGCCGCGCAGCCGCCCGGCTTCAACCCGCTGCCCGAACTGTACGTGCGCGAACTCGACCAGCTCGACCGAGTGCGCCGCATCGGCGACGGCGACGTCTTCCTGCCCGGCATCACCGCCATCGCCGCGCCCGGCCACACTCCCGGGCATTTGTTGTTCTACGTCGATGACCCACGCCAACCCATTCTGTTCACCGGTGACGCGGCCAAGAACCGCGCCGAACTGGTCTCGGGCCAGGTGGCCGACACCGTCGACGCCGCCGCCAGCCACGCCAGCCTGGAACGCATCTGGGAGTGGTGGCGCAAGCGCCCCGGTACGCTGCTCGTGCCGGGCCATGACCTTGGCATGAAGCTCGACGCCGATGGCGCGCCGGTCTATGTCGGCGAACGCCGCGCCGCGATCAATGCGTGGTTCGGGAACGACCTAGAGCCGCAACGGATCGACCTGTGCTGTGCGCCGGGTGCGGGGCGGTACAGCGTGTGAGTTGGCTGTTACGGCTATGACCTATCCGCTACGACCTGTCAGCCATCCGCCACCGCCTTTGAATTTCCCACTGTCCTCTGCCAAGACTGCAATGACCACAATTTCAAACACTACCGCCCGTTCGGACGCCCCCGTCCATTCCGGCACCTCCAACATCCCCGCCGACATCGTCCGGGCCTTCTCCCCCACCGGCGTGCTGCGCGCCACCATCAACCTGGGCAACCCCATCCTGGCCACCCGCGACGCCAGTGGCGCCCCCGCCGGCGTCTCCGTCGACCTGGCCCGCGCCTTCGCGCAGCGGCTCGGCGTTGCCCTGGAACTCATCGTCCTCGACAGCGCCGGCAAGGCAGTCGACACCGTCAGCCAGGACGCCGCCGACATCGGCTTTTTCGCCATCGACCCCAAGCGCGCCGCCGGCATCGCCTTTACCGACGCCTACGTCCTGATCGAAGGCGCCTACCTGGTGCGCGACGATTCGCCCCTGCTCGACATCGCCGAAGTCGACGACCCGCGCCACCGCGTCACCGTTGGCCTGGGCAGCGCCTACGATCTCTACCTGACCCGCGAACTGCAACGCGCCGCCATCACCCGGGCCGCGACCTCGCCAACCGTCGTTGACACCTTCCTGCGAGACGGCACGGACGTGGCAGCCGGTGTACGCCAACAACTCGAAGCCGACGCCGCGCGCTTGGGTGGCCTGCGCCTATTACCTGGCAGCTTCATGACTATCCGCCAGGCCATGGGCCTGCCCCGCAGCCGCGGCGAAGTGGCGCAAAAGGTCCTGGCCGGCTTCGTAGAAGAAATGAAACTGAGCGGATTCGTCGAGCAATCCTTGGCTAGCCTTGGTGTTGAGGGCGCGGCCGTCGCGCCTACAAGTCGATAAAGGAGGGGATGCTTGAGAAGCCCCGATGGGATCGGCAGAATGTCGAACTTCATGTAACTTCGAACCGAATGCTCTATCTAAATCGAAGGCGTAGTGAAATCTGATGCATGCACCTTGGGCTGCGCGGTTCGTTGACCATGGAAGTCTTAGACGACACGTTCATTGAATTCGGTATGCAATGTCTCGACCAGATAGCGTGGGCGTCAGTGCAGCGTCGTCGCCTACTCTGGACGGCGATGCCGCTCCTCTCCCGAATCTGGGCAGGCAGCCGCCCCCCCGCGACAGATGCTCCTGCACTGGCTCACATTCTTAGCGACTCTCCCTGCCCACATCTCACGACTGACCGGTTCCGGCCGAGACTGTGTGAAAACTCGTGATGGACTTGTTTTCGAGGGTGTTCAAACCCTTCCCTCAACTCCGATCGTCGATCCTGAGTTGATCTGAGAGGCCAACTTCCGACATGACCCTCAGCACGGTGAGTTCTCACACAACCTCGGCCGGTAGCGGAAATTCGATTGGATAGCCGAAGGCAAGCTCAGAGTGCTTATCGGAGGCGAGTATCCACTTGCCGAAGCCGCAAGGGCCCCCGTAGAGATGGCAAGCCGTTTCACCGTGGGCAAGCTGCTACTGCACATGGCTTGAAACTGAAGACGCTTCAGCGCGTGGGCGCATGAGTCAGATGTGGGCTGGTTTGAGCAACCGGGGAAATCCGGGTGAGTCCAGCCTGACCCCATTTTTTCGCATCTGGCTATCAGCATGGCGCGAATTGCCGTGTATTCGACATTCCCGCCAACACGACATTGGCCTATTCTGCGCCCGCCCAGAACCGTCTTCGAGTGCCGTCATGACCGCGCAGACCGATTCCCGCAGCCGTGACGTCCAGACCGAGCGCCTGCTGACCGCCCCGATTTTGCCTGTGATGTTGTCGCTTGCCGGCCCGACACTGCTGGTGATGCTCAGCCAAACGTTTGTTGGACTGATGGAGGTGTGGTTTCTCTCCCAGCTCGGTGAAGACGTGCTCGCTGGCGTGTCGGTTGTGTTTCCACTGCTGGCATTGACGACGGCGCTTGCGACCGGCGCGGTCGGTGGGGGAATGCTTGGCGCGGTTGCGCGGGCGCTGGGGCGCAACGACCGCGTGCAAGCCAATGCGCTGGTTTGGCATGCTGTCGCCATTGCGGTGGCGTTTGGGCTTGTCACGGCAGGGCTCGTCTTGGCTTTTGGCTCTGCGGCGTTCAGTGCCATGGGAGCTAGCGGCGAAGCGCTTGCGCACGCCGACCACTATGCCGCCGTCGTCTTTGGCGGCGCACCGCTGATATGGCTGTTCAATGCACTGCTGGCGCTCATTCGGGGCAGTGGCAATGTGCGCTTGCCGATGCGGGTGGTGTGCGGCGGCGGCGTCATCCTGATACCGGTATCGTGGCTGCTGATCTTTGGCGCGGCAGGCTTTCAGGGGCTGGGCGTGACAGGCGGCGCGTTGGCAATGGTTTTGTATTACGCCGTTGGTAGCCTGGTTTTCGCAATATATCTTTGGCGTGGCCAAGGGGTGCTGCAGCCGGCCGCCAGACCGGTGCGGCTGCAACGTCGGCTATTTGCCGAAATTCTCAAGGTCGGCGGCGTGTCGGCCGTTATCGCGTCAAGTACCAATCTCACCATCGCTATCGTTACCGGCTACGTTGGGGCGTACGGTCTGGCGGCCGTGGCCGGATACGGCGCGGCTGCGCGATTGGAATTCTTGTTGGTGCCGCTCAGTTTCGGCATCGGCGGGCCTGCCGCGATCCTGATTGGCACCAACGCGGCGGCAGGCAGGATCGATCGCGCACGCCGCGCCGCGTTGATCGCAGCCTGTCTGGGGTTCGGCGTTGCCGAGACTATTGGGTTGGTGGTTGCGATATGGCCCGAGTTATGGCTGGGCGCGTTTTTGACGGACCCCGAAAGTGTGGCGACGGGAAGCGTTTACCTGCGCCATGTTGGCCCCTTTTTTGGCTTCTTCGGGCTTGGATTCACCCAGTACTGCGCCGCGCAAGGCACCGGAAAGATGGCGGTACCGTTGGCGGGGGCCTTGGCGCGCACGGTGGTGGCATTGGGTGGGGGGCTGATCGCCACCACGCAGACCGGGCTATTCGTCAGCGTGGGCCTGGGTATGGCGGCTTTTGGTGCGGCGGGGCTTTATGCGCTGCTGCGCGATTGCCGGAAACAGGAATAACGAAGGATGGCTTTCGACGTCCAAATGGCGCAACAAAGTGGGCCGATATTTTTCAACAACGTGGATGCAGTTCCCCGTGCCGGATTAAGCTGATCTTTCATTGCCTGAAAAGGAAGCATGATGCGGCACGTTGGTTTAATCCTGGAAGATGGCTTCCAGCTGATGGGTTTGGCGGCGCTCTCTGCCTTTGAGCTCGCCAATACTGAGCTGGGCGATAAGGGCTATCGGCTGACGGTGCTCTCTGAAAAAGGCGGCACGGTCAGGTCGTCCATGAACGCAGGTATCGAAACAACGCCGCTAGGTGTCATACCCGATACCCTGATGGTTGCCGGCCAATTGGCGCCCCAGGATATTTCGCCCGGGCTGCGTGCGTATCTCGCCCGTGCGGGGGAACAAGCCCGCCGGGTGGCTGGGGTATGCACAGGCGCTTTTGTACTAGCGCACGCCGGTCTGCTTGACGGCCGTACCGCCACCACGCACTGGGCGCATGCGCCGGCGCTTCGGGCGCGCTTTCCGAAGGTCAGGGTCGAAGAGGACCGAATTTTCATCCGTGACGGCAACATCTGGACGTCGGCGGGAATGTCATCGGCCATCGACCTGACGCTTGCGCTGATCGAGGACGACCATGGGGCTGCGCTTTCCCGGGCACTGGCTCGTAGGCTTGTCGTCTACCATCGTCGCCACGGCGGGCAATCGCAATTTTCGGCGATGCTTGCGCTGGAGCCTCGCTCTGACCGGGTAAAGCGCGCGCTGGCCTACGCCCGTGAAAACCTGCGCAATCCCTTGTCTGTCGAAGAGCTTGCCGAGGCTGCCAGCCTTTCACCGCGTCAGTTCAGCCGGGTATTTCGCGAAGAAACCGGGCGGTCTCCGGCCAAAGCCGTGGAAATGCTGCGCTTGGAGGCTGCGCGCGTCATGTTGGAAGACGGTCGTCACCCTTTGGAAATCGTGGCGCGTGACACGGGTTTTGCTGACCGTGACCGAATGCGGCGCGCCTTCCTGCGCAACCTTGGCCAGCCCCCGGCCAGCGTGAAGCGGAGCCTGGTGTCGATGCAAGACCGCGACGCCGCCTAAGTGACCTTGGGCGGCCTGCTTATAACCGGTGTCCGTTTTTGACGGATCTATGGCATTTGAGACTTCACCCGACCCGCGCATAGTACGTCCATCGAAGGCGCCATCCAGGCGCCACACAAGGACAAATCATGCAGATGACGGGCAACACAATCTTTATCACGGGCGGCACCTCGGGCATTGGCCGCGCGCTTGCCGAACAGTTTCATTCCCTGGGTAACAAGGTCATCATCGCCGGGCGCCGTCAGGCCCTGCTGGATGAAGTGGCCGCCGCCCATCCGGGGATCGAGGGCATCGCCCTGGACATCTCGGATGCGGCCGACATCGACCGCGTTGCCGCGCAACTGATCCGCGACTACCCGACGCTGAATGTACTGATCAACAATGCGGGGATCATGCCGTTCGACGATCCCTCGGGCCGAATCGATGATGCCGTGTCGCGCCAGATTCTCGACACGAACCTGCTTGGCCCTATCCGGCTGACCTCTGCGCTGATCGAACATCTGAAGACGCAGCCGCGCGCGACGATCATTCACAACACCTCGGTCCTGGCCTACGTGCCTATCGCCACCAATGCCGTCTATTCCGCTTCGAAGGCGGCGCTGCACTCGTATGCCTTGTCGCAACGCTTCATGCTCAAAGGCACGAGCGTGTCCGTCCAGGAAATCGCGCCTCCGTGGGTCGACACCGACCTGATCAAAAAGAGCGGTGACCCTCGCGCCATGCCGCTGGACGCCTTCATCGCCGAAACGATGAAGGGGCTGGCGACCGACGCACCGGAAGTATTTGTTGAGGCGATTCGTGCCCTGCGCGACAACCCCGGCATTGGCGAACATGAGCTGATTGACGGTTTCAACACTGAAATCGCCGCCAATCCCATCCCCGTCTAAGACGCCTGACAGGCGGGCTCGTGCCCGCACAGACTGCACTTGTAGGAGAGTTGCGTCATGACCGCAACGCTTGCCAACAATTCGCGCACGGTGTTGCTACCGGCGGGATTCCTGGCCTTGGGAACGTTCGCCATTGGCACCGAAGGCTTCATGATCGCGCCCTTGCTGCCGGTCATGGCGAAGGACTTTGCGCTGCCCGTGCCCACCATCGCGCTGTTGGTGATCGTGTTCACGCTGGTGCTGGCATTGTCGTCGCCGGTGACCACCGTGGCGACCGGCCGCATGGCCCGCAAGCAGGTGCTGCTGATTGCGATGGCCCTGTTCGCCATTGGCAACGTCGTGGCCGCGCTGTCTTCGTCGTTCACCGTGCTGATCGCCGCGCGCGTGCTGATGGCCATTGCGGCGGGGCTATATGTGCCCGCCGCCAATGGCCTGGCCGGCGTCATCGTCCCACCCACGATGCGGGGGCGTGCGCTTGCCATTGTCAGCGGGGGGCAGACATTGGCCATCGCACTGGGTCTGCCACTTGGCGGACTGATCGGCCACGCGTTCGGCTGGCGGGCAACCTTTCTGCTGGTCGGCGCGATGAGCCTGGTGGCCATTGCAGGCATTTTGACTGGCATCGACCGTGACGCGGGGCAGGGCATCGCGGTGGCCAGTTTGCGCGAACGTGTCTCGGTGGTGGCGCAGCGTTCCGTGTTGCGCTTGCTGGCGGTCAGCCTGTTCTGGTCAATCGGCGCCTTTGCTGCCTACCCATATATCGCCGAGTATCTGAGCGCCGTGTTGGCCTTTGGCCCATTGGAGATCACAGCGTCTGTCTCGCTCTGGGGGCTTTGTGCAGCGGCGGGGGTCATGACCGGTGGGGTTCTCAACGATCGCTTCGGGGCTGGCACGGTGGTGCGCGGGTCACTCGTGCTGTTGGCGTTGTCGTTCCTGGCTTTGGCCGTTGCAACGGTGCTGCCACCGGGAGTTTCGTTGGGTCTGGTCATGAGCGCCGTGGCTGTGTGGGGCTTCACGGTGTGGTCATTCTTTCCCGCGCAGATGGCACGGCTTATCGGCGCGGGCGTCCCCTCGCAAGCGCCCGTTGCGCTAGCGCTTAACACCTCGACGATGTATTTCGGATTTTCAATCGGCAGCGCCCTAGGTGCCACCGTGTTGGGCGCTGGCGCCATTTGGGCAATTGGCGTCGTGGCGGCCATGGCGGAACTGATCGCCTTGGGCCTGAACGCCGCCATTGCGCGTAGAACTTGAATTTCTCTGTATCGGCGGGTTCACGGCTGCCGGTTTTCAGCAACACCACTTTGAAAGGAACCAAGAAAATGACTTCCCGTATCAACACGCCCGCCGCCGCTAGCGCCTCCGGCGAAACCGCCGACGTTTTCGCCGCTATCCGCAAAGCGGTGGGCATGGTCCCCAACGCCTATGCGGCCATTGGCGCCTTGAATACGCCCGCACTTAAGGTGATGCTGTCCGCCGACGCGGTGCTGGCGCAAGGCGTCCTGTCCGCGCAGGACCGCGAAACCATCAAGTTGGTGGTGAGCGCGATTGCCGGTTGTGACTACTGCGTCGCTGCACACAGCTTGGCGGGCAAGGCATCCGGCCTGCCCGTGGACACCGTGCGCGCCATCAGGGCGCTGCAGCCGACCGGCGATGCAAAGCGCGATGCGCTGATCCAATTTGTCCGGCACCTTCAAGAAGGCCGAGGCACCCTCGACGCCGAGCAATTCATGGCCTTGCGCGCGGCGGGTTATCTGGACGAGGCCGTCGTGGATATCGCATTGGCCATCGCCGTCATCACGTTTACGAACGTGTTCAATCGTGCGAATGACACCGTGGTGGAATTTCCAGAACTGAAGTAATGGGAGTGACGGGGGAAGGGGAGCAGTAAGGAGGGGCGGTCGGGTCGGGTCGATGATCGTTCCCGACCGAGGCTGTGTGAAAACTCTTTGACGCCGCTACGGTGATCTAGATAGAGTTTGGTATCTCGATAACGGGAGTCGACATGCCCCGATTCATCGAAGGTCAGGACCGGCAGCAGGTAGCGTTGATCCCGGAATGCCTGGATGACTTCATCGCCGACGACAACCCGGTGCGCATAATCGACGCATTCGTCGACGAGCTCAACTTGGAATCGCTGGGATTTGAGAAGGCGGCACCAGCAGCTACCGGCCGCCCGTCGTATCACCCGGCCGTGCTGCTGAAGATCTACATCTACGGCTACTTAAATCGGGTCCAGTCCAGTCGTCGACTCGAGCGAGAGTGCCAACGCAACGTCGAACTGATGTGGCTCGTCGGCCGTCTGGCGCCAGACTTCAAGACCATCGCCGATTTCCGCCGTGATAATGGCTCGGGCATTCGCAACGTTTGCCGGCGGTTTGTTGCCGTATGCCGAGATCTCAAGCTATTCAGCCAAGCCCTGGTTGCCGTTGATGGAAGTAAGTTCAAGGCAGTCAACACGCGCGACAAGAACTTCACGGCTGCCAAGATAGACAAACGTCAGCAGCAGATTGAGGAGAGCATCCACCGCTATCTGGCGGCGCTCGACACAGCCGACCGAACGCAACCTGTCGAGATCGAGGCCAGGACCAATCGGCTCAATGACAAGATCGAACGTCTGCGCAAACAAATGCGCACGCTTGATGAAGTCAAGGAGAAGCTCAAAGACAGTCCAGACGGTCAACTGTCGGTGACCGACCCGGATGCCCGCTCGATGGCCACCAGCGGTCGGGGCTCGGGGATGGTCGGCTACAACGTGCAGATGGTTGTCGAAGCCAAGCACCATCTGATCGTCGCGCACGAAGTGACGAACCGAGGACATGACAGGGACTTCTTGGCATCGATGACACAAGCTGCGCGGGAGGCGATGGGCAAGAAGCGACTGCGCGCGATTGCCGATCGTGGCTACTACAGCGCGCCTCAGATCAAGGCATGTGCAGAGACAGGTATTGATGCGATCTTGCCCAAGCCGACGACTTCCAATGCCAAGGCCGAAGGCCGCTTCGACCGTTCGGACTTCATTTACATCGCGAAGGACGACGAGTACCAGTGCCCTGCGGGCCAGCGCGCCATCCACCGGTTTACGCGAGAGGAGAATGGTCTTCAATTGCGGCGCTACTGGAGTAGTGCCTGCCCACAATGCGCTATGAAGGAGCGATGCACACCTAGCGCGTATCGGCGCATCAGTCGATGGGAACATGAGGCCGTGCTTGAGGCGGCGCAGCGCCGTCTAGACCGAATGCCAGATGCAATGAAGGTGCGGCGGCGCACGGTGGAACATGTGTTCGGCACGTTCAAGCATTGGATGGGCTATACGCACTTCCTAACTCGTCGCTTGGGAAATGTGAGCACGGAGATGAGCTTGAATGTACTGGCCTATAACCTTAAGCGAGTCATGCGCATCCTGGGCTTCAAGCAAACGATGAAAGCGATGCTGTCGATGGGGGGCTGAGCCCTTCTTGTGACCAATGACGCACTTCAAATCCTATCCGCGCCGCTCAAACAGCCTTTAGGGCGTCTCGCGTCGAAAAATCGAAGTGAGGACCGCCCAAGTTGATGCGGTCCAGGTGAATTCGCTGTGGTTGTTAGGGCGAGTGGAGTTTCCACACAGCCTCGACCCATTGGCGATCGGTCGTCAACAAAGAGAGGTGTCGAAACTGGCGTCACTATGCGCTGTTGGCTCTGGCCAATGACCAATGGTCATTCTCTGGAGCCCACCACAAGGAGCCAGTGTCTAGCGACGGAGGGTCAGCGCATTCGTTCAATCTGTTCCGCCAATCGCCCAACTTAGAGCTCCAGTTCGATAGTCCCTCTCAGGCAAAAAAAGCCAAAACCCCGCACAAGGGACTCAGTAGTCCGATAGCATCTTTTCTCTGGGGATTCCGCGGCCGCGAAATTTTCCGATCTAGGGGCGAAAGAACGGAGGATTAAGATCAGCTGTCCGCAACAATTCATACTCTGTGAGCCGCATTTTTTGGCGGGGGTTCCGGGTCTTCTGCCACAGTACACTGATAGGCATCGTTGTGATGAGCATCAGATGCACTTCGCTCAACGAGCCAGAGCGCAGTCCATCTTCAGAAAGCCAGCCTGAAAATTTCGTCAATCCCGCACTTCTTCAACAAGCTTTGAGCAGCGCATCGCCATCGGTCAGCTTGTTGCGTACACGCACAGCAAGGTATCGCACCCCGCGGGCCGATTTCAGAAGCCAACCAGGCCATGCACTGAGTCACCACCCGTTCAAACATTGCTGGGCTGGCCCTTTAGTAAGGTAGTGACCTATGTGGCCAACTCCTAAGCTATCGGGCCAGCCACGTTCATGGCCCGCATAAGGACAACTAACTGACAGCTTGTCGAGTCCCGGAGAACAAGGTTGCGCTCATTGGGCACGGCAAGGCGGCTGCAGAATGAACCTGCAGCCGCCTTGCTTCTCTAGCCTTTCGGGGGATCAGGATCGGTCCCGTAGCTGTCCTTGTCCCGGATGCGACCGTCCTCTCGATGAATTACTACTCCGCTGCATTGATTGATCGCGATGCCCCGTGCTGCTTGGCGCGTCTTCTCATGCGTCTGATGATGAGACTATCGTGACCATTTCCTTTGCCACGAACTCCCACCCGTCATCCGTATTTGCAACGTGCAGGTTCTTTCCGATCCGATATCTCCCTTTGGCGACGTGAACGTCAACGTGGTCCCAATTGCACTTCACGATACGACTCAGATTTCATGCCCCGAAATCACATCGAAAGCCGGGGCTGTGGATGACCGTTGTGAGCTCGCTCGGGCCAACGCCACGTCAGACCTGCCCATCCAGCCGGCACGTTACATACCCAGAGCGGCGCACTAAGCGCTTTTGCTTGACATCGCCATGGACTGGCCTAAACTTTGATTCCACAGCAAGATACCGGTTCCACACTGCGGAACCTATCGCTGCAACCTATTTAACAAAGGACAATAACTATGAGACATATGCCTTTTTCCCTGCGGCGCCCTATGCAACGGCTGGTAATGGCTTACGCTTTTTCGCTGCCTATGCTGTACACGTCCCACGCCAATGCCAAGGACGAATATCCAAACCACCCGATTCGCTTGATCATCGGCTTCTCTGCCGGCGGCACCACCGACATTATGGGTCGAGCCGCGGCGACTGAAATGTCCAAGGAGCTTGGTCAACCGGTTGTCGTTGAAAATCGCACGGGCGCAGCGGGTTCCGTCATGGCGGCGGCCACCATCGCTGCCCCTCCCGACGGCTATACGGTGTGCGTATGCGGATCCGGCCCTCAAGTTTTGCTGCCTTTGATCGACAAGGCAGCCGAGAACTATCCGCGCGACTTAGCGCCGGTAGGCATGCTTTACAAGACCGGCTACATACTGATTGGCCGAAGCACTATCAAAGCGGATACCGCTCAGGAGCTAATTGCCAACATCAAGGCGCACCCAGGTAAGTTCACCTACGGATCGAGCGGGGTGGGCGGCATCCAACACCTCGGCATGGAAATGCTTGCCGACGAGCTAAAGTCTCCAATGGTGCATGTTCCGTACAAGGGCGAGCAGCCCGCTGCGGTCGACATTGCCGCCGGTCAGGTCGATCTGATGATGGCCACGCCGACGACCGCACAGTCCATGATCAAGTTAGGCAAGGTCAAGGCTTACGCCTCCACCGGAGACAAGCCCAATGCGCTGTTCCCCAACCTACCGACCCTCCAGAGCCTCGGCTACCCGGACTTACTAGTGCACACCTTCGCGGGCTTGAACGTCACGAAAGATACGCCCCCTGAAGTCATCACCAAATTGAGCGCAGCAGCCGCTGTCGCCGTGAAGTCGGACGACTTCAAGCAACGCGCGGAGGAAGCTGGGATGACCATTCCGCCATCGGGCCCCCAGGCGTATGCCGAATTCGTTAGCGACGAGATAAAGCGCTGGACGCCCGTTACCAAAAAGCTGAACTTCCAGCGCCAGTAGCACGGACGCGAGTGGCTACGGTGGCTTGCACTCATCATCAGGCGGATTGGTACTGATTGAGAGTCAGCCATCGGGCCACGATGGCGGGCCTCGCAGCACCGGAAGCGGTTACTGTTACGTCCCACGTGCAACGGACACCACCCTGCTGTGGCTCAGCCGCGACCAGCAGAAATGCAGCGCTTATCAGCTGCCCGCACCGTAAGGCCGAGGGTATCCGCACTTTATCGAAACCATAGTTCAATCCAAAGCTTCGATTTCGAAATTCAAATGTCTGCGCATAGAGCTTCGGTAAAAGCGATAGCGTTAGCATGGCATGAGCGATCGTTCCACCATACGTGCTCTCTCTTTCCGCGCGCTGCGGATCCGTGTGTATCCATTGCCGGTCGCCAGTAATTTCTGCGAAGGAATCGACCAAGGCCTGCTCGATCAAAGACTCGGGCGATCTGGCCGCGCGACCAACGAATGCCAGAAGTTCAGCTTGGGAATTGAATACTTGCATACATTTCCTTGTTCTGTCCCTGCAACCAGGCGCTCACGGCCGTGGCAGTCAGCATAAGTCAACGGTCGAGCCGTGCGTGTTGCGGATACTGTCACAACGACTACCCTGTATCAAGCAGAAATCAATCTTTTTCGCATCTGCGCTTAACGCTCAACGCTACGCTAGCCTCACATCTTTTGTACGAAGGTTCTTTATGTCGCTACCTCTCGAAAAAATCCGTGTTCTCGATCTCAGTCGCATCCTCGCTGCCCCGTGGGCGGCCCAATTAATGGGCGATTTCGGCGCCGAAGTGATCAAGGTCGAGCGGCCCAAGTCAGGAGACGATTCTCGCCGTTTCGGCCCCCCCTTCGTAAAGGATGCCCACGGTAATGACACGCAAGAGTCGGCGTTCTATCTGAGCGCCAATCGCAACAAGAAGTCGATCACGGTAGACATTACCAAGCCGGAGGGACAAGCGCTGATTCGCGACCTGGCAGCGAAATCGGACGTTCTGATCGAGAACTACAAAGTCAATGATCTGAAGCGCTACGGGCTGGACTACGAAAGCCTGAAGTCCGTAAATCCTCGACTGATCTATTGCTCCGTCACCGGCTTCGGGCAATCAGGGCCGTACAGTCACCGGCCTGGCTATGATTTCGTCTTCCAGGCCATGGGCGGCCTTATGAGCGTCACCGGGGTCGCTGAAGGACTACCCGGTGCGGGACCGATGAAAGTCGGCCCAAGTCTCGCCGACATACAAGCGGGCCATTTCACCTTATCCGCTGTACTGGCCGCTCTATATCATCGCGATGTGAGTGGCGGTCAAGGTCAGCATATCGACATCGCTTTGCTGGACTCAATTGTCGCATCCATCTCGCACTATTCGAGTCATTATCTCTTGTCGCGCGAAGTTCCCGTACGCCGTGGGAACGAAGGCAATGGTGGCATGCCCCAACGGACGTTCTCTTGCGCGGATCAAGTCATCGTTATCGTTATCGGCAATGACGAACAGTTCGTCAGGTTCTGCCGCGTCATCGGGACGCCGGAACTCGCGGTTGATCCTCGATTCGAGAAGAACCTTGGGCGCGGTCTGAATCGAAAGGCCTTGGCGGAAATCATGGATCCCATCGTGGCCGAATGGAAGGCAGAGGACCTACTAGCTGAACTAGAAAAAAATGGCGTCCCCTGCGGACCCGTCAACGATTTAAGCCAGGTTTTCGATGATCCTCAGGTTAGACATCGAGAGATGGAGGTCCGAGCCCCACATGTACTTTCCAAAACGGGAGAAGTCAGCATGGTTCGAAATCC
Source organism: Achromobacter sp. SIMBA_011 (assembly GCF_046535435.1). Taxonomy (NCBI): domain Bacteria; kingdom Pseudomonadati; phylum Pseudomonadota; class Betaproteobacteria; order Burkholderiales; family Alcaligenaceae; genus Achromobacter; species Achromobacter sp. SIMBA_011. Next base: position 279,042 of record NZ_JAWRWN010000005.1, on the reverse strand, counting down.
TGTCCGGTTCTCCGAAACCCCCGTGACCGAATACCGAGCGGCGCCATTACTAGGCGAACACAACGACGATGTATTGATCAACATCCTCGGGCGTACGAAGGCGGACGTTGATCGCCTGCGGGCCGAGGATGTCATCTGACACTGGAGCGAGAAATGCAGTATCGAGGAACGAAAAGCATCCAGCGTGTGGCCGTCATCGGCGCCGGCGTAATCGGCGCAGGATGGGCTGCAGCCTATCTCGCCCGCGGCTTCGAGGTAACCGCTTATGATCCGTCCGCTGCAATGCAGGAGCGCGCCAGCACGCAGATTTCGCGTGCCTGGAGCGCCATGCTCGAACTGGACCTTTGCGCCGGCGACTACCCCAGCCTAAAACTTTCATTCGCGCCCACACTAGCCGACGCTATACAAAACGCCGACCTGGTACACGAAAGCTGCCCCGAACGACTTGAATTCAAAGCAAGCCTCCTACGGGGTATAGACGCCATCGTGCCGCAAGATGTGTTGATCGCCTCCAGCACGTCCAGCCTGCCTATTACAGAACTACAAAAGGGGTGCCGATTCCCCGACCGTGTAATCCTCGGTCATCCTTACAACCCTGTGCATCTAATGCCCTTGGTCGAAATCGGAGGCGGCCACGAAACCAGCCCTCTGGCGATCGACACAATCGAAGCGCTCTACATCGCGATGAGAAAGCATCCAATACGGGTGCGCAAGGAAGTGTTCGGCCACATCACGAACCGGTTAGCCAGCGCACTGTTTCGTGAAGCAGTCTGGCTAGTGGCGAACGACTATGCGACCGTGGGTGACGTCGAGGACGCGCTTCGATTCGGCCCAGCTTTAAAATGGGCCATACAAGGCCAATATTCCTCGTTTCACACCACCGGTGGAGAAGGCGGATTCGCCAATTTCCTGCACCATTTTTCACCCGGCATGATGAAGCGGTGGGCGACATTCGAAACTCCAGACCTTGCCGATCCGGGTCTTCAGCAGAAGCTTACCGATCAGCTCCAGCAGTATCTTCAATCGCGCACGGTTGATGAGGTTTCAGCCACACAGGACAAATACCTTATCGCGCTGCTGAGCCTCCTCGAATCCAAGCAATCCTAAAAAAAGGCGGACTACTCTATGGATATTCACGGCAAGGTCGCTGTCATCACCGGCGGCACCAGCGGTATCGGCTTCGCGGTTGCCGAACGTCTTGCTATTGAAGGCGCAAAGCTGGTGATCGTCGGCATCGATGGGCGCGCTGGTCAACACGCCGAGGAATTGCTTCGTTCCAAAGGCGCAGACGCCCTTTTTATCGGGGGGGACGTCAGTAACGAAAGCATCGTGGGTGCGTTGACGACCCAAGCAGTCGGAAGGTATGGCGGCATTGACATACTGGTGAACAATGCGGGGATACTGGGCGGCCCTCGTTTCCCGGAATCGAGCCGTAGGCATTGGCTAAGGGCCATTGAAGTCAACCAGATTGGCACGCTGCACTGTATGCAGGCGGTTATCCCCGAGATGCAGCGCCGGGGCGGCGGCTGTATCGTGAACACGGCGTCAACATCGGGCATCACACCCAACCCCATCGATCCGGTTTACGCCATGACTAAAGCGGGAATAGTCAACCTCACTCGCTCTCTTGGCTTCTTGCGGGACGAGAGCAACATCCGCGTGAATTGCGTATGTCCGGCTCTGGTTGAAACGCCGCTTGAAGAAAATAGCGCCAACGCTTATGACGAAATCTCTAGAGCCTCATTTCTCGGACGTCGCGCCGGCCGCACACACAAGCCTGCGTTAACACCTGGAGCAGTAGCAACTGCCATTCTACGGCTCATTTCCGATGAGTCCCTCAACGGAGTTTCCTACAAGATCGTTGTTGGCCAGCCGGACGAGATTATCCCGGCCGCCGCTCCACAAAAACTCTAAGGCGAACGCAGATTGGGGCTGACGCCCCTCCAAATCGAGCGCAGACGTCCAGAATGGGCTTCAACCTTGCAAGCGGTATACCTCTCACAATTAGCGCCTGAAACTACGTGAACGAAGGCTACGGAGGGCTCGCTAAGTCCAAAGGCAGCCGAACGCTTAGCGAAGGCAGGTTGAACGGAGCCCAGTTGGCGTCGGCATGCAGGACGAGATTGCGAATCCTCAGGTACCGGTGTGTGTGGCGCACGGCCTTGCGCGTTTCCAATGGCGACCTTGCGTGCGGTACAGCCCAACGTCTCTTTAGTCGGGGTAAATGCCCACACTGCCTCAGATGCCCACTCTAAATATCGCGGTGGGAAGGCGTCGCAGGCGCTGGCAGGCAACCGCGCCAGCGCGGTATCCTCAAGCCCGGTAGCCAGACTTGGCGCGTTTGTTCAGCCACCAGCCGATTTGGGGGGGCATATTTTTGAACTCGGGATCTACGCCCAGCGTCATCGCGGCATGATGAGGCCAGAACGGGTTGTACAAAAGCTCTCTTCCGATAGCGACCAGATCGGCTTGGCCATTCTTGATGATGGAATCAGCCTGCTGCGGCTGCACGATCAGACCTACGGCGATAGTCGGGATACCTGTCTCACGGCGAATCGCTTCGGCGAATGGAACCTGGAAGCCGAGTTGAAGCGAAGCAGCGTTGGTGGCCGCCGATCGAACGTTGGTGCCGCTGGAAGAGCAATCGATCACATCCACACCCCGGGCCGCCAATTCCCGTGAGAGGGTGAAAGATTCCTCCAGCCCCCACCCTGTATCGTCCTGCGCAGATATACGGAAGAACAAAGCTTTTTCCGCCGGCCAAATCTCCCGGATGTGCTCGGTAATTTGCAGCGCGAAACGCATACGGTTCGGTAGACTGCCACCATATTTGTCGGTCCGTAGATTGGACGAAGGCGATAGAAACTGATGTATCAAGTACCCATGGGCTCCGTGAATTTCTATAACGTCGATATTGGCTGCATGCGCGCGCCGCGCGGCCTGGCCGAATGCTTCGATAACCTCCTCGATATCCCGGATGGTCATCTCACGCGGAACGGGCCAACCTTCAAGATAAGGAACCGCGCTGGGACCTATGACCTCCCAATGGCCCCCTTCGACCTCGACAGATCGGTCCATCGGCCCGAATCCATCGGCGGGCTTTAATGTTCCAGCCTTGCGCCCGGCATGGTTCAACTGTATGCCGGCCTTTGAATCCTGAGAATGAATAAAATCAGCGATTGCCCGGATGCGTGGAACATGGGTGTCGCTCCACAAACCCTGATCGCCGACCGTCCCTAGTCCGCGGCGTTCGACCTTGGTTGCTTCCATGCACACGAATCCGGCGCCACCCATCGCGAATTTCGCATAGTGAGCGAAGTGCCAGTCCGATAGGACACCTTCCCGCGCACAATAGACCGCCATAGGCGACACCATGATTCTATTCTTGAAAGTCGTACCCCGGATGGTGAACGGGGAGAAGAGCGCTGGTTCGAGATCTGATGACATTGGGAATCCTTGCAAGCGGTAATAAATCAAGCGCTGCGTACGCCAAACCAGCGCTCGAGGCTACATGCCGCTGTACACGGGACCTTCGCCGCCCTGCGGCGCTACCCAAACTATGTTCTGCATGGGATCCTTGATGTCGCAGGTCTTGCAGTGCACGCAATTCTGTGCGTTGATCTGCAGGCGGTCGGCTCCGTGGTCGTCCTTAACGAATTCGTATACTCCGGCCGGACAATATCGAACCTCCGGGCCACCGTACTTGGCTAGGTTGACGGCCACCGGCACGCTGGGGTCCTTGAGCGTCAGGTGAACAGGCTCATTTTCCTCATGGTTGGTATTTGAGATGAACACCGAACTCAAGCGATCAAAGGTGATCTTGCCGTCAGGCTTGGGGTAGTCGATGCGCGTGAATTTCGAGGTCGGCTGCAAGCAGGCGTAGTCGGGCATGTTGCGATGGATAGTCCAGGGCATCTTTCCTCTGAGCAACCACTGTTCTATACCGGTCATCAAGGTCGCGACAGTGCGCCCCTTCTTGAACCATTGCTTGAAATTGCGCGCCTTGGTCAGTTCGGCGTGTAGCCAGGAAGCCTGAAAGGCGAGGGGGTAGGCGGCCAATTCGTCCTGGCGGCGGTCGGCAACCACCGCGTCGAAGGCAGCTTCGGCTGCGAGCGCGCCAGTTTTGATCGCGGCGTGGCTGCCCTTGATACGCGAAGCATTGAGGAAGCCGGCTTCGCAACCCACCATAGCACCGCCCGGAAATACCAATTTGGGCAGGGCTAGCAGACCACCGGCCGTGATGGCGCGTGCGCCATAGGCGATGCGCTTGCCGCCCTCAAACGTGGGACGAATCGCCGGGTGCGTCTTGTAGCGCTGGAATTCCTCGAACGGCGACAGCCAGGGATTGGCGTAGTCCAAGCCAACGACCATGCCTACCGCCACCAAATTGCTATCCAAGTGATAGAGGAAGGAGCCACCGTAGGTGTCAGCGTCAAGCGGCCAGCCGGCCGTGTGCACAACTAAGCCGGGGCGCGCCTGTGCGGAGTCGACTTCCCACAACTCCTTTAGGCCGATGCCATAGGACTGCGGGTCGACGTTCTGATCCAAGTTGTAGCGGGCGATCAGTTCCCGGCCCAAATGGCCGCGCGAGCCTTCGGCGAAGATTGTGAAGCGGCCCAGCAGTTCCATACCTGGCTGATACTGTTCGGTAGGGCTGCCATCACGCGCCACGCCCATGTCGCCAGTGACGACGCCGCGCACGGCCCCCCGTTCGTCGTACAGCACGCCGGCGGCCGCGAAGCCGGGGAAGATGTCCACCCCCAGCGCTTCTGCCTGCTCGCCCAGCCATCGAACCACGTCGCCCAGGCGGACGATGTAGTTGCCCTTGTTGTGGAAGCATTGGGGCAGCATCCAGTCGGGTGTCCGGTGCGCGCCGCTGGCGCTGAGGAAAAGGAACTTGTCCTCGGTTACTGCGACGTTAAGCGGCGCGCCCTTTTCCTTCCAATCGGGAATCAGCTCGGTCAATGCGCCCGGGTCCATAACAGCCCCAGATAGGATGTGCGCGCCTAGCTCCGGGCCTTTCTCAAGGACACAGACGCTGACCTCGTGATTCTTCTCGGCCACCAACTGCTTCAGGCGGATCGCGGCGGCCAGCCCACCAGGTCCCGCACCCACCACCACAACGTCGTATTCCATTCTTTCGCGTTCTGACATTTCACTTCCCTTGCACCAGGACATCCACTGCAGCCACGCCCTTACCTTCCGCCAGTACCATTAGCGGATTGATTTCTGCCTCGACGACCTCGCGACAAGCCGCCAGACGCGACAGCGCGGCAATTGCCTCGGCCAGCGCTTCTCTGTCGCCACGTGGCTTGCCTCGATATCCATCCAGTACTTTCAATGGAGCAAGCTCGGAGATCATTTCTCGCGCCTCAGCCACCGAAACCGGGGCCAAGCGCAACACCCGCTGTTCGCTCAATTCAGCGAGAATGCCGCCCATAGCAACCGTCACGACGGGGCCCACTTCCCGGTCTCGCAGAAATCCCACCAGTACTTCGGCAACCACGCCCCTCACCATCGGCTGAATCTGGATACGAACCTCTTTTCCATCGAACACCTCGCTAGCCTTCCACTGAGCAAGAACCTGAGCCGCCTCGTATGGGGTAGCGATGCCCAAGACCACACCACCGACGTCCGTCTTATGCAAAAGGCCTTCACCATAAACCTTCATGACGACGGGATAATCGAACGGAAGCGCCAACGGCTCCTCCGTATCCCAGGACGCAAGAACTTCGGGGGGACGTGCAATGCCGATGGCATCCAGTAATTCCTCAGGGCGCCTCCGCGCTGGTATGGCGAGAGGATTCTCGGGGCGATCCCGATATCTCGCTTTGAACACCGCCTGGATGGCATCCGCACACACCTCGGGCGCATTGAAAGCGGGAACGCCGGCCGCAAGCAGTAATGCGAGCGCTTCAGGCGCGTGTGGCATGACTAGGACAGCGATCGCACACGACGCCTTCTGGAAGGCTTCGATGACCGGAGCGACCGTGGCCTGCGGCCGGCTATGGGCCGAGGATCCCAGGACAACCAGTACCAAGTCGAAATCCCCAGACCCAGCAACCACGTCCAAGGCTCGAGACATCACCTCTGCCTTGGTGCCCGCCAGCGTCAGGTCCAGGACCGAGCCGTCGCCATAACGGATTCCAGATTGGGACAGATCCTGGACACTGGACGCCGACAAGCGGCTCACGTGAACTCCTCTCAGCGCCATCTCATCCACTAGCATGGCAGATCCGCCGCCCGTGGTACCAACGACAGCCAAACTCACCGTCCTTTGCTGCGGTATGTCGCCGAGTACTCGCGCTAGCGTAACGGCTTCCGGAAGGGCATCGATATGGTGAATACGAGCTATGCCGGATTCCCTGAGAAAAGTCGCTGCGAACTGATCTTCTCCGACCATCGCACCAGTATGTGAGACAGAAAGCTTGGCCGCCTCCGCGGTCCTGCCCAATTTGTATGCGACGACGGATTTCCCCTGCGACCTTGCTTCCGCAGCAAATCGGCGCAGGCGGTCCGCATCACGCAGATGTTCAAGAAAGAGGATGTAGCCGGTAATAGAGGGTTCCGACAGGGTGGAGGCGCAAATGTCCGCCATCGTCAAGTCAATCTCCGAACCTACCGAAACGAGGCCCGCGAAGCCGGCTCCGCGGCTACGGGCGCGCGTGACAAGCGCACCGATAATGCTTCCGCTATGCGACACTACCAATTGCTGCCCTACGGGGAACTCCCCAGCGCAGGCGGCATTCGCCGATAGCCTGCAACCATTCTGGAAGTTGACCACACCAAGGCTGCTGGGGCCCAGCAGCCGAGTTCTTGACCCGAGCAATGCGGCACGGATCTCATTCTCGAGGGCGACGCCCTGCGGCCCGGATTCGCTGAAGCCACTGGCCAATATGGTCACTACGGGAACCTCTAGAGCGACACATGCCTGAACCGCTGCAAGCACTGTTGTCGACGAGCCCAGCAGATAAACGTGGTCTGGCGTTTCGGGCAGGTCGCTCAAGTCGTCCCAGGTCTGCTCTCCTTGCACGACAGAAAATTTGGGGTTAACGACATAGACGCGCCCCTCATAACTCGCCTCGCGCAACAAGGCCAGCGGTCTGCCAGCGGGGCTGTCTCTGCGGTCCGAGGCGCCAACCAATGCGATGCTGCGCGGACGGAAGAGAACATCGGCCAGATTCAATTCCGAGGAGTAAAACATTTCAGGCAGCCGTCGTATGTCGTTGCGGAAAGCTTTGCCCGAACACGCCCTCGGCGATACGGTTTTTGAGAATTTCCAGCGAGCCACCGGCGATCATCCAGCCGCGGATACGCCGGACGCAGTATTCGACTAAGGCCTCCTTGCTGTATCCCATCGCTCCCATGACTTGCAGCGCTTCATTTGCTACGTCCCACGCAGCTGTATTGCAGGCCAGCTTGGCAATCGCCGTACTCTGCGCCGTCGGCAACCCGGTAGCGCCTTCCATCGCCGCCTTGTACAGGAGCAGTTGCGCTGATTCCAGCTTCAAAGCCATCTCGGCAAATTTCCACTGAATCCCCTGGAAATCGCACAATCGGCGCCCGAACTGCTTGCGATCAAGAGCGTGGTCACGCGCGGTGTTGAAACAATATCGGCCTAGTGCTAGCGCCCGTGACGCGTTGCCCAACCGTTCAACATTGAAGCCTGAAATCTGCTTTTTGAAGCCGCCTTCCCCCAGCAACACATTCTTGATCGGGATGCGGCAATCCTGGAAATAAAGTTGACTCCACTGCTCGCCGCTCATGAATTCCGAGGGATTTCCGACCTCGAATCCCGGGGTCCCCCGCTCCACCAGGACCGAGCCGATACCATTAACGCCCGGACCGAAACGCACGTACACTAAAAACAGGTCGGCATCCGGGCTATGCGTCGAGAAGACCTTGCTGCCATCGAGTATTACTTCATCGCCATCGAATTTCGCAGACATCTTGAGTTCAGTGACGGCTGAACCGGCATCGGGCTCACTCATACCCAGCGCGATGACGGAGCGACCTCGCAGGAGGTCGGGCAGGAAGCGCTTTTTCTGTTCGTCGGTCGCGTATTGGACGAAAGTTCGAATGGGACCGAAATTTCCCGCCTGTACGACGTCGGCACTCTTAGGGCAGGCCAATGCGACTTCCTGGATGGCTAGTACCGATTGCATTAGCGTGCCTCCCATCCCACCATCCGCCTCGCTGAATGCGATGCCAAGCAGCCCCTGGTCCGCCAGCATAGCCGCCACGTCCGACGGAAAATCGGGCGAATGCGCGCGTGCCAGAGCACTAGGCGCAAGTTTGTCCTGTGCGAAGCGACGAACAGCATCGACGAACATACGGTCATCCTCGGTTAATTCGAAATTCATGTCCTGATCCTTAAGCTTTATCTGGCCAGCGCCGCACTCGGCGGTTGACAATGAGACGGCCTTAACGGTCTATGGCTGAGTTGAAAATACGCCTTCCGTAGCTGAGAGGCGCTTCATATGGAAGTTTTTGTCGCCGAACAACGATTCGAGCACCATGAGGCGACGCACGAAATGACCGACCTGATATTCCTCGGTCATGCCAATACCGCCATGTAGCTGGATGGCCTGCTGCGATATGAACCGGCTCGATGCGCAAATTTGGATCTTGGCAGCGGAAATAGCACGGCACCGTTCGGCCAAAGGCGCGTCGGCTGCCATGGTGGCGTACATGCTCATGCTGCGCGCCTGCTCCAACTCGACCAGCATATCGACGGCACGATGCTGCAGCGCCTGGAAGCTGCCAATCGCGCGGCCAAACTGACGCCGCGTCTTTAGGTAATCGACGGTGAGATCGATGAGGACCTGCATGCTTCCCACTGCGTCTGCAATAGCTATGCCAGCGCCGTCACAAGCAACGAGACCAAGCACCTCTTCAGCATTTTCCTTTACCACCAACTGCGCGTCGACGCCGTCCAGAATGATGTCCGCACTGCGCGTTCCATCCAGGAGTGTGTATGGCGTTCGGAGCAGCCCTGCCGCGTCACCGTTCACGTGAAAGATCGCGCGACTCGGAACTCCGCCGGCACGTGCGCTTTGCGCTGTTACCAGGAAACCATCCGCCGAATCGCCGTGTAGCACCAGCGTCTTGCGGCCTGTCAGACGCCACTGATCGCTGATACGGTCCGCGCGAGTAGCGGCGCCACCGTGGACAAAGCGGGTGCCAGCTTCAGTATGCGCCATCGCCAGCCTGAGTGACCCGTCGGCTAGACGCGGAATCCATTGTGCACGTTGTTCGATAGAGGCGCCGTACTTTAAAGCCCCCCCGCACAGCACGATACTGGAAATGAATGGTTCCAACAGCGCGCCTTTGCCCAACGCTTGCGCAGCCAACATCAAATCGGTAGGCGTGCCGCCGAGGCCTCCATCTTCTTCCGAAAAGGGCAATGCGAGTAAGCCGATCTCGGCCAGGCTGTTCCAGACATCGGGGCTCCAACCCAGGGAGTGGCGAGCATACCTCTGTCGCTGTTCGAATGAGTACTCCTTGGACACTAACCGATTCAGCGTATCCACTAACGCGCGTTGATCATCTTCGAGGTCAAAGTTCATGACAACTCCAGTGTGACCTTGGCGAGAATGTTCTTCTGGATTTCGTTCGAACCACCGAAGATCGAATACGTACGTGAGAACAGATAGCTGGGTGCCGCCGCGGCGGCCCAAGCGGGCACAATGTCTTGGCCGGAAATATTCTCAACATCGGGCAAGGCGAGTGGACCAAGCAAGTCCATCAGCAACTCCATAGTTGCCTGCTGCATTTCCGAGCCTTTGACTTTGAGGATGGAAGCGAATGCATCAGGACCCTCATTACGCTTTGCGCCGATTGCGCGCAATTGGGAAATCTCCAGCGCCTTCACCTGGACTTCCAATACCGTCAGCCGCTGTCTGAACTGAACGTCCTCGATCATTGGCTTGCCGTCATCACCCAGGACTCGCAGCGCGAGCTCTCGGATTCTGCGCAGGCGCTCCTTCGAGACGCCGACGCGCGCAATGCCAGACCGCTCATGTCCTAACAGGTATTTAGCGTATGTCCACCCCTGGTTTTCCTCGCCAACACGGTTCGTCACAGGTACTCTCACGCCGTCGAGGAACACCTCATTGGTTTCGTGATATCCGTCTATCGTGTGGATGGGGCGGACGGCGATGCCTGGCGTCTTCATATCGATCAGCAGCATGGTGATGCCCTCCTGCTTACGCGCCGCGGGGTCGGTACGTACAAGGCAGAACATCCAGTCGGCATAGTGTGCCTGCGTCGTCCACAGCTTCTGGCCATCCACGACATAGTCATCGCCCTCGCGCCGAGCAACCGTGGTCAGCGACGCCAGATCGGAACCAGCGCCCGGCTCTGAAAACCCTTGGCACCACCAATCGTCCAAGTTGGCGATCCTGGGCAAAAGCTGCTTTTTTTGCTCTTCACTGCCGAATGCGATCAGCACCGGCCCCAACATGCCAGTGTTGAAGGACAAAGTCTCCGGCGCCGGTGCCTGCTGCAGCTCTTCGAGGAATATGAAGCGCTGGATCGGGGTCCAACCAGTTCCGCCATAAGCGACAGGCCAAGCGGGCACTGCCCAGCCCTTGGCGTTCAGAATCCGCTGCCAGCGAACCCAATCATCTTTCTCCAGGTGACGGCGGAGCAAGGTCTTCTGTCGAATATCATCTGGCAGCTCGTCGGCGAGAAATTGTCGGACCTCCTGGCGAAAGGCGTCCTCCTCGGGGGTGAACCTCAAGTCCATTTATGCCTCCAACCCTATCAACGACCCACGAATTCGGGCTTCCGCTTTTCCGCGAAAGCCGTCGCTGCTTCCTTGTAATCGGCTGTCTGCATGGACAGAGCTTCGTAAGATATCGAGGTATCCAGTGTCAAATTGAGCTGTTGCTTCAGGTTCTTGTTCATCGACAGCTTGGTCCAACGCACGGCCCACTTGGGCAACGCGGCAAGTTCGGCGGCGATTTCATAAGCCTTCGCCATTACTTGGTCTGCAGGCACCGCATGATTCACAAGCCCGATGCGGGCAGCCTCCTCCCCCTTTACAAGCAAACCGCGCATCAAGAACTCCTTGGCGCGTTGCGGCCCGATCAACAACGGCCAGATGATGGCGCCTCCATCTCCGGCGACCAATCCTACTTTGACATGGGTGTCTCCGATCTTCGCGGTATCAGATGCCACAGTAATGTCGCAAAACAAGGCGATATTGGCGCCCAGGCCAATTGCGTCGCCATTCACCGCGGCAATGATCGGCTGCTCCACTTCCAGCAGCGTGTTGTAAATCCGACGGGTCTTTTCCGGAACGCGGATGGCATATTCAAACCCATGTTGGGTGCCCGCCCGCTCCGCCATCCGCTTGATGTCTCCGCCCGCTGAGAACGCGCGCCCGGCGCCAGTCAACACCACGACTTTAATTCTTTCATCCCTGGCGATATCGACAAAGATGTACTCCAGTTCCGCATGCACCTCAGGATTGACGGCGTTCAAAAGTTCCGGGCGGTTCAGGGTGACGGTAGCTATGCCGTCGTTGTTCTCAACCTTGATGAACTGATATTTTTCGTAAGTTATGTCCATTGTCCTCATCCTATTTATGGGACCACTAGGTCCGGTTTCCTGCCGAAGGTCTAGACTCAGCAGCGCTCAATTACAACGGCAATACCTTGCCCAAGGCCTATGCACATTGTCGCGAGCGCATAGCGACCGTTGATGTGCTCGAGTTGTCGCGTGGCTGTCAGGACTAGGCGTGCGCCGGATGCGCCCAAGGGATGGCCGATGGCAATCGCTCCACCATTGGCATTTACGCGCTTGTCGTCGCCGCACAGATCCATTAGTTTCAAGCAGCCGAGTACTTGCGCGGCGAATGCCTCGTTCAGTTCGATGACATCCATCTGCGCCAGCGAAAGGCCGGCGCGCTTGAGTGCGATCCGCGATGCGTCGACCGGCCCCAGGCCCATTACTCTCGGAGCGATTCCGGAAACTGCCCCAGCGAGCACACGAGCGCGTGGTCGCAAACCGAGCCGCTTGCCTGCGCTGCGTGAGCCCACCAGCAGCGCGACCGCTCCATCATTGACACCGGAGGCATTTCCGGCTGTCACGACGCCATCGGCATATAGCGTTTTCAAGGCTTGCAAGCCTTCAATAGTGGTCTCCCCACGTGGATGTTCGTCCTCAGCCACCGTCGCCGCAGCGCCCTTGCGCCCTCTGATTTCGATAGGAAGGATTTCGTCGTCGTAAAAGCCAGCTTGTTTTGCTTGCGTGTACTTCAGTTGTGATGCCAGGGCGAATTGATCCGCGGCCGAGCGTGTAACGTCCAGCTCCCGGGCAACGTTATCCGCCGTTTGTGGCATGGCGTCGCCGCCGAACTCCTTGATAATGCGCGGATTAGGGAACCTAGCGCCCAGCGCCTCGAACATCTTCGGCTCCCGCGCAAACGCCGTCTCGCTTTTAGAAAGCACGAAGGGGGCTCTCGTCATACTCTCCACCCCGCCTGCGATGAACAGTTCGCCCTGTTGCGCTGTTGAGGCGTGGGCGGCGCTGAGTACGGCCTGCATACCGCTGCCGCATAGTCGGTTGACGGTCTGCCCCGGGATTGACACCGGCAGTCCTGCCACCAGAGACGCGTGGCGCGCTACGTTGCGGGCATCCTCGCCCGACTGACTGGTGCAACCGGCGATTACATCGTCGATCTGGTCTGCCGCGACGCCTGTACGACGTATCGCTTCCTTGATGCAGAGCCCCAGAAGATCATCGGGACGTATGCTGGACAGACCGCCAGCGCGCCGGCCGATTGGGCTGCGGATTCCGTCATAAACAAAACAATCCATTGTTAGCACCCGTGAGTCTAATTAATGCCGCGAGTATACTTGTTTTTTTGGAACCGGATTCGCCTTATGGAACTTGTTTCTTCTTTTTCCGTCCTATTGATGCGCTTCGACGCGATCTCCCTTGTGCCGCATAAGGACCCGCCGCCCCCCCTCGGCTCCGATGTCTTGCTCCAGATGCTCTTCAGCCCGGTGAATCCGGCCGATTTGCTCGAAATCGACGGGTCCTATGCAAACAGCCGACTCCCCTTGACTCCCGGTGCGGAAGGAGTGGGGCAAGTCGTCGCCTGCGGACCCGAGGTGAAGAGCCTGGCAGTAGGCGACCTAGTGGTTCCTTTGCCGAGAGGCAACTGGCAAACGTACAGAACTCTCGATGAGTCGGCGCTGATTCCTCTGCCCAAAGGGGTAAACCTCACCGAAGCTGCGATGTTGCGCGTCAATCCCGCCACGGCACACCTGCTTCTCGCCGACCGCAGCCCAGGCGATTGGGTCGCCTATAACGCACCGAATTCGTCGGTGGGCCGCCTGCTCGCTGCACTTGGCAAAAGTGCCAAGCTGAATATGGTCGCCGTCGCCCGTGACCCGCAGGCGGCAGCTGCACTGGCACAGGTCGGGGTCGCGGCTTGTACCACAGGCCCGACACTGCCTGACGAGCTAAGGCAACTGTCAGCAGGCCAGGGCGTAGATCTGGCGCTTGACTGCGTGGCCGGCCCGGATAGCGCTTGGTTGACACGCAGCCTGCGCGTTGGCGGAACATTACGCGTCTATGGGCATCTCTCGGGCAAGGACTGCGCGATTCCGTCGCGTCAGCTCACCTTCGGAAAGGTGCAGGTGCATGGCTTCAACCTAGGGCAGGCCTTAAGCCAGCTGTCGTTCAACGCCGTGCGCAAGTTGTACGGAGAGCTTGCCGAGCAACTCGTGCAGAGGAAACTGCCAATGCCGGACTGCACAATATATCCCTTGACCTCCATCGAGGCCGCCTTGTCTGCGGCCAGGACATCCAACAAAAGTAAGGTACTTATCGCTCTGTCATAAAAGCCCGCTGGTCGATGAGGACATGGCTGACGGCTAGGGATGCATATGTGCGCCGCCATTGACCGAATACGTCTGTCCCGTTACCAGTTCGGACGCGTCGGACAGGAGGTAAAGAATGGACCGTGCAGCCTGATCGGCCTGAACCCACCGGCCCATCGGTATCTTTGCGAGGGATCGGTCGCGAAACTTGTCGCTGCGCAGCATTTCAGTCATGTCCGTTTCCACTAGGCCGAAGCAGACAGTGTTCACCCGGATCTCGTGCTTGGCCCACTCCTGCGCGGCGGACATCGACAAGCCGAAAAGACCAGCCTTAGCTGCCCCGTAGTTAATTTGCCCGATGGTGCCTCGACGGCCGGCATCGGAGGAAATGTTGACAATCGATCCGATGTTGGTGCCACCGGCTTCCGCGCGCAGCAACATATGCCGCCCCACCGCCTGCAGGGCCACGAACGCGCCTGTCAAATTCACGTCTAGGACTTGCTGCCATTGCTGCATGGTCATCTTGGCAATCATGGCTGCGCGGACAATACCAGCGTTGTTCACAAGACCGTGGACGGCGCCGAAACGGGCGACGGCTTCAGCTACCGCTCGGGCCATGAAGTCCGGGTCCGTGACACTACCCGACAGATAAAGCACCTTGTCCTTGTCTAGGTAACCCACGGCCGCCGTCAAATCAGCCTCATTAACATCGATCATCGTGACCGTGCCACCAACAGCGAGGATCTGGCGGGTAACTTCCAGACCGATCCCTTTCGCCGCTCCGGTCACAACAATATTCCTGCCTTCCAACGACATCGGATTGGTATACGTCATGGTTCTTCCAAGTATTTGATGGATCCCCGGTTCGGCTACTTGCCGATGAACTCGGGCGTACGTTTTTCTTTGAAGGCAGCCACACCTTCCCGGTAGTCAGCCGACTGCGTGAGCTGCGTTTGGATCAGGAGCTCAGATTCGAGAAATGCCTCCAGACTAGGCGTCGACGCTGCCTGCATCATGTTTTTTGACAGACCGATAGCCATTCCAGGACCGGCCGCCAACATGCGGGCGTGAGACATCGCGACGTCCGCCAGCTCGGAGACCGGAACGACGCGATTCACCAGGCCCCAGCTCAATGCCTCGCTGGCCTGCAGCCGACGGCAGGAATAGATGAGGTCCTTGGCACGCAGTACACCGATGTTGCGCACCAGGAACCACGCCGACCCGCCGTCCGGCGCCAGTCCCATACGGCCGAAGATTTGGCTGAAAAAGGCTTTGTCTGTGGCGATAATATGGTCGCAGGCCAGAGCCAAGCTCCAGCCCAGTCCGACACATGCGCCGTGGACTGCAGCAATGACGGGCTTCTCCAATGTGTAGATGGAGAGTACGCTGCGCTGCAGCAATCTCAGACGCTTCCTGCTAGCCGCGGCGTCGCGCCCCCCCATGCCGGATGCATCCGAACCCGCGCAAAATGCGTCTCCGGACCCAGTCAGTACGACAGCGCGAATAGCATCATCATCCGCGATGGACTGCATGTGGGAGATCAGTTGCTCACGCATCTCAGTAGTTAGCGCGTTCCTTCGCTGAGGCTGGGCGATTGTTACGAGCCCAACTCCATCCTGAACTTTCAATGTGATAGACATGGCCTTCTTAAGCCTTTTCAATTAAGGCAAAACCGTTATCGAGTACTTTTACTGCCCGCTCTACCGCCCATACCTGAAACTTGTGGGAATCGCCCTGCTCCCAGATCCGCACCTCCAGGGTGTCGCCTGGGTAGGCGGGCGCTGAAAACCTGCCCCCGATTTCGCTGAGAGCGTCCGGGCGGAAGTTGCCCACTGCGCCCAACAAAAGTTGCGCGGCGGTCCCGAAGGTACAAAGTCCGTGGAGGATGGGGCGATCGAACCCCGCCTTTTTGGCGTACGCCGGAGACGTGTGTAAGGGATTGCGATCCCCATTTAGCTGGTACCACAACGCTGCGTTCGCCTGTGTGGCGAGGCGCGACGAATAATCGGGCGACCTCTCGGGAATGGGAGGAAGACGATAGGGAGGCTCCATAGTTCCGCCGAACCCGCCATCTGCCCGGCAAATGCTGGCGGACCTAAGCGTAGCCAACATCTCTCCCGAGTTTTCGAGCCGGATATTGCGCGAAACATAGATCACCGCGCCACGCTCGGGGCCGCGATCAACTACGGCCTCGACATGCGCCTGGCTGATGACGGTCGCCGATGATGGAAAAGGGCGCAGCAATTTGAGCGCCTGCTCCCCGTGCACGAGCTTTGCACGAGTAACACCAGTCCTTGGGTCGGAGGTCCACGGCCCGGGCAAAGCCAAAACGGTCGCCAGCGTTGGAAGGGTCAACTCACCGCCCTGGGTCACGAATGGCAATTGACGTTCGTCCAGCGGATCGGACCCGACGCCGACGGAAAGCGCATAACGAATGGCGTCGTCTTCCGTGTACTGGCAGCGAACTTCAGGTAAGGACCAGGACATAAGAAGGGCAGGGTCAAGCGGCACGTTGAAGCCCCCGGATCTTATCTCCGTCAATTGCGGTCAGCAGGCGGGCGGTCAGCGCCCAGCGGCCGCAGCATTCAGGGCCAATTGTTTCGTTCATCACACTCTGTTCTTTCATATGCCTCTTCCTTGTTGTTCGCCATGATGACCGGTTATCCCTACTGAAGTCAATATTTCAGAATCGGTTTCATAGAGCGAAACTTTTCAAGAGTTAGATGGTTCGCGTGCTAGACTAATGAGACAAATTCTGCGCAAAACTGCGCCCCGGGAGTCAACATAAATCCTTCGCCGCTCGCTATGAATGAAACCAGCTCATCCGCGAAATCTGATAACGATGTTCGTGCTGTCGTGCGAGCCCTATCCATCTTCGATGCCTTTGACGCGTCGCGGCCCAGTCTTTCTCTTCAAGAGATTGGGGGCCTTATCGGCATGCCGAAGGCAACGACATTCCGACTAGTCAACACGCTCAACCGCGCGGGTTTTCTTGTGCGAATGGATGACCAGCGCTACTGTCTATCGGGAAAATTTACACGGCTTGGCAATATCGCCAGAGGAAAGTTGAACGTCCGCGACGCCGCGCTTCCTGTCATGGTCGAAGTCAACCGGCTTACGGGCGAAACGATCACGCTTAACGTTGCCTCGCAATCCAATCGTGTATGCCTGGAAGTCGTGGACACGCCGGCCCCCTTGATGGCTATCGTCCGCCCGGGTGAACACGTGCCCATCCTCTTTGGCGCGACCGGCCGCATTCTTCTTGCGTCCATGACTAATGAGCAGTTGAATGATTTGCTCGGTTCGTCTAAGGAGGGCCAGGAACTCGACGGGGATGCTTTGCGGCGCGAACTTCAACGCTACCGCAGCCAGGGCTATGCGATGACGCGTGGACAACGCATACCCGGGGTCACGTCCATTGCGGTGCCCCTCGTTACTCCGCAAATGCCGGAACAGTACTGCCTTGCGCTCACTGGGCCCAGCGTGCGAGTGGACGCGCGGGAGGCGGAGTTCATCGAACTCATGCTGGGTGCCGGGCAACAAGTTTCCACATTGTTGGGCGCGAAAGCTTTGGCGCACCAACCAACCAGCGCACCATCTGTTACGCCCGGCAAAACACGTGCGTCAAACAGGCCGCCCGCAACATAGCCGGGCCTCCGCTGTTTGAACGTAATCAGAGGCACGTGGCTTACCGGTCGAGTGCGAACACGACTCGGGAGCCGGCCATAAAGGTACGAGATGATCAGCGGGGCTGCCGGTAACCAAGGCTAGACGCTGCAACCCTGATCCATAGCGCATGTATTGCGGAGGAACCGCAATCGGAGTGCGCAGCTCATCTGGTACGGCATATGGCCAGAACGGATGTTCTTAAAAATTCTCGCCCCAGCAGCACGATGTCTGCTTTACCATTCCAAATGGCTTTTCGGGCAGGTGAGCTCTATCAATAAGACCGGCACCACCCGTCAAAATCCCAAGCTCGCGACGCAGAAGCTGCGCTGCGCGGATCGGATCATTGGCGACGGTTTTGGCTGATCATCGCAATACCGCCTGGGGAACAGTCAATGAGACCGACTCCTTGCTTTTCTTCCCACCGCTCGTCGATTAGAAAGTCTTTCGGCGTATAGCGCCCTCCACTATAGTTCGTGGAAAAGGGCAAAAAAGGCGAAAGCCCCGCAAAGGGCGGGGCTCCGTAGTCCGATAACCTATTTCGTCGTTTTCTGCAGACACGACATCGACTGTACACAACCCATTTACTCACAAATTGAGTCCATCCGCTATTGGGTTGTGCCCACAATCGACATCGCATTGAGCGTCCGTTGTGGTTCCGGTAGCGCAACGCGCAAACCTGTCATCTTGTAGGCAACGGGCCAATAGGCCGAACCCTAGCTTATAGCGTGTTTGTCAGCTCAGGCACGACCTGGAACAAGTCGCCGACCAGACCATAGTCGGCCACGCCAAAAATCGGCGCTTCGGCGTCCTTGTTGATCGCAACGATGACCTTCGAATCCTTCATGCCGGCCAGATGCTGGATGGCGCCGGAGATGCCGACCGCCACGTACAGCTGCGGCGCGACGATCTTGCCGGTCTGACCAACCTGCCAGTCGTTCGGCGCGTAGCCGGCGTCGACCGCGGCGCGCGAAGCGCCCAGCGCGGCGCCCAGCTTGTCGGCCAGCGGATCCAGGATCTTGAAGTTTTCGGCGCTGCCCAGACCGCGGCCGCCCGACACCACGACACGCGCGCCAGCCAGTTCGGGACGGTCGCTCTTGGCGACTTCGCGGCCCACGAACGTGGACAGGCCCGAATCGGCCACGGCGGCGGCGTCTTCGACCGAGGCGGAACCGCCTTGGGCGGCGACGGCGTCAAAGCCGGTCGTGCGCACGGTGATGACCTTGACGGCGTCGGCCGATTGCACGGTGGCAATGGCGTTGCCGGCGTAGATCGGGCGCTGGAACGTGTCGGCGGATTCGACACCGATGATGTCGGAGATCTGCGCCACGTCCAGCTTGGCCGCGACGCGCGGCGCCACGTTCTTGCCCGACGCGGTGGCCGGGAACAGGATGTGGCTGTAGTCCGAGGCCACGGCCAGCACCTGCGCCGCAACGTTTTCGGCCAGGCCGTCGGCCAAATGCGGCGCGTCGGCCAGCAGCACCTTCGCCACGCCAGCGGCTTGCGC
This sequence comes from Achromobacter sp. SIMBA_011, assembly GCF_046535435.1. Taxonomy (NCBI): domain Bacteria; kingdom Pseudomonadati; phylum Pseudomonadota; class Betaproteobacteria; order Burkholderiales; family Alcaligenaceae; genus Achromobacter; species Achromobacter sp. SIMBA_011. Next base: position 260,031 of record NZ_JAWRWN010000005.1, on the reverse strand, counting down.
GGCCTGGTCGGCCACGGCGCGCGCGTTGGCGCCGGCGACCAGCACGTGCACGTCGCCTCCGATCTTGGCGGCGGCGGCGATGGCGTTCAGGGTTGCGCCCTTGAGATGGGCGTTATCGTGTTCGGCAATAACCAGCGTCGTCATGATCAGACCACCTTCGCTTCGTTCTTGAGTTTGTCCACCAGCGCCGCGACATCGGCAACCTTGATGCCAGCCTTGCGGGCGGGCGGCTCGCTGACCTTCAGCGTCTTCAGGCGGGGTGCCGGATCAACGCCCAGGTCCTGCGGCGTGACGGCGTCCAACTGCTTTTTCTTGGCCTTCATGATGTTCGGCAGCGTGACGTAGCGCGGCTCGTTCAGGCGCAAGTCGGTGGTCACGATGGCCGGCAGCTTCAGCGACAGGGTTTCCAGGCCGCCGTCCACTTCGCGCGTCACGGTGACCTTGCCGTCGGCCACTTCGACCTTGCTGGCGAACGTGGCTTGCGGCCAGTCCAGCAGCGCGGCCAGCATCTGGCCGGTCTGGTTGGCGTCGTCATCGATGGCCTGCTTGCCCAGGATCACGAGCTGGGGCTGTTCCTTGTCGACCAGGGCCTTGAGCAGCTTGGCCACGGCCAGCGGCTGCAGCTCGGCGTCGGTCTGGACCAGCACGCCGCGATCGGCGCCGATGGCCATGGCGGTGCGCAGTGTCTCCTGGCATTGCGCAACGCCGCAAGAAACCGCCACGACTTCAGCGACGGTGCCCTTTTCCTTCAGGCGGGTCGCTTCTTCGACGGCGATCTCGTCAAAGGGGTTCATGGACATCTTCACGTTGGCGATATCCACGCCGGTCTGATCAGACTTGACGCGCACCTTGACGTTGTAGTCAACGACGCGCTTGACAGGTACCAGTATTTTCATAGGTTTCCTATGTGAAAAGCAGGCGTCAGAGCTCAACCTCAGCGATGTCGTGTTGCAGCCGATTAAGGAAATGCAGAAATGTCACGCTATCGTCGAATTGAAAGCTCTTCATCGCTTGCCGGTAGAACTTGTAGATGTTGGGCTGGATCTCGTCCCAAAAGCGCTGGCCGGCCGGCAGCAGAATGACCACGCGTGCGCGCCTGTCATTCTTATCGGGCACGCGGCGCACATGCCCTTCCCGCTCCAGTCGCTTCAAAACGCCGTCCAGGCTTTGGCGGCTTACCACAAGATAGTCGGCCAGTTCTCCGAATGTCATGCCCTCTGCCGCCTTCGGCCGGGTCAGCGCGCCGAGCACGGCCCACTGCACAGTGCTGATTCCGAGTTCGTTGATCGCCTCGCGCTGCAGCGAGTTTCCCAGTTGGAACAGACGAAAGAACAGCCGATTGTGGATCTCGGCGCCTGACTTGTTTGCCACGATGTTGTCGCCCTTGCAACAGATGAATGGAAGCGAGATTAACTCATGGCCTAGCCAAACGCGCCTACTAAAAGGGGGTTTCGACAGGGAAACGGGCAGGCCGCTTCTGCAAGAAGGCATCCATCCCCTCTTTGCCTTCCGGGCTGGCCATGCCTATGAACTCCATCGCCAGCGAGGCATCGAATATCGGGCCGGCCTGTCGTAGCCAGTTGTTCAGCGCGTGCTTGGTCCAGCGGATGGCGCCGGGCGCGCCATCGGCCAGTCGGGATGCAAGTTCGACGGCTTTGGCTTCGACCTCCGAGTCTTCAAGCGCCAGAGAGATTAGATTCATGCGCTCAGCTTCCTCGCCGGTGAAGCTGTCTGCGGTAAGCAAATAGTATTTTGCTTTGGCCATGCCGCACAACAGCGGCCAAATGATGGTGGCGTGGTCCCCCGCGGCCACACCGATTTTCATGTGTCCATCAGAGAAACGAGCATCTTTGGATGCAATGGAAATGTCGGCGAGGACCACGCACGCAAGGCCGGCGCCAACAGCCCAGCCGCGCGCTGCAGTAACGATCGGCTTGGAGCAATTGATCATGCCGTAGACGATGTCGCGCGCTTCCTTCATTGTCTGCATGCGCGTGTCGTAGTCGTCTGCGCCGTGGCGTTCATGATTAAGGTCGCCGCCGGCCGAGAATGTGCGGCCTTCCCCGGTCAGCAGGATTGCCGAGACGGAGGGGTCCGCATCCACGTCCCGCCATATCTGCGAAACTTCCCGGTGCATGGCTGCATCCATGGCGCCCATTTTAAGCGGCGAGACCAGAGTGATTCGAAGTACTCGGGGATGAGGCCGGTCGAACTTGAGCCGAGTGTAGGAAGCATAACGGTCGTTCATGATCAACGATTCCTGTGTGAGGAGAGGAAATGCCGCGGTGATTACTGGCGGCGGAGTCGTGGCGGGAAAGTTCCCGCGCACAGCGAAATATCGATCAGAAGGCATGGGCCAGCCGCAGCGCCTCCTCGATGGCGCGAGCGGCATCAAGTTCAGCCGCGATCCGCGCGCCTCCTATAGTTTCAACGCGCATGCCGGAGCGGGCTAGCGGATCGCTCAGTTCGTCCTGCGCTATCTGTCCGGCGCATACGATGACGTCATCCACCGGAAGCACGTGTGCGACTCCACCACAGGAGTAGGTCAAACCTTCGTCGTCGATGCGGTGATAGGTGACGCCCGACATCATCTGGACTCCGGCTCGCTTCAACCGCGTCTTGAGGATCCAGCCGGTGCTTTTGCCAAGGCGCGCGCCCGGTTTGTCGGCGCTGCGCTGCAGCATGAAAATAGCGCGCCTTGATTCACGTGGCGAGACGTCCTTCACGCCGCCCGGGCTCCTCAAGGAGGCATCGATGCCCCAATGCTGCCGGAACAATTTTGGTGAAAGCGATTCCATGGAGTCGCCCAAGAGAAATTCCGCGGTGTCGAAAGCAATGCCTCCACCGCCGATGAGTGCCACGCGGCTGCCAACGCGACGGCGCCCCGACAGCACTTCGTCATAGAGGGCAACTTTCGGATGGTTTATGCCGTCTATGCTTGGCATCCGCGGGATCACGCCCGTGGCCACGACGACGGCGTCATAACCTCCCGCCTGCAATTCGGCGGCAGTGACCCGGCACCCTAGCGTGACTGCCACGCCTAGTTCGGCGAGTCTTACTTGGAAGTAGCGCAGCGTTTCGTTGAATTCGCTCTTTCCCGGTATGCGGCGCGCCAGGTTCAGCAAGCCGCCCAGGCGCCGCTCAGCCTCGTACAACACAACTTTGTGACCACGTTCGGCCGCGTAGACGGCGAAAGCCATGCCTGCAGCGCCGCCGCCCGCTACCGCGATGCGCTGCGGGGGCGCAGACTGGCCCGCCGGATAGTCCAATTCGCGCCCAGCACGGGGATTGACCAGGCACGATGCCGCACGCTCGGTGAAGATGTGGTCCAGGCAGGCCTGGTTGCACGCGATACAGCTATTGATGAGATCGGCGCGCCCCTTGCGCGTCTTGGCGGCGAATTCGGGGTCGGCAAGCAAAGGCCTTGCCATTGACACAAAATCGGCGACGCCGCCAGCCAGCAGGCTCTCAGCGACGTCGGGCGTACTGATTCGGTTGGATGCAATGACGGGAATGGAAACTGCGCCTTTGATGTTGCGGACGGCGAAATCCCAGGCGGCTCTCGGAACGGACGCCGCTATCGTAGGGATGGCAGACTCGTGCCAGCCCACCCCGGTATTGAGCATGTCGACGCCAGCTTGCTGCAAACGCAATGCCAGCTGGGCCGTCTCGGCACCCGTTAGTCCGCCGTGTACCAGGTCTACGGCCGAGATCCGGTAGATGAGCAGAAAACGGTTGCCGACGGCGGCGCGCACTGCTGCGATCGTCTCCAAGGGGAAGCGGATGCGATTCTCGAAACAGCCGCCGTATACGTCGGCGCGAAGGTTGGTGGCAGGGCTCGTGAACTCATCTAGCAAATAGCCTTCGGAACCCATGACTTCAACGCCGTCGTAGCCAGCCGCCTGCGCAAGCATCGCGGTATAGGCTATCGAACGCACGGTCAGTGAGATGTCTTCCAGCGTAAGCGCGCGGGGCGCATGGCGATTGATGTGCGCGCGTAGATCCGTTGGACCAACGCACAACGGATGCTTGGCATAGCGACCGGCGTGCAGGATCTGCAGAGCGATTTTCCCGCCTTCCTCGTGCACGGCTCGTGTAACTGCCATATGCGGCGCCAGCTGCTCCGGGTGTTCCAGCACTGGCGCGTCCTCCTCCATGCGGCCCGCCAGGTTCGGCGCGTATCCTCCGGTTAGGATCAGGCCTACTTCGCCGCGCGCGCGTTCGCGGAAGAACTGCTCTTGCCTCGCCAAGGGCTGATCCAGGGTCTCGAGGCGGGTATGCATCGAGCCCATGATCATCCGGTTGCGCAGGCCGAGAAAGCCGAAGTCGTAAGGCTCAAGCAGGTGGGAGTATGGGTGCATGATTTGCCCGGGTTTGCGGCAGACTGGCGGCCGGGGAAAACGAATCAGTTGTCGGTGAACGCTGCGGGCCGTTTACCCAGAAAGGCGGCAATGCCTTCGGCCGCATCGCTCGATTGGACGCATAGCGCGAACATGTCGGCTTCGATCGCCAGCCCCGACGCCAACGCGCCGTCCAGCCCCCGACGCATGGCTTCGCGCGCCATCGTGATAGCAACCTTGCTGTGTCTGAGCATGGGCGCCAGAAAGGCGCGCCCCAAGTCACCCGGGTCGTCGCCCTCCACAATGCGGTTGACTAGGCCGATGACCAGGGCCTCCTCGGCGTCGACGGTCCGGCCAGAGAGAACCAGTTCTGCCGCGCGGGCCTCGCCGATCAGCCGAGGCAGGCGTTGCGTGCCGCCATAGCCGGGGATGAGCCCCAACTTGACTTCGGGCAATGCCATTCTGGCCTTGGCCGTGGCAATACGGAAGGTGCAGGCCAGTGCCAGTTCCAGGCCGCCTCCGAAGGCAAATCCGTGTATGACCGCCACACTGGGGAGGCTTGATTGCTGGATGCGATTGAAGAGGGTTTGTGCCTGGCCGATGTTCGCCCGATGCGTGGCGGCCGTACGGGCCTGAAGCTGCGCGATGTCCGCGCCGGCGCACAGCGCCTTGTCCTCCGCGCCGATAAACACCATGGCGCGACAGCTCGAGGCCTGCGCCTCGTCTAACGCCGCGCCTAAGTCGGCGAGCATCTGCTCGTTCAGTGCATTGAGGGCCTGCGGGCGGTTCAGCTTGATCACGGCCACCTGGTCGTGCAACTCAGTCACTACGGTCATTGCTTGCCTCCGATTTTGAATTTATATCAACATCATGATTCAACTGTGGAGCGCTTGTAAAGGAAAAATTTGCCTTCAGCGCGGCCAAAAACGTATACTTATGAACAGCGTTCATTATTATGAACTAGGCAGCACCTATCGACGACGCAGGAGACGCTCGGTTCTGAAGCCGGCATACAGAGGAGATAGCCATGAAACTATTGCGCATACTGGTGGCAGCGCTAGTCAGCAGTCTGATTCTGAACCCCGGCACGGCAGGGGCCCAGCCGGCATTCCCTAGCAAGCCCATCCGAGTCATCGTTCCGTTCGCGCCTGGTGGCGCGACCGACCAGGTCGCTCGTCTGTTAGCCGCCGAGGTATCGGTCGAGCTGGGTGTCCCTGTAGTGGTGGAGAATCGTCCAGGCGCCAATGGCAACATCGGCGCTGAAGCTGTGGCGCAGGCTGCGCCGGACGGCTACACACTCCTGCACAGCACCTCCTCGCTGGGCTTTACGGCCGCGTTCCGCCAGAAAGTCTCATACAACCTCGACAAAAATCTGACCCCGGTTTCGCTGCTGATCGACCAACCTTTGCTGATAATGGCGAGTTCCCCTCTCGGGGTGACAACCGTGCCGGAGCTGAAGTCCTACGCCCAGAAGCATCCCGGCAAGCTGAACTACGGCTCGTCAGGCAATGGCAACCTAACCCATCTGGCCATGTTTGTGCTGCTGCAGGCGGCGGGAATTGAGGCTACGCACATACCCTATAAGGGCGGCGCGGGGGCATTCCCCGATTTCATCGCGGGGCGTATCGACCTCTTTGCGGACCCTATCAACTCAGCCTATCCCTATGTCCGGGACGGACGCGTGAAAGCGCTGGTGGTTACTGGCAAGGACCGATCGCACCTGCTACCTGATGTGCCTACAGCCGCGGAGGCAATCCTGCCCGGCTTCCAGATGGGCGCCTGGCAAGCGTTGATGGCACCCGGCGGAACACGGCCAGAGGTTATCTCCCGTTTAAACCAGGCTTATGTGAAGGCATTGAATACCCCCAAGGTGGTAGCCCATTTGGCGGCACAAGGGGCGATCCCGAAGGCGGCTTCGCCGCAGGAGTTCCGCAGCTTTCTGCAGGCAGAAATTGAACGCTGGACAGCCGTAGTGCAAACCTCCGGCATCAAATTGGACTAGCACTGCGCATTCCTGGTTGGGTGGCGCGGTATCTTTTCATCCGCGTGCGTTTTCGGCCTAGTTACTCGCACTAATACATCAAGATCATGATGGATATGATTTGTAAACCGCATTTAGGAATTGTGCGACCTAGCGGTCAAATATACAATAATAAACACCATTCATAAATATGAACGACTCTAAATCAGAGGTTATGCATATGGCTGGATCGCTCTCTCATTTGCGTGTGCTGGACCTGACCCGTGTCCTTGCAGGCCCCTGGTGCACCCAGATGCTGGCCGACTTGGGCGCCGATGTCATCAAGGTGGAGCGCCCTGTGCTAGGTGATGACACTAGGCATTGGGGGCCGCCCTGGATAGTGAATAACGAGGGCGAGCGTGTGGGGGATTCGGCCTACTTCACGTCCGCCAATCGCAATAAGCGCTCCGTCGCCATCGACATTTCGACCCCGCGGGGGCAGGAACTGGTACGAGAACTTGCTCGCCAATGCGACGTCGTCGTCGAGAACTACAAAGTTGGAGACCTAGCTCGGTACGGCCTGTCGTACTCCGACTTGCGCGAGCTGAATCCGCGCTTAGTTTACTGCTCCATCACCGGCTACGGGCAGGACGGGCCGTGCGCCCATCTTCCCGGCTACGACTTCATTTTTCAGGGGGAAGGCGGACTGATGAGCATTACTGGAGAACGCGACGACAAGCCCGGGGGTGGCCCGATGAAATCCGCCATTGCCGTCGCCGACGTGCTTACTGGCTTGAACGCCACCATCGGCATCCTCTCGGCGATCGAAAACCGACATGCAACCGGCAATGGCCAGCATATCGATGTCGCGTTGCTGGATACGGTCGTCAATTTCGGGGCAAACCAGATAGCTAGTTACTTTGCCAATGGATCGATTCCACGCCGTTGGGGCAATGAACATCCCAACTTGGCGCCATATCAAACATTCCCCACGGCAGACGGACACATCATCATCGGATGCGGTAACGACGGTCAGTTCCGTAGATTGTGCGAACTGATCGGCACTCCAGAAATGATTAGCGATTCACGCTTTGCAGATGTGCCCGGACGCAACATCAATCGCACCGCGTTAGTTGACGCGTTGGAGAGAGTTATCCGCACAAAAACGTCCAGACACTGGCTGGACCTGCTCGCCAACTCCGAAGTCCCGAACGGCTCCATCAACAACTACGCGCAGGTATTTGAGCATCCGCAGGTGGTACATCGCGGTTTGCGCGTGGACATGCCCCATCCGGGCGGCGCCACGGTAGGCATGGTCGCCAATCCTATCCGTATGTCCGACACGCCGGTGGAGTACAGATATCCCCCGCCATTGCGCGGACAACATACCGCCGAGGTGCTCGCATCGCTGCTCAACAAGTCCGATGCCGACATTGAGGCGCTGGAAGCAAACCGAATCATCGAAATCAGGAATACATCATGCATGACGGCCAATACGCGTTGAACGAAGAGCAGTTGCAGATACAAGACCTCATCAGGCGCGTGGCTCGAGAAAAGGTCGCGCCGAGAGCCAACGAGATTGACAGCAGCGCCGAGTATCCGCATGACATGTATGCCCTTCTCAAGGCGTTGGGCCTATTCACTCTTCCCTTCCCAGAACAGTATGGAGGCGCGGGCAGCATGTTGTCCGCTTGCCTTGCGATCGAAGAGTTCGGCCGCGTTTGCTACAACACCGCGTACTTGCTGCTGGTCCAGTGGGTGCCGTTCGGCGCGATCCTGCACGGCGGCACGGAGGAGCAGAAGGCCCGGCTTTTGCCCGGCCTTGCGAGCGGCGACTTGCGCGGGGCCTTCTCCACCACTGAGGCACAAAGCGGTTCGGACGTGAGCGGCATCAAGACCCGAGCCGAGAAAGCCCCCAATGGCTTTCTGTTAAATGGCGCCAAGATCTGGTGTACCAACTCGGATATCGCGGATTTCATTTTAGTGGCGGCAAAGTACCGCGAGAATGACAAAGACGGAATCAGCCTTTTCATCGTCGAGAGGGGCACACCAGGTTTGCAGGTCGGGCGCAAGGAAGAAAAGATGGGTGCGCGCGGGGTCCCGTCCTGCCCGCTGTTTCTCGACAACGTATTGGTACCCGAGGCGAACATGCTGGGAGGCGGATTCAAATCGGTAATGGAGGCTTTCAACGCCAGTCGTCCGCTGATCGGGGCGCGCGGTGTCGGCCTGGCCCAGGGTGCCCTGGACCACGCAATCGATTTCGTCACAAATCGAACGGCATTTGGCCAACAGGTCGGTGAGTTTCAAGGCGTGCGCTGGATGTTGGCCGACATGGCCATGCAGACCGAAGCAGCCCGTCAACTGGTGTATCGGGCAGCCTCGATGGTAGATGGCGGCGCGCCGGCGGCGGCCCTGGCCCCCGTGGCGGCGATGGCGAAATGCTTTGCCAGCGATGTGGCCATGAAAGTCGCGACAGATGCGGTGCAGTTGTTCGGTGCAGCCGGGATTTCGTCGGAGTATCCAATCAATCGCTATTTCAGGGATGCCAAAGTGCTTCAGATCATAGAGGGCACTAACCAAATCCAACGCAACATCATTTCGAACAGTCTGTTGGGCCGCCCGGCCCGTAAATAAAACACACACAAGGAGACAGCAATGAACCGCGAAGAAATCGAAACCGTAGGCCTTGGCATGTACTTCGAAGACCTGCCGGTCGGACGGAAATTCAAGACGCTGGGACGCACTATCCAGGATGCAGACGTGTGCGCATTCATCAACTGCATACATATGACTGAGGTTCTTTTTACCGATATGGAGTTCGTCAAGAACGAATCCGACATCAAGGGTCGCTTCGCGCCGGGGTCGTTCGTGTACGGAATTTCGGAAGGCCTTCTGACACAGTCGACCATGCAGAAGACCGGTTACGCCTTCCTGAACATGGAGTTGGACATCAAAGGCCCTGCTTTCGTTGGGGACACCGTCCACGTTGAATGTGAAGTGATCGAAGCGCGCCTGTCAAACAGCCGTCCGGGGCGGGGGCTGGTGCGCACGTTCAACAAAGTGGTCAAGCAGGACGGCACGATCGTAATGACGTACACCCCGCTGCGCATGATCAAGTGCCGCAACTAAGACTAGCCAGGAGAAAAGCCATGAAGGGTTTGCAAGACAAGGTTGTGATCGTCACAGGCGGCAGCGGCGGCATCGGTGCCGCGTTATCCGATCGTTTTGCCGAAGAAGGCGCTAAGGTTGCCATATTCGACCTGAATACCGAAGCAGCGGAACTAATCGCCGCGGGCATCCGCGAAAGAGGCGGCCAGGGGGCCGTGTATGGCGTGGACATTACCGACTATTCCGGGATCGTCACCGCCGTAGCCCGCGTCGAGAACGAGCTGGGGCCGATTGACGTGCTGGTCAACAATGCGGGCTGGGATCACGCCGCTCGGTTTCTCGATACCGAGCCGGAGTTGTGGGACAAGATAATTAACATCAATTTGAAAGGTCCTATCAACCTGCATCATGCAGTGCTCAAAGGCATGGTCGCGCGCGGCAAGGGGCGTGTCGTCAACATCGCGTCCGATGCAGGCCGCGTCGGCTCTTCCGGAGAGTCGGTTTATTCGGCATGCAAAGGCGGCATCATTGCGTTCACGAAGACCATGGCGCGGGAGGTCGCTCGCAAGCAGATCAACGTTAACGTGGTGTGCCCCGGGCCAACCGACACTCCACTGTTCCGAGACTTCGCTGGCGAAGGCGAAAGCGGCGCCAAGCTGCGCAACGCGCTAGAGAAAGCCATTCCATTCGGGCGGCTTGGACAGCCCGCCGATGTGGTCGGCGCGGTGTGTTTCATGGCGTCCGACGACGCAGCATTTATCACCGGCCAGGTTGTCTCGGTGTCCGGTGGACTGACAATGGCTGGCTAGGTTCCGTTGGCTTAACCGGCGCGCAGCGCCGGCTGCCAAGCGATAAGAAGAGGAGACAAAATGAATCATTACAAGCAGCCCCACCGGGCGATCAACAGCGCCCGACGCGGATACTCGAGGCTGGCTAGCTTCACTGGCGCAGCATTTCTCGCAATCGTGGCAGGCGTATCTGCACCCGCCGCCATGGCACAAGCCCCCTACCCGTCCAAGCCCGTCAGGATCGTCCTGGGCTTCTCCGCCGGCGGGGGCACCGACGCGATCGCGCGCGGATTGGCGAAACATATGACCGGCACCTTGGGGGCGAACGTTTTCATCGACAACAAACCCGGCGCCAATGGCAATATTGCCGCCGAGGAAGTCAGTCGGGCGGCTCGCGACGGCTATACACTGCTATACAACACCTCATCCATTGCGTCGAGTCCCGCCCTTTACAGCAAGCGACTTTCTTACGATGTGAGTAAGGATCTCACGCCAATCGCGCTCACTGCCAGCCTGCCGATCGTGCTGGTGGTGCCGTTAAAGTCGCCATTCAAGACGGTGGAGGAACTTGTGGCCTATGCAAAGGCGAATCCCGGGAAACTGAACTACGCGTCCGCGGGCAACGGCAACGTAACTCATCTAGCCTCGCTGTCGTTCGAGGACGCTGTGGGCATCAAAGGCACGCATATTCCTTACAAAGGCGAAGCGCCTGCGCTGGTCGACTTGATGGCAGGCATGGTCGATTATTACTTTGCGACATCGGCGGGCGCTATCCCAGCCGTCAAGTCGGGACGAGTGAAGGCGTTGGCGGTTGCGACGAAGGAGCCACTTGAGACCTTGCCAGGTGTTCCTACGCTGGATGCGACCGTGGCAAAAGGCCTGGAAATGTCGGCATGGTCCGGGATGATGGCGCCAGCGGGAACACCACCGGCTATCGTCGCTAAACTTAATCAGGCGGTCGAGAAAGCTCTGGAGGACAAGGAAGTGCGTGCGTACTTTGCCACCCAGAGCGCACAGGCCTCGTCGTCCACACCCGAGGAATATGGCGCGTTTCTCAACAAAGAGATGGGTGCATTGGCCAAGGTCATCAGTAAGGCCGATCTGACGCTAGATTGACGCCTGACAAAGTACAGCGGGCCGCAGCTTCAAAATCGTCGCGGCCCGCGGCTTTACCCCGTCTTAGGTCGGAAACTCCACAATAGTCCTACCCCAAGATCGACCGTCCAGCATGCATTGGATTTGTTGGGCAAGCTCATCCAGCGTTATGGTCTTCACCTGCTCCAGAGTGCACTGCGGCCTGAGGTCGTGAGCGAGCCGGGCCCAGAGTTCGGCTTCCAGATCAAGGTAGTAGGTAAGATTGACGCCGATGAGCCGCACACCACGCAAGATAAAGGGCAGTACGCTAGTGGATAGCTCGTTGCCAGCTACATTGCCGAAGCTGGCCACGCAGCCCCGCGGCATTATGGACCGGAGCATCAGATCTAGCGGCTTTCCTCCCAGAGCATCTAGGCCGGCAGCCCATCGGGCTGGCTCCAGCGGCCTGCCTTGGTCGGCTAAATCGTTGGGACTTAGAACAGCGTGTGCGCCGAGGGTACGCAGATAGGCCGCCTGGCCAGCCTTGGCGCTGACTGCTGACACTTGATACTGCAGTCGTGACAGCATTTCGATGGCCATGCTTGAGACTGCGCCGGTTGCTCCGTTGACGAGGACTTCGCCTCGTTCGGGCTGACAGCCAGCCTCCAGCAGCAGGTGCACGGCGAGCGCGGCGGTATAGCCAGCGATTCCGAGCGTTGCCGCATCGCGCAACGCAAACCCATTAGGTAGCCGGATGACCCAATCGGCAGGCACGCGCACGTACTCCGAAAACCCCCCGTCGTGGTCCACGCCGAAGCCACGTCCGAGCACGGCAACCTCATCGCCTTCCCGGAACCTGGGATCCTCTGATGCCACGATCCAGCCCGAGGCGTCACTGCCCGCGACGCGTGGAAACTTGCGGATGACGTTTCCGTGCTCGGTCGTCGCCAGGGCATCCTTGTAATTAACGCCCGCGTATGCCGTGCGTATGACCACATCGCCGGGTGAAAGATCCGCAAGTGTCACGCGCGATAGGCCAGAAGTTATCACGCCGTCGCGCCGTATTTGGTATGCGCGGAAAGTACCGTCTGCAGGCGTTGCGACCTTAATTTCTGATTGCATCGAGTTCTCCTTCTTTGCTGCTTTTTATCGAGGCCGCCGTTCTGGCGGAGGTGTAATTGCGGGTATCATTCAAGAATATGAACGCGGTGCATGCGCGTTCCTCCTGGACGATCCGACCCATTCATGAAAACCCGATCCGAAACGAGTTCCGCTACTTCCGAACCACGCTCCTTGCTGCGGATTCTCGGTATTTTTGAGGTACTGGCGCGTGGCGCCGGTGGCGCCACGCTTGCGGAACTGAGCGGAGAACTCGAGGCCCCCAAGAGCAGCCTGCTGTTGCTGTTGCGGCCCTTGGTAGCCCATAAGTACCTGATGCATACCGCAGGACGCTATGAGTTGGGACCCTCCATTTTCCAGTTGTCGGCCGAGGTGCTGGCCAGCGCGGGCGTCACCAAAATTCTGCGACCCTATCTGGAGGACCTGGCGGCGCGTTGCGAGGAAAGCGTCTTCTTGGCGCTGATCGACAAGGAATCTAAGACGGTTACCTACATCGATGGCATCGACAGCAAGCAACCAGTCCGGTACTCCGTGCCGATTGGCACGAAGCGCCCGCTGCACGTGTCGGCTGCAGGCAAGCTGCTGTTCGCGTTTCAAGACCCGGCTTGGCAAAGGAAATACCTCAAGACTGCAAAACTAAAATCCATGACTGGCAAGCCTCTGCCGGACAAGGAGGCCTTGGCGATGCAGCTGCAGGAGATTCGCGAGGCTGGAATTGCGGTGAGCATGGGAGAGGCGGTTACTGGCGCGTCGGGCATCGCCGCGCCTATTCTCAAGGCTGACGGCACGGCCAGCTACGCACTGATGATTGCGGCGCCCAGCGATCGTTTCGCGCAGTCGCTACCAGTCTTGCGAAAACTACTGCATGAAGTGGCTGCAGCAGCTTCCGCGACCTTACGTCATATGCCCGGGAACTGAGACCTCTGCCAACTGCCCGCGCCATTCGGTGAATTCGGCAGGCGATAGCCATCCCGAAAGTGCCGCCTCCATCGTGCTGGCGCAGGCAGCTTCAGGCGGCGTCGGCTTCTTTGGGGGGGTGCGCGAAAAGCGCGGAGCAGGCGCCGGTTGCTGGACGCCGTCGACCTCAATCAACACCTCGCGCTGGCGGATATGCGGGTGCTGTGCAACCTCGTCCAGCGATAGCACCGGCGCTACGCATACGTCTGTCGTGCCCAGCAGTTCGCACCACTGATCCTGCGTTTTCATCTTAAAGGCTTTGGCGAAAATAGACCTGGCAAGCGGCCACCCCTCCCGACCCGCCTGGATGCCAAGCGATTCTCGATCCAAGCCCATTAGCTCAAGCAGCCTATCGTGGAACTTGCGTTCTAGCGGTGCAACGGAAACCCACTTTCCGTCCGCACATTCGTACACATCATAGAAATAGGCGCCCGAGTCCAACATGTTGTCGCCGCGCTCATTGTTCCAAAGCCCGGCCGCATGCAGACCGAACAGAGACGTCGCAAGCGATGCTGTGCCGTCCACGATGGCGGCATCGACTACTTGACCCTTTCCAGATCTAGCAGCTTCGACGATGGCGGCGAGCACACCCAGAGCCAAGTACAACGCACCGCCGCCGAAATCTCCCACCAGATTCAGGGGCGGGGTTGGTGGTTGACCTTCTCGTCCAATTGCATGTAGCACGCCGGTCAAGCCGATGTAATTAAGATCATGCCCGGCGACCTGAGCCAGCGGGCCAGTCTGCCCCCAGCCTGTCATTCGTCCATAAACTAGCCGTGGATTGCGCGCAAGGCACGACTCCGGTCCCAGCCCAAGGCGCTCCATCACACCGGGTCGGAAGCCCTCAATAAAAGCGTCGGCGCCTTCCACAAGGCGCAGCACCAAATCTCGCGCTGCGGCGCTTTTGAGGTCCAACGCAATTGCTTTGCGGTTACGCAACAATAAATTGAACTTGAGAGGACGAGCAATGCCCAGCGATGAGGGATCCGGCCTGTCTATGCGCAGCACGGTAGCGCCCATGTCTGCGAGCAGCATTGCAGCCATTGGGCAGGGGCCAATCCCCGCCAGTTCGATGATTTTTATTCCCTTGAGCGGACCCATCACGCCTCCTCCTGTTCAACCGTGGCCGTTTGAGTTGCCGGCGCTATATGGGCAGGCGTCGGCAGGAGATAGAGCGCGCGGCCGCTAGCAATAAGATTTCCTTCCGCGTCAAGCACGCGGGCGTGCGCAGTAGCGAAACGCCTGCCCTGGTGTATGACCTGACCTTCGGCCCGCAAATCTCCAGGTTTGGCCACCCGGTGGAAATCCACGTGCATGTCGATAGTGGGGACCGGGACCCCCACCCTCAACGCGACGGCATAGTCGCCTGCCGCATCGATTAGCGTCGCAAGAATTCCTCCGTGCGTGGAACCGATATCCGGATTCGAAACGAGCTCCTCTCGCCAAGGAATGCCGAGCGTGATGCCGCCCTCATCGGCTCGAAGCACGAACATACCCAACCATCGGTTTAGGGGACTGCGGTTAACGATACGTATTGCCTCTGCGAATGCGGTGGAACTCATAAGGCCTCATATGGCTAGCTTTCCCCGACCGCGCTGGATCACGGCCGTCCCGTCTTCTGAAATTCAGCATTATGAACAGTATTCATAAATATACAGATGAAGAAAAAGCGGTGTCAAGGTCGTCGCTTGCGCGCCTGCCCCACCAAGCTCTTCAGGCTGCGCCGATCGCCGCCTCCGAGGCGAAACCCAAACTGTCGTTATTGGATCAATGACATACGTGAGTGTGGGCTGGCTGCGCCCATCAGTCCGCCATACCGTACCTACATGAAGGAATGTACGGTACGCGAATTCGAGCGGTACGACCGTACCTCGCTCGGAGCCGAGGCCACCGACATCAGGTGAAAGTTCGGGCTGGTGAATTCCGCCTGGCAAGAGATAAGGTAGTCCCTGCCAAAGCCGAGATTGCTCCTCCACTCTACTGCGCGCTAACCTCGTCGCGCCCCTATATCTCATGCGAGCGCCCCCGTGAAGAGTCCTGCCGACCATAAAGCCGATTTTGCAGAAAATGACGAACGATTTTTTCGGCTCGTTCCTCCAACAGCGGACGAACTCACAGTAATACTGAAAGGGCACCTCCTGGTCGAAGAGCAACTGCGATCCATTACCCGTTCGTCAGTCGCCAACCCTCGCTATTTTGACGAAGCGAAGCTCACATTCTCTAATGCCTTGTCCCTGGCAAGAGCAGTCGCCGGACACTTTAATGAGGGCGCATGCTGGGTTGCTGCGGAGCAACTCAATACGGTACGGAATAAGATCACCCACAGAGCCGAACCTGGACCAGCCGCCGCACTCCTCGACAGGTTTTATTCAGTGTGCGAAGCGGAGAGCCGCTGGTCCGCCTGATCATCGGCACCGCGAAGCACGGCAAAGCTTTCCCAGTACATTTGTTGCATCTGGGCCACCTTCGACGCGTTGCGAGCAGTTGTCCAAGTTTGTTCAGAAACCACTTCAGTGTTGCGCCCACGCCCTTAAGTCTCCGGTGACAAAGGCGGCCCCACCTGATGGAAGTCTCGGCTATGCATTCACCAACCACTTCCCAACGGCCGCGCCCCCTCTTTTCACGTAGTCAATACTGAAGGCCATAAGATCAGCGAGGTGGGCATCAATCTGTCCTTTCGAAATTCCCGGCTGCACGCCATAGATGGCGAAACTGACTTTGTCCGCGCTCCGGTTCAGCAAGATCTCTTGCAAAATTGCAAGATTGCCGACCTTGAAGACTGACGGACGCCTATGCCGCCTTTCATTTATCCGATGCTCCACATGCTCGACCAACACACGGGATTCGCAATAAACAACTGACTTTAGTAGCTGGCAGGTGACTTCGTAGACGTCGTCAACACGGGCACCATTTGGTTCGCCCCCAGCTCCCTTGCAGTGATACAGACTCACGAGGACTCTGTCGTCTTCTTCTCGTGTGACCGCGATGTAGTCGGCGGCCTCCCCAGTCCTGTGGTCATAAACGAGGACCTCGAGATTTTCCTTCGCCCTGATCCACAATTCCAAATGTCTGTGGACGGTCATTCGTTCGGGATTATCGGCGTCAAACTCTCTACCGATCTCACAGCCATCCCACCCAGGGTTCTCGACGTCCTCATCAAGAAGCCGATTGCTGGCCAGCTTCGGAGGCGGGTAGCAGTTCATCCCTTCGAACGATGACTTGTCGGCTGCGTAAAAGATCGGAGGGTGCATAGAAAGCCACTGGTCAAAATCCAACCAGTCATCGTGCGTGCTAGATATTTCGACTTCCCAACCAGCGCCGTGCTGTCGAAACAATGCGCCCCCGGCTAAAGACATGCGGTAGGGCACCGCATCTGAGTCCGAGACGATTTCGAAATCCAGGCCATCAGGTCCTGAGGCGAATGACGAGAGCTCCAGATCAGTGATTTGGCGATAGAGCCACTGCTGCTGTCCAACACGTCGATATCTCATCCGATGCGCCTGCTTGTAGGCATTGCGCGACCAACTTCCACCAATAACAACATCTGGGATTCGCCGCAACGTCCGCGAATGCTGGACGAGATCTAGCTGAGACTCTGCTAGCGTTTCGTCGCCATTCAAGCGATTGTTCAGCTTCGATATCCACTCAAGGTATTGCGATACGGAGAGACGTTGATTGCTCCATATACGCGAGTTACTGCTTGCTCCGATGGTTTCACGCTCGCCATCTTCCAATCCACTGCCAAAGTAATGTCCTTGTACGTAGGCGCGCCCATCGCCCGGCGTGACCGCTCGCTCAGCACGAGGTCCAGTTAGCATGCGATAGGATTCTGCTTGCGAATTTACGGCCGTGTTACGCAAGCCAACAGCGTAGAAGCGCATATCCGTGAGGCCGGCGCGCGCACGGATGGTCTCCTCGAAGCTCAAAGGCCTATGGTGATCCTTGGCCACGACCTGCATTAGCGCGATATATAAGCGATCTGTTCTACGAGTGGAGCCAATGAAGCACAATTGCGTAGCAGCGTTGTAGGCCAGCAGGAAAACGTCGTGTCGTACATTTACAAGTACGTCAGCAGTCGCCCAGTTCGGCGGCTCATTGTCGACGGTCAAAAGCAGTGTGATCAATCCATCATCCGAGATCCACTGCTTAGCCAAGTGAAGCCGTCTCCCTATCAATGCCTCAAACAAAGTGAAGTCCGGGGCCTCGTCGCACTGAAAGATTCGAGCATGGGCATATAACTCAAATGACATTGGCGACACGGCATCGTAGTCAGAGACTGTCTGCCTCTTCGGCTTCAAGATCTCCAAGATCGATTCATCGGCAGCCCCTTCGGCGAGCTGTCGCCTCGCCTCTTCGTCTATAAGGGAAGCGATGTCCACTCCCTCTTGAAAGAGCCGTGCAGTGGCATCCTGCAGACGACTCACAGTCGACACCAAAGTAGCGTTTCCCGTGCGTTCATCGTTTGTTCGCGCGAACCGCCCTATGAACTGTATCGTTGGAACCAGGGAGCGGTGCGGCGCATGGAGTGCTGCGATCTTCAGCTTTGGAAAGTCATAGCCCTCCCCGAACATGTCAACGCAGACTATTCCCTCCAGCTCCCCCTGGAGCAAGGAGACCTCCAGTTGCTCCTGCCTCCGTTTGGAAATTCCGCTGTCGATCGCTTCTACCCTCGCCCCCAGCCCGGCGTAAACCCCCGTCAGCTTCCTAGCAGCAGATATCGAGGATGCTCGCGCAAACAGTCGATGGTCGAATCCTTGCGCCTGATCTTCCCGCAACTGTGCAATCGCCACCCTTGCGATGGCAAGGTCCACCTCGTCCTCATCGTGATCGTTATGCACAGGCGCTGGACGAAAGGAGACGCTCCCAAACGCTTGTTCGCGAGACGCCTTGGAAACTGGATAGCTATATGCCAGACGACCCGGAATTGCCTTTTTATCGCGCCTGAATGGAGTAGCCGTCAAGAAGACAAACTTGGCGCGGGAGTAGTGACCGAGATACGCACTCCAAGTGTCTGCTGGAGCATGGTGCGCCTCGTCAAAGATAATCAAATCGAATAGATCTGCGGGACTTACGGGCTCCAAGACCGGCGATGTGCTCGCTGGCGTGGACACGACGACATCGAAAGTTCGAAAGGCAAGCCATTCATCGGCGCTCAATGGCCTGCCCTTCTGTGGATGTACATGAGGATTTCCTGCCTCCGCCGGTAAGACCTTGAGCTTGCGTAGCGTCGACAGTTCGCCGAAGTGGGCCGAGGTCTGTCGTCTCAGCACATCCGTGGGTTCCACCACCAGCACACGGTTTGAGCCCAACAAAAAAGGAAGCGCCATGATCACGGCAGTCTTCCCATATCCAGTCGGCAAAGACACTATGGCCGGCTCGTCGTAGACCGAAAAGTGGGCCGCCACAGAATGAAGAGCGCCCAACTGGCCTGGCCTAAAACCCGAGTTCGGACTGCTAATGGGTTTCAAAGCCAGCATGTGGCTATGTTCAATGAAGAAATCGGCCACGTCCCCCTCCCGGAATGAACTAGATGACCAATTGTTACTTCAAAGAACATAACAAGCCAGCCTAATTTTTGACACCTACTCCGAATTATTGCCGCTTCAGGTCTGATGGTCTTCTTTGTTGCGCCCTTCGGAACGAGCGATGTTATTCGCGACCCAAAGGCCGAATGCGATAACAGCTACAAGTACTCCGAGCATCACCGTAGTACCCAAGTCCATACGCTTTTCTCCACAAACACAGCCCTATCGGTACGCCTGATGATAGCAATCACCGCCGGATATGAACTGAGAATCCGCAGCGCAACGCAACATCGTTCGTAACAGGAAACCCGTTGGGATCCTGCTGGGTTCCTACTTGGTTAACCGCCGGTTCCCACATCAAAACCTAGAGCGGCACTCGACCAATTTGGTTCTGAAACACGGCGTAAAGGAGCGCGCTGTGCCCCAGCACAGTTGCTCAGATCTTGAGGTCCATGAGCGCCGCTGACACAGGATCCATGGCGATCCTCATAGGAGAAATACCCACGAAGCGAGGGAACCTCGGGGCCTGTACCGGAAACCCAGCAGGTTATGGCCAGGTTTTACTTTCGAACCCAGTGCAAACCGGATGCAAAGCTACCAATCCCAATCCCATTCCCAATCCCAAATCTTTTACTGGCTACGCCAGTGTCAACAGCGTCTGCGCCGCTGTCTGACCTGATAAGCCACAATAGGCCGGACCAATTCCAGATGGGACGCCCTCGTAGATGCAGTGATGGCCCTTAGACGCGTCCACAGCCCGCACGAGCGATCGAAACACCTCGGGTGACGGGATGGCAGCCACTTTAGAGTCATTGCAGCCCAGAGCGCGTTCTGCGCGGTCTCGCGCTCTGTTTCTGAAACGCGAGTCGAATCTCCGAGTTTTTGCCTTGCAGGGTCTAGAAGAAGGTTGGCGCCGTGCAAAAGAAAGTGGGCAAGTCGGAGGGTGTGGCCAGAGTCCTGTATTGCACAATCCAACGACTTCGCTCGCTAGAACGTGAGACCGCCGAGCCAGCCTTCCCTTCTGTCCAGGCCAAGAATCGATGCCCCCCGGGGCGCCAAGCTTCCCCGCACATTCGGAATATTTGATAGGGGATTTTGATAGGGTGTTTGAAACGGGCTTTGACTGATGGCGTCAACACTTGATCTCTACGCCAGCCAAGCACTCCGGATCTGTTCGATGGTCCACAACTGGACAGCCGCCCCGCCCCTCGCCCACTGTCAGTGAAGCTGGAACGATCAACGGTTGATGATGTTCCAGACGTACGTGACTAGGATGGCAACTGTCCGGCGCCGGCGTCTCAAGGTGGGAGTTATTTTTGCAACGCCACGAGCCGGACTCTGTTGACTGGGAACTGTTTGCCAGGCGGAGATACTCAAATACCCTGTCGGCAATTCAAGCCACTAACTTCTCCGCGACATGAACCGCGCTTGGTCCAGCCATTGCCGACCTTTTTGCGGCGACCCACGTTCCGTGTTTCTGAGAATTAATCGCGCCCCACGCTCCTTCGGTGCAGCAGGATCCACCAAGGCCGCCCCCCCACGATTCACAAGTGCGGACGGTTGCGGCGGGGTGAAATCTACGGACCTGCGGACAAGTTTCAGCGCCTCATACGCGGGATCGCGGCCAGCCCGGGGTCGACTCAGCGAAATAATCTGTTAGCCGCCTGAAAGACTCCGTGTCCCTGTCGCAGCCATTCAGACATTGCGCTGGCAACTCCTACTTCCATTGTCGAAAGGGCACCCCTCGTATCAGTACTAGGTTAAAGGATGCCCTATCCCCTCATTCCCGTACTAGGCCAAGTCTCCGCAGTTCGGGTCGGACAGACCGTCGACTTTGATTTCTCTCAGCGCAGCTCAGAGCGCATTTGACACTGAGGTGTGCAGTATGGTCTCAGTGCAATGCACACAGCACATGCAGAGTACAGGCCGCGACGCTTTAAAAGTGCAACCGCGGAAGACCGGTCCACAGCACCGCTCGGCATTTGGTCCGCTAACGAATAACGCCGCGAGGATGGAAGGGCCGAGGGGTCGTAACGATTCAACTGTCGCGTGGTGCCGCCGATGCTCTGCGACCTGGGCTCGGAACTCTCGCTTTGCTGCCCCAGCAACACAGCCTCAGATGAAGGGGTTTGGCCAGCCCCAAGCGCAACAGTCCCCAGAGCCCACCCAATTGGCCTGATGAGCCCAAAGTGCAGCGAGCTGCCCGCCCCCCCCCCAATCAAGCAGAGACCCGGCAAGTCCCGAGATGGGTTATTGCTACCGAGTGCACATCCTTGCCTTGATGCCGCCTGAACTTGCTCACCGCCAACTGCAAGTTCGTTGTCCCATATGTTGTCCCATATGCCCAGCAAAGAAAAAGGGTTAGCTCAATGTCATTGAGCTAACCCTTTGATTTTTTTGGTCGGGGCGGTGGGATTCGAACTCACGACCCTCTGCTCCCAAAGCAGATGCGCTACCAGGCTGCGCTACGCCCCGAGGGTCGCAACTATACCAGATACCGGCGCATCACCGTGCAACGGCCCGATGCCCTGCTCGCCACGGCCATGCCCGGCGATCCCCTGATTGACACCTATATAGTTGAAGCATAAATTAATTTGACAAACCAAATAACGACATACATCGGGAATCCCATGGCAAATGCCTCCTCTCCGTCCGCCTGGGCCACGCCCACGCGGACCACCTACACGGTGCTGTTCGTCTGCTGGCTGGCGATCCTGTTCGAGGGTTACGACGTCGGCGTCATGGGCGCGGTGCTGCCCGCCCTGGCGGACGACAAGAACTGGAACCTGACGCCGATCGAGCTCGGCATGCTGGGCAGCTACGCGCTGGCGGGCATGTTCGTCGGCTCATTCGCCGTCGGCACGCTGTCCGACCTGCTGGGCCGCCGACGCATGTTGCTGGCCTGCGTGACGCTGTTCTCGCTGACCATGATCGGCGCGGCCTGGGCGCCGACGCCGACATGGTTCGCCACCTTCCGCTTCATCGGCGGCCTGGGACTGGGTGGGGTCATTCCGGTGGCGGCGGCGCTGACGATCGAGTATTCCCCGCCCGCCAAACGGGGCTTCAACTACGGTGTGATGTATTCCGGCTACTCGCTCGGCATCCTGTGCTCCGCCGCGGTGGCCATGGCGGTACTGCAGCACTGGGGCTGGCGCGCGGTGATTCTGGTGGGCGCGGCGCCGCTGCTGCTGGTGCCGGTGCTGGCGCGCCTGCTGCCTGAATCGCTCGAATACCTGCTGGCCAAAGGCGATGAGGCCGGCGCCCGCGCCATGGCGCAGCGCCTGGGCATTGCCTCGCTGGAACCGTTCCGCCCGCGCGAAGTGACGGGCGAAAAAGCCACGTGGCGCGACGTCATGGCCGCGGTATTCGCGCCGCGCCACCTGCGCGCCACGCTGTGCTTCTGGGGCGCGCTGTTCCTGGGCATGATGCTGGTGTATGGCCTGAACACCTGGCTGCCGCAGATCATGCGCAAGAACGGCTACGACCTGGGCTCGAGCATCTCGTTCCTGCTGGTCTTCAGCCTGGCCTCGGCCATCGGCGGCCTGGTGCTGGGCCAGTTCGCCGACAAGAGCGAGCCGCGCAAGATCGTGGCGCTGTTCTACCTGGTGGGCGCGGTCGGCATCTACTGCCTGACCTACAACAATCCGCTGGCGGTCAATTACCTGTGGGTGGCGCTGGCCGGCATCGGCAGCATTTCGTCGTCGCTGATCCTGACCGGCTACCTGGCCGGCTACTACCCGGCGCACGCGCGCGGCGCGGCCACCGGCTGGGCGCTGTCGTTCGCCCGCATCGGCGCCATGAGCGGCCCCATCGTCGGCGGCTATCTGGCGGGATTGAAATTGCCGCTGGCGTGGAACTTCATTGCGTTCTCGTGCGCGGCGGTGCTGGCGGCAGCGTTTGTGATCCTGATCCCTGGCCGCTACGCGGGCGGCGCGTCGTCGCGGCCGGCCGCCGGCACGCGGCCCGTGGGGCAGCAGCAGTCCTGACAGGCAGAGCGTCCGGCACCGCGGCGCTCGCCGCGGAATCGGACTGGCGTAAACGACAACGGCGCTACCCGAAGGTGCGCCGTTGTTTCATGCGGGATCCAAGGCGGATCGCGCAGTCTGCCCGACAGGCAACCGTTTCGATGGACGCTCAGCCGAAACGGCCGGTGATGTAGTCCTCGGTTTCCTTGCGCGACGGCTTCACGAAGATCTGGTCGGTCTGGCCGAATTCCATCAGCTCGCCCAGGTACATGTAGGCCGTGAAATCCGAACAGCGAGCGGCCTGCTGCATGTTGTGGGTCACGATGACGACGGTGTAGTCGTTCTTCAGCTCGGCGATCAGTTCCTCGATCTTGGCGGTCGAGATCGGATCCAGCGCCGAACACGGCTCGTCCAGCAGCAGCACTTCCGGCTTGATGGCCACGCCGCGCGCGATGCACAGGCGCTGTTGCTGGCCGCCCGACAGGCTGTTGCCGCTCTGGTGCAGCTTGTCCTTCACTTCGTTCCACAGCGCGGCCTTGCTCAGCGCCCATTCCACGCGCTCGTCCATCTCGCCCTTGGACAGGCGCTCGAACAGGCGCACGCCGAAGGCGATGTTGTCGTAGATGCTCATGGGGAACGGCGTGGGCTTCTGGAACACCATGCCGACCTTGGCTCGGATCAGCGAGATGTCCGTCTTGGCGGTCAGCAGGTTCTCGCCGTCCAGGATGATCTCGCCTTCGGCGCGCTGGCCCGGATACAGCTCGAACATGCGGTTGAAGGTGCGCAGCAGCGTCGACTTGCCGCAGCCCGACGGGCCGATGAAGGCGGTGACCTTCTTCTCCTGGATCGACATGTTCACATTGCGGATCGCATGGAACTTGCCGTAGTAGAAGTTCAGGTTCTTGACCTCGATCTTGTTCTTGACGGCGGTAGCGGTGTTTTCCATTTGGTTTCCCTAGGTCCGGCGCGGCGGGCGCGCCGGCAAAGCGATCTTTATTTGCGGAACATGTTGCGGGCAATGATGTTGATGCCCAGCACCAGCAGCGTAATCAGGGTGGCGCCGGCCCACGCCAGGTCGTTCCAGTCCTTGAAGGGGCTGGCGGCGTATTGGTAGATCACGACCGGCAGGTTGGCCATCGGGCCGTTCATGTTGGTCGACATGAACTGGTTCGACAGCGCCGTGAACAGCAGCGGCGCGGTTTCGCCCGAGATGCGGGCAATCGCCAGCAGCACGCCGGTGATGATGCCGGTCTTGGCGGCGCGATAGCACACCAGGGTGATCATGCGCCACTTGGGGCAGCCCAGCGCGGCCGCGGCTTCGCGCAGGCTGTTGGGCACCAGCAGCAGCATGTTGTCGGTGGTGCGCACCACCACCGGGATCACCAGGATCGACAGCGCGATGGCGCCGGCCCAACCCGAGTAGTGCCCGACTTGCGCCACGTACACGGCGTAGATGAACAGACCGATGATGATGGACGGCGCCGACAGCAGCACGTCGTTCAGGAAGCGCGTGGCCGGCGCCAGCCAGCCGCGCTGGCCGTATTCGGCCAGGTAGGTGCCGGCCAGGATGCCGACCGGCGTGCCGATCAGCGTGCCCACGCCCGCCATCATCACGCTGCCGAAGATGGCGTTGACCAGGCCGCCGGACTGCCCCGGCGGCGGCGTGATTTCGGTGAAGAGCGTGTACGACAGCGCCGGCGCGCCCTTGAACAGCAGGGTCTGGATGATCCAGAACAGCCAGAACAGCCCGAACACCAGCGTGGCCAGCGAGATGGTCAGCATGATGCGGTTGACCACCCGGCGCCGGCGATACACGCCGTTCTGCATATTGAGTACGGAGACAGCCATGATCTTTTCCTTGTGGGCCGGGGTCAGGATTTCTTGCCTTCACCGGCCGACAGGCGGACCAGCAGCATCTTCGCCAGGGCCAGCACGATCGTGGTGATCAGGAACAGGATCAGGCCCAGTTCCAGCAGCGCCGACTTCTGGATGCCACCGGCTTCATTGAATTCATTGGCCAGCGCCGAGGCGATCGAGTTGCCCGGCGAGAACAGCGAACCGGACCACTTGAAGGCGTTGCCGATCACGAAGGTCACCGCCATGGTCTCGCCCAACGCGCGTCCCAGGCCCAGCATGATGCCGCCGATGACGCCCGACTTGGTGAAGGGCAGCACCACGCGCCACATCACTTCCCAGGTCGTGCTGCCCAGGCCGTAGGCCGATTCCTTCAGCATGGCCGGCACCAGTTCGAACACGTCGCGCATCACCGCGGCGATGAACGGGATGATCATGATCGACAGGATCAGGCCGGCGGTGAAGATACCGATACCGAACGGAGGCCCGGCGAACATGCCGCCGATGATCGGCACACTGCCGAGCGTGGCGATCAGGAACGGCTGCACGTATTGCTGGAACACCGGCACGAAGACGAACAGGCCCCACATGCCGTAGATGATCGACGGAATCGCCGCCAGCATCTCGACCGCGGTGCCCAGCGGGCGGCGCAGCCAGG
The DNA here is from genome assembly GCF_046535435.1 of Achromobacter sp. SIMBA_011. NCBI lineage: Bacteria > Pseudomonadati > Pseudomonadota > Betaproteobacteria > Burkholderiales > Alcaligenaceae > Achromobacter > Achromobacter sp. SIMBA_011. Next base: position 234,683 of record NZ_JAWRWN010000005.1, on the reverse strand, counting down.
TCGGCGACAGTTCGGTCAGGAAGATAGCGATGCCGAACGACACCGGCACCGCGATGATCAGGGCGATGGCCGAGGTCAGCAGCGTGCCGATGATGGGCACCACCGCGCCGTAGTTCTGCTTGACCGGGTCCCAGTCGTTCAGCCACAGGAACGACAGGCCGTATTTGGCCAGCGATTCGCGGCTGCCGTAGATCAGGGAAATGAGAATCGCCGCCAGCAGAATGAACACCAGGAAGGCGAACAGGCGGGTCAGGTTCTTGAACAGCGCATCCATCAGCGCGTTTTTATTTTGCTTCATAGGCGAAGGCGTGCCGGTAGTCACGGAGTCCGCCACGCTGGGCGAAAGCGGCACACTATTATCCATTACCGCGCTCATGGATGGACTTTCCTTAGGAAACCTTGGGAGAAACGACGAGTGGGTCCGGGGGACCCGCCCCGGTCTGCGGCAAGCCGGCAACCGGGGCAGTGGGCCGATGCCGGCGCGCGAACGCGATGTCGCGCGCCAGGCATCCGCTTTACTTCCAGACAGCCTTGCCGTCGGCGGACTTGACCTCGCCCCAGGCGGCGCGGATTTCCTTGGTCACGGCTTCCGGCAGCGGCACGTAGTCCATGGCTTCAGCCGACTTGGCGCCGTTCTTGAAGGCCCAGTCGAAGAAGTCCAGGACGGCCTTGCCCTGCACCGGCTTGTCTTGCGACTTGTGGACCAGGATGAAGGTGGCGGCGGTGACGGGCCACGAATCGGCGCCCGGCTCGTCCGTCAGCACCACGCCCATGCCAGGCGCGCTCTTCCAGTCGGCGTTGGCGGCGGCGGCGGCGAAGGCCTTCTGTTCCGGCTGGACGAACTTGCCGTCCTTGTTCTGCAGTTGCGTCCAGGCCAGCTTGTTCTGCTTGGCATAGGCGTATTCGACGTAGCCGATCGAGTTCTTCAGTTGGCCGACGTAGGCGGCGACGCCTTCGTTGCCCTTGCCGCCCTGGCCCACGGGCCACTTGACGGCCTTGCCTTCGCCGACCTGTTCCTTCCACTCCGGCGACACCTTGGACAGGTAGTTGGTCCAGCCGAAGGTGGTGCCCGAGCCGTCCGAACGGTGCACGACGATGATGTCGGCCGACGGCAGCTTCAGGTCGGGGTTCAGCGCCTTGATGGCGGCGTCGTCCCACTTCTTGATCTTGCCCAGGAAAATGTCGCCCAGGACCTTGCCGGACAGCTTCAGCTTGCCCGCCTCGACGCCGTCGATGTTCACCACGGCAACCGTGCCGCCGATGACGGCCGGGAACTGCAGCAGACCATTCTTTTCCAGGTCAGCGGCCTTCATGGGATCGTCCGAGGCGCCGAAATCGACGGTCTTGGCGATGATCTGTTGCTGGCCGCCGCCCGAACCGATCGACTGGTAGTTCACGGCATTGTTGGTGGCAGCCTTGTAGTCCGACGCCCACTTGGCGTAGATCGGGTACGGGAACGAAGCGCCGGCGCCGGTCACGTCGGCGGCCTGGACGGCAAAAACGGCGGCGCTCAGCGCGACGCCCAGGGAAACTTGTTTGAAGACACGTTTGAACATCTTGGTTCCTTCTGTGCTCGTTAGAGGAGTCTTTGGCAGGCTTTCTACTGCCCGTCTTTCAGCGACCCTCGCATGTTAGAAGTCCAACGTGACAGGATAGTGACAGTCATAAACCCCCCCCCCGGAGCGCTGCGCGCTTCCCCCCCAGGGGGGCGCCGGTGGCGGACCGGCGGAGCCGGATCCGCGCGGCCTGGATTGGGAAGGGCCGGTTGGCATGGGGGAGTGGCTTGCTGGTGGGGGATGTGGGGGCGGAGGTCGCCCCAGGGGGCGCCGGTGGTGGACCGGCGGGGGCGGATCCGCGCGGCCTGGATTGGGAAGGGCCGGTTGGCATGGGGAGTGGCTTGCTGGTGGGGGATGTGGGGACGGAGGTCGCCCCAGGGGGGCGCCGGTGGTGGACCGGCGGGGCCGGATCCGCGCGGCCTGGATTGGGAGGGGCGCGGTTGGCATGGGGAGTGGCTTGCTGGTGGGGGATGTGGGGGCGGATAGAGAAGGCCCCGCTGGGCGGGGCCTGGTTCCGTTTCCGCATGGCCTCCGCGAAGGGAGAAGGACGGGCGAGGCTATACGCCCAGCTTCTGCATCAGGTACTGGTGCAGGTTGAAGGGTTCGCGGCGGCTGCGGACGCGGACGTAGTCGCCGTCGGCCTGTTGCTGCCAGGCCAGTTGGTTGTCGCGCAGGGCGAACGTGAAGGCTTCGTCGATGACGCGCTTCTTGAGGGCCTTGTCGTAGATCGGGAAGGCGATTTCCACGCGGCGGAAGAAATTGCGGTCCATCCAGTCGGCCGAGGACAGGTACACCGTCTCGGCGCCTTCGGCGTAGAAATAGAACACGCGCGAATGCTCCAGGAAGCGGCCTACGATGGAGCGCACCCGGATGTTCTCGGACAGTCCCGGCACGCCGGCGCGCAGCGCGCAGACGCCGCGCACGATCAGGTCGATCTTCACGCCGGCCTGGCTGGCCTTGTAGAGTTCCTCGATGATCTGCTCTTCCAGCAGCGAGTTCATCTTGGCCATGATGCGCGCGCGCTTGCCCGCCTTGGCGGCGCGAGCCTCGGCGCGGATCAGCGCCACCATGCCTTCATGCATCGTGAACGGCGACTGCATCAGCGACTTGAGCGCGCGCCGCGCGCCCAGGCCGGTCAACTGCGCGAACACCTTGTCCATGTCCTCGCACAGCTTGGGATCGGCGGTCAGCAGGCCGAAATCGGTGTACAGGCGCGCGGTGCGCGGGTGGTAGTTGCCGGTGCCCAGGTGGGCGTAGCGGCGCAGGCGGCCCTTTTCGCGCCGCAGCACCACCGCCATCTTGGCGTGGGTCTTGTGCGCCACGACGCCATAGACCACGTGCGCTCCCACCTCTTCCAGCTTGGAGGCCCAGTTGATGTTGGTCTGCTCGTCAAAGCGCGCCATCAGTTCCACCACCACCGTCACTTCCTTGCCGGCGCGCGCCGCGGCCAGCAGGATCTTCATCAGCTCGGAATCCTCGCCGGTGCGGTAGATGGTCTGCTTGATGGCCATCACGTCCGGATCCAGCGCGGCGGCCGTCAGGAAGTCGATGACCGGCTGGAACGACTGGTACGGGTGGTGCAGCAGGCGGTCCTGCTCGGCCACGGCCTCGAACAGTTCGGCCGGCTTGTCGCCGACGCGGTCGAATGGCGCCGGCACAGGCGCGCGGTAATCGGGGAACAGCAGGTCGGGCCGGTTGGGCGAATTGCACAACTGCATCAGGCGCGACAGGTTCACCGGCCCCGGCACCCGGTAGGTGTCCTCGGCCTTCAGGGAAAATTCGCGCTGCAGGAAGGTTTCCAGCTCGACCGGCGTCAGTTTGTCGATCTCCAGGCGCACCGCGGCGCCGAAGTTGCGCTGCGACAGCTCGCCCTGCAGGGCGTGGCGCAGGTTGGTGACTTCTTCCTCGTCCACGAACAGGTCGCTGTTGCGCGTCACCCGCCACTGGTAGCAGCCCAGCATCTCCAGGCCCGGGAACAGCTCGCCGACGAAGGCGCGCAGCAGCGAGGTCAGCAGGATGTAGCCTTCCGGATGGCCGGACAGCTCTGGCGGCATCTTGATCAGGCGCGGCAGCGCGCGCGGCGCCTGCACCACGGCGATCGAGGCCTGGCGGCCGAAGGCGTCGGCGCCGGACAGCGAGACGATGAAATTCAGGCTCTTGTTGTAGACCCGCGGGAACGGATGCGCCGGGTCCAGCCCGATCGGCGTCAGCAGCGGCATCACGTCGCGGTTGAAGACCTCGCGCGCCCATTCCTGCTGCTCGGCATTCCATTCCGAGGCATGGTGCAGCGCGATACCCTCGGCCTGCAGCGCCGGCAGGATGGCGTCGTTGAGCAGCGCGTACTGGCGCCCCACCAGCTCGTGCACCGCCTGCTGGACGTTCTCGAACGCCTGGTCGGGCGTCATGCCGTCCGGGCCGACCAAGTTCGGCGACTGGCGCTGTTGTTCCTTGAGACTCGAGATCCGGATCTCGAAGAATTCATCAAGATTGGAACTGACGATACAGACGTAGCGCAGCCGTTCGAGCAGGGGCGTGCTCGGATTTTCCGCCATCGCCAGCACGCGTTCGTTGAACTTGAGCAGCGACAACTCGCGATTCAGGAGCAAGGGCTCGGCGGGCGGGCGTGTGGTCATACCGGATTCCATACGTAAGGAGAGCGTGGAGTTTTACTGCAAAATAGTGACGGTTCTATGACACAACGCCAAATGCGTAGCGTACGACAAAACCGGGACGCATGGAGCATGGTCTCCCGGCGCCAACTGCCTGTTCCATAAGCGAAAACCCGCAGCGGAAGGCGCTGTCATACGGGGTCTCTATAATCAGGCCACCTCACAGCCAATATTACGAGCCGCATGGATCAACTTCTGGCCGCCGTGGACCTCGGGTCCAACAGCTTCCGCCTCTCCATCGGACGCATCGTTCAGCAGGACGGTACGCCCCAGATCTACCAGATCGATCGCCTCAAGGAAACCGTCCGGCTCGCCGCCGGGCTGGACGCCGAAAAACGCCTTGGCGACGACGCCATCGAGCGGGCCATCGCGGTCCTGGAACGTTTCGGCGAACGCCTGCGCAGTTTCCATCCCAACCGTGTGCGCGCGGTCGCCACCAACACCTTCCGGGTGGCGCGCAATACCCGCGATTTCCTGCCCCGGGCCGAAGCCGCCCTGGGCTTCCCGATCGAAGTCATCGCCGGCCGCGAAGAGGCCCGCCTGATCTTCTCGGGCGTGGTCCACACCCTGCCGCCCTCGCCCAACAAGCGCCTGGTGATCGACATCGGCGGCGGCTCCACGGAAGTCATCATCGGCAAGGGCCATGAACCCGGCCTGATGTCGTCGCTCTACATGGGCTGCGTCAGCTACAGCCGCCAGTTCTTCTCGGACGGCATCGTCGACGCCCACCAGATGAAGCAGGCCGAGCTGGCCGCGCGGCGCGAGATCGAAGTCATCGCCAAGCAGTACCGCAAGACCGGCTGGAAGGAAGCCTACGGCTCTTCCGGCACCGCCAAGGCGCTGTACGCCATCCTCACCGAAGGCGGCATGTCCGAACGCGGCATCACCCGCGCCGGCCTGAGCAAGCTGAAAGACCGCATCGTGCGCGCCGGCCGCGTCATCCCGTCCGAGCTGCCCGGCATCAAGGTCGAGCGCGCCGACGTGCTGCCCGGCGGGCTGGCCATCATGAGCGCGCTGTTCGACGAACTGGGCATTGATGTCATGCACACCGGCGACGGCGCGCTGCGCCTGGGCGTGCTGTACGACCTGCTGGGCCGCGACGACGAGCACGACAAGCGCGACGAGTCGGTGCGCCAGTTCATGAAGCGCTATCACGTCGACATCAACCAGGCGCGTCGCGTGCACCGCGCCGCGCTCAGCCTGTTCGACGCGATGATGCCCGAAGGCGCCGAACGCGCCGAACTGCGCGCCGAACTGCGCGCCGCCCTGGGCTGGGCCGCCGACCTGCACGAAGTGGGCCTGTCCATCGCCCACAACGCTTACCACAAGCACACCGCCTACGTGCTCGAGAACGCCGACATGCCGGGCTTTTCTCGCGCCGACCAGCAATTGCTGGCGCTGCTGGCGCTGGGCCACCAGGGCAAGCTGAGCAAGCTCGAGCCGCTGGTGCGCAATCGCGCCCAGTGGATGGCCATCCTCAGCCTGCGGCTGGCGGTGCTGCTGTTCCGCCGCCGCGGCGAAATCGACCCGCTGCCCCTGACCGCGTCCATGCGCAACGACTCCATCGTCGTGCGCGTGAACCGCGACTGGCTCGCGCAACACCCGCTCAGCGACTTCACGCTGCGCGCGGAAGAAGCCGAATGGTCGAAAGTGGGCTTCTCGTTCGAACTGCTCGAGTTCTGAGCCGCGTCCAAAACAGCACGGCCCCGGAAGAATCCGGGGCCGTGTGGCGTGGCGGGCATCTGGCGCTAGAACGGCGACAGATCGGTCTCGCGTTCGAGCTGCTTGAGTTCCAGGCGGAATGGCCGCGTTGCCCGCCGAATCAGTCTGATCTTCATGCGGCGGAACAAGCGGCGCATGATTAGCGCTGACCGTTGGCCGTGGGTTGATCCAGGCCGAAATGGCGGCGGTAACGCTCGTCCATGCCGTCCATCTTCAGCAGCACCGGGAAGTCGGCGGCGTTGAAATCCGGGTCCCAGGCGGGTTCGCCGCAGACCGTCGCGCCCAGCTTCAGGTAGCCCTTGATCAGCGGCGGTACGCGCGCCGGCAGCGTGCTGTTGAGTTTTTCCACCGGATAACGATGCAGCGGCGTCACATGCGGCTGCCCTTCTGTCGGCAATTGCTTGGAAATCGTGCGCCACACTTCGGCAGCGGTGACGCCGTCGTCGCGCAGGCTGACGCTGGCGCAGCCCAGCACGTACTGGTAGCCGCCGCGGCGCAGGTATTCCGCCAGGCCCGACCACAACAGCATGATGACCGCGCCGTTGCGGTAGTCGGCGTGAGTGCACGAGCGCCCCACTTCCACCAGCTCGTCGCGGATCGCGCCGAGGCCGGACAGGTCGAATTCGGATTGCGAGTAGTAGCCGCCGGCCTCGCGCGCCTTTTCGGGCGTGAGGATGCGGTAGGTGCCGACGACACGGCCGGTGTCGAGTTCGCGCACCATCAGATGCTCGCAGAAGGGATCGAAACGGTCGTGCTCGATTCCGTCCTGGGCATCGGGGAAGACCGCGCCCATGTCTTCGGTGAAGACGTCGTAGCGCAGGCGCTGGATCTGTTCAATTTCCTCGGCCGTGCGCGCCAGGCCGACCACCAGCACCCGTGCGGCGGGGCCTGTCCACGGTTCGGTAGCGTTACGGCTTGGGTTGATGCGTGCTAGTTCCAGCATTGCGCGAAGCTCCTAGAGAGTCCGGTCAGTTTGGACGCCCTGTATGTCAAAGACTTGACCAATATGTTACGTGACTATGAAGTTTAGTTCGGAGCGCTGCGGCCACAATTCCGCAAAGTTCGACAAAACTTTACAAAACAATACTTATTCCCAACAAACAATGGCCATTCATCGCAAAGCAATGAATGGCCATGTCCGGTCCTGGCGAAGTTGGCTTATCCCAGGCTGGCCGCCAGCTTCTCGGCTGACGTCACTGCCAGGGTTTCGTCCTCGGCCTCCACCATCAGACGCAGCTTGGGCTCGGTGCCCGAGGCGCGGATCAGCACGCGGCCGCGGTCGCCCAGTTCGGCCTCGACGGCCTGGCGCGCGGCGGTCAGGCCCGGATGAGTCTTCCAGTCCTGGCCCGGGGTCAGCGGCACGTTGATCATCTTCTGCGGATACATGCGCAGGTCCTTGATCCATTCGGCCATCGAGGCATGATTGCGGCGCAGCGCGGTCAGCACCTGCAGCGCGGCGATGATGCCGTCGCCGGTGGAGTGGCAATCCAGGCACAGCAGGTGGCCGGAGCTTTCGCCGCCATAGAGCCAGCCGCGCGCCTGCATCTGTTCCAGCACGTAGCGGTCGCCCACGTTGGCGCGTTCGAAGCCCACATTCAGGCGCTGCAGCGCCCGCTCGAAACCAAAGTTGGTCATGAGCGTGCCGACCACGCCGTCCACCTTGCCGCGCTGCATGCGCTCGCGCAGGATGGCGTACAGCAGTTCGTCGCCGTTGTAGATGCGGCCGTCGCCGTCCACCATCTGCAGGCGGTCGGCGTCGCCGTCCAGCGCGATGCCGAGCTGGGCGCCACGCGCCTTCACTTCCTTGGCCAACTGCTCCGGGTGCAGCGCGCCCACGCCCTTGTTGATGTTGAAGCCATCCGGGTGCACGCCAATCGCGTGCACTTCGGCGCCCAGCTCGCGGAACACGTGCGGCGCGATGTTGTAGGCCGCGCCATGGGCGGCGTCCACCACGATCGTCATGCCGTTCAGGTCCAGGTCGTTGGGGAACGTGCTCTTGCAGAACTCGATGTAGCGGCCCTGGGAGTCCGACATACGGCGCGCGCGGCCCAACCCTTCGGAGCTGACACAGCCCAGCGGCTCATCCAGGGCGGCCTCGATGGCCGCCTCGATCTCATCCGGCAACTTCATGCCCTGGGCCGAGAAGAATTTGATGCCGTTATCCTGGTAAGGATTGTGCGAGGCGCTGATCACGATGCCCGCGACCAGGCGCAGCGCGCGCGTCAGGTAGGCCACGGCGGGCGTGGGGATCGGGCCGGCCAGCAGCACGTCGATGCCCGCGGCCGACAGCCCGGCCTCGAGCGCCGATTCCAGCATGTAGCCGGAAATGCGCGTGTCCTTGCCGATCACCACCTGCGGGCGGCTGCCGCCGCGCACCGCGTGTTCGCGCGCCAGCACGCGGCCGGCGGCATAACCCAGGCGCAGGGCGAATTCCGCGTTGATCACCGGGCCGCCGACTTCGCCGCGCACACCGTCGGTACCAAAATACTTGCGTTGAGTCATGAAGTGATTGCTCCTTGTTCAGCCGCCTGCCAGACCTTGAGCGCATCCACCGTGGCCGCCACATCGTGCACCCGCACGATCGAGGCGCCACGGGCCACACAGGCCAGGGCGGCGGCAATGCTGCCGGACAGCCGGTCGCCGACCGGCCGGCCGGTGGCCTGACCGATCATGTTCTTGCGCGACAGGCCGATCAGCAATGGATAACCGCCGCTGCGCAGGCTCGACAGCCGGCGCAGCAATTGGAAGTTCTGGTCGGCGGTCTTGCCGAACCCAAAGCCGGGGTCCAGCACGATGCGTCGGGGATCGATCCAGGCGGCGCGCAGCTTCTGCGCCCGCGCCCCCAGAAAGAGACCGATTTCGCCGATCAGGTCGGAATATTCGGGCGGCGTCGCCTGCATGGTGCGCGGCTCGCCTTTCATGTGCATGACGCACAGACCGCAACGCGACTGCGCCACCGCCTCGATGGCGCCGGGCTGCCGGAAGCCGTAGATGTCGTTGATCATGTCGGCGCCGGCATCCAGCGTGGCGCGCATGACCTCGGGCTTGAAGGTGTCGATCGACAAAGGCACGCCGCAGTCGCGCAGCGCCTCGATCACCGGCAGCAGCCTGTCCAGCTCGTCGGCGACCGCCACCGGCTCGGCGCCGGGTCGCGTCGACTCGCCGCCCAGATCGAGGATCTGCGCGCCTTCGTCGATCAGGCGGCGCGCATGCGCCACCGCGGCGTCGGTATCGTCGTGCTGGCCGCCGTCGGAAAACGAATCCGGCGTGACATTGACGATACCCATGACAAGCGGGCGCTCGAGATCAAACTCGAAGCGCCCGCAAAGGAAGTTATTCGCCATAAATCAGGACGAAAGACCTCAGACCGCGGCTGCCGTGTTACCGCCGGCGGCCAGGCCGGTCGGAGGCGTATCCGACGTATCCGACGGACCTTGCGGCGTCTTCGGGGGACGCGGCGGGCGGCCCTCGATGATGTCGTTGATCTGGTCGGCGTCGATGGTTTCCCATTCGAGCAGCGCGGCGGTCATGGCTTCGACCTTGTCGCGGTTGTCTTCCAGGATCTTGCGCGCAACGCCGTACTGCTCATCGATGATGCGGCGGATCTCGGAGTCCACCTTCTGCATGGTGGCTTCGGACATGTGCGTGGTCTTGGTGACGCTGCGGCCCAGGAACACCTCGCCTTCGTTCTCGGCGTAGACCATCGGACCCAGCTCGTCGGTCATGCCATAGCGCGTGACGATGTCGCGGGCGATGGCCGTGGCGCGTTCGAAGTCGTTCGAGGCGCCGGTGGTCATCTGGTTCATGAAGATCTCTTCGGCGATACGGCCGCCGAACAACACCGCGATGGTCGACAACAGGCGGCTCTTGTCCATGCTGTAGCGATCGCTTTCCGGCAACTGCATCGTCACGCCCAACGCGCGGCCGCGCGGAATGATGGTGACCTTGTGGACCGGATCGGTCTTGGGCAGCATGCGGGCGACGATGGCGTGGCCGGATTCGTGGTACGCGGTGTTCTTGCGTTCCTCTTCGGGCATGACGATCGAGCGGCGCTCGGCGCCCATGATGATCTTGTCCTTGGCCTTTTCGAAGTCCGACATATCGACCGTGCGGCCGTTGCGGCGCGCGGCGAACAGCGCGGCTTCGTTGACCAGGTTGGCCAGGTCGGCGCCGGAGAAGCCCGGGCAGCCGCGCGCCAGGATGGTCGCGTCGACGTTGGGCGACAGCGGCACCTTGCGCATGTGGACCTTCAGGATCTGTTCGCGGCCGCGGATGTCCGGTAGCGGCACCACGACCTGGCGGTCGAAGCGGCCCGGACGCAGCAGCGCCGGATCCAGCACGTCGGGACGGTTGGTGGCAGCGATGACGATGACGCCCTGGCCCGACTCGAAGCCGTCCATTTCCACCAGCATCTGGTTCAGCGTCTGTTCGCGTTCGTCGTTGCCGCCGCCCAGGCCGGCGCCACGCTGGCGACCGACGGCGTCGATTTCGTCGATGAAGATGATGCAGGGCGCGTGCTTCTTGGCGTTCTCGAACATGTCGCGCACGCGGGCCGCGCCCACGCCGACGAACATTTCAACGAAGTCCGAACCGGAGATGCTGAAGAACGGCACCTTGGCTTCGCCGGCGATGGCCTTGGCCAGCAGCGTCTTGCCGGTGCCGGGCGAGCCGACCATCAGCACGCCGCGCGGAATACGACCGCCCAGCTTCTGGAACTTGCTGGGATCGCGCAGGAAATCGACCAGTTCCTGGACGTCTTCCTTGGCTTCATCGCAGCCGGCGACGTCGGCGAAGGTGATCTGGTTGGTGTTCTCGTCGAGCATGCGGGCGCGCGACTTGCCGAAGCTGAACGCGCCGCCCCTGCCGCCGCCCTGCATCTGGCGCATGAAGAACACCCACACGCCGATCAGCAGCAGCATGGGGAACCAGGACACGAAGATGCTCATCAGCAGCGACTGCTCTTCGCGCGGCTTGCCCGAAACCTGCACGCCATACTTGAGCAGGTCGGAAACCATCCAGAGGTCGCCCGGCGAGGTCAGCGTGTAGGGGCGGCCCGCGTCCGGCGTGACGTAGAGCACGTCGCCGCCAGGGCCGCCCTGCACGTCCACCTTGCGGATACGGCCCGCCTTGGCGTCGTCCATGAACTGCGTGTAGGTCACGCCGTCCTGGGTCTGCGCGCGTCCGTCGAACTGCTTGAAGACCGTGAATAGCACCAGGGCTATCACCATCCAGACGGCGACTTTCGAAAATGAATTATTCAAGGTCGATCTCCTGCTTTCGATTCCGACCGGCGACCGCGCACCCGCATATGGCACAGTCACAAGTATGTCAATAGCCCATTCTACCCTGTCGGACCGGGTTGCGTCCTGGGAAGGGGCGGGGCCGCTAAGTTACGTCTGATTCGTGATTTTGCTGGTCTTTGTCTCGGCAGGCCGGCCGTCGTCGGACCGGTGGGTTCTTGTGACACCGGGGCACGTGCCCCGGCGCGGGTTATTTCAGATCGCGCGCAACCAGAAAGGTTTCGGAGGACTTGTCCCGCGATGCCTTCGGCTTGCGCTCGACCACCCGCTTGAAGTGCTGTTTGTAGGACTCCACGATCTGCGAAAAGCCGGTTCCGTGGAATGCCTTGACGATCAGCGCCCCGTTGGGCTTGAGATGGGCGAGGGAAAACTCCATCGCCAGCTCGCACACGTGCTGGATGCGCGCGGCGTCGGCGATACCCACGCCTGACAAGTTGGGGGCCATGTCGGAGATTACAAGATCCACCGCGCGCGATCCGACCATGTCTTCCAGTTGTTTCAAAATGTCATCCTCGCGGAAGTCGCCCTGGATGAATTCGACGCCCGCCACGGGCTCCATGGGCAGCATGTCCAGGGCGATGATGCGCCCGTCCACCACGCCGCCCGGGCCCGCCAGGCGCTCGCGCGCCACCTGCGACCAACTGCCGGGGGCCGAGCCCAGGTCGACGACCAGGTCGCCACGCCGCAGCAGCTTCTCGGTGTCGAGAATCTCGATCAGCTTGAAGGCGGCGCGGGCCCGGTAGCCCTTCTGTTGCGCCATCTTCACATAGGGATCGTTGATGTGCTGGTGAATCCAGTCTTTGGAGAATTTATTCTTGGCCATTACCGTACAATTCCACGCATGCCTATATTAGAACTTACCTCTCGTGAGCGCAGCGACCTTCGGTCCGCCGCTCACCCTCTGCGCCCCGTCGTCCTGATCGGCGACAACGGCCTGACCGAAGCCGTGCTCAAGGAAATCGACCTGGCACTCACTTCCCACGGCCTGATCAAGGTCCGGGCCGGCGGCGACGATCGCGAGGCCCGCGAGGCCATGCTGTCGACCATCTGCGACACCCTGTCCTGCGCCCCGGTGCACCACCTGGGCAAGACCCTGATCCTGTTCCGCCCGCTGGCCGGCAACATCAAACCGCCCGTGCTGGCCGCCCTCGAGCCGGAACGTCCCGCCAAGCGCCGCGCCTCCGAGCCGCATACGCCCAAGAAGCTCGCCGCCGAAGGCAAGACCCTGGCCAAGCGTCCGCGCCGCTCCGAAACCGAAGAGCCCAAGCCGAAGACGCGCTTCGTGCCGCAGGACCAGCTCAACAAGAACGGCAAGCCGATGCGTCCCAGCAACAAGAAGACCGCCTCCGGCAGCCACGGCATCCCGCGCCGCGCCGGCAGCGCGCTGAGCCTGCGCGCCGGAGCACGCAGCGGCACCAGCCGCAAGTCGTCGCCCAAAAGGTAATCCGGGCAGTTCCGCCGGGCACAAAAACGGGCGCTTTACGCGCCCGATCCACCATAGCGTTCCGCAGTGTTGCCGTGCCGGATACCCGGTGCGGGCTATGGTGCTTTGCTGATTTTACCGCTCAGAGCCAGCGTCAGATGTAACGCACGCTCAATACTTCATACTCGCGAACACCGGCCGGGGCCTTGACCTCGACCACGTCGCCTTCGCTCTTGCCGATCAGCGCGCGGGCCACGGGGCTCGACACGGAGATCAGGTTCGACTTGATGTCGGCTTCAACGTCGCCGACGATCTGGTACGTCACACGATCGCCCGAATCCAGGTCCTCGATGTCGACGGTGGCACCGAACACGGCGCGACCTTCGGCCTCGAGCGAAGTCGGGTCGATCAGGTGGGCATTGGAAAGCGTGCCCTCAAGCTCGGCGATCCGGCCCTCGATGAAACCCTGGCGCTCGCGAGCCGCATCGTACTCGGCGTTCTCCGACAGATCGCCCTGCGCGCGCGCTTCGGCGATAGCGTTGATGACGGCGGGACGTTCCACGGTTTTCAGCCGCTGGAGCTCTTCTTGCAAGCGCTCGGCCCCGCGCACGGTCAAAGGAATGGCAGACATGTCGTTTCCCAAACAAAAGTAGAAAACGCCCCCGACGGAGCGTTCTCGGTGTGAAGGTCTTGGACCTGACGCATGGGGCGCCGTCGGAAGCGGACTCGTGACGGGCATCGCCAGGAACGGAACGGCCAGGGGCGGGCAAAGCTGAACCCGATGGATCCCCTTGCGCCCGCTCGGGCCGGCCCGCCGGACGAATGCGGCAAGCTGCGACCAAAACAAAACCCCGGCTCGGGTCGGAACCGGGGCAATCAAGGTCATATTGTGGTCAAAGTCCGCCGGAATTGCAAGCCACCGGAGAAACCGGCTTTTTCGGCGCATTTCGCCGCCGTAACCCGCTAAAACCCGTCGTTTCCCGGATCGGCGCCGGCGTTGCACAAAAGATACTCAACAGTAAGGACAAACCCGACCACGGCGAGGTTTATGTAAAAACGCGGTGTGGTGCTCAATAAAAAAGGTATAACCGACAAACTGGCCCATTAATAACAATTAAATACATGCCGGTATTAGCCGGCATTTTCCTGTTTCAAGCGAAGGGATACGCGAGCCGCCCGTGTCGGCCACGCGTAAAGCGATTGATTGTGCGTGTTGCAGGTTGGGCGGACGCATCGCAGTCATCCGGCGCGACGTTCGCCCCTCTGCCGCAGCGCCGGTGGGCACGGTATCCACGCCTGCGGTGGAGCGCGTTCAAGAACGGGAGCTCCCATGCTGGAAAAATTGAAAGTCCGTACGGGCATGATGCTGGTGTTGGCCTGCTTTGTGATTACCCTGGCGCTGGCTTGCGGCTTGAGCTGGATGAACGCCGAAAACAGCATGCACGAAATCGAGGACCTGAATAATGTGGCCGTGCATCAGGTCGATCCGCTCTATGAATCCAATGCCGCGCTACTGCGCGCCCGGCTGTCGCTGGGCACGGGCATCGCCGACCTTCAGTCCGGCGCCAACGACCAGGCGGCCAGCGCGCAAGCCGCCGCCGCCGAACAGCTCAAACTGGCGCGCGAGCGCTTCGACCGCTACATGGCGGTGCCCAAGAGCGAGCGCGGCCAGGAGCTGGCGCGGGTCCTGCAGGGCCGCTTCAACGCCTACGCCGCCGCGCTGGGCGAACTGGACGCGGCGCTCAAGGAGCGCTCGGTCGCGCGCTACCAGCAGAACGAAGCGCGGGTGCGCCAGGCTGACGCCGACTTCGCCAAGGACATGCAGGTGTTCCTGGCGCGGGTCCAGGAACGCAGCGACAGCGTGCTGGAAAGGTCGCAGAGCACCTATTCGACCGCCCGCATCTCGGCCATCGCCCTGCTGTCGGTGGCGCTGCTGCTGGCGGTGCTGTGCTGGGCCTTCATCCGCCGCGGCGTGCTACTGCCGCTGCAGGACGCCGGCCGGCATTTCGACCGGATCGCCGCGGGCGACCTGACCCAGCGGGTCGACGCCCGCTCCAACAATGAGATCGGCACGCTGTTTTCCGCGGTGCGGCGCATGCAGGACGGCTTGACCCGCACGGTGACCACGGTGCGTCAGGGGGTCGAGGAGATCAATGTCGGCGCGGCCGAGATCGCCGCCGGCAATGCCAATCTGTCGACCCGCACCGAGCAGCAGGCAGCCGCGCTTGAAGAGACCGCCTCGACGATGGAAGAGCTGGCCGCCACCGTCAAGCAGAATGCCGACAACGCCGCCCAGGCCAACCAACTGGCGGCGGTGAGCATGGAGGTGGCGCAGCGTGGCGGCCAGACGGTCGGCCAGGTGGTGGCCACCATGCAGGGCATTTCCGAGAGTTCGCGGCGCATCGCCGACATCGTATCGGTGATCGACGGCATTGCCTTCCAGACCAATATCCTGGCGCTGAATGCCGCCGTGGAGGCGGCCCGTGCCGGGGAACAGGGCAAGGGTTTCGCCGTGGTGGCGGGCGAGGTGCGCACCCTGGCGCAGCGCGCGGCGCAGGCAGCCAAGGAGATCAAGGTCCTGATCGAGACCTCGGTCGATACGGTCGCGGCCGGCTCATCGCAGGTCGCGGCCGCCGGCCAGACCATGGACGAAATCGTGACCTCGGTGCAGCGCGTGGCCGACATCATGGGTGAGATCTCGGCGGCCTCGGCGCAACAGGCCGGCGGCATCGACCAGGTCAGCCTGGCGGTCTCGCAGATGGACGAGGTGACGCAGCAGAACGCCGCGCTGGTGGAGCAGGCCTCGGCGGCCGCGTCGGCGATGGAGGATCAGGCCCGGCGCCTGGCGGAGGCGACCGCGGTCTTCAAGACCCAGTCGGGCCAGGTGATCGAGGCGGCCCCGGTGCAGGTGGGCGGCCGGACGCCGGCGTCGCGGCTGTCGCGTTCCTGAGCGGCGCCGGCCTGTCGCGCCCGGCCAGCGGAGCTGCAGCCTCGCGGCCGGCCGCCGCGGGCCGGGCGCGGCGCCCGAGGGACGGGCGCCAGGCAGGACAACCGCCCCACCCTATTTCTTGCGGCGCAGCAGTGCGTACAGGATGATGGCGCCGAAGGTTGCGGTGCCGATGCCGCCCAACGTGAAGTTGCCCAGTTTGACGGTGAAATCGCCCGCGCCCAGCACCAGCGTGACCGCAGCCACGATCAGGTTACGGTTGTCGCTGAAGTCGACCTGATTGACCACCCAGATGCGGGCCCCGGCAATGGCGATCAAGCCGAAGACCACCACCGACATGCCGCCCAGCACGGGCGCGGGAATGGTCTGGATCAGGGCGCCGAACTTGGGCGAGAAGCCCAGCACAATGGCGATCAGCGCGGCGATCACGAACACCAGCGTCGAATAGATGCGGGTCACCGCCATCACGCCGATGTTTTCGGCGTAGGTGGTGACGCCGGTGCCGCCGACGGCGCCCGAGACCATGGTGGCCACGCCGTCGCCGACGAAGGCGCGGCCCAGGTAGCGGTCCAGGTCCTGGCCGGTCATGGCGCTGACCGCTTTGACGTGGCCCAGGTTCTCGGCGACCAGGATGATGGCCACCGGCACGATCAGGCCCATGGCCTCGGCCTTGAACACGGGCGCGGCGAAGTGCGGCAGCCCGAACCAGGCGGCGGCCGACACGGCCGAGAAGTCGATCGGCTTGCCCAGGCCCATGCCGTTGGCGAAGATCGCGTAGACCACGCAGGCCAGGATCAGGCCGACCAGGATCAGCAGGCGCTGCACCATGCCCTTGGTGTAGACCGCAATGCCGCCCACGCACAGGATGGTGACGATTGCCATGGCGCTGTCGAAGCCCGAGGCGCCCATGGCCCCCTTGGCGGCGATAGGCGCCAGGTTCAGGCCGATCACCGCGACCACCGCGCCCGTCACCACCGGCGGCATCAGGGTGTCGATCCAGTTGGCGCCGCCGCCGGCGCGGCCGTTGGCGATCCAGACGAGAACGCCGATCAGCGTGTAGGCCAGGCCGCAGGCGATGATGGCGCCCAGCGCCACGCCGATGTTGGCGTTGGCCCCGCCGCCGGCATAGCCGGTAACCGCGATGACGCCGCCGATGAAGGCAAAGCTGGAACCCAGGTAACTGGGGACCCGGCCGCCCACGAACAGGAAGAAGATCAGGGTGCCGATGCCCGACATCAGGATGGCGACGTTGGGATCGAAGCCCATCAGCAGCGGCGCCAGCACGGTGGAGCCGAACATCGCCACCACGTGTTGCGCCCCCATGGCCACGTTCTTGGGCCAGGACAGCCGTTCGTCGGGCGCGATGATGACGCCGGGCTCGGCGTCGTCCGCCAGGCGCCAGCGCGGAAAATAGGAATTGGACATGGAATCCCCGGGAGTGATTGGTGTGAGCGGGCGCCAGTGTAAAGGGGGCCGGGAACGGGCGGCAACTTAAGTTCTCCGCCGCAATGCCGTATTAGTGGAAACCCCAGTCAATTCCCTCCCAGGAGACCTCCATGGCCATCGATTCCATCAGCGGCACCTCGCGCATCGGCAGCATGGCCGACCTGTGGGCGCAGAAGATCCAGGCCAACAAGGAAGCCAAGGATGCCAAGGCCGGCGATCCGGGCGTCAGCGTCACGCCAGACGGCAAGATCCGCGTCAACAACGCCGGCGCCATGAAGGTCGGCCAGGCAGAGGAAACCGAATCCTCCGAAAACGACGATCATTACACCCGGCAGATCAAGGAACTGCAGCGCCAGCTCAAGCGCGTCATGGAGCAGATCGAACGCGTGCGCGATAGCAACGCGTCGGCGGAGCAGAAGGCCACGCAAATGCAGGCCCTGAACGGGCAGGCGCTGCAGATCATGAACCAGATCCAGCAGGTGATGAACGAAAAGATCAAGGCGATGGCCAAGGCCAACGGCGGCGTGTCGGCCACGGCCTAGGCGGCCGCCCCAGGCCCGCGCGCTCGCGCGGGTTCTCCCGAATTCCCGCCACACTGATGGCGCGCATCAAAATTTGTGATTGGACTGGCGGCGCATGCAGCCGCTAAGGTCTCCGGACAAATCGAAAAACCACGGAGACAAACCATGCATGCAATGCGCACAGCCCTTGCAGGGGCGCTGCTGGCCGCCTGCGCCGCCCCCGCCCTGGCGGGCACCGTCACGGTGATCACGTCGTTCCCGAAAGATTTGACCCAGGCCTACAAGACCGCGTTCGAGAAGGCCAACCCCGGCATCACGCTGGAGATCCTCAACAAGAACACCGTGTCCGGCATTGCCTACGTGCGCGAGACGCCGGCCGGCCAGCGCCCGGAAGTGTTCTGGGCCAGCGCCCCGGACGCCTTCGAGGTGCTGGGCCGCGACAAGCTGCTGGCCAAGTCCTCGGACGTCGCCAACAAGGACGTGCCGGACAAGATCGGCAACTACCCCATCAACGACCCGGGCGGCATGTACCTGGGCCAGGCGCTGGCCGGCTACGGCATTGTCTACAACACGCGCTACATCGCGGCGCACAAGATCCCCGCCCCGGTCGAATGGAAGGACCTGCTGGCGCCGCACTGGTTCGGCCACGTCGGCATCACCTCGCCGTCGCGCTCGGGCACCATGCACCTGACGGTCGAGACCATCCTGCAGGGCGAAGGCTGGGACGACGGCTGGAACACGCTGCTGCGCATGTCGGGCAACAGCAGCGCCGTGACCGAGCGCTCGTTCGGCGTGCCGGACGGCGTCAACAACGGCCAGTTCGGCGCGGGGCCGGTGATCGACTTCTTCGGCCTGTCGAGCAAGTACTCGAAGTTCCCGGTGGAATTCGTCTATCCCTCCGAGACCGCCATCGTGCCGGCCAACATCGCGCTGATCGACGGCGCCAAGAACACCGAGGAAGGCAAGAAGTTCATCGCCTTCACGCTCAGCCAGGCGGGCCAGGAACTGCTGCTGGAACCGAAGATCTCGCGCCTGCCGGTGCTGCCGTATTCGGCGCTGGGCGGCAAGGTGCCGCAGGGTTATCCGGATCCCGCCGAGATCGCGCGCCGCAGCAAGGTGCAGTTCAACGCCGACCTGTCACAGACGCGTTACTACGTGGTGCAGTCGCTGTACGACCAGACCGTCACATTCCGCCTGAAGGAACTGCAGGCGGCGACCAAGGCGATCTACGACGCCGAGGCCAAGCTCGGCGACAAGGCCAAGAGCGGCAAGCCGGCCGAACTGCTGGCGCAGGCCCGCAAGCTGGCCTGGGCGCCGCTGGTGGACGGCAAGCAGGCTGCCGATCCCGAGTTCCTGAAGATCTTCAGCGGCAACAAGAAAGACGCCGCGGTCAACCAGCAGATCACCAAGCTGGAAGGCGAATGGAACGGCACGGCCAAGAGCAATTATGAGCAGGCCGTGAAGCTGGCGCGGGAAGCCGCGGCGCTCTGAGCCCGGCTCGCGCCGGACGGGGGGCTCGCCCCGTCCGGCCGCCGCCCCGCCGCGGGCGGCCTGTCTTGAACCATTACGGGAATCTCGATGAATCTTCCGGGCCATTCACGCCTGCCCGCCGGCCCCGTGCTGGCCGCGCTCCTGGTGCTGGGTTTCCTGGCGCTGTTCCTGGCCGTGCCGGTCGGCACGGTGTTCTACAGCGCCTTCGTCAACGCCGACGGCGGCTTCACCATCGGCCACTTCGGCGCGTTCTTCAACCAGCCGCTGATGCTGGAGGCGTTCTTCAACAGCCTCTACGTGGCGGGCTGGTCGGCGCTGCTGGCCTCGCTGATCGCGGTGCCGCTGGCGTACTTCACGGTGCGCTTCGATTTCCGCGGCGCGCTCATCATCCAGACGCTGGGGGTGCTGCCGCTGATCATGCCGCCCTTCGTCGGCGCGGTGGCGATGCAGCTCATCTTCGGCCGCTCGGGCAGCGTCAACCTGCTGCTGAACGACTGGTTCGGCTTCACCATCCCGTTCATGGAAGGCCTGAACGGCGTCATCTTCGTCGAGGCGCTGCACTACTTCCCGTTCATCCTGATGAACCTGGTGGTGGCGCTGCGCAACATCGACGGCGCCATGGAGGAAGCGGCCTTCAACCTGGGCGCGCGCGGCTTCCGGCTGTTCCGCCGCGTGATCTTCCCGCTGGCGCTGCCGGGCTACGTGGCCGGCACCTCGCTGGTGTTCGTGAAGGTATTCGACGACCTGGGCACGCCGCTGGTGCTGGGCACCACCAACATGCTGGCGCCGCAGGCCTATCTGCGCATCACGCAGGTGGGGCTGGAGGATCCGCTGGGCTACGTCATCAGCGTCATCATGATCGCCTTCTCGATCCTGGCGCTGTGGCTGTCGGCGCGCGTGCTCAAGGGCCGCGACTACTCCACGCTGCAAAAGGGCGGCAACTCGATCCAGAAGCGCAAGCTGCGCCCGGCCGAAAGCGTGCTGGCCTATGGCTGGATCATCCTGGTGCTGCTGCTGGTACTGTCGCCGCACATGGGGGTGCTGCTGCTGTCGCTGGCGAGCGTCTGGAGCTTCGCGCCGCTGCCGGACGGCTACACGCTGGCGCACTACAGCGCGGTGTTCAGCGAATCGCAGGGCATGATCGCCAACACCCTGCTCTATTGCGGCCTGGCGGCGGGCGTGGACGTGATCCTGGGCACCGCCATCGCCTACCTGATGCTGCGCACCCGGCTGCCGGCGCGCCAGTGGCTGGACTTCCTGGCGTCGGCGGCGCTGGCGATCCCGGGCATCGTGCTGGCGATCGGGCTGCTGCGCACGTTCCGCGGCGTGGAGATCCCGGGCACCGGCACGCTGCTGACCTCGTCGTGGATCATCATCATGATCGCGTACTCGGTGCGGCGGCTGCCCTACGCCTTGCGCTCGTGCGTGGCCGCGCTGCAGCAGATCAACGTATCGCTGGAGGAGGCGGCGCAATCGCTGGGCGCGACGCGCCTGCGCACCATCCGGCGCGTGGTGGTGCCATTGATGGCCGGGGGCATGCTGGCCGGCTTCGTGACCAGCTTCGTGACGGCGGCGGTGGAGCTGTCGGCCACCATCATGCTGGTCACCAAGGACAGCCAGGCGCCGATGAGCTATGGCATCTATCTGTACATGCAGAGCGCCGCGGGCCGGGGTCCGGGCGCCGCGCTGGGCGTGCTGGCGGTGGCCGCGGTCGCCATCGGCACCTATGTCTCGCACTTGCTGGTGGAACGCGCCCAGGCGCGCCAGCGCCCGGCGCGTCACGACGAGACGGCCTGAATCAAGGGGAATCGACATGAAGAAAGTCAGCGTTGAATGCCGCAACATCCGGCTGTCGTATGGCAAGACGGAAGTGCTCAAGGACGTCAACATCCACATCGAACCGGGCGAGTTCTTCGCCCTGCTGGGGCCGTCGGGTTCGGGCAAGTCCACCCTGCTGCGCCTGATCGCGGGCTTCAACCGGCAGGACGCCGGCCAGTTGCTGGTGGATGGCAAGGACATCAGCGCCATCCCGCCATGGGACCGCAACATCGGCATGGTGTTCCAGAACTACGCGCTGTGGCCGCACATGACCGTGTGGGACAACGTGGCGTTCGGGCTGGTCGAGCGCAAGCTGCCGCGCGAGCAGATCCGCACCAAGGTCGAGGCCGCGCTGGAGCTGGTGGGGCTGTCGCAGTACGCACGCCGCCGCCCCAACCAACTGTCCGGCGGACAGCAGCAGCGCGTGGCGCTGGCGCGCACCATCGTGATCGAACCGCAGGTGCTGCTGCTGGACGAGCCGCTGTCGAACCTGGACAAGAAGCTGCGTGTGCAGATGCGGCAGGACCTGCTGAGCCTGCAGCGGCGGCTCGGCATCACCACCATCTTCGTCACCCACGACCAGGAAGAAGCCATGACCACCGCCGACCGAATGGCGGTGCTGGACCACGGCGTGGTGCAGCAGATCGGCGCCCCCAGCACGCTGTTCGATTATCCGGTGAACCGCTTCGTGGCCAACTTCGTCGGCACCATGAACGTGCTGGAGGGCGAGGTGCGCGAGCGCACCAGCGGCAGCGTGGTGCTGGCAGTGGAAGGCGTGGGCGACCTGCACCTGCCGCTGGCGGCCGAAGCGCCCGCGGCGCAGCGGCTGGCGGCCAGCTTCCGGCCGCACACGGTGCAGATCGAAATGGCCGACGGGCTGGGCGACGCGCGCTACGTGTGGCTGCCGGGCGTGGTGGAAAGCAGCGAGTTCCTGGGCGAATTCACCCGCTACCAGGTGCAGATCGGCGAACAGCGCCTGACGGCCGACCAGTCGCACCTGGCGGGGCTGTCGCCGTTCCCGGTGGGCGCGCCGGTGTCGATCGGGTTGGAGCCGACGCAAGTACGGCTGCTTGCCGCCTGAGCCCGCTTCCCCTACAAAGGCGGCATGGAAATCTATCAGATCCGCGCCTTCGTCACGGTTGCCCGCCTGGGCAACCTGACGCGGGCCGCCGAAGCGCTGTCGCTGACCCAGCCCGCCGTCACCGCGCAGATCAAGGCGCTGGAACAGAGCCTGGGCGTGGCGCTGTTCGACCGCAGCGGCGGGCGGCTGGCGCTGGCCAAGGCCGGCGAGATGCTGCTGCCCACCGCCGAATCGCTGCTGGTGCTAGGCGCGCAGTTCAAGTCCGAGGCGCAGCAACTGCAAGGCAGCCTGCAGGGCGTGGTGGAACTGGGCCTGCCCAGCGAGAAGCCCGACTTCCTGCGGCTGGGCGAGCTGGCGGCGGCCATCACGCAGCGGCTGCCGCTGATCGAACTGAAGACGCAAATCCAGCCCACCGCCGTGCTGGCCGAGCAGGTCAGCACCGGCCGGCTGCCGGCGGCGTTGACCATCGCCGCGCACCCGCCGCGCGGCGTGCTGTGGCTACCGCTGCGCAGCGTGCGGTACCGCATCGCGCTGCCGACCGAACACGCCGCCGTGCTCAAGCGCGGCGGCTGGCGCGAGGTGGCGCAATTGCCGTGGCTGGACGGTCCCGCCGGCAGCCACACCCACCTGCTGTTGCGCGACATGTTCGAGCGCCACGGCCTGTCGCCGCGCATCGCCATGCAGAATGACGATCAGGCCAATCTGGAGGCGCTGGTGCGGGCCGGCGCCGGTTGCGCGCTGCTGCGCGAGGAAACCGCGCTGGCCGGCGCGGCCTCGGGCGACTTCATGGTGTGGGGCCAGGCGCGGGCCGACGCCACCCTCGGCTTCATCCTGCCCTACGAACGCGCTAGCGAGCCCGCGCTGGTCGCGTTAAGCTCGGTGATTCAAGCCATCTGGAAGCCGCGCGCGCCCGTCGCGCCCGAGCCACTCTGAGCCGGGTCGGTCCGCCACCCGCGCCCTTCCCCACCGTATCGACACCGCAATGACTGAAATCTGGTTCATCCGCCACGGCGAAACCGACTGGAACCGCCAGCGCCGCCTGCAGGGCTGGCAAGACATCCCCCTGAACGAATTCGGCCGCAACCAGGCCGGCCTGCTGGCCTCGCGCCTGCGCGAAGACGCGCGCAGCACGCCGATCGACGCCATCTACAGCAGCGACCTGCAGCGCGCCCACGCCACCGCCACGCCGGTGTCGGAACAACTGGACCTGCGCGTGCGGATCGAGCCCGGCATCCGCGAGCGCGGCTTTGGCGTGCTCGAAGGGCTGGACCTGGACCGCATCGACATGCTGGCGCCGGAAGCGGCAGCCGCCTGGCGCAGCCGCGACCCGCTGCGCCCGCTGGACGGCGGCGAGACGCTGGGCCAGTTCCAGTCGCGCGTCATCTCCACGGTGGATGACGTGGCCAGCCGCCATGACGGCGAACGCATCCTGATGTTCACCCACGGCGGCGTGCTGGACATCATCTGGCGCCATGCCAGCGGCGTGCCGTTGAACGCGCCGCGCGACGCGGCATTGCTGAACGTCAGCATCAACCGGGTCGGCGTGCGCGGCCGGCAGTGGGAAGTGCTGGATTGGGGCGACGTGGGCCACGTGGACACTGAAGTCGGCGACGACGTCGTGCCGTGACGGCCTGCGCCAGGGTGTCGTCCTGACGCCCTGGCCGCTGACGCCCTGCGGCTCAGCCGGCTTTGTCCGCCTTGCGCGGCTTGCGCGGCGCGTTGCGCGCCAGCCGGTCGTAGACCGCGTTGGGCAGCAGGCGCATCAGTTTCGCCACCACGCCCATCTGCCAGGGAATCACCGTGTACGTGGTGCCGCGTCCAATCGCCGCCTGGGCGCGCTGCGCGAACTTGTCGGCGTCCATCAGGAACGGCATCTTGTACGGATTGTGCGCCGTCATCGCGGTCTTGATGTACCCCGGCGCGATGGTGACGACACGGATGCCGTCGCCCGCCAGTTCCAGCCGCAGGCTTTCGCAGTAGGTCACCACCGCCGACTTGGAGGCGCTGTAGGCGCCCGCGCCCGGCAGGCCGCGCACGCCGGCGACACTGGCGATGCCGACCAGCCGGCCGCCGCCGGCGGCTCGCATCGGCTCGACGAACGGCTCGAAGGTCGCCACGGTCGCCAGCAGGTTGGTGTCGACGATGGCCTTGAAGACCTCGTAGTCTTCGTGATGGCCGGTCAACGTGCCGGCGCTGATGCCGGCGCTGGCGATGACCACATCCACCCGCCCCTGGCAGAACGCAATGAAATCCTGCGCCGCCGCGTGCAGCGCCTGACGGTCGCGCACGTCCACCGCGTAGCAGCGATGCTGGCCCGGCAGGCTGGCGGCCAGCTCCCGCAACGCGTCCTCGCGCCGGCCCAGCAGGCCGAGCGTGGCGCCGCTGGCGGCATAGCGCTGCGCCAACGCGCGGCCCAGGCCGCTGCTGGCGCCGGTGATGAATACTCTGTCCATGGAGGCTCGCCCCGGGTCGGATGAAAAAAGGCGGAGCCTCTCGCAAGAGAGGCCCCGCCCGCTATGCTACAGGAAGGTCGGCGCGAGTCTTACAGGAAGATCAGCGCGAAGATCGCCGCCACCAGCGCCCACTTGGACAGGTAGTACAGCGGCTTGCTCTTCTTCTTGAGCGCCTTGCCGAAGCGGCGCACCGCATACACCGCGCCGAAGATGCGATTGATGCCGCCGGTGGCGTCGCCTTCCTGGTTGGGCGCGGCCGCCGCGCGCAACAGGAAGCCGCCGACCACGCGGTTGAACGCCTGGGCCCAGCGGTAACGCATGGGGCGCTCGACGTCCGCGAACAGGATGATCCGGTTCTGGTCGGTCTTGTTTTCGGCGTAATGGATGAAGGTCTCGTCGAACACCACCGCCTCGCCGTCGCGCCAGTGGTATTCCTGGCCGTCGACGTTGATGTAGCAGTCGGGGCTGTTCGGCGTGATCAGGCCCATGTGGAAACGCAACGAACCGGCGTAGGGATCACGATGGCGCGGCAGGCGGCTTCCCGGGGGCAGCGAGGCGAACATCGCGGCCTTGATGGTCGGGATGCCCGCCAGCAGCTTGGTCGTGACCGGACAGAGGGCCTCGGCCGACGGATGGTCGGCGTCGTACCACTTCAGGTAGAAGCGCTTCCAGCCCGTCTTGAAGAACGAGTTGAAGCCCGCATCGTTGTACTTGTCCGACGCCTTGATGTGGCCGTCGCCATAAAGGTTGACGGCCTCGGCGCGGATTTCCTCGCAGCGGTCCAGCAAGACCTTCAGTTCCGGGAACTGGTCCAGGTCGAGATAGGGCTTGTTGGGCACGCTGGAGAACGCGTACATGAAACAGTTCAGCGGCGCCGTGAAGGTGGAGTGATCCAATGCCTGCCGCGAGAACCGGTGTCGTACGCGGCCACGGTAGTGGACTACCGTGGCGCATACGATGAATAACGCCAGAATGAACCACTTCATTCTTTTGTCCTCAATTCACTTGCGGCGCGCCCTCTGCGCGCCCAAGCGCTATTTGTCCAACAAGGACGCGTGAAGTTCCTGCAGCGGATACACCTGCAGGCCGAGGCCTTGACGCAGGTACTGCATGCCCTCGACCGCGGCACGCGCACCGGCGATGGTGGTGAAGAAGGTCACGCGCGCAGCCAGCGCCTGCGTACGGATGGTACGCGAGTCGGCAATGGCGTTGCGGCGCTCTTCGACGGTGTTGATGACCAGCGCGATCTCGCCGTTCTTGACCATGTCGACGATGTGCGGACGGCCTTCCGTGACCTTGTTGACCAGTTGCACGGGAATGCCCGCCGCTTCGATCTCGGCCGCGGTGCCGCGCGTGGCCACCAGCTTGAAGCCCAGGGCGTGCAGGCCGCGCGCCACTTCGACGGCGCGGGGCTTGTCCTGGTTCTTGACGCTGATGAACACCGTGCCGGATTCCGGCAGGCGCACGCCGGCGGCAAGCTGCGACTTGACGAAGGCTTCGCCGAAGCTGGTGCCCACGCCCATGACTTCACCGGTCGACTTCATTTCCGGGCCGAGGATGGTGTCCACGCCCGGGAACTTCACGAACGGGAACACGGCTTCCTTGACCGAGAAGTAAGGCGGCACGACTTCGCGGGTGACGCCCTGGGCCGCCAGCGTCTGGCCGGCCATGGCGCGCGCGGCGATCTTGGCCAGTTGCAGGCCGGTGGCCTTGGACACGTAGGGCACCGTGCGCGAAGCGCGCGGGTTCACTTCCAGCACGTAGACATCGCCGCCCTGGATGGCGAACTGCACGTTCATCAGGCCGCTGACGTTCAGGGCCTTGGCCATCATGCCGGTCTGGCGCTTGATCTCGGCGATGACGTCGGCCGACAGCGAGTACGGCGGCAGGCTGCAGGCGGAGTCGCCCGAGTGCACGCCGGCCTGCTCGATGTGTTCCATGACGCCGCCGATGAAGACGGTTTCGCCGTCGGCCAGGCAGTCCACGTCGACTTCGGTGGCGTTGTTCAGGAAGCGGTCCAGCAGCACGGGCGAGTCATTGCTGACCTTCACGGCCTCGCGCATGTAGCGTTCGAGGTCCTGCTGCTCGTGCACGATTTCCATGGCACGGCCGCCCAGCACGTAGCTGGGACGCACCACCAGCGGGTAGCCGATCTCGGCGGCGTGGGCCAGGGCCTCGGCTTCCGTGCGGGCCGTGCGGTTGGGCGGCTGGCGCAGGCCGAGCTTGTTCAGCAGCTTCTGGAAACGCTCGCGGTCTTCGGCGATGTCGATGGATTCCGGGCTGGTGCCGATGATCGGCACGCCGTTGGCTTCCAGCGCGCGCGCCAGCTTCAGCGGGGTCTGGCCGCCGTACTGGACGATCATGCCGACCGGATTTTCCTTGTGGACGATCTCCAGCACGTCTTCCAGCGTCAGCGGCTCGAAGTACAGGCGGTCGGAGGTGTCGTAGTCGGTGGAGACGGTTTCCGGGTTGCAGTTGACCATGATGGTTTCGTACCCGTCGTCACGCAGCGCCAGCGCGGCATGCACGCAGCAGTAGTCGAACTCGATGCCCTGGCCGATGCGGTTCGGGCCACCGCCCAGCACCACGATCTTTTTGCGGTCGGTGGGCGCGGCCTCGCACTCTTCCTCGTAGGTCGAGTACATGTAGGCCGTGCGGGTGGCGAATTCGGCGGCGCAGGTGTCCACGCGCTTGTAGACCGGGCGCACGTTCAACTGGTGACGCAGCTTGCGCACTTCGGATTCGACCGTGTCCAGCAGGAACGCCAGGCGACGGTCGGAGAAACCGCGGCGCTTCAGTTCCCAGAGGGTGGCGTAGTCCAGGTCGGACAGCGTCTTCTGTTCGAGCGCCAGCTCGATATCGACGATTTCCTTGATCTGCGACAGGAACCAGGGGTCGATGTGCGTGATGTTGTGCACTTCGTCCAGCGTGAAGCCCTGCGCGAAGGCGTCGCCCACGTACCAGATGCGTTCCGGACCGGGTTCGCCCAGCTCGACCTGCAGCTTTTCGCGGTCGGTGGTCTTCTGGTTCAGGCCGTCGACGCCGACTTCCAGGCCGCGCAGCGCCTTCTGGAACGATTCCTGGAAGGTGCGGCCGATGGCCATGACTTCGCCCACGGACTTCATCTGGGTGGTCAGGCGCGCGTCGGCGGTGGGGAATTTCTCGAAGGCGAAACGCGGCACCTTGGTGACCACGTAGTCGATCGACGGCTCGAACGAGGCGGGCGTGGCGCCGCCGGTGATTTCGTTCTTGAGCTCGTCCAGCGTGTAGCCCACGGCCAGGCGCGCGGCGACCTTGGCGATGGGGAAACCGGTGGCCTTGGACGCCAGCGCCGACGAACGCGACACGCGCGGGTTCATCTCGATGACGATCATGCGGCCGTTCTTGGGGTTGACCGCGAACTGCACGTTCGAGCCGCCCGTGTCCACGCCGATCTCGCGCAACACCGCGATCGATGCGTTACGCATGATCTGGTATTCCTTGTCGGTCAGCGTCTGGGCCGGCGCCACGGTGATCGAGTCACCAGTGTGCACGCCCATGGGGTCCAGGTTCTCGATGGAGCAGACGATGATGCAGTTGTCCGCCTTGTCGCGGACCACTTCCATCTCGAATTCCTTCCAGCCCAGCAGCGACTCTTCGATCAGCAGCTCGCTGGTGGGCGAGGCTTCCAGGCCGCGGCGGCAGATGGTTTCGAATTCTTCGGCGTTGTAGGCGATGCCGCCGCCCGAGCCGCCCATGGTGAAGCTGGGACGGATCACGGCGGGGAAGCCCGAGGTGCCGACTTCCGCGGCGATGCGGCGCTGCACTTCCCAGGCTTCGTCCATGCTATGGGCGACGCCCGACTTGGCCGATTCCAGGCCGATGTCGGTCATGGCCTGTTTGAACTTCTGGCGGTCCTCGGCCTTTTCGATGGCGTGCTCGTTGGCGCCGATCAGTTCGACGTTGTGCTTTTTCAGCACGCCATGGCGGGCCAGGTCGAGCGCGCAGTTCAGCGCGGTCTGGCCGCCCATGGTGGGCAGCAGCGCATCGGGCTTTTCACGCTCGATGATCTTTTCGACGGCCTGCCAGGTGATGGGCTCGATGTAGGTGACGTCGGCCGTTTCCGGGTCCGTCATGATCGTGGCGGGGTTGCTGTTCACCAGGATGGTGCGGTAACCCTCGGCCTTGAGCGCCTTGCACGCTTGCGCGCCGGAATAGTCGAATTCGCAGGCCTGCCCGATGATGATGGGGCCGGCGCCGATGATGAGAATGCTTTTTAGGTCTGTACGCTTGGGCATGATGCAATCTTTACTTTTGGCCGGACATCAGGCTGATGAACTTGTCGAACAGCTCCAGGATGTCGTGCGGACCGGGGCTGGCTTCGGGGTGGCCCTGGAAGCAGAAGGCCGGACGGTCGGTGAGCTCGAAGCCCTGCAGCGTGCCGTCGAACAGCGAGACGTGCGTGACGCGCGCATTGGCCGGCAGGCTGGCCGCATCGACCGCGAAACCGTGGTTCTGGCTGGTGATGAAGACGCGCTTGGAGGCCAGGTCCTGCACCGGGTGGTTGGCGCCGTGGTGGCCGGTCTTCATCTTGAGCGTCTTGCCGCCGACGGCCAGGCCCATGATCTGGTGGCCCAGGCAGATGCCGAACACCGGCAGCTTCTTGTCCAGGAACACGCGGGTGGCGTCGATGGCGTAGTCGCAGGGCTCGGGGTCGCCGGGGCCGTTGGACAGGAACACGCCGTCGGGGTTGAGCTTGAGGACGTCCTCGGCGCTGGTCTGGGCCGGCACCAGCGTCAGGCGGCAGCCACGGTCGGCCAGCAGGCGCAGGATGTTGGACTTGATGCCGAAGTCGTAGGCGACGACATGGAATTTGGACTGGTCCGGCTGGGTGTAGCCTTCGCCCAGTTGCCAGGTGCCCTGGGTCCAGGTGGTGCTGTCCTTGATGGACACGACCTTGGCCAGGTCCTGGCCGGCCATGCCGGCAAAGCCGCGGGCCAGTTCGACGGCGCGGTCGGCGTCCGAACCAACGAAGATGCAGGCGCCCTGGGCGCCCTTTTCACGCAGGATGCGGGTCAGCTTGCGGGTGTCGACGCCGGAAATGGCGACGATGCCCTGCTCGGACAGGTACTCGGGCAGCGATTGCGTGGAACGGAAGTTCGACACGCGGGCGGGACAGTCGCGCACCACCAGGCCGGCGGCGTAGACGCGGTTGGCTTCGACGTCCTCGGCGTTGACGCCGGTGTTGCCGATATGCGGATAGGTCAGCGTGACGATCTGGCCGCTATAGCTGGGATCGGTGAGAATTTCCTGGTACCCGGTCATCGCGGTGTTGAACACCACTTCGGCAACGGTATGCCCAGGCGCACCGATCGACACGCCTCGAAAAATGGTACCGTCCGCCAGAGCCAGAATTGCAGGAGGGAAGCGGTTGATCCCCTCGGGAAAGAGTTGCGGCAGCACAGTAAACCCCGGTTTTAGAATCGATAATCAAACCTTGGAATTATACCTTGAGCGGGCGTTTTTCCCGGGGAACCGCGCCAAATAAGGCTGAGATCGAAGATTTCAGCCGCCGCGCCAGGCCGATCACGCCCCGCCGCCGGCCTACCAACGGTGACAGCGCGGCCGGCGGCGCGGTGATACGCTAAAGCACCTTCAACCCTGATGCTGCGAGCCGTATTGTCCATGTCCAGCCAACTTGACGCCCTGCGCAATCACACCACCGTCGTCGCCGACACCGGCGATTTCGAAGCGATGAAGGCGCTGCGGCCCACCGACGCCACCACAAACCCGTCCCTTATTTTGAAGGCCGTGCAGCAGGATGCCTACCGCCCGCTGCTGGAAAAGACCGCGCGCGACCACCGCGGCGCCCCCACGCCGGAATTGATGGACCGCCTGCTGGTCGCCTTTGGCCGCGCCATCCTGGACATCGTGCCCGGCCGCGTCTCGACCGAAGTGGACGCGCGCCTGTCGTTCGACACCCGCGCCACCATCGAGCGCGCCCGCGCCCTGATTGCCCTGTACGAAGCCGCCGGCGTGCCGCGCGAACGGGTGCTGATCAAGATCGCATCCACCTGGGAAGGCATCCAGGCGGCCCGCGCGCTGCAGGCCGAGGGCGTGCGCTGCAACCTGACGCTGCTGTTCTCGCTGCCGCAGGCGGTGGCCTGCGCCGATGCCCAGGTGCAGTTGATCTCGCCGTTCGTCGGCCGCATCTACGACTGGCACAAGAAGGCCGCGGGCGCCAATTGGGTCGAAGCCGACCACGCCGGCGCGCGCGACCCCGGCGTGCAGTCGGTGACCCGCATCTACCAGTACTACAAGCGTTTCGGCATCTCCACCGAGATCATGGGCGCCAGCTTCCGCAACGTCGGCCAGATCCTGGCCCTGTCGGGCTGCGACCTGCTGACCATCAGCCCCGAGCTGCTGACCCAGCTCGCGCAGACCGAAGGCGACGCCCCGGCGCAACTGCGCGCCGACGCGGTGAGCGGCGATATCGCCCGCATCGCCTCGGATGAAGTGGCGTTCCGCACCCTGCTCAATGACGACGCCATGGCCAGCGACAAGCTGGCCGAAGGCATCCGCGCGTTCGTGGCCGACGCCATCAAGCTGGACGCGCTGATCGAGGCGCAGCGCGCCTGACCGCTTGCCCGGCCGGCATTGGCCGGGCGCGCTCAGCGATGATCGTGCGAATGCACCTGCAGCGCTTCCAGGAAGCGTGACACCATGTTGTAGGCCGCCACGGTGGCGGTCAATTCCACGGTCAGCTTGTCGGATCCCATGGCGGCGCGGGCCGCCTGGAACACCGGCTCGGGCACCTGCACCTGGCGCGTCATGGCGTCGGTGTAGGCCAGCACGGCGCGCTCGCGCTCGCTGAAGAGGGACGAGGCCTCCCAATCGGACAAGGCGTCCAGTTGGGCCTGCGACACGCCCTCTTTCAGCGCGATCGGCGCATGCTGGTCGGCCTCGTAGGGCGCGCCGTTGATCGCCGCCACCCGCATGATCACCAATTCGCGGATGTCGCCCGGCAGGGTCGACAACTGCCGGATCGAGGTCAGGTAGTTGAGCCAGCCGCCGGCCACGGCCGGGCTGTGCAGCAACATCTGGTACAAGTGCAGCACGCTGCCGCGTTCGGCGACGATGCGGTCGACCAGGGGTCGCGCTTCGGGATGGGACTGATCGGCGTAGGGAAGACGCGCCATGGAAACTCCGGAATAATCCGGCCGCTTGCGCCAAACGGCCAGGGGGATGGTGGACGCCCAAAAGACGAGGCGGCGCGCGCCAAAATCCCCTACGCTGCATATGCACACATTCGCAAGAACTTTGACATAATGACAACACATTGCGCACCTCCAGGACAAGCCTAGAATGAATGCGCCCACCCAGTCGCATCCGCCAGTCACGCTCGCGAACTGCGACAGCGAACCGATTCACGTCCCGGGCGCGATCCAGCCCCTGGGCGCGTTGCTCGCCTTCGATGCCGCGGGCGTGTTGCGCTACGCCAGCGAAAACGCGCCGCAGGTGCTGGGGATGCCGGTCGCATTGGGCTATCGCTGCGATCCGGCTTCGCTGCCGCCGGGCCTGGCGCGGAACCTGCCAGGCTGGCTGTCTCAGGACGATCCCGTCTTCGATCCGCTCAGCATCTCGCTGGACGGGCACGTCTACGACGTCATCGCCCACCGCAACACCGACGAACTGACGCTGATCGAACTCGAGCGCCGCGGCAACGACGCCGGCATCGCCGATCAGGCGCTGATCTACCGCAGCATCGAGCGCGTGCGGGCCCAGCGCGACATCGCCGGCCTGCTGGAGCGCGCCGTCCAAGAGGTGCAACGCGCCACCGGCTTCGACCGCGTCATGGCCTATCGCTTCCATCCCGACGACAGCGGCGAGATCGTGGCCGAGCGGCGCGGCGATCCCGCGCTCGAAGACTGGGTCGGGCGCCGCTATCCCGCCGGCGACATTCCGGCCCAGGCGCGCCGCCTGTACACCGTGAATACCTTGCGCCAGATCGCCGACGGCCAGTACCGGCCGGTGCGGGTGCTGGCGCAGGACGGCATCGACGCGCCGCTCGACATGAGCTTCTCGGTGCTGCGCAGCGTGTCGCCGGTCCATCTGGAATACATGGCGAACATGGGCGTGCGCGCCACCATGAGCCTGTCGCTGGTGATCGGCGGCAGGCTCTGGGGCATGATCGCGTGCCACCACCATTCGCCGCGCCTGGTCCCCTACCCGGCCCGGCTGGCCTGCGAGGCGCTGGCCCAGGTGCTGGCCGCGGCGCTGGCGACCATCGAAGGCAACGACCGCGCCGCGCAGACACGGCGCGATGCCGCGCTGGTCAGCCGGTTGACCGAGCGCGCATCCGATTCCGAAAACATCCACCAGGCCCTTTCCGGCGGCCCGGAAACGCCCGCCTCGCTGATCGCCAACGACGCCGCGCTGTGCCTGTGGGGCAACAGCGTCACGGTATTCGGAGGCATCGCGCCGCGCGGCGAACTTGCCGGCATCCTGTGCGCGCTGGACCAGAGCGGGCAACGTGTCGTCCACACCAACCACATCGCGCGCGACTATCCCGAGCTGCAGACCGACCTGGTGCCCTATGCGGGCCTGCTGGCGTGCAAGTTCGATCCCATGAACAATGGTTGGCTGATCTGGTTGCGGCGCGAACAGATCGAGACCGTGGTGTGGGGCGGCAAACCCGAAAAGCAATACGCGGTGGGCAACCTGGGGCCGCGCCTGACTCCGCGCGGCTCGTTCGAGGCCTGGCGCGAGGTCATGCGCGACACCAGCCCGCCCTGGCTGCCGGCCGAACTCGAGGCGGCCGACAACTTGCGCGACGAGCTGTCGCACATTGCCACCAGCCGCGCCGCCGACGTCGACCGCGCCCGCACGGCGCTGCTGGCGATGCTGGGCCATGACCTGCGCGATCCGCTGCAATCGATTTCCATGGCGGCCACGCTGCTTTCGCGGACCGACGCCGGCGCACGCATGGGCGAGCGCATCCGCTATTCCAGCGGACGCATGCAGCGGCTGATCTCGCAGGTGCTGGATCTATCCCGGCTGCAGGGCGGCATGGGGCTCGGCATCGAAAAGCGCGAATGCCGCCTGTCCGACCTCCTGAACGGTCTGATCGAGGAAAAGCGCCAGGCCTATCCCGGCCTGCTCATCGAGCCGGACGTGCACCCCGACCTGGTGCTGACGGCCGACACCGACCGCATCGCCCAGGTGGTCACCAACCTGATGAGCAACGCCCGCCAGCATGGCGCGCCGCGCATGCCGATCCACGTCAGCGCGATGCCGCGTGGCGACACCATCGAACTTACCGTGGCCAACCATGGCGCGCCGATCCCCGACGAGGTCATGGCGCACCTGTTCTCGCCCTTCAAGCCCGAATCCCTGGGCCAGTCGCGCAACCGCAATGGCCTCGGGCTCGGCCTGTACATCGCCGAACAGGTGGTGCGCGACCACCAGGGCGAGATCGCCGTCGATTGCCGCGACGGCCTGGTCATTTTCACCGTTACCCTGCCGCGCGACCAGGATGCGCCGCAGATCCCCGAATCTGGAGACACCCCTTGAACGACGAGCGCGCCCTACGCGTCCTGCTGGTTGACGACAATGAAATGGGCTCGGAACTGCTGGCCGAATTCCTGGCGCTGTCCGGCCTGGAAGCGCGCTGCGCAGGTACTGGCGAAGACGCGCTGCGGCAGGCCGCCACGTTCGCTCCCGAAGCAGTGCTGGTCGACATCCTGCTTCCCGACATGGACGGCTACGAGCTGGCCCGCCGGCTGCGCGAACGCAATGTGTCATCGCGCATCTACGCCCTGAGCGGCCTGGCGCGGCATGAACGGCACGAAGACGCCACCGCCCTCTTCGATGGCTGGATCGAAAAGCCCGCCGACCCCGATGCGCTGCTGACCGTGCTGCGCCAGGCAGGTTGACACCGCCATGCAAGTCGATATTTCCGCCCAGGCGCTGGCCGCGCAAGGCGTACGGCTGAAGGTGCTGGCGCAGATATTCCCGGTGCTGCGCCATGAGGCCATCGCGCCGCTATCGAATGCCACCTTGGCGGCGGCGATGCTGGGCCACGCGCCGGAAGGCGCGGATGCCGAGGCCCGGCAGCAGCGCTGCGAACGGCTCGCCGGAGACCTCAACGATATGCTGGAAGACAGCGTCAGCGTGATCCGCGACCTCGACCAGTGGTTCAGCGACAACGGCGCGACGCTGCCGCTGGCGACGCTGCTCAAGGAATGCCGCAAGCTGCTGTTCTCGCAATTGATGTGGTCCAAGCGCCGGGTCCGCTGGCCCGAGGACCCGGGCATGCTCGAACTGCCCGCTTTCAGCAGTCGTTATCTGCTCATGGCCTGGCTGCTGTGCCTGGTGGCCTGGCTGCCCGAAGACGCCGAAGTGGAGCTCGACACGGCTGACCCCTCGGCATGGCATGCCCGCTTCGCCGTGCCCGCGCAGGCGCCGGACGGGCCCGCGCTGTTCGACGCGCGCGACATCGAATGGCTGGCCGCCGATTCAGGCTGGCGCTTCGAGCGGCAGCCGCAGATCTGGTCCTTGCACCGCAACGCCGCCCCCGGCAATGAGCCCGCATGATCTCCCCGGTGCACCAACTCCTGCGCGACGGCACGCGCGACCGCCACGAGGCCCTGGATATGGGGCTGGCGCTGGCCGATGGCAACGTCAGCCCGGCCCGCTATGTGGCTTATCTGCGCGCCATGCTGGGCTGGCTTGAACCGGTGGAAAGCCGGCTGTGGCAACTGGACTGGCCCGCCTCGTTGCGGGCTGCGGACCGGGACGGCAAAAGCGCGTTGATCCGTGCCGACCTGCGGGCGGCGGGCGACAGCGCGCCGGTTCCGCAATGTCCCGATGCGCCGCGCCCGCTGGCGGCCGACGCCTATGCGCTGGGCGTGGCCTACGTGGTCGAGGGTTCGCAACTGGGAGGACGCTTCCTGGCCAAGCGGCTCGAAGCCGCCGATCCGCCGTTGCCGCTGCGCTACCTGCGCGGCTATGGCGATGAGGTCGGGCCACTGTGGAAGAGTTTCCTGCAACACCTGGACGTGGCGGCGCAAGGACAGGAAACGCAGGCGCTGAAAGGCGCGCGCGACGCGTTCGACAGCCTCGCCGCCTGGCTCCGGGACCAGGGCGCCCTGCAGAGCCCGGGCCAGCGATAGCCGCCGGGCCGCGCCAGCGCGCGGCTCCGGAACGGCCAGCGGGTCAGATCTTCTCGGTCTCGCCCGACTTCGGCTGCCACTTCATCAAACGTTTTTCACCGATCCCGACGATGTAATCCAGCACCAGCGCGAACGCGGTCAGCACCACGATGCCGGCGAACACCGTGTTGACGTCGAAGGTGCCCTCGGCCTGCAGGATCAGGTAGCCGACGCCGCTGGCCGAGCCCAGGTATTCGCCCACCACCGCGCCGACGAAGGCCAGGCCCACCGAGGTGTGCAGGCTGGAGAACACCCAACTGGTGGCCGACGGCAGGTAGACGTGGCGCAGCAACTGGCGCCGGCGCGCGCCCAGCATGCGGGCGTTGTCCAGCAGCGTCGGGCTGACTTCGCGCACGCCCTGGTAGACGTTGAAGAAGACGATGAAGAACACCAGCGTCACCGCCAGCGCCACCTTGGACCAGATGCCGAGCCCGAACCACATGCCGAAGATCGGCGCCAGGATCACGCGCGGCATGGAGTTGGCCGCCTTGATGTAGGGATCGAGAATCGCGCTGGCGCGCGGCGACAGGCCCAGCCACAGGCCGAAGGCCAGCCCGGCGATGGTGCCGATGAAAAAGGCCAGCACGGTTTCGGTCAGCGTGACCCACAGGTGGGTGTAGATGTCGGCGTTGGTGACGAACCAGGCCCAGATGCGGCCCCATACCTTGAGGGGCTCGCCGAAGAAGAACGCCACCTTGGAATCGCGCGAGGCGAAATGCCACACGCCCAGGATGACGACGAGCAGCAGCAACTGCCAGAAGCGCAGGCTGGCGGAACCTGGTTTGAACGACTTGGACATGGTCAGGGCCTGTTCATGGGGAAGCGGGCGTGGCCGGGATCAGGCACGGCCTCAGGCCCGCTTCTGTTGTTGGGCATAGCCCTTGAGCACTTCCTCGCGCAGCACGGCCCAGATGGCCGCATGCAGTTCGACGAAGCGCAGGTTGTTGCGCACCTCGGCCACGTCGCGCGGACGCGGCAGGTCGATGGCGAATTCGCCGATGGGATGCGTGCCTGGCCCGGCCGACAGCACCACCACGCGGTCGCTCATGGCGATGGCTTCGTCCAGGTCATGGGTGATGAACAGCACCGCCTTGCGCTTGGCCATCCACAGGTCCAGCACCTCGTTTTCCATCAGTTGGCGCGTCTGGATGTCGAGCGCCGAGAACGGCTCGTCCATGAGGATGATGTCGGGGTCGCGGATCAGCGTCTGCGCCAGCATGGCGCGCTTGCGCATGCCGCCGGACATCTGGTGCGGATAGCGGCTCTCGAAGCCGCCCAGGCCGACGCGGCGCATCCAGTCGCGGCCGCGCTCGAGCGCCTCGTCACGCGGCACGCCGGCGAAATCCAGCCCGGCCACCACGTTGTCGAGCGCGCTGCGCCAAGGCAGCAGCGCCTCGCCCTGGAACATGTACCCGGCGCGCGAATTGATGCCCGACAGCGGCTGGCCGAAGACCTTTACCTGGCCCGACGACGGCGCCAGCAGGCCGGCGCTGACGTTGAGCAGGGTGGACTTGCCGCAGCCCGTGGGGCCCACCACCGACACGAACTCGCCCGGCGCGATGGCCAGGCTCGTGTCGCTGACGGCGGTGTAGCGCTGCGAGCGGTCGTCGCGGGAGACGAAGGTGCAGCTGATGTTTTCCAGCGATAGCGCGGCTTCAGCCATTGGGGTACTTCTCGTTGGCGCGGCGGGCGAAATCGTTGGTCCAGACCTTGGACGGATCGATCTTGGCGCCGTCGAAATCCGCCTGGTACGCAGCCAGGGCCTTGAGCGCGGTGGCGGCGCCGTCCTCGGGGATCATGCCGTCGGGCGACAGGCCCTCGAGGCTCTTGCCGATGGCGGCCTTGTACACCGCCGGGTCGCCCAGCAGGTACGTTTCCGGCACGACCTTGGCGATCTCGTCGGGACCGGCCTTCTGGATCCACTTGTCGGCGCGCACCATGGCGTTGGTGAGCGCCTGCACGGTATTCGGATTGGCGTCGACGAACGCCTGCGGCGCGTACAGGCAGCCGGCCGGCATGTTGCCGCCGAAGATGTCCTGCGTGTCCTTGAGCGTGCGGGTGTCGACGATGATCTGGATGTCACCCGGCATTTCCAGCATCGACACCACGGGGTCGGTGTTGGAGATGGCGTCGATCTGGCCGCTGCGCAGCGCGGTCACCGCGCCGGCGCCGGCGCCCACGCCGATGATGGAAACGTCGGAAGCCTTCAGGCCATGCTTGGCCAGGAAGAAGCTGACCACCATGTTGGTGGACGAGCCCGGCGCGGTCACGCCGATCTTCTTGCCCTTCAGGTCGGCCGGGCCCTTGTAGTTGGGCAGGTTCTTCTTGGAGACGCCCACGCCGATCATCGGCGCGCGGCCCTGCAGCACGAAGGCGCGGTAGGCCTGGCCCTTCGATTGCATGGCAAGGGTGTGCTCGAAGGCGCCCGAGACCACGTCGGCGCTGCCGCCCACCACGGCCTGCAGCGCCTTGGAGCCGCCGGCGAAGTCGGCGATGGAGACGTCCAGGCCCTCGTCCTTGAAGTAACCGCGCGCCTCGGCGATGGACAGCGGCAGGTAGTAGATCAGGGGCTTGCCGCCCACGGCGATCTGGACCTTGGTCTTCTCCAGCTTCTGGGCGCGCACGATGGCGGGGGCCATGCCCATGACGCCGGCGGCGCCGGCCATCTTGAGCAGATCACGACGTGTGACTGACATGTGTTGTCTCCTTGGGTGCGGGGATACCGATAGCGCCGGTCTGCGCCAGCTTGTCGATAGCCGCTGAATCATACCCCAGCGATTTCAGGACTTCCTCGGTATGTTCCCCTAATGACGGACCGATCCAGCGGGTGCCGCCCGGGGTTTCCGAGAGCTTGGGCACCACCGCAGGCAGCTTGACCGGACTGCCGTCGGCGAAGTGGTGCTGCTCGATCATGCGGCGCGCCAGGAACTGCGGATCGCTGAACATGTCGGCCACGCTGTAGATCTTGCCGACCGGCACGTCGGCCGCCTTCAGGGTGTTGAGCGCTTCCTCGATGCCGCGGCCATCGCACCATTGCTGGATGGCGCCGTCGATCTCGGCGACCCGGCGGGCGCGGCCATCGTTGCGCACCAGGTCCGGGTCCGAGGCAAGGTCGTCGCGGCCGATGGCCAGCATCAGGCGGTGGAAGATCGCATCGCCGTTGCCGGCGATGACGATGTTCTGGCCGTCGCGCGTGGTGTAGGTGTTGGACGGCACGATACCGGGCAGCGCGCCGCCGGTGCGCTCGCGCACCACGCCGGCCACGTCATACTCGGGCACCAGGCTTTCCATCATGTTGAACACGGCCTCATACAGCGCCACGTCGACCATCTGGCCCTGCCCCGCCTGGCATCCTTCGCCCTGCACGCCGTTCCAGCGGCCGCCGGTGGCGTCGCGGTGGCGCAGCGCCATCATCGCGCCGATCACGCCATGCAGCGCGGCGATCGAATCGCCGATCGAGATGCCGACCCGCAGCGGCGGCCGGTCGGGATGCCCCGACACGTAGCGCAGGCCGCCCATGGATTCGCCGATGGCGCCGAAGCCCGGTTGATCCTTCATCGGGCCGGTCTGGCCGTAGCCGGACAGGCGCACCATGATGAGGGCGGGATTGATGGCGCGCAACTGCTCGAAGCCCAGGCCCCACTTCTCGAGCACGCCGGGGCGGTAGTTCTCGACCACCACGTCGGCGTCCAGCGCCAGTTTGCGGGCGATTTCGCGGGCCTCGGGATGCTTGAGATTGAGGGCAATGGATTGCTTGTTGCGGGCCTGCACCGTCCACCACAGCGAATTGCCTTCATGCAGGTGGCGCCAACTGCGGATGGGGTCGCCCCCGCCCGTGCCATCGGGGCCGTGCGGCGTTTCCACCTTGATGACGTCGGCGCCGAATTCGCCGAAGATGCGCGCGGCGAACGGGCCGGCGATGAGCGTGCCGAGTTCCAGAACCTTCAGGCCGGTCAGGGCTGACATGTTGGTTGTCTTCCTCTCGTGGAGGCCGCGCCGCGCGGGCGGGCCGTTTTTCCAATGCCCGCCGGTACATTGCCGGCGCGCTATTGTGGGGCGTGTCAGGTGGTCTTGCGCTCCATCAGCGCCCAGGCGATGGTGCCGGCGTCCACGTATTCCAGCTCGCTGCCGGCCGGCACGCCGCGCGCCAGGCGCGTGACCCGCAGGCCGCGTTCACCCAGGGCCTCGCCCAGGAAATGCGCGGTGGTCTCGCCTTCGGCGGTGAAGTTGGTGGCCAGGATAACCTCCTGCACCACGCCGTCGGTGGCGCGGCGGATGACGCGGTCGAAATCCAGCTCGCGCGGGCCGATGCCCTCGAGCGGCGCGACGCGTCCCATCAGCACGTAGTACAGGCCGCGGTAGCCGTGGCTGGACTCGATCATGTTCTGATCGGCCGGCGTCTCGACGATGCACAGTAGCGAGGGATCGCGCTTGGGATTGGCGCAGGTCGCGCACACGTCTTCTTCGGCGAAGCTGTTGCAACGCGAGCAGTGGCGCAGGTCGCGCACGGCGCCGGCCAGCGCGCGTCCGAGCATGTCGGCGCCCTGGGGGTCGTGCTGCAACAGGTGATAGGCCATGCGTCGCGCGGAACGCACACCCACGCCGGGCAGGCGCCGCAGCGCCTCGATCAGCGAGACCAGCGGTTCGGGTTCGGGCAGTAGAGGGTCCATGACACGACGGCAACTTGCGGACGGCAAAGGCCGCGCCGCCCGGGGCGGCGGTGGCCGGAACGTTCGATCAGAACGGCAGCTTCATGCCCGGGGGCAGCGGCATGCCGGCGGTGACGGACGCCATCTTTTCCTGCGAGGTGGCTTCGGCCTTGCGCAGCGCGTCGTTGAAGGCGGCGGCGACCAGGTCTTCCAGCATGTCCTTGTCGTCGGCCAGCAGCGACGGATCGATTTCGACGCGCTTGACGTCGTGGCGGCAGGTCATGGTGACCTTGACCAGGCCGCCGCCGGAGGCGCCTTCGACCTGGATCTCGGCCAGCGCGTCCTGCGCCTTCTTCATGTTTTCCTGCATCTGCTGCGCCTGGCGCATCAGGCCGGCCAGTTGTCCTTTCATCATGATGGAGCTTCCTTGAACGAGGGAATGTAGGGATTTGCCGGCGCGTTACGCGGCGGCGGAAGGAGAGTCGACGTGGCGGATCGAACCGGCCACGACATGGGCGCCGAAGTCCGCCACCAGCGCCTGCACGAAGGGATCGACGGCGACCGCGTCCTCGGCGGCCTGCTGGCGCGCCGCGCGCTCGGCCTGGGCCACGGCGTGGGCCGTGGCTTCACCGACCGCGCCGACGTCCACGTCCAGCCGGATGCCCTGGCCGAAGTGTTCGCACAGCACCGTCTGCAGGCGCACGCGGCTTTCGCTTTCGGCCAGCGTCTTGACGGCCACGCGCAGGATGATGGCATCGCCCTGCACGCCGGCCCATTCGCTCTGGCGCGCCAGTTCGGCGGCCAGGCCGGTGACCGGCAGGCGCGCGGCCAGTTCGGGCCAGGCGGCGGAGGTCATGTCGGCCAGGCGCGCGCGCGACTGGCGCTTGCGGGCCGGGGCCGGGCCTTCGCGCCGGGCCGGCGCC
Source organism: Achromobacter sp. SIMBA_011 (assembly GCF_046535435.1). Lineage (NCBI taxonomy): Bacteria > Pseudomonadati > Pseudomonadota > Betaproteobacteria > Burkholderiales > Alcaligenaceae > Achromobacter > Achromobacter sp. SIMBA_011. Next base: position 193,492 of record NZ_JAWRWN010000005.1, on the reverse strand, counting down.
GCCGACGGGGCGGGCGCGACAGAGGGCGCGCTGGCCAGCGTTTCGAAATCGTCGTCGGGGTCGGACGTGAAGCCGCCGTCGGGCGCGAAGCCAGCATCAGGCACGAAGCCGCCTTCGGCCTCGAACGGGATTTCCTCATCGACCCAGGACGGCGGACCGTCATCATCGGCGGCCGGCGCGACCGCGGCGGCCGCGGGCGTCACGGCCAGCGGGGCCGACTTGGCGGGCGCCGGGCTGGCGGAGGCCTCCGTGGCTGGGGCACGCGCCGCGGACGCATCCGCGACGGCGGGCGCAGCAACGGGCGCTGCCGTGGCCGGCACGCTCGGCGCGGCGGTATTCATGGGGGACGACGGCTGGGCAGCGGCGTCGACGGCCGCCGGGGCGGAACCCGCGGCGGTCGGCGCATCTTCCCAAGGCGGCACGCTGGCAGCGGCCGGCTGGGCGGGCGCGGCGACGGGTGCGGCAACAGGCGCTGCGACAGGCGGTATAGCCACCGCAGTGGGCGCAACAGCCGCGGGCGCGTCGGCCGGCGCCGGCGCGACGTTCGCTTGCGGCACGCTGCCGGGGGAGGACGGCGCGGGGGCTGTCGCCACGGGGACCGGCGTGGGCGCAACGGGTTGCGCCACCGGCGCGACCCGTTCCACCACCGGCGCGGCGGCGACCGGCGCCACTTGCGGCGGCTGCGCGGCGGCCACGGCGGGCTCGGCCGTCTGGCGGGCCGGCGTGGCGGGGGCCTCGATGGCGGTCTGCGGACCGGCGTCACCGTTGAGCGCCAGCATGCGCAGGCACGCCATGATGAAACCGGCATACTCGTCGGGCGCCAGCGTCAGTTCGCCGCGGCTGTGCACCGCCACCGAATAGAACAGTTGCACCGCGTCGGGATGCAGGGTCTGCGCCAGGCGGGCGATGTCGGCCGCCAGCGGATCCTCGGCCGGCATCACGCCGGACACGCGCTGCTCGATGGCGACGCGCGACAGCAGCACCGCCAGGTCGGCCAGCGCGCCGGCGTACGACAGGCCGCGCGTGGCGAGTTCGTCGGCCACCGCCAGCACGCCCTTGGCGTCGCCGGTGGACAGCGCGTCCAGCAGGCGCACCAGGTGGCGCTGGTCGATGGTGCCGAGCATGCCGCGCACGGCGTCCTCGGTGAGATTGCCGGCGCTATAGGCGATGGCCTGGTCGGTCAGCGACAGCGCATCGCGCATCGAGCCCGACGCGGCCTGGCCGATCAGCCGCAGGGCGGGCACTTCGAAGCCGACCTGTTCCTCGCCCAGCACCGCCTGCAGGTGGCCCACGATGGAGTCGGCCGGCATCTGCTTCAGATTGAATTGCAGGCAGCGCGACAGCACCGTGACCGGGATCTTCTGCGGATCGGTGGTGGCGAGGATGAATTTGACGTGCGGCGGCGGCTCTTCCAGCGTCTTGAGCATCGCGTTGAACGCGTGCCCGGTGAGCATGTGCACTTCGTCGATCATGTAGACCTTGAAGCGGCCCGCGCCCGGCGCGTAGACGGCCTGCTCCAGCAACTGGGTCATTTCCTCGACGCCGCGGTTGGAGGCCGCGTCCAGTTCGAGGTAGTCGACGAAACGCCCGGCATCGATCTCGGTGCAGGCGCGACAGACGCCGCAGGGCTTGGAAGTGATGCCGGTTTCGCAGTTGAGCGATTTGGCCAGGATGCGCGACAGCGTGGTCTTGCCGACGCCGCGGGTGCCGGTGAACAGCCAGGCGTGGTGCAGGCGCTGGGTGTCGAGCGCATGCGTCAGCGCGCGCACCACGTGATCCTGTCCCACGAGGGTATCGAACGATCGCGGCCGCCACTTGCGGGCCAGTACCAGATAAGTCATGGCGGGATTGTAGAGCCTTTGCAAGAGCCGATGCGATTGCCGGCGCGAAATGCAAAGGGGACGGAATCATCTTCCGGGGAAATCCCCTTGGAAAACAACCCCGTCCCCTTTGCGAAAACCGGTTGGCGAGCCTTACTCCGGCACTGACCCTAAACGACTATGGCTGCTTCGTTCCCGACCTGACCAGGTTCACCGTCGAACCATGCGAAGGGGCCCGCCAAGCAAGATTCTAGCAGAGCTTCGCGTTGCTCGCTCGACTAGCCTCTTGCTTGGCGGGCCCCGGGGGGCTGTATGTGCGCCCCCTCCCCGGCCCTCCCCCCGAGGGGGAGGGGGAGAAGACGTTGCTTCGCTTGTCTTGGCGGCTCGCTTCGCTTTGCCTGGCTCTGTCTTGGCTTACCTTGCCTTTACTTCGCTTGGCTCGCTTCGCTTTGCCTGGCTCTGCCTTGGCTTACCTTGCCTTTACTTCGCTTGGCTCGCTTCGCTTTGCCTGGCTCTGCCTTGGCTTGCCTTGCCTTTACTTCGCTTGGCTCGCTTCGCTTTGCCTGGCTCTGCCTTGGCTTGCCTTGCTTTTACTTCGCTTGGCTTGCTCCGCTTTGCCTGCCTCGCTTGCTTTGGCTTGGCTTGCCCTGGTTGGGCAGTGGGGCTGCTACAGGTCGATCCAGGCGCGGGCGCGGGGGAAGTAGAGGGCGGCGCGGGCTTTGCGGCCGTCCAGGGCGGTGACTTGGGCGCAGTAGCGCAGGAGTTGGTCGCCGTGGCGTTGGCGCATGCGTTGGGCGAAGGCGGCGGGGGATTCGTTGGGTTGGGGGCGGCCTGTTTTGTAGTCGACGATGAGCCAGCCGTCCTCGGTGCTGAGGGCCAGGTCGATGACGGAGACCTTGCCGGCGGCGTCGATGAGGGGCCATTCGCGGCGGGCGCCGGATTGGGAGAGGAGCCAGAGGCCGCGGTCGTCGGCGAGGGTCGACTGGAGCGTGTCCAGGACGGCTTCGGCGGCGGCGTCGGCCTGACTGGCGGGGATGCCGGCGCGGGTCAGTTGGCGGCGCATGGCGGGCAGGCGCTGGGCCAGGGCGTCGGCCGGCCAGGCCGCGATGCCGTCTTGGCCGATGCGGGCCAGCCAGGCGTGGGCCAGGGTGCCGATGGCGGCGTCGTAGCCGGATTCGAGTTGCCAGGCCGGATGCTCGGCGCTGTCGCCCCAGGCGCCGCGCGCGGCGGCGGCGAAGCCGGGGCTGATAGCGATGTCTGCCTGCCGCGCCAATTGCGCCAGGCCGTCGCGGTGCAGCCGGCGCAGCGGTTCGCCCTGCCACTCGGGCGCGTCGGCCACGGGCTCGGCCGTGTCGCCGTCGGCGGCCGGCGGCACCGGTGTCGCCAAGCAGGGCCAGAGGCGGCCCAGCAGGCTCGCGGAGGATGGCGTCTTGGGCTGGCCGCTGGCCTCGTCGACGCTGACGTGGCCGACCAGATGCAGGCGCTTGCGGGCGCGGGTGGCGGCGACGTACAGCAGGCGGTCAATCTCATAGGAGGCGCGGCGGGCCTCGCGCGCGCCCAGGTAGCGCGACACGGGATCGGCCTCGGTTTCGGCGCGCGGCTTGACCGGGCCGAACAGCACGCGCCCGCCGCTTTGCTCGAAGCGCACCAGCGGCGGCTGGTCGCCGCGCGGCGCGCGATGCAGGCCGTACAGGATCACGGTTTCGAACTGCAGGCCCTTGGACTTGTGCATGGTCATGATCTCGACCGCGGCCTCTTCGTCGGCGGCGTCGGGCGCCGCGAACAGGCGCGCGATGCCGGTATCCAGCGCGGCCGCGTCGATGGCCCCGTGCGGCGCCAGGCGCTCGACCAACTGGAACAGGCTTTCGGCGTCGTTGGCGACCGACGGACCGCTGTAGAGCGCCGGCCCGCCCAGGCGGCGCCACAGCGTCTCGACCCAGGCCGCGAACGGCATCGCCCCCGAGGCATTGCGCGTATCCAGCAATATCGCCGCCACCTGCCGCAGGCGCGCGTATTCATCGGGGCGCAGCAAGGTCTCGGCCGAACGCGGAGTATCGGCGCCGCTGAACGAGGGCTCGCCATCGCTCGCCGCGATCGGCGTCAACGCCGGATCAACACGCGAGGCATCAGGCGCCGCATCGTCGAACAAGGCCCCTTGCGCCGGGTTCTCGGTGTCGTCGAACAGCGATCCCTGACGCGCCGCCGGCGCGGTGGCCAAGGGCGCCGCCACGGCCTTCGCCGGCGCCGGGCGCAACAAGCGCTCCAGCAGCACCGGCACCGGCGTCACGTGGTCGGCGCCGAACAGGCGCTGCAACGACTCCAGCGTCAGGCCACAGAACGGCGCGCGCAGCACCGACAGCCACGCTAGCCGGTCGCCCGGATGCGACAGCGCCCGCACCAGTTGCACCAGGTCCGCCACCACCGGCCGCAGCGCCAGCGGCACCAGGTCCACCGCGCGGCAGCGGATGCCTTCCTGCGCCAGCCGACGCGTCAGGTTGCCCAGGTGGCTGCGGGCCCGCACCAGGATGGCGACCGGGTGCTTGCTGCCCGCGTGTTCGGCCAGCGCCTGCCGCACCAGGCCGACGGCGATGTCCTCGGCCTGTTCCTCGGCCGGCGCGGCGCCGGCGCGCGACCAGGCGGGATGGAAGCGCACGGCCGCATCCGGCAAGGCCTCGTGAAAAGCCGTGGACGGGCTGTACTTGATGGCGCCCGCGGCGGCGTCGCTGCGCTTGGGCAAGAGTTGCGCGAACGACTGGTTGACCCAGTCGACGATGCCGGCCTGCGAGCGGAAATTGTCGGTCAGGTTGAGGAAACCCGGTTGCAGTTCGCCCACGCCCGTTTCCGCGACTTCGAGGAACAGCCCCACCTCCGCCTTGCGGAAACGGTAGATCGACTGCATCGGATCGCCCACCAGGAACAGGCTGCGGCCGTCGCCCTCCTGCCAGCCGGAGGTCAACGTTTTCAACAGATCGAGCTGCGTCTGGCTGGTGTCCTGGAATTCGTCGATCAGCAGATGGCGGATGGACGCGTCGAGCTTGAGCAGCAGCTCGCCCGGATCGTCGGCGCTGCCCAGCGCCGAGGCGGCGCGCTGCGAGATCTCGATGAAATCGACCTCGCCGGTGTCGGCAAAGCGCAGCCGCAATTGCGCCACCGCCAGCGCCAGCGTCATCAACTGCGCGCCCAGCACTTCCCATTGGGCGTCGCTCAAGCGCGGCGCGGGAATGTCGCGCACCGCGGCCAGGCGCCGCACCCACGGGGCGTCGCCATCGGCGCTCTCGAGCCAGGCGACGAAGGGTTCTTTATGCGCGCACTTGGCGGGAAAGCCCAGGTTCTTGTTGACGGTCTTGCGCAGCGACCCGGTGCCGGTCAGCAGCAGATGGGCCACGGCGCGCCATTGCTCCAGCACTTCGGCGTCGGCCGGCAGTTCCTCGGTCCAGTCGAGCAAGGCCGCCAGGCGGTCGTCCTCGCCGCCGTCCTGCAATTGCGCCGCGGCCAGCCGCGCCGGGCCGCACAGCGCGTCGGCCCAACCGTAGGGCATGGCCTCGCACAGCGCGTCCAGGTCTTCGCCGATGGCCTCGGCCAGGGTTTCCTCCAGCGCCTCGCGGTCGGAACCATGGCGCAGCAGCGGCAGCCACTGGTCGCGCTGGCCGAGCATGTCGGCGATGGCGTCCTTGGCCGCCTGCACGTCCACGTCCATGTGCTGCAGCAGGATGCGGACCGCGTCGTAGTCGTCCGCCAGATCGAGCGTGGCGCGCGCCGCCGCTTCGTAATGGGCGCGGGCGTCGTCAGTGATCTCGGGCATGCCGCCCAGTTCGGACAGCCACGGCATGCTGCGGACCAGGCCGGCGCAGAACGAGTCGATGGTGCGGATCGCCAGCCGCGCCGGGTGTTCAAGCAGGTGCCATTCCTGTTCGGCGTTGCGCGCCAGCGCGGCGCGCGCCAGTTCCCAGCTACGGCGTTCGTGCGCGGCCTCGGGCGGCGCGTCCAGGCCGCGGCGCAGCTTGCTCAGCACGCGCGCATGCATCTCAGAAGCCGCCTTGCGCGTGAAGGTGATGGCGACGATTTCCTCGGGGCGGTTGACGGTGGCCAGCAGCGCCAGGATGCGGTCGGTCAGCAGTTCCGTCTTGCCGGAGCCGGCGGGCGCCTGCACCAGGAAAGAGCGTGCGGGGTCCAGCGCCGCCGCGCGCGCGGCATGGTCCTGGGGCTGGCGTTCCATATCGGCCATGGCTCAGGCGTCCTCGTCATCCAGGTGCAGGCGCAGGAAAGGCAGCGCGTCGCAGTATTTCAGGTCGTCGCGGCGGTAGGCGACGTTGGCGGCATGGCCCGCCACGTATTCATCGGCCAGCGACTCGATCGCGGCGCGCCAGCGCTGGCGGATCTCGGGCCAGGACAGGCCGTCGAAGTACTTGCTCTCGGCCGCCAGCGTCACGCCTTCCATGCCCAGGTCTTCGTCGGCCAGGCCCTGCGCCGCCACCTGGCGCGCATGGATCTGGGCCAGCACCAGGCCGGCCACTTCGCCGCCGGCGGCATCGGCCAGCACCGAGGCGTAGAACGGCAACTGCACGTTCACCGGGCGGCTACGCGACCAATCGGGCTCGGGCTTGGCGGCGGCCACGCCGGTCTTGTAGTCGACGATGACGTTGCGGCCGTCGGCCAGCGTGTCGATGCGGTCCAGCCGCAGCTTCAGGTGCAGCGGGCCATGGCGCCATTCGTGGTTCTTCTCGACCTGCGCCACCGCGAACGGCAGGCGCTGGGCTTCCATGTCCAGCCACGACGCCAGCACCGTCCGCGCGCGGGCGCATTCCAGCGCCTTCAGCGCCGGCGCATACTGCTGCAGTTCTTCCTCGGCGGCCTGCGCCACCGCCTGCTCCAGCAAGGCGGGCAGGCGGCCGCCGGCCAGCGTGTCATGCAAGGCCTCCTGGTCGGGCAGCATGCCCCACACCAGTTCCAACGCCTTGTGCAGGAACTGGCCGCGCACGTTCACCGTGGCCGCGTCGGCATAGGCCGCGAGTTCGCGTCCGCCCAGCCGGTGGCGCACGAACGCCCACAGGGGGTTGCGCGCCTGCGTGTCCAATACATCCAGCCCGCCGCCGCCATGGTCGTCGGACGTCAAGGGCGGCCCTTGCGCGTCGTCCAGGGTTTCCTGCGGCAAGGCGGCCACGGCGGCGGCCGGCGCCGGCCGCCAATCGGTCAGGGCAGCTCCGGCGATCAGCGGCGACGGCCGCAACTCGCGTTCGCCATCCATATGCGCGTGGCTGACGATGACCTCCGGCGCGCAGCGGCACAGCGCCGCGTAGATGCCCTCGGCCCACTCGCGTTCGCGCTCGGGCGTGGCGCGCGGCGCCTTGGCCTGGCGCAGCACCGCCAGCGGCAGCAGCGGGTTCGGCTTGGGAGAGGCCGGCAGCACGTCGTCGGTCAGGCCCAGCATCCAGACGCCGTCCCAGAAACCACCTTCGGCTTCCAGCAGGCCCAGCACATCCAGGCGCGCCAGCGGGTCGCGCTGCGGCTGGAACGCGGCCGAACGCGCCACGCTCTGGAGCAGGTTGACCGCCGCCACGCCACCCAGCCTGCCGGCGGCCGGCGCCAGCGCCGAGAAGCCCCCCAACGCCTCGCCGAACGCGCCCAGCACCTGATAGCCGACGCTGTCCAGCACGCCCTCGCCGGGAAAGCCGAGCGCCGTCAGCGCCGCCTTCATGCGCAGCATCCAGACATCGCTGGTGGCGCGCGCGCCCCCCTTCGTCCAGATCTCCATGGCCTGGTCCCAGGCCTGCGCCAGCGGCGGCAACTGCGACAGTTGCTTGCGCCATTCCGTCGCGGACAGGTGGATCTGGCCGCGACGGCGCCAGCGCGCATCGAGCGCGGCCATGCCGGCGCGGTCGCTGACGTCGCCCGCGCAGTGGCCCGCCAGCAGCGCCGCGCCCAGCACTTCGACGCCGCAACCCTTGCCGGCCGCGCATTCGGCCAGCGCGCGCAGCCACGCCAACGCGGCGCGCGCCAGCGGCCATTCGTCCAGCGGACGGCCGACCGCCACGTTGAAGGCGAACGCCGGCGCGCCGTCATGGCCCGCCAGCGCCTGGCTGAGAATGCGCCGCGCGAACGGCGATTCGGCTTCGAGCTGGGGCGAGACGATGGCGTAGCGGCCGCCGGGATGACGCTTGAGCTGGCTGGCGGCCCACTCGGCCGCTGCGCGCCATTCGGCGCCCTGGTCCGGCGCCTCGTAGCGGCGCGGCGCGGCGGGCGCGCGCTGCGTGTCGCGCCATTGCGCAATCAGGCAACCCTGTTCCTCGAACGCCCGCAGCAGGCGCCGAAAACGCGGCGACATGTCGGTAAAGCCAGCCAGCACCAGATGGCCGGGCACGGCCAGCCGGCCATCCTCGAGCGCCCGCAGTACGCGGGCATAGCCCTGGTTGGCGTCCTCGGCCTCGATGGCGGCCAGGGCCTGGCGGTAGCGTTCGCGCCAGCGGGCGAAGCCGCGGTACTCGTCGGTGTCGGCGCCGGACGGTACGCGCAGCGCCCACTCGTCCATGAGCTGGTCCGCGTCCATCGACAGGCGCGCCGCCTGGCTCGCGTCCAGCAGCACGCGCTCGGCCTCTTCGGCGCGGATGGCTTCGGTCCAGACCAACTGGGTGGCGAAGCCGTCGAGCCGGTAGGCCGGCACGTCGTCATCGGCCTCGAACGCCAGTTCATTGGCGGATTCGGCCAGCCAGGCGGACAACGGCAGGATGCGCGGCAGTTCGCTGACCTGGCGCTCCTGGCGCAGCAACCCGGCCAGCTCGAGCGTGAGCCGGCGCGACAGGCGGTTGTTGACCGTCAGCACCAGCATGTCGGCGGCGGGCATGTCGCCGATGGCGGACAGGCTGAGGTCGGGGTAGGAAAGCGGGTCGTCCTGCATGGGCGGCGTCAAAACGCGATACGGAAACGCGGTGTCAAAACGATTACCGCCGTAGGATACCGCGCCCCCGCCCCGCCCGCGTGGCTAGAAACCGCACAGCGACGCCAGGTTTTCCCAATGGATCTGCATGTCGGGCTGGGTATAGCCCCAGAAGGCCAGGCCCAGCACCAGGGCCAGCGCCCCCCAGCCCGCCAGGCGCCAGACGCGATGGCGGCGGGCGGGCGATGCGGAGGGCGAGTCGGTCATCAGGGCCACCCGCGTATCAGGCAGTCGCCGGCTGCGCCAGCGGCTGCTCGCGCACCGGCAGGCACAGCAGCGCGGCGGCCACCGCCAGCGCCACGCCCAGCCACCAGACCAGGTCGTAGTTGCCGGTCTTGGCATAGGCATAACCGCCCAGCCAGACGCCGATGAAACTGCCAACCTGGTGTCCCAAAAAGACGATGCCCGACAGGGTCGCGGCATAACGCAGGCCATAGATCTGGCCGATCAGCCCCTGCGTCAGCGGCACCGTGCCCAGCCAGAACAGCCCCATCCAGGCCGCGAACGCGTACAGCACCCATGGCGACAGCGGCAGCCACAACAGCAGCAGGATGCCGAAGGCGCGCATGCCGTAGACCACCGCCAGCAGGCGCTTCTTGCTGTACTGGCCGCCAAGCTTGCCGGCGTAGAACGACCCCAGCACGTTGAACAGCCCGATCAGCGCGATCGCGGTGGCGCCCTGCCCCGGCGTCAGCCCGCCGTCGGTGACGTAGGCCGGCAGGTGCAGCGTGATGAAGGCCGTGTGGAAGCCGCAGACGAAATAGCTCCAGAACAGGAAATGGAACGACGGATGCCGCACCGCCTGGCGCACCGCCGCCGTCAGCGATTGCTGCGGCCCGCCGTGGGCCTGCGGACGGCCGCGCAGGAAATAGGCCAGCGGCGCCGCGCAAGCGACGAACAGCGACAGCACCCACAACGCGCCCGGCCAGTCCAGGCCGGTAATCAGCGCCTGCCCGGTCGGCACCACCGCGAACTGGCCGAGCGAGCCGCCGGCGCTGGCGATGCCCATGGCGGTGCTGCGATAGGCGGGCGGCACGGCACGCGCCACCACCGGCAGGATCACCGGGAACGTGGTGCCGGCCTGGCCCAGGCCGACCAGCAGGCCGGCGCTCAGGTAGAGCGCGGTTTCGTCGGTGGCGAAGCGGGTGCCGATCATGCCCAGCATGTACAGCAGCGCGCCCAGCGCGATGGTGCGGCCGGAGCCATAACGGTCGGCCAATATGCCCATGAAGATGCAGGCCACGCCCCAGACCAGGTTCTGCAGCGCGAAGGCCATGGAAAACACTTCGCGGCTCCAGCCGTGCGCCAGGCCCATCGGCTGCATGAACAGGCCGAAGGTGGCGCGCACGCCCATGGCCAGCAGCACCACCAGGGTACCCAGGATGACGGTGCGCACGTAACGCGTATCGGTAGTGCTCGACATGATTGTTCTTATTGATGGAGAAAGGCGCCCCCTCCTCGGGACGGCCTGGCCGTGGGCCAGACGCGCACATCATAAACAAATAACCCGGAGCCGCCCGCAATACCCGTGTCGCCGCATCGCGTATGTCGCCACGGCGCGCGCCGCGCTCAACAATATAGTTGATTTTATCAACCATTTATTTCAGAATGGGATTTTCCCCATCCTGATCAGCCATGACTCTGCAAACTCCGCTGACCCGCCTGCTGGGCACGCGCTATCCGATCATCCAGGGCGGCATGAGCTGGGCCTCGTCGAACGCGGCGCTGGCGCTGGCCGTATCGCGCGCCGGCGGGCTCGGCGTGATCGCCGCCGGCCCCATGTATCCCGAGGCGCTGCGGGCCGCCATCCGCGCGGTTCGCGCCGGCACCGAGGCGCCTTACGCCGTCAACATCCCGCTCTACAACAAGCGGGCGCAGGAACACATGGACATCGCCCTGGCCGGAGGCGTGCCGGTCATCATCGCCTCGCAGGGCGGCCCCCAGAAACACATTGGGCGCGCGCGCGACGCTGGCGCAAAATGGTTGCAGGTGATCGCCAGTCCGGAGCATGCCGCCAAGGCCGAAGTGGCCGGCGTGGACGCGGTGATCGCGGTCGGCCTGGAAGCCGGTGGCCACCCAGGCCCCGACGAGATCGGCTTGCAGGTGTTGCTGCGCGCGGTGGTGCGACGCGTGTCGGTGCCGGTGGTGGCGGCCGGCGGCATTGCCGACGGCGCCGGCATCGCGGCCGCGCTATGCCTGGGCGCGGCCGGCGCGCAACTGGGCACGCGCTTCCTGCTGACGCCGGAGGCGGGCGTATGCGACGCCTACAAGGACGCGGTGCTGGCGGCGGGCGTGGCCGACACCACGCTGGTAGGACGCGGCCGTTCGCCGGTGAGAATGTTGCGCAACGCCTTCGCCCGCGACTATCTCGCGGCCGAACACGGCGGCGATCAGGCCATGCTGGAGACCCTGTTCGCCGGCAGTTCCTTGAAGCAGGCCGCCTTCGACGGCGACGTGCAGGGCGGCAAGGTCGAGGCCGGCCAGAGCGCGGGCCTGATCGACAGCCTGCAGCCGGCGGGCGCGGTGGTCGAGCAACTGGTGGCGCAAACGCGCGAAGCGCTCAGGCGCGCGGCGCTGCTGGCGGAGTGAAGCGCGGATCGAGCCGCACATCCGCACGAAGGTCGCCGCGGTTTCAGCCCTGCCCCGGTATCGCCCGGGCAGCGGCGTGATTCACGCGCCGGCTTCCCAGGGATTGACGATGACCACGCCACAACCCGAAAAATCAGACACGTTCCGGGTGACCAGCGTCATGCCGTGCACCAGGGCGGTGGCGGCAATGAACGCATCCCGCTCGGGACGCATATCCGGCACGTGCAACCTGGCGCAGCGCAATGCCACCGCCCCATCGAGCGGCAACGTCCTGTCGGAGAACTCCGGCAGGACGCGATCACGCATCCACTCGCGCAACCGCGCGCCTTGCCCGACATCGCGTCGTTCCATGCGCAGAATGCCGATCTCCAGCTCCATGAGCGTTATCGCGGAAACGTAGAAATTCGCCGCATCCTCATCCGAGAGCCAGGCGGTCACGTTCTTGTCGGCCTTGCCGTCGCCCACCTTGCGCAGTTCGGAAAGCACGTTGGTATCCAGCAGGAACATCACGCGACGTCCGCCGGGCGAGGCAGCTCGCGTGAGCGGGGAGCATCGAGTTCGATGTCGGCAAGGCCGGGCATCGACAGCGCGCTGACGATACTTCGCTTTTTGCCGACCAGGCGCCAGTAGTCCTCGATGGCGAGCAGGACATGGGACGGCTTGCCTCGATCCGTGATGAACACGGGCCCCTTGAGGGCCGCCTTCTTCGCCTTGGTCACGTCCTGATTGAGTTCGCGGCTGGAAAGTGTGGTGATGGACATCGCGCATCCTTTGATCCTTGCTTAATGTGTAGTAACGTTACTACATTAACAGTGGCGGGACAACCCCCGGCAGCCGAGGCCGCCCAGGAATTCTCCCGCGCGTCAGGATCAACCAAGGGCGACCAAGCGCCCTCGCACCCAGCCAAAATCGTCCTATTTCTTCATCAACCCCGCAGCCTGCACCAGCTTGCGCATGGCCGCCTGGTCCTTTTCCACGAAGGCCGTCGCTTCCTGTGGCGTCATGTTCCACAGGTCCACGCCCTGCGCCTGCATCAGCTTGCTGTACTCCGGATTGGCGTTGACCTTGGCCACCGCGTCGTTCAGGCGCTGCAGGACCTCCGGCGGCGTGCCCTTGGGCGCGGCCAGGCTGTACCAGGAGGCGGACTCCGCGCCCTTCACGCCGGATTCGGCCAGCGTCGGCACGTCGGGCAGCAGCGGCGAGCGGTGGTCGTTGGCGTAGGCCAGCGCCTTGAGCCGGCCGCTGCGGATGAACTGCAGGCTGGCGGCCAGGTTCAGCACCGCCATGTCCACCTGCCCGCCGACCAGATCGTTGATGGCGGGCGCCGCGCCGCTGTAGGGGATGTGGACGATGTCCACGCCGGCGCGTTCCCGGAACAGCTCGGCGCCCAGGTGCGGCGAGCTGCCGGGCCCGGCCGAGGCATAGTTGATGCGGCCTGGTTCCTTGCGCGCCATCGCGATCAACTGCTCGACGCTGTCGGCCTTGAGCGTGGGCCGCACCACCAGCATGTTGGGCTGGTTGGCGACGATCGAGACGAAGGCGAAGTCCTTGATGCCGTCGTACGGCGTCTGCTGCATCAGCGGCGTCACCACGTGGGCGGCCGACGTGCCGAGCAGCAGCGTGTAGCCGTCCGGCTTGGCGCGCGCCACGAAGTTGGCGCCAATGGCCGCGCCGCCGCCGGCCTTGTTTTCGACGATGATGGTCTTGCCCAACTGCTTTTCCAGCTCGCGCGCCAGCGCCCGCCCCAGCACGTCGGCGGGACCGCCGGCGGCATACGGGTTGACCAGCGTGATCGGCTGCGAGGGATAGGAATCGGCGGCGACGGCAGGGGCGCACAACGCGCCCGCCACCGCCACGCCGCACAGCAGGCGCTTCAGAGTCTTCATGGTTTGTCTCCTGGGATATTGTGTTTTATGTGTGGTGCGGGGAAAGGCCCCGGGGCTCAGGGCCCCGATGGCTAGATCGCGCCCTGCGCGCGTAACGCCTCGATCTGCGCAGGCGACAGGCCGAGCCGGCCGGCCAGCACGCTGTCGGTGTGCTCGCCCAGCAAGGGCGGGCGCTCCAGCCTCGGATCATCGAAACCGTCGAACTTGAACGGCACCGGCACCGCGCCGAAGCGGCCAATGGACGGATGCTCGTAGCTGGCCACCATGCCGCGCGCGAGCACGTGCTCGTTGTGCAGGATCTCCTCCACATCCAGGATCGGGCCGGCCGGCACGCCGCGCGCATCGCAGCGGCGGCACAGTTCGTCGCGCGTCAGCCGCGCGGCGGCCGCCGACAGGCCGGCCATGACCTCGTCGCGGCGCGCCACGCGCACGGCGTTGCGCGCCAGCTCCGGATCGTCGGCCCATTGCGGCAGCTCGAGCGCCTCGCACAGCGGCTTCCAGTGCTGGTCGCTGCCAGTGATCTGCACCCAGCGGCCGTCGCCGCACTCGAACGCCGCGGAGGGCACCCGGCCGGGATGTTCCGTGCCCAGCCGCGGCGGCACTTCGCCCAACGCGAAATAGCGCGCCGCCGCCAGCGATAGCAGGCCCACCTGCCCGTCCAGCATCGAAAAGTCGATATGGCAGCCCTGTCCCGAACGCGCCCGCCCCACCAGCGCCGACAGAATGCCGATGGCGGCCCACAGGCCCGAGGTCAGGTCACTGACCGGCAGGCCCGGCTTGACCGGACCGCCGCCGCGCTCGCCGGTCAGGCTCATGATCCCGCCCATGGCCTGGAACACGGTGTCATAGCCCTTGCGCGGCGCGTACGGTCCGGTCATGCCGAACCCGGTGCACGAGAAATAGATCAGGCCGGGGTTGTCCGGCGCGATGTGCTCGCGGTCCAGGCCGTACTTGGCGAGCGTGCCGACCGGGAAGTTCTCGACCACCACGTCGCAGGTCTGCGCCAGCCGCCGGATCAGCGCCTGCCCCTCGGGGTGGCGGAAGTTCACCGTGACCGACTGCTTGCTGCGGTTGAAGGCCAGGTAGTAGGCCGACTCGGTGCCGCCCTCGCCTTGCACCTTGGGTTCGAAGCCGCGCGTCTCGTCGCCGCCGCCGGGCTGCTCGACCTTGATGACCTCGGCGCCCAGCTCGGCCAGGATCATCGAGGCGAACGGGCACGCCAGCACGCGCGACAGGTCCAGGATGGTGACGCCTTCAAGCGGCCTCATCGCGCCGCTCCCTGGCGAAAACCACGCATGATGACGTTGGCGTCGCGGCCCACGCCCAGCGCCTCGCCGAGCCCCAGGTCGGCCGCGCGGTGGAAGGCGCGCTTGGTCAGCCCCATCGCGGCCGGTTCCCAGCCGGCCAGGCGCTGCGCCATCGCCAACGCCTGGTCCAGCACCTGCGCGGCGGGCGCGACGCGATTGGCGATGCCCAGTTGCAATGCGCGCGCGCCATCGATCGGCTCGGCCATCGCCACCAGCTCGAAGGCATGCTTGCGGCCGACCTGGCGCACCAGGTTGGCCATGACCACCGCGGCCACGATGCCGTGGCGCAGTTCCGGATAGCCGAAGCGCACGTCCTCGGCCATCACCGTCAGGTCGCAGGCCAGCGCCAGCCCCGCGCCGCCGCCAAGCGCATTGCCGTGGACCGCGCCGATCACCGGCTTGACCATGCGCGAGAACACCAGGTGCAGGTCGGTCGTCAGGTCGGCGCGGCGCAGCACCGCGTCCGGCTGTTCCGGCGTCAGGGCCGAGAACTCGCCGGTGTCCGCGCCCGCGCAGAACGACTTGCCATTGCCCGTCAGCACCACCGCGCGCACCGCGTCGTCGCGGTCGGCCTGGCGCAGCGCGTCCAGCAGCGCCGTGGTCAACGCGGTGTTCAGCGCGTTGTGCTTTTCCGGACGGTTCAGGCGCAGCAACCGCACCGCATCCAGGTCTTCAATGATCAGTTCCGACATCACGCATATCCTCTTCCAATGGCGACAAGCAAAGTGATTGATTAAATCAACAATATAGGTAAAAAAAGGCGCGAGTTCGCGCCCCGCGTTCAGCGCGGCTGCACGCCGCGGCCGCGACGCGCCGGCACCTCCGCCTTGCATTCATTCAGCATCTCCAGCGCGTGCGTCGTCAGCTTGTCCAGCATGCGCTCCATGGCCTCGCGCTCGGACTCCGACAGCACCGACAGCATGTCCTCGTTGCGCTCGATCGCGGCCGGAAATATCTCCTCGTACAGCGCGCGGCCGTTGCGCGTCAGGTCCAGGCTCACGCCTCGGCCGTCCTGGCTGTCGGCGCTGCGCTGGATCAGGCCGCGCTCGATCAGTTCGGACACGGTGCGGCTGGCCTGGCTCTTGTCGATGTTGGCCTCGCGCGCCACCGCGTTCAGCGACATGTCCGGCGCCGCGCCCAGCAGCGCGATGATGCGCCACTCGCGTGGGCCCACGCCGTAGCGGCTTTCGTTCAGGCCGGCGGCGATGCGGCTCGACACGTAGGCCAGCCGGTTCAGGCGGTACGAGAACAGTTCCTTCAACGCCCGGGGTGCGGGACGCGCGGCGGTGGCTGACTTGGATGCGGTTCGGGTGGCCATGGGCGGACTCTTCAGATGCGGAGAAAAACGGCGTGCGCGCGGGTCGCGCGCCGCTGCCCGCATGATATACAAACACGCTCGGCGGTCCTCATGCGGCCGCCTCCCGCGCGATGCCGAGCAGCGGGTTCAAGCCGCTTTGCGCCACGCGGCTGTGCAGCGCGCGCCCCAGCACCGCCTCGCAATGCCGCGACACCGCGTCCATCGCCGCCAGATCCAGGCCGGTGCGCACGCCCATGGACTCGAACAGATTCACCAGGTCTTCCGTCGCCACGTTGCCGGTATGACCGCCGCCGTAGCGCACCTTGGCCGGATGGCCGCCAACGCCGCCGAAAGCGCAATCGAAGTGCGTCACGCCCGCCTCCAGCGCGGCCACGTAGTTCACCAGGCCGGTGGCGCGCGTGTCGTGGAAATGCGCCACCGGCGTCACCTCGGGCACCTCGCGCGCCATCCGGCCATACAGGCCGCGCACCGAGGCCGGCGTGGCCATGCCGGTGGTGTCGCCCAGCGTGACGATGCGCACGCCCAGCGCGGCGAAGCGCCGCACGTCGGCCATCACCACGTCGGGGTCGACCGCGCCTTCGAAGGGGCAGCCGAACGCCACCGAAATCGTGCCGATCAGGCGAAAGCGGCCGTTCGCCAGCCGCGCCATCTCGGCAATGTTGTCCCACTGGGCGGCGCGTTCGCGCTTCAGGTTGCGCGTCGAATGCGATTCGCTGGCCGAGACCAGCAGGCTGATCTCGTTGGCGCCGATACCGGCATCCAGGTCAACCAGCGCGCGCTCGACGGCGCGCGCGTTGGCGCAGGTGGCCTTGTACCAGACGCCCGCGCGCCGCGGCAGCACCGCCAGCAGGTCGGTGGCGTCGGCGAATTGCGGCACGACCTTGGGATTGGAATACGAGGTCGCCTCGATCCGTTCAAAGCCCAGCGCCGCGAAACGGTCGATCAGGTCGGCCTTGACCGCCGTGCCGATGAAGTCGGGCTCATGCTGCAGCCCATCGCGCGCGAAGCATTCGCACAGCACCACGTCGCGCGCGCTCATGCCTGTTGCTCCAGTCCGAACAGCGCCAACGCATGGGCGCGCAGCTTGTTCTTCTGCACCTTGGAACTACCGGTCATGCCGATGTGCTCGAAGCTGTCGACGATCTCGACATAGCGCGGCACCTTGAAGTTGGCGCAGCGCGCCTTGCACCAGGCCGTCAGTTCCTCGGCCGTGCAGTCCTGGCCGTCCTTGAGCAACACGAACGCCGCCGGCACGTCGCCCAGGCGCGCATCGGGCACGCCGACCACCTGCGCCATGCGCACGGCGGGGTGGCCGTGCAGGGTCTCTTCCACCTCCGCCGGCGCGACGTTCTCGCCGCCCACGCGGAACATGTCCTTCAGGCGGCCCACCATGCGCAACCGGCCCGCCGCGTCCATTTCGCCCAGGTCGCCCGTGCTGAGCCAGCCGTCCGCGCTGAGCGCGCGGGCGGTGGCCTCAGGCATCTTGTAGTAGCCCTTCATCACGCTCCAGCCGCGCGCCTGGATCTCGCCCTGCATGCCAGCCGGCAGCGGCTCGCCCGTTCCCGGGTCCACCACCCGCACCTGCATGCCGGGATGCGGCAGCGCCCAGCCCATGGCGCGCAGTTCAAAGGGATCATCGTGCGCCGACAGCGTGATGTTGGGCGAGGCTTCGGACTGGCCGTAGGCATTGCAGATGCCCGGCACCCCCATCACGTCGCGGATCTTCTGCATCACCTGCGGGCCGGCCGCCGCCCAGCCGCCGCGCAGATGGATGCGCGCGCGGTCGAAATCGGGATGACCCATCAGCATGAGAAAGATGGTGTCGTTGCCGGATGTCAGGGTGCAGCGTTCTTCGTCGAGCATGCGCAAGGCGTCGGCCACGTCGAACTTGGGCAGAGTCAGCAGGCAGCAGCCGCTCATCAGGCTGACCAGGATCGACAGCGTGGTCCCGGCCACATGGAAGTAAGGACGGATGCTGAAATAGCGGTCGTCCGGCCGCACGCCGATGCGCTGCGCCGCGGCCCAGGCATTGGTCAGCATGTTGGCGTGCGTCAGCATCACGCCCTTGGGAAACGACGTGGTGCCCGAGGTGTACTGAATCAGCAGCACATCGTCCGGCGCCACCGCGCGCATGCGGTCCTGCAGCGTCGCGTCATCCACGGCCTCGCCCGCCCCCAGGAAATCGGTCCATCTGCCCGCGCCCCGCGGGCAGCGCTCGCCCAACACCACCACTTGCCGCAGCAGCGGCAACGCCGCGCCCGGCAGCGCCTGGTCCAGCGCCGGTTCCACCTGCGTGAGCAGGTCGAGGAAGTCGATGCCCAGGAACGAATCCGCCGTCAGCAGCACCTTGACGTCAGCCTGCTTCAGGCAGAACGCGAGTTCATCGGTCTTGAAGCGCGTGTTGACCGGCACCGTCACGGCGCCAAGCATGGCGCAGGCATAGAACACCTGCACCCAGGTGCCGCCATTGCCCAACAGCACGCCGACATGGTCGCCACGGCGCACGCCGGCCGCATGCAGGCTGCGGGCGATGGCTCGCGCACCGTCCTGCAGCGCGGCCCAGGTGAGGCGTTCGCCGGGCGCGACGAAGGCTTCGGCGGCGCCGCGTTCGGCCACCTGGCGCGCCAGCGCCTGCGACAGGGTTGTCGGGCCGATCATGCCTTGTCTCCCGCCGTGCCGAAGCCGGCGATGGCCTGCTTCCAGTCGGTGCCGCGCAAATTCTCCTCGATCGCCAGCAGCTCGATCGCCATCGCGCCTTCGCGCGTCGTCGCCAGCCCCTGGTCGATGCTGCGCTTGGTCAGCCTGACCGTCAGCGGCGCGGCGCGCGCGATGGCCGCGGCCATCTGCGCGGCTTCGGCGGCAAGCGCCTCGGGCGCGTACACCTGGTTCACCAGGCCGATCTCTCGCGCCTCGGCCGCGTCGAAGCGGCGGCCGGTGAATAGCAGCTCCTTGGCCTTGCGCGCGCCGGCTACGCGCGGCAACCGCTGCGTGGCGCCGACGGTGCCCCAACCCACCTCGGGATAGCAGAACGTCGCCTCGGACGAGGCCAGCACGAAATCGCTGGCCGCGGCGATCTCGCAACCCGAGCCGAACGCCGCCCCCTGCACCACGGCGATCACCGGCTGTGGCATGCGCTCGATGGCGGCATAGGCGGCGAAGCCCTGCACCCGGCGCGCCGTCATCTCGGCGTTCGACATGGTCTTGCGTTCCTTGAGGTCGGCGCCTGCGCAGAACGCCGCGCCCGCCGCGGCGATCAGCACCACGTGCGCATCCGGATCATCCGCCAGGTGCTGCATGGCCTGCACCAGTTCGGCGCACATGAGGGAATTGAGCGCATTGCGGCTATCGGGCCGGTTCAGCGTCACCGTGGCGACACGGTCCTGCACGTCCAGCAGGATCGTGTGAAAAGTCGGGGTCATGCCTGCTCCTGGATGTTCTAGGTATGGGGCCAGCCGCTCGCGGCGTCCGGCCATGCCAGGAAATATAGGACATATAGTTGATTAAATCCACTAAATTTCTGCAGCGACCCAATGGTGTTACACTTGCGCCCCTGGTCTTTCCCTGGAATATCAAGGCACTAGGCTCCCCGCGGGCCCTGCGCAATTCCAGCGCAAAGCCCGCGTGCCCGTCTCGCCGTAGTTAAATGGATATAACCGGCCCCTCCTAAGGGTCAATTGGTGGTTCGATTCCACCCGGCGAGGCCACGCTCCCGACCGCGGTTCCGCAGGTCGACTCCCACGAAATTCCCGTGCGTTCAGCCGGATGAGGGTTAATCCGGGCTACGCTCACGCGCCGCGCGCCGGTAGCGTCTCGGGACGCCGCGCGCGACGAATAAGCCGCCCGTCAATACGTCCCCGATATTTTTTTGGGCGATGATAGCGAATCGCCTTGCGCCCGACTTGAAATTACTGTTTAAATTCGACGCGTAAGCCCCTAATTCATCTGGACTTTTCCCGAACCGTAGCAAGCCCGGCCGGGGAAATAATTCATCACAGACTGACAAGCCTGCTCAAACCATGGCATTTACCTGGAAACGTGCAATTGCGAACGCGATAGCGCCGGCGGCGCTGGCGGTGTGCGCGCTCCTGCCCTCAGCCGCGCTCGCCGCGAAAAATACCGATCCTTGCAAGACCAACGCCAAGTCGGCGGCCTGCAAGGCGCAACAAGCCAAGAAGGCCCCCGCCCCCGCCAAAGCGGGCGCCGGCAAGACCGCCGCCCCGAAGCAGGCCGCGGGCAAGACCGCCCCCAAGGCCGCCGCTGGCAAGCAGGCCGCGCCGAAGTCGGCCGCCGCCAAGACGCCGCCCAAGGGCGCCGCCGGCAAACAGGCCGCCGCCAAGGGCGCGCCCAAGCAGGCCGCGGGCAAGAAGGCCCCGCCCAAGGGCGGCAAGCAGGCCATCGCCCAGCAGAATTCGTCCAAGAAGGGCGCGGCCGGCAAAAACGGCAAGCCCAACAAGCCGTCGCGCGCGCAGCGCACGGCCGCCGCCGCCGCGGCAGCCGCCATGCCGCCGCCCGCGGTGTCGGTGCGCGCCGAAGCCGCGGCGCTGCGGTCCAGCACCGCCTACGTGCAGGACCTGGCCACCTCCACCGTGATCTTCGCCAAGAACGAAAACGTGGTGCGCCCCATCGCCTCGATTTCCAAGCTGATGACCGCGGTGGTGGTGGTGGACGCCAACCAGCCGATGGACGAAATGCTGGAGATCACCGATGAAGACATCGACGGCCTCAAGCACACCACCTCGCGCCTGCGCGTGGGCACCAAGCTGTCGCGCGGCGACATGCTGCACCTGGCGCTGATGTCGTCCGAAAACCGCGCCGCCAACGCGCTGGGCCGCCATTATCCGGGGGGGCTGCCCGCTTTCGTGGCCGCCATGAACGCCAAGGCGCAGTCGCTGGGCATGACCAGCACGCATTTCATCGAGCCCACCGGCCTATCCAGCAACAACGTGTCGTCGCCGCACGACCTGGCCCGCCTGCTGCGCGCCGCGTCGCAGCGTCCGCTGATCCACCGCTACTCCACCGACACGGAGTACGACGTGGAGATCAACAACCGCACCCAGACGTTCCGCAACACCAACCTGCTGGTGCGCAAGCCGGACTGGGACATCAAGGTGTCCAAGACCGGCTACATCAACGAAGCCGGCGAATGCCTGGTGATGCTGGCGCGTATCAATGGCCGCGACCTGGCAATCGTGCTGCTGGACTCGCAGGGCAAGCTGTCGCGCATCGGCGATGCCGTGCGCATCCGCCGCATCGTGCAAAGCGAAGTGGCCATGGCCTCGGCCCAGCCGGGCGGCTGATCCCACCATTGCCGCGCACAAAAAAGCCCGATCGTCGATCGGGCTTTTTTTACGTCTGGCGACGGGGCTGCATGCGGACGGGCGCAAGCCGCGCGTGTCCGCGCCGGCGCGGCGCTACGCCGCCACCGGCCGCTTGGACCGCAGCGGTTGCGGGTCGTACATCGACGATGGCAGGCCTTCCAGCACCGCCTGGGGGTTGAGCGAGCGGATCGGCACCGCGGCATCCGCCGGAATGCGGCCCTCGGCCTGCAGCAACTGGTAGCGCAGGCAGCAAACGCGCAGAAACGAGGTGAAGTTGGCGGCCTCGCCGCGGTACTCCACCAGCTCGTCGTACAGGCGCTCAATCAACTGCGTAACCCGCATGCCATCGCGCGCCGCGATTTCCTCCAGCACCTGCCAGAACAATTGCTCCAGGCGCAGGCTGGTGGCCACCCCGTGCAGGCGCAGGGAGCGGGTTTCGGGCGCATAGGACTGTTCGCTCGCGCGGATGAAGATTTCACACATGGGAGCTCCTGGGGCGGACACGAGGCTTGCGGGCCACTGTACGACGATAGCCGCCAGCCCGGCAAGACGCCTCTGCCTCGGGGCATTCCCGCCGATTCTGCAACGATACGTTTCTTGCGCGCAGCTCGTCCGAGAGCCGTTGATATAAATCAAGGTCTCGGACGCGTCCCCATCCGAGCATGCTAAGACTGATCTGACTTCGGAGGTAGCAATGAACAAGACCATGAAGGCCGCCGTGGCTCGCGCATTCGGCAAACCCCTGGAAATCGAAGAAGTCAAAGTGCCGCGCCCCCGCGCCGGCGAACTGCTGGTGAAGATCGAGGCCTGCGGCGTCTGCCACACCGACCTGCACGCAGTCGAGGGCGACTGGCCGGTCAAGCCCAGTCCGCCCTTCATCCCCGGCCACGAGGGCGTGGGCCACGTCGTGGCGGTGGGCGAAGGCGTGACGCACGTCAAGGAAGGCGACCGCGTCGGCATCCCTTGGCTGTATTCCGCCTGCGGTCACTGCGAGCATTGCCTGGGCGGCTGGGAAACGCTGTGCGAACAGCAACAGAATGCCGGCTACTCGGTCAACGGCGGCTTCGCCGAGTATGCGCTGGCGGCGGCCGACTATGTCGGCCTGTTGCCGAAGAACGTCGGCTTCGTCGACATCGCCCCGGTGCTGTGCGCCGGCGTCACGGTCTACAAGGGCCTGAAGATGACGGACACGCGGCCGGGCAACTGGGTCGTGATCTCCGGCATCGGCGGCCTGGGCCACATGGCGGTGCAGTATGCGCGCGCCATGGGCCTGAACGTGGCGGCGGTGGACATCGACGACGACAAGCTGGCCTTTGCCAAGCGCCTCGGCGCGGAAGTGGTCGTGAATGCCAAGACCACCGATCCGGCGGCCTATCTGAAGAAGGAAATCGGCGGCGCCCACGGCGCACTGATCACGGCGGTCTCGCCCAAGGCCTTCGAGCAGGCGCTGGGCATGGTGCGCCGCGGCGGCACCGTGGCGCTCAACGGCCTGCCGCCGGGCGACTTCCCGCTGTCGATCTTCGACATGGTGCTCAACGGCGTGACGGTGCGCGGTTCGATCGTGGGGTCGCGCCTGGACCTGCAGGAGTCGCTGCAGTTCGCGGAGGAAGGCAAGGTGCACGCGACCGTGGCCACCGAGAAGCTGGAGAACATCAACAGCGTGTTCGACCGCATGCGTCGCGGCCAGATCGAGGGCCGCATCGTGCTCGACATGGCGGCTTGACCCGCGCGCCTTGCCGTGCAAAAAGGCGCCTGCCGCGGCAGGCGCCTTTTTTTGTGGAGGCGCGGAACGCCCGCATGGCGCGGCAACGCCCCGCGCTCATGGGAATGCGGCGCCGGCGCGCACGTGGCAGCGCCCACGGGCGCTCGCCGCGCGGTCCTGGCTCAGTGCGTGATCCTGGTCCCAAGCACGGCCAGGAACTGCGCCAGCCACGCCGGGTGCGCCGGCCAGGCCGGCGCCGTCACCAGGTTGCCGTCGGTGTAGGCCTGGTCGATGCCGATCTCGGCGTAGGTGCCGCCGGCCAGCCGCACTTCCGGCGCGCAAGCCGGGTAGGCCGAGCAGGTGCGGCCTTCCAGGATGCCGGCGGCCGCCAGCAGTTGGGCGCCGTGGCAGACGGCGGCGATCGGCTTTTTGGCCTGGTCGAAGGCGCGCACGATCTCCAGCACCTTTTCGTTCAGGCGCAGGTATTCCGGCGCGCGGCCGCCGGGGATCACCAGGCCGTCGTAGGAACCGGCCTCGACGCGGTCGAAATCGTAGTTCAGCGCAAAGTTGTGGCCGCGCTTCTCGCTGTAGGTCTGCGCGCCCTCGAAATCGTGGATGGCGGTGGCGATGCTCTCGCCGGACTTCTTGCCGGGGCAGACTGCGTGCACCGTATGGCCCACCGCCAGCAGCGTCTGGAACGGCACCATGGTTTCGTAGTCTTCGGCGTAGTCGCCGACCAGCATCAACAGTCTCTTGCTCATGATTGTCTCCTGGGGATGGGGAATCGCCGGCTACAGCGCCCGAGGGCCGGGCGGCCGGTTCTTGATGTTCTGCTGTCCATTGTGCGCCTGCCCGCGCAGGCGAGGGTGGTAACGGGATACCACGCCAAGATGGATGCCCCGCAGCGGGACCGCGCCCGCCCTGACGTTCATGCGCGGCCGCGCGCCGCGCCGGCCCGCGGCAGGCGCCCTACTCCAGCGCCACCGTCACCGGCTTGGCGCCCAACAGGCTCACCAGCACGTTCGGGTCGATGCCCACCAGGTAGCCGCGGCGGCCGCCATTGATGTAGACGACCGGGTATTGCAGCACCTCGGCCTCGACCCACACCGGCATCTTCTTGCGCGTGCCGAACGGCGAGGTGCCGCCCACTTGATAGCCGGAGTGGCGTTGCGCGACCTCGGGCTTGCAGGGCTCGACCTTCTTCAGCCCGGCCTGGCGCGCCAGGTTCTTGGTGGAGACTTCCCGGTCGCCGTGCATCACCACGATCAGCGGCTTGGCCGATTCGTCTTCCATCACCAGCGTCTTGACCACCGCGTGCGGGTCCAGCCCCAACTGGCGCGCGGCCTCGCCGGCGCCGCCATGATCGACGTAGTCGTAGGTGTGCTCGGTGTACGCCACCTTGTGCTGCTTGAGGAACTGGGTGGCGGGCGTTTCGGAAACGTGGCGGGCTTTGCTCATGGCATTGCGGTGGAAAGGCGAAGGCAAAAGTGTAGGCAGACGGACGGCGGCGCGCAAACGCCGGCGTCAACCGCGCGGATGATGCGCGGCGTGCAACGCCTTCAGGCGTTCGCGCGCGACGTGCGTGTAGATCTGCGTGGTGGAGATGTCGGCGTGGCCCAGCAGCATCTGCACCACGCGCAGGTCGGCGCCGTGGTTCAGCAGATGCGTGGCGAAGGCGTGGCGCAGCACGTGCGGCGACAGCGGCGCATGCACGCCGGCCAGCACCGCGTATTTCTTGACCAGTTGCCAGAACGCCTGGCGCGACATGGCCTCGGCCCGGCCGGTGATGAAGAGCGCGTCGCTGACGCGGCCGGCGGCCAGCTCGGGGCGCGCGGTCTTCAGATACTGGTCGATCCAGTGCGCCGCTTCCGCGCCCAGCGGCACCAGGCGGTCCTTGCCGCCCTTGCCCAGCACCACGCGCACCACGCCCTCGTTCAGGCTGACGTCCAGTGCCCGCACCCCGACGAGTTCCGACACGCGCAGGCCGGTGGCGTACAGCGTTTCCAGCATGGCGCGGTCGCGCAGGCCGCGCGGCTGGCCCAGGTCGGGCGCGCGCAGCAGGGCATCCACCTGCTGCTCGGACAGCGTCTTGGGCAGGCGCGGCGGCTGCTTGGCCGCCACCAGCGTCAGACAGGGATCCTGCGCCGCGCGGTGTTCGCGCAGGGCCCAGGCGTAGAAACGGCGCAGCGCGGCCAGGCGGCGGTTGGCGGTGGTGGCGCGGGTTTCCTCGTGGCGGAACGCGAACCAGGCTTCGATGTCGGCCTTGCCGGCCTCGGCCAGCGCCTTGGCGGGGCCGGCCGGCAGCGCGTGGGCCGAGGCCGCGTCGCCATAGCGGTCGGCCATCTCGCGGGCATAGGCCTCGGGGTCCTCGAGCCAGCGCGCGAAGCCGGTCAGGTCGCGCCGGTAGGCAGCCAGCGTGTTGGCCGACAGGCCGTCCTCGAGCCAGACGGCGTCGATGAAGGCGTCGATATCGGCCTGGGAAGCGAGCGGTTGGCGGGAATCGGACATGGAACGGAAATCAAGGCATCAAAAGACGACGTGTCCGGCGGCGACCAGCGCCGGCGCTGGCGCGCGCAACGTTGCGACGTGCGCCGGCCACGCCAGGGGGATGGGCCACATTCTACGGCGGCGCTTGCGCCATGCCCTCAGCGCCCCGCCACTGCCGCGGCGGCCGACTTGAGCCAGGTCTCGAACAGCTTCAGCGCCTCGGAACGCTCGCTGCGCTGCGGATAGCCGAAGTAGTAGCCCTGGCTGACCGTCAGCGACTGCGCAACCGGCATCGTCAGCGTGCCCTGGTCCAGCGCGGGTTGCGCCAGGAATCGCGGCATCAGGCCCACGCCCAGCCCGGCCTGCACCGCCGCCATCACCATGGTGAACAATTCGTAGCGCGGACCGCCCGCCGCCTGGGGGCCATACAGGTAATTGTTGGCGCCGTACCACTGGCGCCAGGCGTCGGGGCGCGAACTCAGGTGCAGGTGGGTCATGCCAGCCAGCGCGCCGGCGCCTGCCTCGGTGACGCGGGCGGCCAGTTCGGGCGCGCAGACCGGCACCAGCTCGCGCTCCGGAAACAGCAGCACGCCCTGGGTGCCGGGCCACAGCGTGTCGCCGTGGTACAGCGCGCCGTCGAACGGCTGGTCCTTGAATTGGAACGGCAGCGTGCGCACCGACAGGCTGACGGTGATGTCCGGCTGCTCGCGCTGGAAATCCGCCAGCCGCGGGATCAGCCAGGTGGTGGCCAGCGTCGGCACCACCGCGATGTGGATGCTGCGGCCCATGCCGGTGCGGCTCACCAGGCCGAAGGTGTCCTTTTCGATCTGGTCCAGGTGATGGCGGATGCGTCCCGCATATTCCGCGCCGTGGTCGGTCAGCACGATGCGGCGCCGCACCCGCGTGAACAACTGCACGCCCAGCCGCGCCTCCAGGCTGGCGACCTGGCGGTAGACCGCGCTGTGGGTCAGGGACAGCTCTTCGGCCGCCCGGGAAAAACTGCCCAGGCGGGCCGAGGCCTCGAAGGCCTGCAGGGCGCTGAGGTTGGGAATGCCGTTTCTCATGGAGCGGGAACCGCCAGAAAGGAACCGAAGATCGCCGGAAACACCCGCCGCGCCTGCCGCGGCGCAATATCCGGGTCGTGCCGGCGGGTCACTAGATTGTGCAATTTTATCAATTGCGTTGTGCGATCAAGGAACATTATGCTCGGGTGTCTTAATCTCGGCTCATCCTGACACCCACCATGTCCCAGCAAGCATCCCGCCTCGGCGGCCACATCCTCGTCGACCAGCTCGTCGCCCAGGGCGTCAAACACGTTTTCTGCGTTCCCGGCGAGAGCTACCTGGCGGTGCTGGATGGCCTGCACGACGCCGACATCAAGGTCACCGTCTGCCGCCAGGAAGGCGGCGCGGCCATGATGGCCGACGCCCATGGCAAGCTGACCGGCGAACCCGGCATCTGCATGGTGACCCGCGGTCCGGGCGCCTCCAACGCGCTGGCCGGCGTGCACATCGCCAAGCAAGACTCGACCCCGATGATCCTGTTCGTCGGCCAGATCGAACGCGGCATGCGCGAGCGCGAGGCCTTCCAGGAAATGGACTACCGCGCCGTGTTCGGCACGCAGGCCAAGTGGGTCACGGAAATCGACCAGGTCGAACGCATTCCCGAACTGATCTCGCGCGCCTTCCACATCGCCACCTCGGGCCGTCCGGGCCCGGTGGTGATCGCGCTGCCCGAGGACATGCTGGTGGAGGCCGCGCAGGTGGCCGACGCGCCCCGCTACGAGGTCATCGAGTCCGCCCCCACCGCCGGCCAGTTGGCCGACCTGGAGCAGCTTCTGGCCAAGGCCAGCAATCCCGTCGCCATCCTCGGCGGCACGCGCTGGGACGCGCGCGCGGTGCAGCAGTTCGCCGATTTCGCGCAGCGCCACGCGCTGCCCACGGCCGTGTCGTTCCGCCGCCAGATGCTGTTCCCGGCCGACCATCCGTGCTTCATCGGCGACGTCGGCCTGGGCATCAACCCGGCCCTGCTCAAGCGCGTGGCCGACGCCGACCTGGTGCTGCTGGTCGGCGGCCGCATGTCGGAAAACCCCAGCCAGGCCTACACGCTGCTGGACATCCCGGTGCCCAGGCAAAAACTGGTGCACGTGCATCCGGACGCCGCCGAACTGGGTCGCGTCTATCGCCCCACGCTGGCCATCAATACCTCGCCCGCCGCCTTCGCCCAGGCGCTGGCCGGCCTGAAGGCCCCCGCCCAGCCGGCCTGGGCCGACGGCACGCAGGCGATGCGCGAGTCGTACCTGAAGTGGAGCGACCCGGCCACCGTGACCACCCCGGGCGCGCTGCAGATGGGCCAGGTCATGGCCTACCTGGAAAAGACCCTGCCGGCCGACGCCATCATGACCAACGGCGCCGGCAACTACGCCACCTGGCTGCACCGCTTCCACCGCTTCACCCGCTTCGGCACGCAACTGGCGCCGACCTCGGGCTCGATGGGCTACGGCCTGCCGGCCGCCGTGGGCGCCAAGCGCGTCTGGCCCGACAAGACCGTGGTCTGCTTTGCCGGCGACGGCTGCTTCCTGATGCACGGCCAGGAATTCGCCACCGCCGTGCAGTACGACCTGCCCATCATCGTGGTGCTGGTCGACAACGGCATGTACGGCACCATCCGCATGCACCAGGAAAAGCACTACCCCGGCCGCATTTCCGCCACCGAGCTGAAGAACCCGGACTTCGCCGACTACGCCCGCGCCTTCGGCGGCCACGGCGAACGCGTCGAGACCACCGAGCAGTTCGGCCCGGCGTTCGAGCGCGCGCTGGCCAGCGGCAAGCCGGCCATCCTGCACTGCTTCATCGACCCGCAGACCATCACGCCGTCAACCACGCTGGACAAGATCCGCGACGCGGCGCTCAAGGCCCGGCACTGATATCCGAGAGGCGGCGGCAACCCCACGGCGACGCGCCCGCGCGCGTCGCGTAAACCCCGGGTTGCCGCGCCAATTATTTTAGGTTTAAACTTTCCAGATTCCGAAAACGGAAATCCATAGCGGAGACCCAGCATGTCCTCGAATCCCTCGTTCCATTGGCAAGATCCCCTGTTGCTGGACCAGCAGCTCACCGAAGAAGAACGCATGGTGCGCGACGCCGCCCACGCCTACTCGCAGGACAAGCTGGCCCCGCGCGTGCTGAACGCCTTCCGCAACGAAAAGACCGACCCGGAAATCTTCTCGGAAATGGGCGAGCTGGGCCTGCTGGGCGCCACCATCCCCGCCGAATACGGCGGCGCCGGCCTGAACTACGTCAGCTACGGCCTGATCGCCCGTGAAGTCGAGCGCATCGACTCCGGCTACCGCTCGATGATGAGCGTGCAGTCGTCGCTGGTGATGGTGCCCATCAACGAATTCGGCAGCGAAGCGCAGAAGCAGAAGTACCTGCCCAAGCTGGCCCGCGGCGAGTGGATCGGCTGCTTCGGCCTGACCGAACCCAACCACGGCTCCGACCCCGGCGGCATGGAAACGCGCGCGGTCAAGACCGCCGACGGCTACAAGCTGACCGGCAACAAGATGTGGATCACCAACTCGCCCATCGCCGATGTGTTCGTGGTGTGGGCAAAGTGCGTCGGCGGCGAGTTCGACGGCAAGATCCGCGGCTTCATCCTCGAGAAGGGCACCAAGGGCCTGACCGCCCCCGCCATCCACGGCAAGGTCGGCCTGCGCGCCTCGATCACCGGTGAGATCGTCATGGACGAAGTGGAAGTGTCCGCCGACCAGATGATGCCCGGCGTGTCCGGCCTGAAGGGTCCGTTCACCTGCCTGAACTCGGCCCGCTACGGCATCGCCTGGGGCGCGGTCGGCGCCGCCGAAGCCTGCTGGCACACCGCCCGCCAGTACACCCTGGACCGCAAGCAGTTCGGCCGCCCGCTGGCCGCCAACCAGTTGATCCAGAAGAAGCTGGCCGACATGCAGACCGAAATCACGCTGGCGCTGCAAGGCTGCCTGCGCCTGGGCCGCATGAAGGACGAAGGCACCGCCGCGGTCGAGATCACCTCGATCATGAAGCGCAACTCCTGCGGCAAGGCGCTGGACATCGCCCGCCTGGCCCGCGACATGCTGGGCGGCAACGGCATCTCCGACGAATTCGGCGTGGCCCGCCACCTGGTCAACCTGGAAGTGGTCAACACCTACGAAGGCACCCACGACGTGCACGCCCTGATCCTGGGCCGCGCGCAGACCGGCATCCAGGCTTTCTATTGATTTGCAGTTCGCCGCGCGGACGGAGCCCGGCTCTGCTCCCGACGCGCGGTTCGCCGGCGTGGCGAAGACTGTGCGCCCCTTTCGAGGGGCGTTTTTTTTGCGCGGGCGATGCCCACTCCCGGCGCGTCTTAGGGTTATCAGGAACTAGCCCGCGCGCGGCTCATGGCTTACGCTGCCTGCAATTGGCCTGGTGCCGGCCCGCTGTATCCGCCTGCCCGACCCCGGATTTTTCGTCACGACCAGGAGTCGCGCATGCAAGGCAGTCCCTCGTTCCGCCTGTGGGCGGGCATCGCCATCGCTTTTGCAAGTCACGGCGCATTCGCCGCCACTACCCTCACCATGACCACCGAGTACCCGGCCACTTCGATGCCGGGACAAGGCGTGTCCACCTTCGCCGACCTGGTGCGCGGCAAGAGCGGCGGCCAGGTGTTGATCGACGCCAGCTTCGACGCCGCGCGCGGCATCAAGTCAGGCGACATGATCGACGCGGTCCAGGCGCGCAAAGTCGATGCCGGCGACGCCTTCGCCGGCGCGCTGGCGACCAAGTATCCGATTTTCGGCGTGTCCTCGCTGCCATTCCTGGCCGACTCGCTGGCCAAGGCGCGCGCGCTGAACAAATCGGCCCGTCCGGCCTACGAGAAACTGCTGGCCGCGCATGGCCAGAAGCTGCTCTACACCACGCCCTGGCCAGCCTCGGGCATCTGGTCCAAGGACAAGGTGGACAGCGTCGCCGCGCTGAAGGCGCTGAGCATCCGCACCTATGACGCGACCTCGCAGGACGTGATGCAGAAGGCCGGGGCGCGCGCGCAGAACATCTCGTTCGCCGACGCCATGCCGCGCATCGCCTCCGGCGAGGTCAACGCGGTGCTGTCCTCGGGCGACGGCGGCGCCGGCCGCAAGCTGTGGGAACACCTGCCGCGCTTCGCCGAGATCAACTACGCCATGCCGATCTCGGTGGCGACGATGAACCTGCAGGCCTATCAGGCGCTGGACGCGAAGTCGCGCAAGGCGATCGACCAGGCCGCCGCGCAGACCGAGGCCGAGCAGTGGAAGCGCATCGAAGGCCGGTTGCAGCAGAACTACGCCAACATGCGCAAGAACGGCGTGACGATCGACACCGCCGTGCCAATGCCGGTGCGCCAGGCGCTGAAGAACGCGGCGGTGGATTCGGTGAAGCAGTGGGAGGCCGCGGCGGGGCCGGAGGGGGTGAATATCCTGAAGGCGATGCGGCGGCCGTAGCGCGGCACGGGCCATCCCGCAGATGTGATGGCCCGGTCTTCAGCAAACCCGATCAACGATATTCCATCCACTTCTTGAGCGTGTTCCCATTAGTCAAGCCTGCGGCAACAATCCAATAGGATGCCCCCGAGGGCACAATACTCGACACGCCGAACTCGGCGCCGACACCCGCATAGGAACTGGTGGACACGACCGAGCCGTTGACCACCAGCGCCATGCTTGCCCCCGCCGCGGCGGATGTCCCTGCGCCATACACGACAATGGGACGAGCCGTCGGATTCGTGTAGTTCGTGGCCAAGGCCCGTTGCGCCGTCACATCCTGCAGCGTCTGCCCGATGCCCAGGACACTGCCCAACTGGCCTTGCAGTGCTTGCATCTGCGCGTTCACGTTCGCCAGGTCCGATGCCAATTGCAAGGCATCCAGCTTGCCCGTATTGACCGCCGCGCCGGCGATCTTCACCACCCAGCAGCCGGTGGCGTTCAAGGGACGCGTTTCGGAAGCGGTACGCACCACGCGGGAAGCATCCAGCGTAATGTCATAGGCGGCGCCCGATGCTCCGAACGCGTAGACACCAGTCCCTCTCGCCTGCACCCCCAGCGCGCCGCTGGCGACAGCTGCCGAGCCAGGATTGATGCTGTACTGAATAATGCCCGTGATGTTCTGCTGCGCATCCTGCTGAATCACGCCATCCGAGCCGGTCGAGCGAGCGCCGTCTCCGCGCAGCATCACGGCGCCCAACGCACCGGACGATTTGCCATTGAGGTCCGGTACGCGAAACGTGGTCAAGCCATCTCCGTCCGTATAGCTGGCCCGCGCCGTCACCTCGCTCTGCCAAGTGGCCTCGGACACCAGCGGGAAATCGCCAGCCAGCACGCGAGCCCCCATGTCGGGGAAAGCTGCCCGGCTGAGCGTCTGGCCGTCCAAGGGTGCCCACCCCGCGGGAATCGCGGCGCGACTCGGCCACCAGGACACGAAGCCCAGCGGGATGCTGTCCATCACCGGCAACTGCCCGGCGGGTACCTTGCCGTCTCCGCCCAAGGTTGCGACGCCGCCTGCCTGGCCCTTTTCCACCAACGGCACGGCATCCTGTACCGCGGGCAGTTGCGCGGCCGGAACACGGCCTTCCTCGTCCAGTGTCGGCACGCCGCCAGGACGCCCCTTGTCGGCGGCGGGGATCAGCGCTGGAAGTTGACCTGGAACGATCCGACCGTCGGACGCCAGGGTAGCCACTCCATTGGGCCGGGCTTTTTCGGCGGCAGGGATCAGGTCGGGCAATTGCACCGGCGCGACCTTGCCATCGGCGTCCAACGTGGCGACGCCGTTCGGCTGGCCTTTTTCCGCGAGGGGCACGGCGGGTACCGGAATCGGCAGGTAATCGACAGGCACGCGGCCATCGTCGTCAAGCGGCGCCACGCCTCCGGGCGCCGACTTCTGCGACAGCGGCACGGCCGGCGGGGGCAGGTGCGCGGCCGGAACTTTGCCCGCAGCATCCAGCGGCGTGACACCGCCCGCCGCGCCTTTCTCGGCGGCTGGCAGGGCGGCGTCCGCCTTGCGTTGGGCGGCGGCGGCGGAAACCTCGACCGCGTCCACGCCGGCGCGCGTTTTGGCGAAGTTCTCGTTCGCGATCGCCATGGCTGCGCGCAACGTGTCGCCTGTTTGATCATTAGGCGCGCTGCCGATATTGATGGGTTTTAGGATCTGCATAGGAGAAAGGCTCTGATGGGGGTGAATGCGTCACAGAATGAAAAGCCGGCCACGTATTGGAGTAGTGGCGGAAGATGGGTTTGCGCGGCACGTGGAACTTGAGGCTGCCAGCGTCGTTGCGAGCCTGTATGACGACTCACCGATATTCGGTCCAGAAATTCTGCGTCATGCTGTCGGCTACCACCCGGTAAGTGATTCCGGGCGGAATAACGGCAGTGAGCGACAGTGAGACGCCGTTATATGAGGTAATGGAACGCGTACCCGCGATGCCGCCCACCATCACGTACATGTTGCCCCCGGCGCTACTGTTGGACGAGCCGACGATGTAAACCGAGATCGGCCGCCCGGTACTGTTGGTGTATGTCACCCCGAATGCCCGCGACGCGCTAACGTCTTGAAGCGTCTGGCCGACGCCGAAAACCTGTGCGCGCAACGTCTGGAACGCTGCACTGAGCGCCGCATGATCACTGGCCAGTTGTGCCATATCCACGTTGCCGGGATTGATCGCGGCAGCGAAAGCGTGAATCGTCCACACGCCGGTAACGTTCGCCATCCGCGTTTCGTCGCCGGTATTGACGATCCAACGTGTGCCGTTGGTAGTCTGTCTCGCCGTGGTGAACGTGTAGCCCGCAAAATTCCCCGATGCCATCACGGCATTCATGGAGGCATCCGCCAACACATTGGTGGCTTGATTGAATCCGCTCACGACACGGTAGTCCATCGGCCCGAGCTGGTCCGGTTGCAACCTGCCAGGCACGCCCGAGGATTTCGCGCCGTCGCCTCGCAACACCGCCGCCGCCAGAGACCCTGCGGCCCTGGCGTTCAAATCGGGCACGCGGAAGGTGGTGGATCCGTCTCCCAAGGTGTAGCTTCCCCGCTTGAGCGGATCCGCCAACCAGTCCGCCTCCGGTACCACCGGCAACTTACCGCTGATCACCATCGCTGCGAGATCGGGAAACGTGTCGCGAGAAATGGTCTGCCCATCGGCGGGAATCTGGCCCGACGGGATGGAAGTGCGCAGCGGCCACCATGCTACCGAGCCGACCGGTGGTCCACTGGGCAGAGGCGGAATTTGGCCCACGGGTACTTTGCCCTCCGCGTCCAGCGTCGCAACGCCACCCGGCCGGCCCTTTTCGTCCGGCAGCACTGCGGCCAGTTGGAGTGCCGGCACTCGCCCCTCGGCGTCCAAAGTCGCGATGCCGCCCGGACGCCCCTTGTCGGCCGCGGGGATCAACGGCGGTAATTGATTAGCGACGATCCGGCCATCCTCGCCCAGGGTTGCTATGCCATTAGGCTGCGCCCTCGCCGAGGCTGGAACAAGCTCAGGCAGTTGTGCGAAAGGTACCTTGCCGTCAGCGGCCAACGTCGCCACGCCATTGGGTTGGCCCTTTTGCGCCAGGGGTACCGACGGCTGCGGCACCGGCAGATGATCGGCAGGCACACGGCCGTCATCATCCAACGGTGCCACGCCCCCCGGCGCCGATTTCTGCGTCATCGGAATTGCAGGCGGAGGCAGGTGCACGGCCGGCACCTTGCCCGTCGCGTCCAGAGGCGCCACGCCGCCAGCCGCGCCTTTTTCGATGTCGGCAATCGCCGCGTCCGCCTTGCGCTGCGCGGCGGCGGCGGCCACTTCGACGGCTTCCACGCCGGAGCGCGTCTTGGTGAAGTTCTCGTTCACCAATGCCATGGCGTCGCGCAGCGTGTCGCCGGTCTGGTCGTTCGGCGCATGGCCGACGTTGATGGGTTTGAGGAGTTGCATGAAGGGAACCTCGATGACGGATGAAAGCAGCGGCGCTGCGCAAGAAAAAGCCCACCGGCGGATGCGGGTGGGCCTGAGAGAAATGCCGGGGTCAGAGCAGGAAGGGGGTGCTCGATGGCTTGGGCCATTGGGCGTACCCATATACGAAAGGCCCGCCCGGTTCCCCGGGCGGGCCTTCAATGTCGCTGGGCACAATTCTCCCACGACGCGTTCATGTTACGAGCATCCGTGCTACCGGACAAGGCAACTGCGACACTGGCGAGGCCCTCGGCGCGGGCGGAGCGCAACCGCAGGCTAGTCGCCCGACAGATCGAACAAGCTGGTCGCGTCCAATTCCAGCACGCCCTCGTCATGCTGGTTGATCACCGTCCAGGCCCAGGTGATGATGCCGAGGTCCGGCCGCGACGAAGACGTACGCACGCCCTGCACCCGCGCTTCCAGGCGCAACTGGTCGCCAGGACGCACCGGCGTGCGCCAGCGCACTTCGCCCAGGCCGGGCGAGCCGAAGGACTCGGAATCGTGCAACGCGGCATCCACCGCCATGCGCATGGCCAGCGCGCAGGTATGCCAGCCGCTGGCGATGAGGCCGCCCCAGCGGCCCTCGGCGGCCCGCTTGAGATCGGTGTGGAACCACTGCGGGTCGTACTTGCGGGCGAACTCGAGGATTTCGGCTTCCGTGATGGTGACCGGACCGGCCTTGATCAGCATGCCGTCCTTGAAATCAGCGAACTTCATTGGTGGACTTCCCCTCGCATGGATGACCCTTGGAGGGCTTGCCGGAAGCCGGCCGCCCGTTCAATAGGTCTCGAAGTGCAGCCGCCCCTCGCGGCGCAGCACATCATGCAGGATAGTCCAATCCTGTCCCGCTTGCACCGTCACCTCGCGCAAGGCGTCCAGCACGCCGACTTCCATGCCCTTCAGGCCGCAGACATAGATGCAGGTGTTGCGATCGGCGAGCAGTTCGCGCACGGCGGCGGCGCGTTCGCGGATCAGGTCCTGCACGTAGCGCTTGGGCTGGCCGGCTTCGCGCGACAGCGCCAGGTTGATGTCGATGAAGTCGCGCGGCAGTTTCATCAACGGGCCGAAATACGGCAGCTCGCGTTCGGTGCGGGCGCCGAAGAACAGCATCAGGCGGCCATTCTCCCCCGTTTCGATGCGGCGCCGGTAGCGCTCGGTCATGGCGCGCATCGGCGCCGAACCGGTGCCGGTGCAGATCATGATGAGGTTGGCGCGCGGGTGGTTCGGCATCAGGAAGGTATGGCCGAACGGACCGATCACCTGCACGGTGTCGTTCTTGGCCAGGTCGCACAGGTAGTTGGAACAGACGCCGTTCACCGACTGGCCCTGGTGGTCCTCGGTGACGCGTTTCACGGTCAACGACAGGTTGTTGTAGCCGGCGCGTTCGCCGTCGCGCGGGCTGGCCAGCGAGTACTGGCGCGCGTGGTGCGGCCGGCCCTGGGCGTCGGTGCCGGGCGGCAGGATGCCGATCGACTGGCCTTCCAGCACCGGGAACGGCAGCTCGCCGAAGTCCAGCACGATGTGATGGATGTCGCTGTCGGTATCGGCGCCGGTGACGCGGTAGTTGCCGACCACGGTGGCGGTCACCGGCGTCTTGTGGGTGTAGAGGTTGACGTAGGGATGCGCGGCGGACCACGGCGGCACGCTGGCGCCGGGCGTGGCGGACGGCATGGCCGCCACCCCGGCGGACGACGCCGGCTCGACGACCGCGTTCGCCGCCTCGTCCACGATGGCCGCGGCTTCCGGCAGGGGCTGTTCGCGCGGCAGTTCGTCCCAGCTAAGTTGGTCCTGCACCGAATAGGCGTCGCTGCGCACCACCAATCGCCAGTTGTCGATCGAGCCGGTGGGGCACGGCGGCACGCAGGCCATGCAGCCGTTGCAGATGTCCGGGTCGACCACGTAGTTGTTGCTGTCGTGCGTGATCGCGTCGATCGGACAGGTTTCTTCGCAGGTGTTGCAGCGGATGCAGATCTCGGGATCGATCAGGTGTTGCTTCAGGACTTCCATGGGCAGGGCGGCGTTCATCGCGGTCATCCGAATGCGCGGCGCGGCGGCGCATGGCGCCGCCACGGGGCCTTAGTTGAAACGAACGTACTCGAAGTTCACGGGCTGGCGGTTGATGCCCATGACCGGCGGCGCGATCCAGTTGGCGAACTTGCCGGGCTCGGTCACGCGGCCCATCAGCGAGGCGACGAACTCACGGTCCTCCGGGGTGGGCAGCCATTGATGGCGGTGCGCCTGCCATTGCGCCTCGGACAGGATCTCGCCCTCGGGCGACATGCGGATGCCGGCCAGCGTGCCGATCTGGCGGTTGAAGGCCTTGTGCGGCACCTGCAGGCGGAAGGCGATGCCGCTCTTTTCGATGACCTTGTTCCAGCGGCCGATGCCGGCCACCGAGTCGCGGATGAAGTCGTCGCGCAGCACCTCGTTGAGCGCGTTCAGCATCGGCACCTCGATCTCGCGCAGCCTGCCGTTGTCGACCGACAGCACGCGGTAGGTGTCGTTCTTGAGCTGGTGGTCGTCGTTGCGCTTGCTCTCTTCGTAGCGGCCTTTCAGGCCCGAGCCGTAGAAGATGGCGGCGTTGGACGACTGGTCGGCGCCAAACAGGTCGATGGTGACGCTGTAGTGGAAGTTCAGGTAGCGCTGGATCGTCGGCAGGTCGATGACGCCGGCGGCGCGCACGGCGGCCGGGTCGTCGGTCTTCAACTGGTTCATCACTTCGCAGGTGCGCTGGATCACGCGCGAGATGCCGGATTCGCCCACGAACATGTGGTGCGCCTCTTCGGTCAGCATGAACTTGGTGGTGCGGGCCAGCGGGTCGAAGCTGGACTCGGCCAGCGCGCACAACTGGAACTTGCCGTCGCGGTCGGTGAAGTAGGTGAACATGTAGAACGCCAGCCAGTCCGGCGTCTTCTCGTTGAAGGCGCCGAGGATGCGCGGGTTGTCCGAATCGCCGGAGGTGCGCTGCAGCAGCGCGTCGGCCTCTTCGCGGCCGTCGCGGCCGAAATAGCGGTGCAGCAGGTAGACCATCGCCCACAGGTGGCGGCCTTCCTCGACGTTGATCTGGAACAGGTTGCGCAGGTCGTACTGCGACGGCGCGGTCAGGCCCAGGTGGCGCTGCTGCTCGATCGACGCCGGCTCGGTGTCGCCCTGCGTGACGATGATGCGGCGCAGGTTGGCGCGGTGTTCGCCGGGAACGTCCTGCCAGACGTCGCGGCCCATGTTCTCGCCGAAGTGGATCTTGCGCTGGCCGTCCTGCGGCGCCAGGAAGATGCCCCAGCGGTAGTCGGGCATGCGCACGTGGTTGAAGTGGGCCCAGCCGTCGGGCTCGACGCTGACGGCGGTGCGCAGGTAGACGTCGAAGCCGTGCGAGCCGTCCGGACCCATGTCCTGCCACCATTGCAGGTAGTTGGGCTGCCAGTGTTCCAGCGCGCGTTGCAGCGTGCGGTCGCCGGACAGGTTGACGTTATTGGGGATCTTGTCGCTGTAGTTGATGCCTGACATTGTCTCTGCTCCTGGATGGACGGCCGCGTCGGGGCGGCGTCGGGTCTTGGGGCGCCGGCCGCGCTGCGCGGGCCGGCGCCGTGTATGGGGGACTTGCTGCGTGGGCCGCGCTAGACGCGGTTCCAGTCGAATGTCGCCTGCTCGCCCTTGCCGTAGAGTTTGAGCGCGCCCTTCTCGCCCGCCGCGTTGGGCCGGTTGAAGATCCAGTTCTGCCAGGCGGTCAGGCGGCCGAAGATGCGCGTTTCCATGGTTTCGCGGCCGCCGAAGCGCAGGTTGGCTTCCAGGCCGGTGAGCGCGTCGGGCGACAGCGCGCGGCGCTCTTCCAGCATCATGCGCACCTCGTCGTCCCAGTCGATGCTGTCGGGCGCGTAGGTCACCAGCCCCAGCGCCAGCGCGTCGCGCGCGGCCAGCGGCTGGCCGGCGCGGGCCCGCACCGCTTCAAGCGGCGCGGTTTCCTCGTGGAAGCGGCGTTGCAGGCGGCTCTGGCCGTTGACCATCGGGTAGGCGCCGAAGTTGGCCTCGCCCACGATCAGCCGGGCCGGGTCGTGCTCTTCGCCCTCGCTGTCCAGCATGTAGCTGCGGTCGGCGGCGAGCGCCAGTTCCAGCAGCGTGCCGGCAAAGCAAGAATCCGGCTCGACCAGCGCGAACAGGCTGCGCGAGGTCACGTCCAGGCGCGCCAGCGTGCGGCGCAGCAGGCCGGCGGTCTCGCGCACGAACCAGTGATCGGCGTGGCGTTGCAGCGCGGCGTCGGCGGCCAGCACGGCCTGCGGGTCGCCCTCGGTCTTGAAGATCCAGGTGCCGATGTCGAGTTCATTGGTGCGCAGCGACAGGATGGCGTCGTCAAGCTCGCGCGCCATCTGCAGCGGCCACCAGGCCGCGCCGGCGGCCACGATGTCGGCCAGTTCCGATTCCACCGGGCCTTGCGGCGCGCGCACCGTCCAGGTGGCCTGGCGCTTGGCGCGATCCAGTTGCACGTCGACGTAGCGGTAGGACAAGGCATCGGCGCCTTCCTCGCGCGCCAGCGGCGTCAGCGCCACGCCCGCCTCACCAGCGGGGCGGCTGCTGCCCTCGGCCAGCGCCAGCGCGCGCTCGCGCACCGCGGCCTCGAACTGCGCGGGCTTGACCACGTCGTCGACCAGGCGCCAGTCCTTGGCGCGCTGGCCGCGCACGCCTTCGACCAGGGTGCAGAAGATGTCGGCGTGATCGTGGCGCACGCGGCGCTTGTCGGTGACGCGGGTCAGGCCGCCGGTGCCCGGCAGCACGCCCAGCAGCGGCACTTCGGGCAGCGCGACCGAGGACGAGCGGTCGTCGATCAGCAGGATCTCGTCGCAGGCCAGGGCCAGCTCGTAGCCGCCGCCGGCGCAGGCGCCGTTGAGCGCGGCGATGAATTTCAGGCCGCTATGGCGGCTGGAGTCCTCGATGCCGTTGCGGGTTTCGTTGGTGAACTTGCAGAAGTTCACCTTCCAGGCGTGCGAGGACAGGCCCAGCATGAAGATGTTGGCGCCCGAACAGAAGATGCGGTCTTTCATGCTGGTGACGACCACGCTGCGCACCTCGGGATGCTCGAAGCGGATGCGCTGCAGCGCGTCGTGCAGCTCGATGTCCACGCCCAGGTCGTAGGAATTGAGCTTGAGCTTGTAGCCCGGACGCAGGCCGCCGTCCTCGGCCACGTCCATCGCCAGCGTGGCGACGGGGCCATCGAACGACAGGCGCCAATGGCGGTACTGGGAGGGATCGGTCCGAAAGTCGACCTTGTTGGCGGCGCTGCTCATTGCTTGTCTCCTGATGCCCTAGCCGGATAGGAAAAATACTGCACGACATGAATTATTATGCAGATTAGTGCAGGCAAAAATCAGCGTCAAGCAAAAGATGCACAAAAGTGCAGGTCATCAAGGGACTCATCAAAGCGTCCTTCAATGAAGCCCGCTCTCCGAACGGACAGGCCGAGGCCCCGCCAAAGAAAAGGCCGCCTCAACGGGCGGCCCAGGCGATCGGCAAATGCCGCGGGCGCTACAGCGGGAGACCGCAGGCCTTGCGCACCTGGGTACGCAGGCCGGCGAAGCTCTCCTGCACGTCCAGGTGGCTGGTGACCCAGGTCAGGTCGGCCTTGGCGTAGAACGCCTCGCGCCCGGCCAGGATGCGCTTCAGGTCGGCCATGGCTTCGTTGTTGCCGGACATCGGCCGGAAATCGCCCTGCGCCATCACCCGGCCCATGTGCTCCTCGGGCGTGGCGCGCAACCAGACCGTGTAGCAGTGCGCCAGCAGCAGGTTGAGCGTGGCCGGCTCGGACACCAGGCCGCCGGGCGTGGCCAGCACCATTTCCGGATAGATCTGCACCGCCTCTTCCAGCGCGCGCCGCTCGTAGCGGCGATAGGCGTTCGGGCCGTACAGGTTGTGGATTTCCAGGATGCTGCAGCCGGCCACGCGCTCGATTTCGCGGTTCAGTTCGACGAATGGGTAGCCCAGGTCATCGGCCAGCATCTGGCCCAGCGTCGACTTGCCCGCGCCGCGCAGGCCGATCAGCGCGATACGCTGGGTGCGGTTGGGGCGCTGCGCGCCGGCGCCCACGCCGAACAACTGGGTCAGCGCCTCGCGGGCGCGCTGCAGGTCGGACTCGGTGCGGCCGCTGAGCAGCTCGCGGATCAGCAGCCAGTCGGGCGATTCGGTGGTGACATCGCCCACCAGTTCGGCCAGCGCGCAGTTGAAGGCCTTGGCGATCTGCAGCAGCACAAGGATCGAGGCATTGCCCACGCCGTGCTCGAGATTGGCCAGATGCCGCTCGGACACGCCGGTCACCTGCGACAACCCCTTGCGCGTCATGCCGCGGATGGCCCGCAGGCGGCGCACCCGCTCGCCCAGCGCCACCAGGAAGGCTTCCCGCCTGGGTTCAGTTGGCGCCGCGTCTTCTAGCGCTTGGTTCATGGTGTAGCTGACTCCGCAAAAACCCTGATAACACCCGATTTATGCACTATAGTGCTTGACCCATATCAATGGAAGCACTATTTTTCCTCAAACAGCTTCAACAGCGTGTCAGGTGCGACAAAACAGCACTGGATTGCATCCGCCGCTGAAGCGCCGACAGTGTATAGGAGGAGACCGGGTGAGCACGCCAGAACGATTCCACGCGCTGATGCGCCAGGTGACGGACCTGATGGCCGGCCAGGCGCTCGACGGCGCCTTGCAGCAGCGCCTGAACCAGCAGGCCGGCCCCGACAGCGCGTTGTACGCCGACATCTTCGCCGCCTGTAGGCAGGGCGTGGCCGACGGCTGGATGTGCAACCGCGAAGGCGGCGGCATCCGCTACGGCCGCGTCATCAAGCCGGCCGAGGACCTGGGCGGCTGTTCGGTGGACGTGGTCGACATGGACGACCTGGCCGGCCCGCACCACGCCCATCCCAACGGCGAGATCGACATGATCATGCCGCTGACCGACGCGGCGCGCTTCGACGGCCACGGCGCTGGCTGGCTGGTCTATGGCCCCGGCAGCGCCCACCGCCCCACGGTGACGCAGGGACGCGCGCTGGTGCTGTACCTGCTGCCGGGCGGCGCCATCGAGTTCACCCGCGCATGAATCCGCTCCCCGCTTCCCCACAGCGCCCCGGCCGCGCCCCGCGTGGCCGGCCGGCTGCCGGCGCGGGCTGACCCGCGCCTCATGCATGTCCCCGGTCACGACAAGCCGCCAGACGCTTGCGGACCGCCGGACAGGCCGCCCCGCCCGCCAGGACACCAGGAGACAACCGTGAATGCCTGCCCCGCCGAACTGAACTTCGCCAGCCACCTGGCCGCCTTGAACGCGCCGCGCGCCGCCAAGCTGGCCTACATCGACGACACCCGCCAGCTCACCTACGGCGAACTGGCCGAGCGCGTGGCGCGCATGGCGGGCGCATTGCGCCAGTTGGGGCTGCGGCGCGAGGAACGCATCCTGCTGCTGATGCAGGACACGGCGGACTGGCCGGTGGTGTTCCTGGGCGCGCTGCACGCCGGCGTGGTGCCCGTGGCCGTGAACACCCTGCTGACGCCGGACGATTACGCCTATATCCTCAACCACAGCCGCGTGCGCGCCGCCTTCGTCTCCGAGAGCCTGCTGCCGACCTTGCAGGCCGCGCTGGCGCAGGCGCCCGGCGAGGTCGAACACCTGGTGGTGTCGCGCCCCGCGGCGGCGCTGCCTGCCGGCGCGCACGAACTCGACGCGCTGCTGGCCGCCGCCCCGCTGGCGCCGGCCGCGCGCACGCTGTCCGATGAGATCGCCTTCTGGCTGTATTCGTCGGGCTCCACCGGCAAGCCCAAGGGCGTGGTCCACACCCACGGCAACCTGTGGCACACCGCCGAGCTCTACGCCAAGCCGGTGCTGGGCATCCGCGAGGACGATATTGCGTTCTCGGCCGCCAAGCTGTTCTTCGCCTACGGGCTGGGCAACGGCCTGACCTTTCCGCTGTCGGTGGGCGCCACCGTCGTGCTGATGGCCGAGCGGCCCACGCCGCAGGCCGTGTTCCAGCGCCTGGTGCGGCACCGCCCGACCGTGTTCTACGGCGTGCCGACGCTGTACGCCAGCATGCTGGCCGCGCCCGACCTGCCGCCGCGCGAACAGGTGGCGATGCGCATCTGCACCTCGGCCGGCGAAGCCCTGCCGCGCGATATTGGCGAACGTTTCCAGCGCCATTTCGGCTGTGACATCCTGGACGGCATCGGCTCGACCGAGATGCTGCACATCTTCCTGTCGAACCGCGCCGGCCAGTTGCGCTACGGCACCACCGGCAAGCCGGTGCCCGGCTACGAGGTGCAACTGCGCGACGACAACGGCGCGCCGGTGGCCGCTGGCGCGATTGGCGACCTGTACATCAAGGGCCCGAGCGCGGCGCTGATGTACTGGAACAACCGCGACAAGACGCGCCAGTGCTTCCTGGGGGACTGGCTCAAAAGCGGCGACAAGTACATCTGCGACGCCGACGGCTACTACACCTATGCCGGCCGCAGCGACGACATGATCAAGGTCAGCGGCCAGTACGTGTCGCCGGTGGAAGTGGAGAACGTGCTGGTGCAGCACGAGGCGGTGCTGGAAGCGGCGGTGATCGGCGTGCCGGACCACGACGGGCTGGTCAAGACCAAGGCCTACGTGGTGCTGCGGCCGGGCTACGCGCCGGACGCGAACACCGGCGCCGACCTGCAGCGCTACGTCAAGCAGCACCTGGCGCCCTTCAAGTATCCGCGCCAGATCGACTTCACCGACGAACTGCCCAAGACCGCCACCGGCAAGATCCAGCGATTCCGCCTGCGGCAACTGGAACAGGTCACGCCATGAGCGCCGTGCCCGCCCCCGAGCCCACCGCCCTGGCCGACGTGCGCGCGGCGGGACGCGACCTGCGCCTGGAATACCAGTGGATCGCGGCCGCGCGCCGGGACGCGCCGCTGCTGGTGTTCCTGCACGAAGGGTTGGGGTCCGTGTCGATGTGGAAGGACTGGCCGCGGCAGGCCTGCGCCGCCGCCGGCTGCCGCGGGCTGGTCTATTCGCGCCATGGCTACGGCCGCTCCACGCCGCTGGCCGCGGGCGAAAAGCGCCCGGTCGACTTCATGCACCGCGAGGCCGCCGACGTACTGCCCGCGCTGCTCGCCGCGCTTGGCATCGATGCCAAGCGAGATCGGCCCATCCTGTTCGGCCACAGCGATGGCGGCTCCATCGCGCTGCTCTACGCCGCCATGCACCCCGACGCAGTCGCGGGCGTCGCGGTGGCCGCGCCGCACATCTTCGTCGAGGACCGCACCGTGGCGCATATCGAACAGGCGCGCCAGGCCTACCGCGACACCGACCTGCGCGCGCGGCTGGCGCGCCATCACGAGGATGTCGATTCGGCCTTTCGCGGCTGGAACGACGTCTGGCTGGACCCCGCCTTCCGCCGTTGGAACATCGAGGATCACCTGCCCGCCATCGGTTGCCCCATCCTGGCGATGCAGGGCGTGGACGATGAGTACGGCACGCTCGAACAGATACGCGGCATCCGCCGCGCCGCGCCGCAGACACGGCTGCTGGAGATTCCCGACTGCCGCCACTCGCCGCACAAGGACCAGCCCGCCACCGTAATCCAGGCCATCGCCGGCTTCGTCGGCGCGCTGGACCAACCCGGCCGCCCCAGCGGCA
Source organism: Achromobacter sp. SIMBA_011 (assembly GCF_046535435.1). Lineage (NCBI taxonomy): Bacteria > Pseudomonadati > Pseudomonadota > Betaproteobacteria > Burkholderiales > Alcaligenaceae > Achromobacter > Achromobacter sp. SIMBA_011. Next base: position 149,524 of record NZ_JAWRWN010000005.1, on the reverse strand, counting down.
GCCCATGACAAGCACGGAGACACCACCATGACCCACGCCCTGACCCGGGCCGCGCTGAGCGCGGCACTGATGCTGGCCGCAAGCGGCGCCCTGGCCGCCGACAAGCTCAAAGTCGGCTTCATGCTGCCCTACAGCGGCACCTACGCCGCGCTCGGCAACGCCATCGAGAACGGCTTCAAGCTGTATGTGGCGGAACAGGGCGGCAAGCTCGGCGGGCGCGAGATCGAGTACTTCAAGGTGGACGACGAATCCAATCCGTCCAAGGCCGCCGAGAACGCCAACCGCCTGATCAAGCGCGACCAGGTCGACGTGCTGATCGGCACCGTGCACTCGGGCGTGGCGATGGCGCTGGCCAAGGCCGCCAAGGACGCCGACACCACCCTGATCGTGACGAACGCCGGCGCCAACGCCATTACCGGCCCGCTGTGCGGCCCCGGCATTTTCCGCACCTCGTTCACCAACTGGCAGCCGGCCTACGCCATGGGCCCGGTGGCCAAGGCGCGCGGCCACAAGACGGCGGTGACCATCACCTGGAAGTACGCGGCCGGCGACGAGGCCATCGGCGGTTTCAAGGAAGGCTTCGAGCAGGCGGGCGGCAAGGTGGTCAAGGAACTGAGCCTGCCCTTCCCCAACGTCGAATTCCAGTCGCTCCTGACCGAGATCGCCGCGCTCAAGCCCGACATGGTGTTCACCTTCTTCGCCGGCGGCGGCGCGGTCAAGTTCGTGCAGGACTATCACGCGGCCGGCCTGGACAAGACCATCCCGCTGTACGGCTCGGGCTTTCTCACCGACGGCACGCTGCAGGCGCAGGGCGCGTCGGCGCAAGGGCTGCTGACCACGCTGCACTACGCCGACGGCCTGAACACGCCGCGCGACAACGCCTTCCGCGCCGACTACGGCAAGGCCTACAACATGCAGCCCGACGTGTACGCGGTGCAAGGCTACGACGCCGCGCAACTGATGCAGTCGGGGCTGGCGGCGGTCAAGGGCGACTTCGGCAAGAAGGCGGAATTCCGCGAGGCCATGCGCGGCGCCACGGTCGACAGCCCGCGCGGCGCGTTCACGCTGTCCAAGGCCGGCAACCCGGTGCAGGACATCTACCTGCGCCGCGTCGACGGCCTGGAGAACAAGGTGGTCGACGTGGCCGTGCGCAAGCTGGCCGACCCGGCCCGCGGCTGCAAGCTCTAGGAACGGCGGCCCCATGGACCTCGGCATCCTGCTCATCCAGAGCCTGAACGCCTTCCAGTACGGCCTGTTGCTGTTCCTGGTTGCCAGCGGGCTCACGCTGATCTTCGGCATCATGGGGATCATCAACCTGGCGCACGGCAGCTTCTACATGATCGGCGCCTACATGGCGTTCGCGCTGGGGCCGGCGGTGGATCGCTGGCTCGGCGGCGGCTTCGTCGTCACCCTGGCGGTGTGCGTGCTGGCCGCGGCCGCGCTCGGCTATCTGCTGGAGGCGGCGTTCTTCAGCTACCTGTATCGCCGCAACCACCTGCAGCAGGTGCTGATGACCTACGGCCTGATCCTGGTGTTCGAGGAACTGCGCAGCATCCTGGTGGGCAACGACGTGCACGGCGTGCCGCTGCCGTCCTGGCTGCAGGGCAGCATCGCGCTGGGCGATGTGATGACCTACCCGGTGTACCGGCTGTTCATCTCGGCGGTGGGCATCGCGGTGGCGCTGCTGCTGTACTGGGTCATCGCGCGCACGCGGCTCGGCATGATGCTGCGCGCCGGCGCCAGCAACCGCGAGATGACCGGGTCGCTGGGCATCGACGTCAACAAGCTGTACCGGCTTGTGTTCGCCGCCGGCGTGGCGCTGGCGGCGCTGGCCGGCAGCATCGCCGCGCCGGTGTCGTCCGTATATCCCGGCATGGGCAACGGCGTGCTGATCATCTGTTTCGTGGTGGTGGTGATCGGCGGCATCGGTTCGATCCGCGGCGCGTTCCTGGCGGCGATGCTGGTGGGCGTGGTCGAGACCTTCGGCCAGGTGCTGTTCCCCGCCGCCGCAGGCGTGCTGGTGTACGTGCTGATGGCCGCGATTCTGCTGTGCAAGCCCGAAGGGCTGTTCAAACAGGGCTGACCATGAATGTGAATCGACTCCTGCCTGTCGCGACCCTGCTGGCGCTGGCCGCCTTCGCCTGGAGCGGCAGCGACTACTACACCGGCCTGGCCGTGAAGATCATGATCTACGCGGTGTTCGCGCTCAGCCTGCAATTGCTGGTGGGCGGCGCCGGGCTGGTCAGCCTGGGCCATGCGGCGTTCTTCGGCATCGGCGCCTATGCCGCCGCGCTGCTGTCGCCGTCCTCGGAAGCGGCCAGCCTGTGGTGGCTGCTGCCGGCCGCGCTGCTGGCGGCCGCCGCCTACGCCGCGCTGACGGGCGCGCTGGCGCTGCGCACGCGCGGCGTGTACTTCATCATGGTGACGCTGGCCTTCGCGCAGATGGCCTACTACGTGTTCCATGACACCAAGGTCGGCGGCGGCAGCGACGGCATCTACCTGTACTTCCGGCCGCAGGCCAATATCGCAGGCTGGGTGCCCTTCGACCTGGACCAGGGCTATACCTATTATTTCTTCGTGCTGGCCTGCCTGGCGCTGACCTGGGGCTTCCTCGCCCTGCTGCGGCGCTCGCCGTTCGGTGCGGCGCTGGCCGGCATCCGCATCAACGAACAGCGCATGCGGGCGGCCGGCTATTCGACCTATCCGTACAAGCTGGCGGCGTATGTGATCGGCGCCGCGCTGGCGGGGCTGGCCGGCTTCCTGTTCGCGCTCAAGGACGGCTTCGTCACGCCCGAGCTGCTGGCCTGGGAACAATCGGGGCTGGTGCTGCTGATGGTGATCCTGGGCGGCATGGGCAGCCTGGGCGGCGCGGTGCTTGGGACGGCGACGCTGGTGCTGTTGCAGGAACTGTTCCAGTCGCAGGCGCTGTTCGGCGACTACGCGCGCCACTGGCACCTGCCGCTGGGCCTGGCCATCATCGCGCTGGTGGCGCTGCTGCCCGACGGGCTGGCCGGCCTGCCGGCGCAATGGCGCCGGCGCCGGGCGCGCCGGGCCCCTGCCACCGCGGTCGCCTCGGCCGCGTCGGCCGGCGCCGCCAAGCCCCTCCCGCTGCCGATCCAAGGAGAGCCCCATGCCTGATCCCCTGCTGACCGCCGACGCGGTCACCCGGCGCTTCGGCGGCCTGACCGCCGTCAACGGCGTGTCGCTGGCGCTGCGACGCGGCGAAGTGCATGCCGTCATCGGCACCAATGGCGCGGGCAAATCGACCCTGATCAACATCCTGTCCGGCGAACTGGCGCCCAGCAGCGGCCAGGTGTCGCTGGGCGGGCGCGACATCACCGCCTGGGGCCAGCCCGAACGCGCGCGCGCCGGGCTGGGCCGCAGCTACCAGCGCTCGACCCTGTTCCCGGAACTGAGCGTGTTCGAGAACTGCCGGCTGGCGGCGCAGGCGCGGCGCCAGCGCTTCTGGCACTGGTGGCGGCCGGCCTCGGCCTGCGCGGTCAGCGCCGACCTGGCCGCGCAGGCGCTAGAGCGCACCGGCCTGGCGGCCGACGCCATGCAACCGGCGGGGCTGCTGCCGCATGGCCGCAAGCGCCAGCTCGAGATCGCCATGTGCCTGGCCGGCGAACCGCAGGTGCTGTTGCTGGACGAACCGCTGGCGGGCATGGGCCCGGAGGAAACCGACCGCATCCTGGCGCTGCTGCAAACGCTCAAGGCCAACCACGCCATCCTGCTGGTGGAGCACGACATGGACGCGGTGTTCCGCATCGCCGACACCATCACCGTGATGGTCAACGGCAGCAGCATCGCCAGCGGCGACCCGGCGCGGATCCGCGCCAATGCCGAGGTGCGCACCGCCTACCTGGGCGAAGACCTGGACGGAGACTTCACATGCGCGCACTGATCGAAGCCGACGGCCTGCATGTGTACTACGGCGCCAGCCACGTGCTGCGCGGCGTCGGCCTGCGCATCGGGGCGGGCGAGTCCGTGGGACTGGTGGGCCGCAACGGCATGGGCAAGACCACGCTGATCCGCAGCCTGGTGGGCCAGGTGCGCAGCGCACAGGGCCGCGTGGCGGTGCGCGGCGCCGACTGCACCCGCGCCCGGCCGCACGCCATCGCGCAAATGGGCGTGGCCTACGTACCCGAAGGCCGCGGCATCTTCCCCAACCTGAGCGTGCGCGAGAACCTGCTGGTGGCGGCGCGCGCCGGCGAACAGGGGCGGCGCGACTGGACCTATGCGCGGGTGCTGGAGACCTTTCCGCGCCTGACGGAACGGCTGGGCCATGGCGGCCAGCAGTTGTCGGGCGGCGAACAGCAGATGCTGGCGATCGGCCGGGCGTTGATGACCAACCCCGACCTGCTGATCCTGGACGAAGCCACCGAAGGCCTGGCGCCGCTGATCGTGGCCGAGATCTGGAAGATCATCCGGCAGATCCGCGCCACCGGCATGTCGACGCTGATCGTCGACCGCAACTACCGCGCGGTGCTGGCGCACACCGACCGCTGCCTGGTGATGGAAAAGGGCTTGATCGTGCAGGACGGCGACAGCGCGGCGCTGGCCGCCGCGCCGGAACAATTGACGCGCTACCTGGGCGTCTGACCGCCCCGCGCCTGCTCCTTGCCGCGCGGGGCAAAAGCGTCAGATCAACGCTTCGATCAGGAACGGGCCGCGGCGCTTCAGGCCGTCCTGCAAGGCGCGGGCGAAGCCTTCCACGGTATCGACGCTGACCGCCTCCACGCCCATGCCGCGCGCCAGGTGGGTCCAGTCCAGATAGGGCTCTTCCAGGTCGAGCATGCGGCGCGCGTTGCGGCCCGGCTCCTGCACGCCCACGTTCTTCATCTCCCCATGCAGCGTGGCGTAGGAACGGTTGGCCAGGATCACCGTCAGGCAGTCCAGGTTCTCGCGCGCCTGCGTCCACAGCGCCTGCAAGGTGTACATGCCGCTGCCGTCCGCCTGCAGGGTGATGACCTTGCGGTCCGGGCAGGCCACCGCCGCGCCGGCCGCCAGCGGCAGGCCGATGCCGATGGCGCCGCCTGTCAGCATCAGCCAGTCATGCGGCGCGCTGCTGGCGCTGTAGATCGGGAATTCGCGGCCCTGGGTGATGGACTCGTCGCAGACGATGGCGTTGTCGGGCAGGTGGTGCGCCACCAGGATGTTGACGGCGGCGCCGGTCAGCTTGCCGCTGGCCGGCACCTCGTAGGCCGGCGCGGGCGCCGCCAGGCGCGGCGCGTCGGCGGCGATGCCGAGTTCGTCGGCCAGCCATTCCAGCGCGTGCGCCAGGTCCTGCTCGACAGTGGCCAGCACGATCTTCTCGCAATCCTCGGGCGCCAGCAGGCTGGGCTTGCCGGGATAGGCGAAAAAGCCCACCGGGGCCTTGGCGCCGACCAGCACCAGGTGGCGCACGTCCTTGAGCTTGGCCACGGCCAGGTCGATCGGGTACGGCAGCCGGTCCACCGGCGTGCGGTCGCCGCCGCGCTCGATGCGGCGGTTGGAGGTTTCGGACATGAGCCGCACGCCGGTGGCGCGGGCGATGCGGCCGGCGGCCTTGAGCGCGCGTTCGCGCAGCGCGGTGCTGCCCAGCAGCAGCGTGGTGGTTTCGCCGGAGCGGATCGCCTTGGCGGCGGCGCGCACCGCCTCGATGGTGGTGTGCGGCACGGCCTCGTCGACCACCTTGGCCACGGCGGTGTCGGCCGGCAGCTCGGTCCAGGCGGAGTTGGCCGGCAGGATCAGGGTGGCGATGTTGCCCGGATGGCGGCGCGCCACGGCAATGGCCTCGGCGGCGTCGGCCGACATCGATTCGGCCGACATGCCGCGCTTGACCCAGTGCGACATGGGACGCGCCACGCCTTCGACGTCGCTGGTCAGCGGCGCGTCGTATTGCACATGATAGGTGGCATGGTCGCCGACGATGTTGACCATCGGCGTGCGCGCGCGCTTGGCGTTGTGCAGGTTGGCCAGGCCGTTGCCCAGGCCCGGCCCCAGGTGCAGCAGCGTGGCGGCCGGCTTGTCGGCCATGCGCGCGTAGCCATCGGCCGCGCCCGTCACCACGCCTTCGAACAGGCCCAGCACGCAGCGCATCTTCGGTTTGCGATCCAGCGCCGCGACGAAGTGCATCTCGGACGTGCCCGGGTTGGCAAAGCAGACGTCCACATCATTGGCCAGAAGGGTATCGCAAAGACTATCAGCGCCGTTCATCGTGTTTCCCTGGTTGTTTTACGTAGGCTCGTGCCGGCGGCGGCGCGCCGGCCCGATTTGGCATGATAGGTAGCGTAGCGCAAACCGGGTAGAGCCATTTGCGCGGCTCGGCATGGAACCATTCCCCAGGTTCCGGCAACCGGAATTCAGGCCGCCGCCCCCAACGCTGTCCCGCCAGGAGAAGGCCGCGCCTACGCCAGGATCTGTCCCAGAAAAGCCTGCGCCCGCTCCGAACGCGGCGCCCGGAAAAAGTTGTCCGGCGTGTCGGTCTCGACGATCGCGCCCTGGTCCATGAACACCACCCGGTCGCCCACCTCGCGCGCAAAGCCCATCTCGTGGGTCACACAGACCATCGTCATGCCGTCGCGCGCCAGCGCCACCATGGTGTCCAGCACTTCCTTGACCATCTCCGGATCGAGCGCCGAGGTCGGCTCATCGAACAGCATGATCTTGGGCTGCATGCACAGCGCGCGGGCAATCGCCACGCGCTGCTTCTGGCCGCCGGACAGTTGGCCCGGATACTTGGCGGCGTGCTGCGGGATCCTGACGCGCTCCAGATACTGCATGGCGCGGCTTTCCGCCTCCGCCGACGCCACGCCCTTGACCAGCATCGGCGCCAGCGTGCAGTTTTCCAGCACCGTCAGGTGCGGGAACAGGTTGAAGTGCTGGAACACCATGCCCACCTCGGCGCGGATGCGTTCGATGTTGCCGACGTCGTCGTTCAGCTCGATGCCGTCGACCACGATCGTGCCCTGCTGGTGTTCCTCCAGCCGGTTCAGCAACCGGATGGTGGTGGACTTGCCTGAGCCGGACGGGCCGCACAGGATCAGCTTTTCACCGGGCCGCACCTCCAGGTCCAGCCCGTCCAGCACCTTGAAGTCGCCATACCATTTGGAGACGCCCCGCATCGTGATGATCGGCGCCAAGTCGTTCAATCCGTCCATCGCGTCAGGCCTTGGAAATGTCGTGGTTGTCGCCGGCGCCGCTCCAGTAGCCCGGCACGGTCAGGCGCTTTTCCGAGCGGCGGAACAGGTAGGCCAGCACGCTGCACAGGGCGAAATAAATGACGCCCACCATGGTGTAGACCGTCAGCGCCTGGAAGGTGGCGCCCGCCAGCATCTCGCCGGCGCGCATCAACTCATACACGCTGATCACCGCCACCAGCGAGGTCTCCTTGACCAGCACCAGCGCGTAGTTGCCCAGCGCGGGGAATATGGTGCGCAGCGCCTGCGGCAGCACGATGCGCTGCAGCCGCTGCGTGCGCCGCAACCCCAGCGCCCGCGCCGCTTCGTACTGGCCCGCGTCCACCGACTGGATGCCGCTGCGGAACAGCTCGGCCAGGTAGGCGCCGAAGTTCAGCGTCAGCCCCAGCACGCCGGCCACGAAGCCGTTGATCACCACGCCCAGCTCCGGCAGGCCGTAGTAGATGTAGAACAGTTGCAGCAGCAGCGGCGTGCCGCGGATGATGTCGATGTAGACGCGGGCCGCGCGGCTGACCAGCGGCCGCCGCGACAGGCGGCACAGGCACACCACCAGGCCCAGCGCCACCGCCAGGAAAGCCGAACAGAAAAACAGCGCCAGGGTCCAGAGCGTGCCCTCGGCCAGGGGACTCAGGTACATGCGCAACGTGGCGAGATCCAATGCTTGCTCCTTAACTCGTGCTGCTTATCCGCGCGGCGGCGGCATTACTTGCTGAGCAGGTCGGATACGCCCCACTTCTGCCCGATCGCGGCCAGTTCGCCGTTGCGCTTCATCTCGGCCAGCGCGGCGTTGACGGCCTCCAGCAGCGCCGTATTGCCCTTCTGCACCGCCATGCCCACCTGCCACTTGCGCTGCGGCTGGTAGCCGGTGTCCAGCTTCACGCCGGGGATGTTCTTGGTCTTGATCTGGTAGATGATGCTGGGCGGATCGACGATGCCCAGATCGACGCGGCCGGCGCGCACATCGGCCAGCAGCGTGGAATAGTCCTGGTAGGTCGATACCTTGGTGCCCGGCATGTCCTTGATCATGTTGAACTGCACCGAGTCCACCAGCACGCCGACCTTCTGGCCCTGCATGTCCTCGAATTTGGCGTAGCGGCGGGTGGCCTTGTCGCTGACCACGATGCCCTCGCCCCATTCGTACACGGGCGCCGAGAAGTCGATGGCGCGGGCCCGCTCCTCGGTGATGAACAACGGCGCCGACATCAGATCGGCGCGCCCCGAGGTCAGCGTCGGGATCAGGCCCGAGAACGGCACGTCGGTGAGCTTGTCGGCCACGCCCAGATGCTTGCCGACCGCGGCGGCCACGTCCACCATGATGCCTTCGAGCCGGTTCGACTTCGGGTTCTTGAAACCGTGCGGCGGCGCGGACGCGGTGGTGACCACGTTCAAGGTCTTGTCGGCGCGCACCTCGTCGAGCGTGCGCGCCACGCTGGCGCCGGCCTGGGCCAGCAGCGCGGCCGAAGCCAGGCCGAGCAGGATGGATTTGAGTTTCATGCAATTCCCCTTGTATGAAATGGATGCCGCAATGCGCCGGTTCAGTCCGGGCGTCCTTGCGGGTACTGCCGTACCGCCACCGCCGCCAGCGCGCAGAACTCCTGCATGACGGTGGCGGCCAGGAACGCCGTGGCGCCCTGCACGTCCTGCGGCGGCGAAACGGTGTTCACGTCGAACGCCACGAAATTCAGGCCCGCCAGTTGGCGCAACAGGCCCAGCCCTTCCTTGGGCGACAGGCCGCCCCACTCCGGCGTGCAGACGCCGGGAGCGCAGGACGGGTCGAAGATGTCCATGTCGAAGCACAGGTACACCGGCCGCTCGCCGATCTGCTGCTTGATGGCGTCGAGCGCGCCCTTCTGGTCCTGGTCGAACTCGTCGAAGGGCACGATGGTGTAGCCGACCTCGCGGCCGAACTCGATGACGCCCGGCATGAACGAACTGCCGCGCGTGCCCACGTGGAAGCTGCGGCGCACGTCCAGCAGGCCTTCCTCGGCGGCGCGGGTGAAGGTGGTGGCCGTGTTGTAGCCGGGGATCGGGTAGGTGTCGGTGTGCGAATCGAAATGCAGCACCACGAAGTCAGGATGACGTTGGGCCACGGCGCGCAACTGCGGCAGCGTCACGGCGCCGTCGCCGCCCATCGAGATCGGGATGGCGCCCGCATCGAGGATGGCGCCGATGCCCGCCTCGATCAACGGATACGAGGCGTCGGGATCGCCGGGATGGCAGGCCACGTTGCCGACGTCGATGGCGCGCAGGAACTCGGGCGGATTGTCGATGCCGTGGCGGCGGAAGATGTCCACCGGCCGCAGCAGGCGCGACTGTTCGCGGATCGCGTCCGGCCCCTGCCGCGAACCGACCCGGAACGGATGCGTGCCGCAGTCGAACGGGATGCCCACGACACAGGCGCGCGCGGCGCCGCTCCCGGCGGCGCGGGCCGGCGGCAGGCCCATGAATCCCGACACGGGATGAAAGCGGACTTCGGCGGACGACGGCACGGCGCGGCTCCTTGGCGACAGGCGGCAAGCTTGTGGCAGAGTGAAAATTTAGATTTGCACAAATCGCTATGCGATACGATCGTGTCAAAAATAGATTAACGTGCGTGCGGGTATGCCGCCAATTAGGGAATTTCCCTTGATCGGCGAATTAATACCCGATTGAGATAGTAAGGAATTAACAGGGGGGGGGCGCCCCAGGGCGGTGCGTCGCCGACGCCTCAAGTTGGCCGGTCGAGGGGCTGCCTCAAGGTGATATCTTCCGTCGACGCCTCAAGTCCCGCCTCAATTTGGCGCGTCGCGCTGGCGCTCCAAATTGGCGTCTCATGTCGTCGCGTCTTCGTCGCCCCGAACATCCGCGTTCGCGGTCGGGCCTGGCCCCGATCAGGCCTCGTCGTCGCCCAAGGGCGCGCCCCGCAACGCGCCGCCCGGCGGTTCGAGTTCATAAAACGGATGCGAGCGTCCCAAGGTGCGAGAGGCGCTGATGGCGTGAGCCGTCTCCACCACCTGCGGCCCGAACACGGCCTGCGCCTGTTCGAACGACCAGCGGCTGGATGGCACCGAGACGTTGACGGCGCCCAGCGGCGTGCCGCCCGCATCCAGTACCGCCGCGCTGACAGTGATGTCGCCTGGATAGAACTCGCCATTGGAACGCGCGTAGCCATGGCGGCGCGCGAACTCCAGTTCGGCCAGCAACGCATCCAGCTCGGTGATGGTGGCCGCGGTGTACGCCTTGCGGTCGCAGCGTTCCAGCAAGCCGCGCGCCACCGCCGGATCCAGCCGCGCCAGCACCGCGCGGCCGGCAGCCGTGCAATACAGCGGCAAGCGCATGCCCACCGGCATGTTGACGAACATTTCCTTATGGGTCGCAAAGCGCGCCACGTAGACCATGTCCAACCCGTCAGGCTCGGCCAGGCTGCACGTTTCCTGGCAGTTGCGATTGAGCGTGTGCAGGAACGGATTGCCGCCCAGCACCAGCGGGCTGGTCTGCACGTATTTCATGCCCAATTCCAGCGACCACGGCCCCAGCGAGAATTTCTTGCTGGCCGGGTCCTTGCGCAAATAGCCCAGCGTCCACAAGGTGTGCGTGAACCGCTGTACCGAACTCTTGCTCAGGCCGGTGGCCTCGGCGAGTTCCGGCAGCGTCATCGCCGGCCGGCCTTCGCTGAAGGCCCGCAGCACGGAAACGCCGCGCGCCAGCGCGGCGATGAACAAGGGGGAATCCTCGGGTCGGGTCTGCGTCATGGCGCGGGATGCGTCCGGTGGAAAAAGCGCATAGCGTACCGCATAACGGTTCGATCATATCGCTCAACGATCCAACGCTCTGCGCGGCCGCGCAGGCGGCATGCCGGAAACAAAACGGCCCGCGCAAGGCGGGCCGTTCGTGCTCAGGTCACCGCAATCAGCGGATCGGCCACGGGTACATCGCGCCGCCCTTGCTCCACAGCGCGTTGGTGCCGCGTTGCAGGCCCAGCTTGCTGTCCTTGCCGACGTTGCGCTCGAACACTTCGCTGTAGTTGCCCACGGCCTTGATGGCGTTGTAGGCCCACTTTTCATCCAGGCCCATGTTCTTGCCGGCGCCCGGCGTCACGCCCAGGATGCGCGAGATGTTGGGGTTGTTGCTCTTAAGCATCTCGTCCACGTTCTTCTGCGTGATGCCGTATTCCTCGGCTTCCAGCAGCGCGAACAGCGTCCACCGGACGATGCCCAGCCAGTTCTCGTCGCCCTGGCGCACCATGGGGCCGAGCGGCTCCTTGGAGAAGCGTTCCGGCAGGATCTCGTAGTCGTCCGGCTTGGCGACCTGCGTGGCGCGCACGGCGGCCAACTGCGAGGCATCGTCGGTGAAGGCATCGCAACGGCCCGACTCGAAGGCGCGCACGACTTCGGTGACCTTGTCGATCACGACCGGCTTGAATTCGATGTTGTTGGCGCGGAACCAGTCGGCCAGGTTCAGTTCGGTGGTGGTGCCCGGCTGCACGCAGACGGTGGCGCCGTTCAGTTCCTTGGCGCTTTTCACGCCCAGCTTCTTGTTCACCAGGATGCCCTGGCCGTCATAGAAGCTGGCGGCCACGGCCGACAGGCCCAGCGAGGTGTCGCGGGTCTGCGTCAGCGTGACGGTGCGCAGCAGCACGTCGACTTCGCCCGATTGCAGCGCGGTAAAGCGTTGCTGGGTCGACAGCGCGGTGCCCTTGAATTTGGTCGGGTCGCCGAACACGGCGGCGGCGACGGCGCGGCAGATGTCCACGTCCATGCCTTCCCATTCGCCCTTGCTGTTGGTGGCCGAGAAGCCCGAGACGCCGTCGGTCAGGCCGCACTGCACGTACCCCTTCTTCTTGACCGCATCCAGCGTGGGGCCGGCCACCGCCGCCTGGGATGCGCACGCCAGGGCAAGCGCGCCGGCAGCAAACGAAATCAACCGCTTCATTATTGCTTCTCCTGAATTAGATGCCCCGCGCCGTCCTGTAGGCCCGTCGCGGCTGAAACCAAGCCCATGCTTTGCGGGCCGGCCGCCAGATTACGCGATGTCCACGGCGTGAACAACGCGCGGAGGCCTAGTGGAAACCCGAGTAGAAAGTCGTTGGCGAAATGCCCTCCAAGTCCGGTGATCGAACTTTATTGACGGGCCCGCGGGGCGGATCGCTGGACCCTGCGTGCCATACTTTTTTCGCGTCCTGGCTGACAGGCAACGCGATCACCATCCCTCAGAAAAAGCCGGCCGCGCCACTATAAAAACCCGGGACGCGCGCCAGCATTCGGCCGAATCATGGAGGAGACAAATCCATGGCACCCGCAAGGAAACCGCAGCCCCCCAGCTTCGCGGCGGAACACCGCCGCCATGTCATCAAGACCCTGTTGTACGCCGCGCTCGCCGCGGGCGGGCTGGTCGCCGGCCCCGCGCACGCGGACGACTGGCCCAGCAAACCCATCAAGATCATCGTGCCCTACACGCCGGGCGGCTCCACCGACATCGTCACGCGCATCGTGGTCGAAAAGCTCGGGCCGCGCCTGAAGCAGACCATCATTGTCGAGAACCGCCCCGGCGCCAACAGCAGCGTGGGCTCGGCGATCGCGGCCAAGGCCGACCCGGACGGCTACACCTTCCTGTCGATCCTGCCGGCCTACATCATCAACTTCCATCTCTACAAACTGGGCTACAAGCCGGACGACCTGGTTCCCGTGGCACAGATGGCCGACCTGCCGCTGTTCCTGTTCGTGGCGCAGGACCTGCCCGTGAACAGCGTGGCAGAGCTGGTGGAATACGCCCGCAAGCACCCCGACAAGCTCACCTATGCCTCCAGCGGCAACGGCTCCAGCGCGCACCTGACCGGCGCCGATTTCGCGCTGCGCAACAAGATCACCATGACGCACGTCGCCTACAAGGGCAGCGCGCCGATCCTCACCGACCTGCTGGGCGGCCGGGTGTCGATGGTGTTCGATCCCATCCTGGTGCCGATGCAGTACGTCAAGCAGAACCGCCTGAAGGCGCTCGGCTTCACCGGCAAGCAGCGCTGGCCCACAGAGCCGTCGATTCCCACCATGGAAGAGGCCGGCATGCCGGGCTTCGTCACCGGCTCCTGGGCCGGCCTGATGGCGCCAGCCAACACGCCCAGGCCGATCATCGAACGCATGGCGCGCGAGATCAGCGAGATCGTGCAGGAACCGGACGTGCTCCAGAAATTCCTGGACGCGGGCTTCCTGCCGGCCAGCGGCACCTCGGCGCAGTTCGCCGAACTGATGAAGCAGGATTCGGCGCGCTATGCCGGGATCATCGAGCAGGCCCGCATCACCGTGGACTGATGGCCGCGGGGCGCGCCGGCAACCCGCGCCCCGCCTGATACGAAGGCAACCATGATCGACAAGTTCATCGACACCCCCGCCGCCGCCGTGGCCGACATCCACGACGGCGCCACCGTGCTGGTCAGCGGCTTCGGCGGCGCCGGCATGCCCACCGAACTGCTGCACGCCCTGATCGAGCAGGGCGCGCGCGAGCTCACCGTGGTCAGCAACAACGCCGGCAACCACGAGACCGGCCTGGCCGCGCTGATCAAGGCCGGCCGCGTGCGCAAGGTGATCTGCTCGTTTCCCAAGGCCTCGCATTCGTGGGTCTTCGACGACCTGTACCGGCGCGGCGCCATCGAGCTGGAATGCGTGCCGCAGGGCACCATCGCCGAACGGCTGCGCGCCGCCGGCGCCGGCCTGGGCGGCTTCTTCACCCCCACGGCCTATGGCACCGAACTGGCCGCCGGCAAGGAGACCCGCATCATCGACGGCCGCGGCCATGTATTCGAGAGGCCGCTGCACGGCGACTTCGCGCTGGTCAAGGCCGACCTGGCCGACCGCTGGGGCAATCTCACCTACCGCAAGAGCGCCCGCAACTTCGGCCCCATCATGTGCATGGCCGCGAAAACCACCATCGTGCAGGTGCGCGCCAAGGTGGCGTTGGGCGAGCTGTCGCCCGAGGCCGTGGTGACGCCAGGCATCTTCGTCAAGCGCGTCACCCAGGTGGCGCACTCCGCGTTCTCCAGTTGAAGGATTCCCCATGCCCACTCCCCTGACCCGCGAAGCCATGGCGCGGCGCCTGGCCCAGGACATTCCCGACGGCAGCTACGTCAACCTGGGCATCGGCATGCCGGTGCTGGTAGCCGCGCACCTGCCCGCCGGCCGCGAGATCGTGCTGCACAGTGAAAACGGCATTCTCGGCATGGGCCCGCCGCCGGCCGAGGACGACATCGACCTGGACCTGATCAACGCCGGCAAGCAGCCGGTGACGCTGCTCGAAGGCGGCGCCTATTTCCACCACGCCGACTCCTTCGCCATGATGCGCGGCGGCCACCTGGACATCTGCGTCATGGGCGGCATGCAGGTCGCGGCCAACGGCGACCTGGCCAACTGGTCGCTCAACAAGCCCGGCGAGGCGCCGGCCGTGGGCGGCGCCATGGACCTGGCGGTGGGCGCGCGCCGCGTCTACATCCTGATGGAGCACAACAGCAAGGACGGCTCGCCCAAGATCGTCGAGCGCTGCGCCTATCCGCTGACCGGCGCCGGCGTGGTCGACCGCGTCTACACCGACCTGGCCGTGATCGACGTCACGCCCGACGGCTTGTGGGTCCGGGATATGATCGACGGCATGACATTGACAGCGCTACAGGCACGCACCGGCGCGCCGCTGCGCGCAGGCTGATGCTGCCCAACCTTCCCCCGCCCGGCTACGCCGCGCCTCTCGCTCCCGAGGATCACCCCGATCAGTTGCGCGGGGATCCCGACTACATGCTGACGCTGGCGCGCGGCCTGCACGTGATCCGCGCCTTCGGCACCCGCCGCCATCCGCAGACCGCGGCCGAACTGGCGCGCCGCGCCGGCCTGCCGCGCGCGGTGGTGCAGCGCTGCCTGCACACGCTGATCCTGCTGGGCATCGCCGAACAGCATGGCCGCCAGTACATCCTGACGCCGCGCATCCTGGGGCTGGGCTACGCCTACTTCTCGTCCACGCCGTTCGTCTCGCTGGCGCAACCGGTGCTGGAAGAACTGAGCGCCAGCGTCAACGAGACCTGCGCGCTGGCCATCATGGAAGGGCACGAAATGCTCTACCTGGCGCGCTCGGAAGTGAACCGGCTGCTGGCCACCTCGATGGGGCTGGGCAGCCGGCTGCCGGCCTATTGCACCTCGATCGGCCGCGTGCTGCTGGCGCAGTTGTCCGAGCCGGCGCTGGCGCGCTACTTCGCCGCCATCGAACTGCAACCCTACACCGAGTTCACCATCACCACCGAAGCGCGGCTGCGGGCCGAGCTGGCGCGCATCCGCGAGCAGGACTACGCGGTGGTCGACCAGGAACTCGAATTGAATGTGCGCGCCATCTCGGTGCCGGTGCGCTCGGCCAGCGGCAAGGCCTGCGGCGCCGTCAACGTCAGCGTCAAGGCGGCGCGGGTGCCGCTGGAGCGATTGACGGGAGAATTCCTGGCGCCGATGCGCCAGGCGGTGGCCAGGATCGGGGAATTCCTGGCGGCCTGAACGGCCGCCCCCCCTACAGGTCGGTGGTGTCGAGCGTGAACGCGGCGGCGGCGCGGCCGATGCGGTCGTTGACCGCGTGCCACGCCTCGCTGTCCGGCGGCGCCTGCACGATGATGCGCGCGAAGCCCTGGCCGTCCAGGTCGCGCAACAACGCGTACAGCGCCTGGGCGTAGCGCGCCGGATCGGCCGCCACCTGTTGCCACTGGATGCGCGCATCGACGGCCGTCGGCGGCGGCGTGTACGCCACCACCACGACCTTGCCCGGCGGCAGGCCGCGGCCTTGCAGCGCGGCTTGCAGGCGCGCGTCGGACGCCAGTTCCAACGCCGTGCGCGGCGCATAGTGCGCCTTGAGCGTGCCCGAGGCGCGCGGCGCGGCGGCGTCTGGCGCGAACACCTGCACGCCCAGCACGGCCTCGATCTGCGCGGCGCTGATATGGCCGGGACGCAGCAGCACCGGGCCGGCGCCGCGGTCCAGCCGCGACAGGTCCAGGATGGTCGATTCGATGCCGACCTCGGCGGCGCCGCCTTCCAGCACCGGCATGCCGGCCGCGACCTCGTCGGGAAATTCGTGGCGCACGTGGTCGGCGCGGGTGGGAGATACCTGGCCGAACTTGTTGGCCGACGGCGCGGCGACGCCGCCCTGCCCGTTCGGCTTGCCGGCCGCGAACGCCGCCAGCAGCGCCTGCGCCACCGGGTGCGAGGGGCAGCGGATGCCGATGCTGTCCTGGCCGCCGCTGACGGTGTCGGCGATGTGCGGCGCGCGCTTGAGGATCAGCGTCAGCGGACCGGGCCAGAAGGCGTCGATCAGCAGACGCGCCTCGGGCGGCACCTCGGCCGCCCAGTACGACAGGTCGCCCTGCGGCGCGATGTGCACGATTACCGGGTGGTTCGACGGCCGGCCCTTGGCGGCGTAGATCCTGCCCACGGCCTGCGGGTTCTCGGCGTCCGCGCCCAGGCCGTAGACGGTCTCGGTCGGGAACGCGACCAGCTCGCCGGCCAGCAGGCGCCGGGCGGCGTCGGCGATGTCCGCGGCGCTGGCGGAGTCGGGCGAAGCGGACATGGCGTTACTCGGGCGCCTGCATGCCCAGCGCGGCGGCGACACGCGCCGCGTCGGCCTGGGCCTGCTGCAGCGTCGGCGCGACGATGGTGACGTGGCCCATCTTGCGCCCGCGGCGCGCCTCGCGCTTGCCGTACAGGTGCAGCTTGGCCGTGGGCACCGCCAGCGCGGCGGCCCAGTCGGGCTCGCGCTGCGCGTCGCCGGAGGCCGACGGATACCAGATGTCGCCCAGCAGGTTCAGCATCACGGCGGGCGCCAGCAGGTCGGTGCCGCCCAGCGGCAGGCCGGCCATGGCGCGCGCCTGCTGCTCGAACTGGCTGGTGAGGCAGGCGTCCATGGTGTAGTGGCCGCTGTTGTGCGGACGCGGCGCGATCTCGTTGACGATCAGGCTGCCGTCCCGGAGCACGAAGAATTCCACGCACAGCACGCCGTGGTAGCCCAGGCCCTGCGCGATGGCCTGCGCGGCCGCGGTGGCCTGCGCCTGGCGTTCGGCGTGGGCGGCGTCGAGCTTGACCGGCGCCGCCGTCGACACGGCCAGGATGCCGTCGCGGTGCACATTGCGCGCTACCGGGAACACCACGCTGGAACCGTCGAAACCGCGCGCGAGCACGACCGAGATTTCGTAGTCCAGCGGCATCAGCGCTTCCAGCACGCAGGCCACGCCGCCGAACTCGGCGAACGCGGCCAGCGCGGCCTCGCGCGAATCGATGCGGGCCTGGCCCTTGCCGTCGTAACCCAGGCGCGCGACCTTGAGGATGCCGGGGAACAGGCTGTCGGGCGCGGCGCGCAGGTCGGCCTCGCTGCGGATGGCGGCGTGCGGCGCGACCGGGATGCCCTGGCTGGCGATGAAGGCCTTCTCGGCGATGCGGTCCTGCACGATGGCGACCGCGTCGGCGGCCGGGCTGACGCGACAGCGGGTCGCCAGCGCGCGCAGGCTGTCGGCCGGCACGTTCTCGAATTCGGTGGTGACGGCCTGACAGGTCTGCGCCAGGCGCGCGAGGCCGTCTTCGTCGTCATAGGCGGCCTGGATGTGCAGGTCCGCCACCATGCCCGCCGGGCATTCGGCGGCCGGGTCCAGCACCGCGACCTTATAGCCCAGGCTTTGCGCCGCGTGGCAGAACATGCGGCCCAGTTGGCCGCCGCCCAGCAGGCCGAGCCAGCCGCCCGGGGCAATGGTGAAAGCAGTCGATTGCGTCATGGGGATCAGGCCTCGGGCGGAACCTTCATGTCGCGCGCGGCCTGCGTCTGGCGCGCGCGGAATGCCACCAGCTTCTTGTGCAGGCCAGCGTCGGTGCCCGCCAGCGTGGCGATCAGGTGCAGCGCGGCGTTGGCGGCGCCGGCCTCGCCGATGGCGAAGGTGGCCACCGGCACGCCCTTGGGCATCTGCACGATGGACAGCAGCGAATCCTCGCCGCGCAGGTACTTGGACGGCACCGGCACGCCGAACACCGGCACTTCGGTCAGGGCCGCCATCATGCCCGGCAGGTGGGCCGCGCCGCCGGCGCCGGCGATGATGCCGCGCAGGCCGCGATCAAACGCGGCGGCGCCGTACTCGGCCATGTCCTGCGGCATGCGGTGCGCGGAAATCACGCGCGCCTCGTACGGCACGCCGAAGTCTTCGAGCATGGTGACGGCGTGCTTCATGACCTCCCAATCGCTGGAGGAACCCATAATCACGCCCACCACGGGGGTGGCCTGCGCCGCTGCGGAAGTCTTGGCTGTCATAACCGGTGTCGAGTCGTTGAAAGGCCGCGGCCGTGCCGCGAAACCCGGTATTTTACCCGGCGCCGGCGCCACCCCTAGGGCGTATTGCCCGAACCCAGCCAGAGATAGCCGGTGGGATTGTCCGGGCAGGGCCCGAAACCGCATTGCAGCGTGGTGCTGCCCAGGTTGGCGAGCACCATGATGAAAAACAGGGCCATGATGATTACGCCCAGCGCCGACACCGGCCGCTTGAGCATGTTGTCGCCCCATTTGCGATCCACCGACAGCATCAGCACGCAGAACACGATCAGGACGCTGAAGGCGATAAAAGCCCAGGTGTAGAAGTGCAGGCCCAGGAACGGCGTGCCATAGCCCGGGTCGCCCGGCGCGATGTGCAGCAGCACCTGGCGGCCCGCCGCCACCATGCCGCCGAGCGAGGCGGCAATCGTCATGGCGTAGTGCATGGGTGACGGGCCCAGCCGCAGGTTCAGCAGCAACCCCACCCCGGCCAGCATGAAGGCCACGCGTTGCAGCAGGCAGAGCGGGCAAGGCGGCTCGTCGTAGGCGAATTGCCAGGCGAAGGCCAGTCCCAGGATCGTCGTCACGCCCAGCAGGGCCAGGGCATTGAGCACGCGCGAGCCGCGCGCGGGATTGCGGGAAAAGATCATGTCGGCGGGCCTACAGCGACAGCGCCAGCGGGCTGGTCATGTGGAACTGGCACCAGGCGGCGAACACGCCCAGGGTGATCAGCCAGAAGGCGACGCAGGGACGGCGCTTGCCCAGCAGACCGAACCACACGGCGACCAATCCGGTCAGGAAAGGCAACATCATGATCATGCGCAGCTCCTTTCTTCGTCCGGTGGGCGATGCGCCCAGGCGGCGGCTGCGGGCCGCGTCCGGCAAGTTGGCGGAAAGGAGGCCGCGCGAGCACGCCGCCGGCCTCCGGATGCAGGTTGCCGGCGAGTATAGCGTAACAATACGCAATAATTTTTACGGAAAAGCAGGGATTTCCCTGACCGTCCGGCCGACGCGGACAAAAAAAACCGCCCGGTTCACGGGCGGCTCTCGGGGCGCGGCGCGCGCGTCAGGCGACCAGGCGGTCGAGCGCTTCGCGGTACTTGGCGGCGGTCTTTTCCAGCACGTCCTGCGGCAGGCGCGGCGCGGGCGGGGTCTTGTCCCAGGTCTGGGTCTCGAGCCAGTCGCGCACGAACTGCTTGTCGAAGGAAGGCGGGCTGATGCCCACGCGGTAACCGTCGGCCGGCCAGAAGCGCGAGGAATCCGGCGTCAGCACTTCGTCCATCAGGTACAGCGTGCCGTCGTCGTCCAGGCCGAACTCGAACTTGGTGTCGGCGATGATGATGCCCTTGGTGGCGGCGAATTTGGCCGCCTCGGCATACAGCTTGAGCGTGACGTCGCGGATGCGCTCGGCCATTTCCTGGCCGACTTCCTTGACCACGTGGGCAAAATCGACGTTTTCGTCGTGCATGCCGAACTCGGCCTTGGCGGCCGGCGTGAAGATCGGCTCGGGCAGTTGGCTGGCCTGCTGCAGGCCGGCGGGCAGCTTGATGCCGCAGACGGCGCCGGTGGCCTGGTAGTCCTTCCAGCCGGAACCGATCAGGTAGCCGCGGGCCACCGCTTCCACCAGGATCGGCTTGAGGCGCTTGACCACCACGGCGCGGCCGCGCACCTGGTCGACTTCATCGGGCGCCACCACGTCTTCGGGCTTGATGCCGGTGGAGTGGTTCGGCAGGATGTGGGCCAGCTTCTGCAGCCAGAACTCGGTCAGTTCAGTCAGCACCTGCCCCTTGCCGGGGATGGGATCGTCGAGGATGACGTCGAACGCCGAAATGCGGTCCGATGCGACGATCAGCAACTTGTCGTCGCCCACCGCGTACATGTCGCGGACCTTACCGCGGCCCAGCAGCGGCAAGGACTTGATGCTGGATTGATGCAAAGCAGAAGTCACGGAAAAATGGCCTATGGCAAAAATGGGGGTCGCGCAAAGCGCATAGGTTACTGCAAATAGCCCCGTCTTGCCGCGCGTCGGGCCGCGGGTTAGTCTGGCCGGATGCCAAAAAATGCGCCGGCCGCGCACCGCGTCACGGCGCCCCCTTTTCACCTGGAGGAGACACAGTCGTATGCAGGATGCAACCCAGAAACGCCCGCCCCACGCCGACGCGCAGGTCCACCTGACCGGCGGCTGCCAATGCGGGGCGGTGCGCTACGCGGTAACCGACGAACCCATCATGGCGGCCACCTGTCATTGCCGCGATTGCCAGTATTCCAGCGGCGGCGCGCCGGCCCACGCGCTGATCCTGCCGGCCGGCTCGGTCACCCTGCTGCGCGGCCAGGCGCGCGAACACCGTTACCAGGGCGATTCCGGCCATACCGTGATGCGCAGCTTCTGTGCGGACTGTGGCACGCCGCTGTTCGGCGGCTCGGAAGGCATGGGCTACGAAGTGGTGCGGGCCGGATCCCTGGACGATCCCGAGGCCTTCCACACCCGCGTCAGCATGTGGACCGATTCGGCGCCGTCCTGGCACCATGTGGACCGGACCGTGCCGAACTTCCCCCGCAACGCCCCGCCCGCCTGAGGCGCGCGCGACAGGCACGAAAAAAAGGCGGACCCTCGCGGGCCCGCCTTTTTGCTGCCCGCCTTCCATGAAAGGAAGGCGGCCGGCGGCTTACTGCACCACCTGGGCCAGCTTGCCCGAGGCGTACTGGGCGGCGATCTCGGTCAGCGGCAGGGCCTTGATCTTGCTGGCGTTGCCGGCGGTGCCGAACTCGGTGTAGCGAGCCACACAGATCGCCTTGGCGGCGGCGCGGGCCGGCTTCAGGTATTCGCGCGGGTCGAACTTCTCGGGGTTCTCGGCGAAGAAGCGGCGGATGGCGCCGGTCATGGCCAGACGGATATCGGTGTCGATATTGATCTTGCGCACGCCGTACTTGATGGCTTCCTGGATTTCCTCGACCGGCACGCCGTAGGTTTCCTTCATGTTGCCGCCGAATTCACGGATCTCGGCCAGCAGTTCCTGCGGCACGCTGGAGCTGCCGTGCATCACCAGGTGGGTGTTGGGCAGGCGGGCGTGGATTTCCTTGATGCGGGCGATCGACAGGATGTCGCCGGTGGGCTTGCGCGTAAACTTGTAGGCGCCGTGGCTGGTGCCGATGGCGATGGCCAGGGCGTCGAGCTGGGTGCGGCGCACGAAGTCGGCGGCCTGCTCCGGATCGGTCAGCAGTTGGTCCATGGTCAGCTTGCCGTCGGCGCCGTGGCCGTCTTCCTTGTCGCCTTCCATGGTTTCGAGCGAGCCCAGGCAGCCCAGTTCGCCTTCGACCGTCACGCCCAGCTTGTGGGCCACGTCCACCACCTTCTTGGTGACTTCGACGTTGTAGTCGTAGTCGGCGATGGTCTTGCCGTCTTCCTTGAGCGAGCCGTCCATCATGACGCTGGAGAAGCCCAGGTCGATGGCGCCCTGGCAGACCTTCGGCGACTGGCCGTGGTCCTGGTGCATGACCACGGGGATGTGCGGGTAGGACTCCACGGCGGCCTGGATCAGGTGCTTCAGGAAGCCTTCGCCGGCGTACTTGCGGGCGCCGGCCGAGGCCTGCATGATCACCGGGCTGTCGGTCTCCGCCGCGGCTTCCATGATGGCCTGGACCTGTTCCAGGTTATTGACGTTGAATGCCGGAATGCCGTAGCCGTGCTCGGCGGCGTGGTCGAGCAACTGGCGCATGGAGACTAGGGCCATGTGTGGTCCTCCTTAGGTACTGTCGATTGAAAGATGGTTGAAATCGAGCGGGATGGTGGGATTTTACGGGGGATTCGAAGAAAGGTCTTGAAACGGCCGGTATCCCTATCCACCAGGACTAAACCGGCCGCCGGAGCCGCGCGCGAACCGCGTCCGCCGTCCGGCCAGGATCGGCCCGGGACGCGGCCGGGCAGCCCCGCTCAGGGCCGTCCCGCGTGCGGCACGTCCACCTCGGCCACCAGAATCCGCCCCTCTGGTTTGGCGCGGCGGTTGGCCTCGATGAAATCGGGCGCCGCCGCCATGAACAGCGTCTTGCCGTCCGGCCCGCCCAGGGCCGCGGCGAAGATGCCCAGGTCGCCAGTATCGATCTGTTCCAGGATCCGGCCGCCGCGGGCCATCCGCACGATGCGCTTGCCGATGGCGTCGGCCACCCACAGCGCGCCCTCGGCGTCCAGCGCGCCGCCGTCCGGGCCGATGGCCGAGGCCGCGATCAGCACCGACAGGTCATCGGAATCCGGCAGCGCGCCGAAATGGGCCCAGTCGCGCCGAGGCCCCAGGGCGCCGTCAGGCAGGATGTCGAATTCCGAGATCCGGTTGCCGAAGGTCTCGTTGACGATCAGGGTCTTGCCGTCGGGGGTGATGAACGAACCATTGGGAAACCACAGCCCATCCGCCACCACCTGGGCCACCCCGTCCGGGTCCACCCGCACCAGGGTGGTGGTGGCAAAGGGCTCGCCGGCCATCAGGTCGAAACCGAAGTTACCCACATAGGCGCGGCCCTGGGCGTCGACCACCAGGTCGTTGATGGGGCCGCCGGTCAATGCCGACAGGTCCGCGTGCGGCACCAGTCGGCCATCCCGCTCGCGCCGCAGCAGCCTGCGGTCCTTCATGGAGGAGATCAGCAGCCGCCCGTCTGGCAGCCAGCCCAGGCCGGAGGGCTGCTCCAGCACCCGGCAGATCACCTCCGCCCGCCCCAGCAGGTCGACGGCGATCACCTTGCCCGTATAGAAATCGGAGGCCCACAGGCGCCCGTCGTGCCAGCGCAGGCCCTCCAGGAACGTATACCCCGACACCAGCACGGACAATTCGCGTTTCGGCATAGCTCTGTCTCCTATAAGGGGGGGCCTGTGTGACCCTTTTTTGTGTCGCCCGGCGGCGCACAGGCGGCCAGGCCGGACCATTTTGTCATGCTCCGGCCGCCCTGGCAGTCAGGTATGACCCGTCCCCAACCTGACAACTAACTGTCAGGTTGGCGGCGTTAACATCGCGCCCCAAGGGTTAACCCGCGCCACTCCGGGTCCCCTCCGGCATATCCTTCATTGGACCGTTTCGCCCCGCCCCATGCCGGCGGGTAAGGCCTATCCGGCCAACCGACCAGGTCCCTGTTTTCCGTTTTTGAAGATGAATACTAAGAAGCTGACGCGTTACATCGGCATTGCCATGGTGCTGGGCGTCGTGGTGGGCTATTTCTGCAACAAGTACGCGCAGAACGCGCAAGAGGCCAAGGACATCGCCTCGTACTTCAGCCTCATCACCGACATCTTCCTGCGCATGATCAAGATGATCATCGCGCCCCTGGTATTCGCCACCCTGGTGTCCGGCCTGGCCAGCATGAGCGACGCCAGCGCCGTCGGCCGCATCGGCCTGCGCGCCATGTTCTGGTTCATCGCGGCCTCGGCCATCTCGCTGCTGCTGGGCCTGGCGCTGGTCAACATCTTCCAGCCCGGCGCGCACCTGAACCTGGCGCTGCCCGACGCGGCCGCCAGCGCCGGCCTGAAGACCGGCGACTTCACCCTCAAGGCCTTCATCGCGCACGTGTTCCCCAAGAGCATCGCCGAAGCCATGGCCAACAACGAGATCCTGCAGATCCTGGTGTTCTCGCTGTTCTTCGGCGCGGCGCTGTCGTTCATCCGCGGCAAGGGCCACAACACCATCTACACCATGATCGACGAGCTGGCCAAGATCATGTTCCGCGTCACCGACTACGTGATGCGCTTTGCGCCGCTGGGCGTGTTCGCCGCCATGGCCGCCGCCATCACCACCGAGGGCCTGGGCGTGCTGGTCAGCTACGGCAAGCTGATCGGCGAGTTCTACCTGGGCCTGGCGCTGCTGTGGGCCATCCTGTTCGGCGTCGGCTACCTGTTCCTGGGCAAGTCCACCTTCCGCCTGGGCGGCCTGATCAAGGAACCGACCCTGCTGGCCTTCTCGACCGCCAGCAGCGAATCGGCCTACCCCAAGACCATCGAGGCGCTGGAGCGTTTCGGCGTGTCCAAGCGCATCTCGGGCTTCGTGCTGCCGCTGGGCTACTCGTTCAACCTGGACGGCTCGATGATGTACCAGTCGTTCGCGGTGCTGTTCATCGCGCAGGCCTACAACATCGAGATGAGCTTCTCGCAGCAGTTGACGCTGCTGCTGGTGCTGATGGTCACCAGCAAGGGCATGGCCGGCGTGGCGCGCGCCTCCCTGGTGGTGGTGGCGGCGACGCTGCCGATGTTCCACCTGCCCGAGGCCGGCCTGCTGCTGATCATGGGCATCGACCAGTTCTTCGACATGGGCCGCACCGCCACCAACGTGGTCGGCAACAGCCTGGCCACCGCCGTCATCGCCAAGATGGAAGGCAAGGAAGAGGATCTGGCGGCCGGCGCCCCGTCCAGCCCTGCCACGGACACGGACTCGACGCCGGTGCGGACGGCCTCGCGCGAGGCCTGAACGGAACGCGCCAATACCTTCACGCCCCATGAAAAACGGGCCCCGCGCATCCAACGCGGGGCCCGTTTCTCATGGATCGGCCGGCAGCCCGCCAGGGACCGCCGCGCCAACTCAATCGTTGACCGAGCACGACACCGGCGCGCCGTCCTCGAATTCGACGTCGTAGGTATGGACCGGGTCCCACGGCAGCGTGAACCACAGCTCGTAACCATCGCCGTCTTCGTCGAACAGCCACAGCGCGCGCAGCACGGCCTTCTCGGCCATGGCTTCGGCGGTTTCCTCGCGCAGCAGTTGGTCGTCCTCGATGCCGAGCTTCTTGTAGTGCTCGTACGAGTAGTTGTCCAGCAGAAAGTCCGCCGCGGCCAGGATCTGCTCGTCGAGATTGCCGATGATGGCCTTGACCACCTTGGAAGCCGCGCCATCCGGCTCTTCGCCGTCGGTCTGGACCATGACGTGGATCGGCGGGCGGCCCTCGCCCACGGGCACGTTTTCCGCGGCCCAGAGATCGGGTTCTTCGGGGTCCTGGGTGAAGTTGAATCGTGCCATTGCGTGCTCCGGAAAATAAGGCAGACAGGCCGCCCGCTCGTTGGCGGCGTCCTCGTCCACCCATTTAACCAGATGCGCGTGTCCGCCGCTTGTCCATCGACAAGCTTCGGCGGTTTGCTCAGGCAGCCACCAGGCCGTTGGCCTCGGCCACCGGCGCCGGCACGCGAGCCGGCGCGTAGTGCGTCGAGAACACCAGGCGGCCGGCGCTCCAGGTATGGCTGATCAGCGGCAGCGCGCCGACCTGCGCCACCGCCACCAGGTCGGCGCGCTGGCCGACCGCGATACGGCCCCGATCGCGCAGGCCGCAGGCGTCGGCCGGATTCGCCGTCACCAGCGCGATCGCCTGCGACAGCGTCAGCTCGGTCTGCGCCGCGACCGCGAAGGCCGCGGCGATCAGGGTCGAGGGCTGGTAGTCCGAGCACAGGCAGCTCGCCACGCCGGCGCGGATCGCATCGATGGCGCGCATCGACCCGCTCTGGCTCTTGCCGCGCAGCACGTTGGGCGCGCCCAGGATGGTGGGCAGGCCGCAGGAGACGGCGGCGCGGGCGGTGTCCAGGGTGATCGGGAATTCGCTCATCGCCACGCCCAGGTTGCGCATGGTGGCGATGCGATGGATCGAATCGTCGTCATGGCTGGCGGTCGGGATGCCCAGGCCGCGCGCATGCGCCAGCAGGGTCTCGACCCGCTGCACCGCGCCGTCCTGGGCGCGGGCCTTGGCGTGCGCGGCCGCTTCGGCCTGCTCGCGGCTCATGGAATGGTTGCCGATCATGTACTGCAGGTACGACTCCAGCGTCTTGAACTGGCCCTGCCCGGGCGAGTGGTCCATCACCGACAGCAGGTCCACCGCGCCCTCGTCCATCAACTGCCGCAGCACCGGCACCGAGGTCGCGTCGGTGGCTTCGTAGCGGCAATGCACGCGGTTGTCGACCAGGCTGTGCTGGCGGAAGGCGCGCACGCCGCGCACCACCTGGGCGGCGGTCTCGTTGTTGCGCACGCCCAGGTCGCTGTTGGCGAACGACAGCGCGTGGTAGGGCGTGGTGATGCCGGCCGCGGCATTGCGTCGGTCCACCTGGGCCACCGCGAAGTCCAGCGGGAATAGCACCTTCGAGCGCGGCTCGGCTTCCTTTTCGATGGCGTCGCAATGCAGGTCGACCAGGCCCGGCACCAGCGTCAGGCCACGCAGGTCGATCTCGTGCGCGCCACGGGCGCCGTCAGGCGCGATGGCGGCGATGACGCCGTCCTCGATCATGACGGCGCCGTCTTGCAGCACGCGGTCCGGCAGCACGACGCGGGCGTGGGTCAAGTAGGTACGGGTCATGCTTACTCCAGTTCGACGGCGGCTTGCGCGGGGCGTAGCGCCAGGACGCGCGACGCCACCGCGTCGCGCACTTCTTCATCGTGGAAGATGCCCAGCAGGCAGCGGCCGGCGGCGCGTGCTTCGCGGATCAGCTCCACCACCACGGCGCGGTTGTCCGGGTCCAGCGAGGCGGTCGGCTCGTCCAGCAGCAGGATGGGATGCTGGGCGATGAAACCGCGGGCGATGTTGACGCGCTGCTGCTCGCCGCCCGAGAAGGTGGCGGGCGCCAGTCCCCACAGGCGCTGCGGCACGTTCAGGCGCCGCAGCATGGCGCCGGCGCGCTCGCGGGCCTCGTCCGGCTCGACGCCGGCCATGCGCAGCGGCTCGGCCACCACGTCCAGCGCCGACACGCGCGGAATCACCCGCAGGAACTGGCTGACGTAGCCGAGGACGTCGCGCCGCAACGCCAGGATGCGCTGCTCGGGCGCGCCGACCAGTTCCACCCAGTCATCGCCGGCGCGCACGCGGATGCTGCCTTCGGTGGCCAGGTAATTGCCGTACAGGCAGCGCAGCAAGGTGCTCTTGCCGGTGCCCGACGGGCCGGCCAGCACCAGGCAGTCGCCAGCGGCGGCGTCGAAATCGACCGCTTCCAGCACCGGCAGGCGGATGCCGCCCTGGTTGTGCAAGGTGAACATCTTTCCGAGGCCCCGCACCTCGATCATGGGTTTCGCGACAGTCATGGTCAGCTCTGCAAAATGGAAGACACCAGCAACTGGGTGTAGGGATGCTGCGGGTCGTCGAGGATCTGGTCGGTCAGGCCGCTTTCGACCACCTCGCCGCCGCGCATCACCAGGGTGCGGTGCGCCAGCAGGCGCGCCACCGCCAGATCATGGGTGACCACGATCGCGGCCAGGCCCAGGTCGGTCACCAGTTGGCGCAACAGGTCCAGCAGGCGGGCCTGCACCGACACGTCCAGCGACGCGGTCGGCTCGTCCATGAACACCAGGCGCGGATGGGTCACCAGGTTGCGGGCAATCTGCAGGCGTTGCTGCATGCCGCCGGAGAAAGAAGCCGGCGCGTCGTCCAGGCGTCCCGCGTCGATCTCCATCTTCCGCAGCCAGCCGCTCGCGGCCTGGCGCAGTTCGCCGTAGTGGCGGTCGCCCACCGCCATCAGGCGTTCGGCGATGTTGGCGCCGGCGCTGACCTGCATGCGCAGGCCGTCGCGGGCGTTCTGGCGCACGAAGCCCCAGTCGGTGCGGGCCAGCAGCCGCAGGCGCGCGCCGGACAGCGCGGCCAGGTCGGTGAAACCCTGGTCGCGGGTGTCGTACCAGACACTGCCGGCGTCGGGCGCGGTCTGGTACGACACGGCCGACAGCAGCGTGCTCTTGCCGGAACCGGACTCGCCCACCACGCACAACACCTCGCCGGGGAACAGGTCGAAACTGACGTTGCGGCAACCGTGCACGCCGTCCCAGGTGCGCGTCATGCCGCGCACGGAAAGCAAGGGTTGGGCGTTCATGCGGTGGCTTCCTTTGCGGCCTGCGCGGCCTGGCGGTCGTTGCAGTATTCGGTATCGGAGCAGACGAAGCGGCGGGTGCCGGCATCGTCCAGGATGATCTCGTCGAGGAAGCTGTCGCGCGAGCCGCACACGTCGCAGCATTCCGACCACTTCTCCACGGTGAAGGGATGGTCCTCGAAATCCAGGCTCTTGACCCGGGTGTAAGGCGGCACCGCATAGACCCGCTTTTCGCGGCCGGCGCCGAACAGCATCAGCGCCGGGCTGTTGTCCAGCTTGGGGTTGTCGAACTTCGGGATCGGCGACGGCCGCATCATGTAGCGGTCGTTGACGATCACCGGGTAGTCGTAGGTAGTGGCGATGTGGCCATGCTGGGCGATGTCCTCGTACAGCTTGACGTGCATGCCGCCATATTCGGCCAGCGCGTGCATGGTGCGGGTCTCGGTCTCGCTCGGTTCGAGCCAGCGCAGCGGCTCGGGGATCGGCACCTGGAACACCATGATCTGGTCGGCCCGCAGCGGCGTTTCCGGAATGCGGTGGCGCGTCTGCACGATGCTGGCGTCGCGGGTCGATTCGGTGGTGGCCACGCCGGTCACGCGACCGAAGAAGCGGCGAATGTTGATGGCGTTGGTGGTGTCGTCCGAGCCCTGGTCGATCACCTTGAGCACGTCGCCCGGGCCGATGATCGACGCGGTCACCTGGATGCCGCCCGTGCCCCAGCCATAGGGCAGCGGCATCTCGCGGCTGCCGAACGGCACCTGGTAGCCGGGAATCGCCACCGCCTTGAGCAGCGCGCGGCGCAGCATGCGCTTGGTGGACTCGTCCAGGTAGGCGAAGTTGTAGTGCTCGTCGCGTTCGACCGCGGCGCCGGGAGTGGGGGAAGTCGTCATGAGGAAATGGCCTCGTCGAGCTGGCGGGTGTTCTCGGGGGCCGGCGCGGCGCGCTCGGCGCGCAGGCGGCGCAGCAGTTCCAGGTTGGCCTGGAAGTCCACGTAGTGCGGCAGCTTCAAGTGCTGCACGAAGCCGGAGGCCTCGACGTTGTCGCTGTGGTACAGCACGAACTCGTGGTCATTGGCAGGCGAGTCGGCGCGTTCGCCGAGTTCCTGCGCCTTCATGGCGCGGTCCACCAGCGCCATCGACATGGCCTTGCGCTCGCCGTAGCCAAAGGTCAGGCCATAGCCGCGGGTGAACTTGGGGCCTGCCTCGGCGTTGCCGGCGAACTGGCTCACCATCTGGCATTCGGTGATCTCGATCTCGCCCACCGTGACGGCGAAACCCAGTTCCTCGATGTGCATCTCGACTTCCACGAAGCCGTAGCGGATCTCGGCGGCGAACGGGTGCGTGTTGCCGTAGCCGCGCTGCGTGGAATAGCCCATCGACAAGAGGAAGCCCTCGTCGGCGCGCGCCAGATTCTGCAGGCGAGCGGCGCGCGAGGCAGGAAAGTCCAGCGGCTGGCGCGTCAGGTCGAACGGCTCGGGATCGCCCTCGGGCACCGCCTCGGCGTCGATCAGGTCGTCGTGCGCCAGCAGGTCGGTGACGCGCGGCATGGCGCTGTCCAGCGGCTCGCCGCCCGCCGGCAGGGCGTCGGCCTCACGCTCGGCCTCCAGCGAGAAGTCCAGCAGGCGCTGGGTGTAGTCGTAGGTCGGCCCGAGGATCTGGCCGCCGGGCACGTCCTTGAAAGTCGACGAGATGCGGCGCTGCAGGCGCATGGCGCCGGTGTCGATCGGCTGGGTGTAGCCGTAGCGCGACAGCGTGGTGTGGTAGGCGCGCAGCAGGAACACCGCTTCGATCACGTCGCCGGCGGCCTGCTTGAGCGCCAGCGCCGCCAGTTGCGGATCGTAGAGCGAGCCTTCGGCCATCACGCGCGACACCGCCAGCGGCATCTGTTCGCGGATCTGGTCCAGGCTCAGTTCGGGCAGGGCCCGGTCGCCGCGCCGATAGTCGTCCAGCATTCTGTAGGAATTGAGGATGGCGCGTTCGCCCCCTTTGACGGCCACATACATGTCAGCTCTCCACGCGCGTGCCGCGAGGCAGCGCGCACAGTTGCCGCCCGTGCGTCAGGAACACGTCGACGCCCAGCGGAAAACGTTGATGGTTGATGCGCCAGTCGCGCCAGAAACCGTCCGGCAGGCCGGCGGCGCGCAGCGCCTGGCGGCTCTGGATGCCGGGGCCGGTCAGCGTGACCTCGGCGCCTGCGTCCAGCGACGCGACCTCGATGAGCAGCGTCGTGGACAGATCCGGATAGGCCGGGTCGCCGGGATGGCACGACGCCAGCGCGGGCGCGCTGCCGCCAGCCGGCACTGCCGCGAAGCGCGCCAGAGAGGCCGACGGCACCATCGGGCAGGCGCAATGGA
Organism: Achromobacter sp. SIMBA_011; assembly: GCF_046535435.1. Lineage (NCBI taxonomy): Bacteria > Pseudomonadati > Pseudomonadota > Betaproteobacteria > Burkholderiales > Alcaligenaceae > Achromobacter > Achromobacter sp. SIMBA_011. The sequence continues at coordinate 118,917 of NZ_JAWRWN010000005.1, read as the reverse complement.
AGCGCAGGAAATCGAGCACGCCGGCGTCCAGGCCCTGCGGCAGCCAAAGCGGCGTGTCCACGTCCACCAGCGTCAGCAGCAGCGCGGTCAGCGCCGGCGACAGGCCGGCCGGCACGCCGCTGGCGGCGGCCACTTCATACACGCGGCCCGGATGCGCCATGGCGTCGAGCGCGGTGCGGAAGGTGGCCTGGGCGTCGTTCACCGGGTCCGCGAAGCCCGGCAGCAGCTTGCGGCTCGCGGCGGCCGCGCCAAGAAGTTCTTGATGCATGTCAGTCCTCGCCTCGCACCATCGTGAAGAATTCGACCTTGGTCTGCGCGGCGACGCGCGCCTGGCGCTCGACGCGCTCGGCGCGTTCGCGCGCCAGCGGCTGGATCAACTGCGCCTGCACCGTGTCGTGCCAGTCGGGCAGTTGCAGCAGCGCGTCGGCCACCGCGGCCTGCTCGGCATGGCGCAGCGAACGGCCCTGCACGTAGGCGATGCCGACCACGCCGTTGTCCAGGCTGACGGCGCAACGTGTCACCGTCATTTCGCCCAGGTTGAAACGCGCCCCGGTGCCGCCGCTGCGGGCCCGCGCCATGGCCATGCCGGTCTGCGCCGGGCGCAGCATCTGATACGGCGGCACGCCGCCAAGCGCGCCGAACGCCCCTTCCAGCATGGCCGGATCGGCCAGCGCCAACACCCGCATCCAGGCGGCCCGTTGCGCCTGGATTTCACCCTGCGCGGTTTGTGGATGGTCCATTATTTCCTCTAAACGTCTAGACGACTGGATGGAGTATGATCGCGTTCAAGTGGAAGTTCAACAGCCTGGCGTGAATTTTTGATGACAGTTGCGGCGGGGACGCATTGCCTATCCCGCGTCCGCCGCTTGGTGCACAATCACAGCCATTCTTGATGAAGCTGATATGACAGCACGAGCACATCCTATGGTCGAAAGAGGTTCCGGTATCGCCGTGTGGCGACAGATCGGCGAGTCGCTGGCGGACGACATCCGCAACAAGTTGTACATGGCGGGCGAGCAACTGCCCTCCGAACCGGAGCTGGCCGCCAAGTTCTCCGTCAACCGCCACACCATCCGGCGCGCCATGGGCGAGCTGGAACAGAGCGGGCTGGTGCGCATCGAGCAGGGGCGCGGCACCTTCGTGCAGGAACACGCCATCGACTACGCCATCGGCAAGCGCACGCGCTTTTCCGAGAACCTGCGCAGCCAGGGCATGCTGGGCCACCTCGAAGCCCTGGGCAGCCAGACGCTGCGCGCCGCCGACATCGCCAAGCACCTGGGCCTGGCGCGCAACGCCCCGCTGCTGCGGGTGCAGATGGTGGGCAAGGCCGAGAACCGCCCCATCAGCACCTCCGAACACTACTTCGACGAAAAGCGCTTCCCCGACTTCATCGAGCGCATGAACGCGCTGCGCTCGGTCTCGAAGGTCTACGCCCACTACGGCATCGGCGACTACACGCGCAAATGGTCGCGCATCACCGCCACGCTGCCGTCTCCGGAAGTGGCGCGCATCCTCGGCCAGCCCAAGACGCGCCCGATCCTGCAGGTCGAGGCGCTGAACGTGGACCAGGCCGGCGCGCCGTTGCAATACAGCATCACCCGCTTCGTCGGCGACCTGGTCCAGCTCATGGTGGCCGACGACAGTTGAGGCCGGTGCGCGGCGGCCGCGCGCGGCCGCTTGCGCCGCCCTGCGATTTCACTCATCTAGACATCTGGTTGTAATGCTACGCCGCTAACTTTCCATTCATGAACCAAGCACACGCCCCCTCGCCCCTGGCCGGTGTCACAGGCCAACGTATCCTGACCCCGCGCGGCATCGAGCACGCCAGCCTGCGATTCCATGGAGGACTGATCGACGACGCCAGCAACGCGGCCGCGCGCGGCGCGGCCTGGTTCGACGCCGGCAACCTGCTGGTGCTGCCCGGCATCGTCGACCTGCATGGCGACGCCTTCGAACGCGCCATCATGCCGCGCCCCAGCGTCACTTTCCCCTACGACGGCGCCCTGTTCGACGTCGACCGCCAACTGCTGGCCAACGGCATCACCACCGAATTCCACGGCGTCACGCTGTCGTGGGAAGGCGGCCTGCGCGGCGAGGCCTACGCCGAGCGCATGTTCGCCGCACTGGAACGCATGGGACACATCATGGGCGCGCGCCACTATGTGCACCTGCGCTTCGAGACCCATCACGTCGGCGGGGTCGAGACCGCGCAGCAATGGATCCGCGACGGCCGCGTGCGCTTCGTCGCGCTCAATGACCACCTGCCCAGCATGGCCCGCCGCCTGGGCGACGACCGCAAGCTGCTGCAATACGCCGACCGCGCCGAATGCGACCTGGACACCTTCCAGGAACGCATCCGCCGCGCCATGGGCGCGGCCGACTCCGTGGCCGACGCCATGCGCGAGCTGACCGCCAGCGCCCAGGCGGCCGGACTGCGGGTCGCCTCGCACGACGATCCCGACGCCGCCACCCGCCGCTACTACCACCAACTGGGCTGCGGCGTGGCGGAATTCCCGCTGACGCGCGAGGCGGCCAGCGTGGCCCGCGACCTGGGCAACTCGGTGGTGTTCGGCGCTCCCAATGTCGTGCGCGGCGGCAGCCACACCAACGCCCCCAGCGCCACCGAAATGGTGCGCGCCGGCCTGTGCGACGTCCTGACCTCCGACTACTACTACCCCGCGCCGCTGGCGGCGGCGCTGCGCCTGGTGAACGACGGCGTGCTGCCGCTGGAGCAGGCCTGGAACCTGGTGTCGCTGAACCCGGCACGCGCCGCGGGCCTTCAGGATCGCGGCGCGCTGGCGCCCGGACTGATCGCCGACGCCATCGTGGTCGACGATCACGTGCCCGGCCTGCCGCGCGTCTGCGCCGCCATCGTCGGCGGCGAGCTGCGCTACGCCACCCGTGCCTTCGGCGACGACCACAATCAGCGCATGGCGGCCTGATCATGCCGTCGGCCCACCGCTATGCGTTGTATCTCGCCCCCGCCGGCCCCTGGCGCGAACTGGGCAGCCGCTGGCTGGGCCGTTGCGCCGATACCGGCCAGGCCCTGCCGCCGCTGCCCGGCCAGCCCGAGGCCGCGCGCGACTGGACCGAGGCGCCGCGCCATTACGGCCTGCACGCCACGCTGAAGCCGCCGTTCCGGCTGCGCCCCGGCGCCGCGCCGCAGGACGTGGACGCCGCCGCGCGCCGACTTGCCGCCGGCGAAAGCGCCTTTGCCATCCAGCTTGAATGCGAGCCGCTGCGCGGCTTCCTGGCGTGGCGCATCGCCGCCGCCGACACCGACGGTCAGGCCCGCATCAACGCCCTGGCCGCCGCCGCCGTGCGCGGCCTGGACGACCTGCGCGCGCCCGCCACCCCCGCCGAACTGGCCCGGCGCCAGGCGCACGCGCTGTCGCCCGAACAGCAGGCCATGCTGGCGCGCTGGGGCTACCCCTATGTGTTCGACACCTTCACCTTCCACATCACGCTGACCGGCAAGCTCGACGGCGCCGCGCTGGAGCAGGCGCGGGCCGGCATCGCGGCGTTCGCCGATCCGCTGCGCGGCCAGCCCATGGAGGTGCCCGGCGTCAGCGTCTACGTCCAGCCGCAAGCGGGGGCCGACTTCATCGTCGCGCGCCACTATCCCTTCGATGGCGGCCACATCGACGCGGCGGGCGCGGCCTACCTGCAAGGATCGGCGACGGCATGAACCCGCCCGTTCCCGCCAGCGGCGAACGCCTGGTCTACCTGATGGGCGCCTCCGGCAGCGGCAAGGACACCCTGCTGCGGCTGCTGCGCGCCGGGCTGCGCGACAACGAACCGGTGCTGGTGGCGCACCGCTACATCACGCGCGATAGCGGCGCCACCGAAGACGCACTGTGCCTGAGCGCCGAAGAATTCGCGCGCCGCGCCGCCCTGGGCTGTTTCGCCTTGCGCTGGACCAGCCACGGCCTGCAGTACGGCATTGGCATCGAGGTCGACGCCTGGCTGGACGGCGGCGCGGCCGTCATCATCAACGGCTCGCGCGCGCACCTGGCCGAGGCGCACCGGCGCTATCCGGCGCTGACGGCTGTCGAGGTCACGGTCGACCCCGCGCAACTGGCGCGGCGGCTGGCGGCGCGCGGCCGCGAAACGTCCGAACAGATCGCGCTGCGCCTGCAACGCGCCGCGCAGGACTTCCCTGTCCCCGAGGGATGCCGCCTGCTGCGCGTCGGCAACAACGGCGCGCCGGAAGCCGCCACCGCCGAACTGCTGGATATTGCCCGCGGCCGGCTGATCGCGTAGCCCGCGCCGGCATCACCGCGAAACGGCCGCCGCGGAGCCACGGCCGCGCCGGCCGGGCGCCTCACTCCCGCGGTCGAGCGTCCGGCCCCAGGTCGGCGCACAGCTCCAGCAGGATGTCGGAAAAACACTCCTCGGCCGCCAGCGCCTGCTCGCGCCGGCGGCGGATCAGGTTGATCGGCGGCAACTCCCAGCCGAAGTCCCACGGCACCATGCCCAGCTTGCCGCGCTGGCAAAGCTCGCGCGCGATGTCCTCGGGCACCACCGACATCAGCGCGGGGTTGGCGCTCAGCATGCCCTCGATCACATCGGTGGAATAGGCTTCCAGCACCGGCGCCGGCGAACGCAGGCCGGCGCGGATGAAGTGTTCGACGATCAGTTGGCGCGTCGGCGTGTTGACCGCCGGCAGCACCCAATCCATCCGCGCCACCGCCGCCCAGTCCGCCTCGCGCCGCGCCAGGCGCTGCGCCAATCGGCTGTGCGCGATCAGGCGCGGCCGCTGGCGGTACAGCACGCGATGGGTCAGGTCGTCCTGCGCCAGGGTCGAGGTCGCCCGGCTGATGATGCAATCGAGCTCGTGCCGCCGCAGCATCGGCACCAGGTGGTCGGTGGTGGCGCGGTGCAGCGTCAGGGTCACGCCGTGGCGCTGGTGCAGCCGGCCGATGGCGGCGGTCAGCAGCGCGCTCGACACGTAAGGCACCACGCCGACATGCAGATGCGCCGCGCGGCCGTCGTGGAGCGCCTCGACCTCCCGCGCCCACAGGTCCAGGTCGCCCTGCATGCGGCGGGCCCGCACCAGCGCCAGCTCGCCCAGCGGCGTGGGCTGCATGCCGCGCCCGGTGCGCAGGAACAGCGGCGCGCCGAAGATGTCTTCGAGCTCGGCCAGCGCCTTGGTGGCGGCGGGCTGGCTGATGCCGGTGGCGGCCGCCACGCGGGTCAGCGTGCCGTGCTTGGCGATATTCGCCAGCAGCACCAGGTGGCGGTGGCGCAGGCGGTTGGCGAGTCGGGCGGCGTCCCAGGTCAAGGCGGTCTACTCATAACTGATTGGTTATTCAATTATGCCAACAACGGACACATCAGTTATTTCACGATCCTATACTGCGCCGTATCCCCACCTCGCCCGACCCCGCCCATGTCCGACTTCACCACCCGCCCCGAAATCCGCGGCACCTTCGGCGTCGCCTCGTCCACCCACTGGCTGGCGTCGCAGGTCGCCATGGGCGTGCTGGAGCGCGGCGGCAACGCCTTCGACGCCGCGGTGGCCGGCGGCTTCACGCTGCAGATCGTCGAGCCGCACCTGAACGGCCCCGGCGGCGAAGTGCCGATCCTGCTGTGGAGCGAACGCGAAGGCCGCATGCGCGCGCTGTGCGGCCAGGGGCCCGCGCCGGCGCTGGCAACGCCGGCCTACTTCCGCGGACTCGGCGTGGACCTGGTGCCCGGCATCGGCCTGCTGCCCGCCACCGTGCCCGGCGCCTTCGGCGCCTGGCTGACGATGCTGCGCGACTACGGCACCTGGGAACTGGCCGACGTGCTGCGCCCGGCCATCGACTACGCCCGCAACGGCTTCCCGCTGGTGCCGCGCATCTCGCAGGCCATCCTGGCGGTGCAGGCCCTGTTCCGCGACGAGTGGACCAGCTCGGCCGCCGTCTGGCTGCCCGACGGCAAGGTGCCCGCGCCCGGCGCGCTGCTGCGCACGCCGGCCATCGCCGCCACCTACACCCGCATCCTCGACGAAGCGCACGCGGCGGCGACCGACCGCAATGGCCGCATCGACGCCGCGCTGGCCGTCTGGTACCGCGGTTTCGTGGCCGACGCGATCGACGCCTACTACACCCATGAAGCCGTGCGCGACACCACCGGCCAGCGCAATCGCGGCCTGCTGCGCAAGGCCGACCTGGCCGACTGGCGCGCCCGCTACGACGATCCGGTCACGCTGCAATACGGCCGCTACACGGTTGCCAAATGCGGCGTCTGGTCGCAAGGCCCGGTGCACCTGCAGCAGCTCGCGCTGCTGCGCCACCTGCAAATGGACGGACTGGACCCGGCCTCGCCGCAATTCGTGCACCGCATCGCCGAGGCCGCCAAGCTGGCCTTCGCCGACCGCGCCGCCTGGTACGGCGATCCCGATTTCGTCGACGTGCCGTTGGCCGCGCTGTTGAGCGACGACTACGCCCGCGCGCGCGCCGCCGCCATCGGCCCGCGCGCCGCCACCACGCTGCAGCCCGGATCCCCGGATGGCCGCGCGCCACGCCTGCCCGACCTGGAAGCCGCCGCCCGCACCCTGGCCGCGTCCGACACCCGCTTCGGCGTGGGCGAGCCGACCTTCGCGGCGCTGCCGCCGGTGGCGGAATGGGCCGCCCGCGAGATCTTCGTCGGCGACACCTGCCAGATCGACGTCATCGACCGCGACGGCAACATGGTCGCGGCCACGCCGTCCGGCGGCTGGCTGTCGTCCAGCCCGGTGGTGCCGGCGCTGGGCTTTCCGCTCACCACGCGATTGCAGATGACCTGGCTGGACGAGGGCGTGCCCGGCCAGTTGCAACCCGGCAAGCGGCCCTGCACCACACTGTCGCCCGGCCTGGCGCTGCGCGACGGCCTGCCCTACATGGCCTTCGGCACGCCCGGCGGCGACCAGCAGGACCAGTGGACCGTGTCCTTCTTCCTGCGCCACGCCATGGGCCTGAACCTGCAGCAGGCGATCGACGCGCCGTCCTGGCACATCGACCATTTCCCGGGCTCGTTCTGGCCGCGTTCGCTGACGCTGAACCGCCTGACCGTCGAGGGCCGCCTGCCCGAAGCCACGCAACAAGCGCTGCGCGAGGCCGGCCATGACCTGCGCGTCGGCCCCGACTGGTCCGAAGGCCGCATCAGCGCCTGCACCCGCGAACCGGCGGCCGGCGGCGGCCTGCTGCTGCGCGCCGCCGCCAACCCGCGCGGCATGCAGGGCTACGCGGTCGGCCGATGAACCATTTTTCCATCCAGCCGGCGCACAGACCGGCCACATCACAAGGGGTAAACACCATGAAGACCATCCGACGACTGTTGCGCGCCTGCGCCCTGACCCTGGCCTGCGCCGCGCCCGCGCTGGCGCACGCGGCCTGGCCCGAAAAGCCGATCACGCTGATCGTGCCATGGGCCGCCGGCGGCTCCACCGACATCCTGGCGCGCGTGCTGTCCGAAGGCCTGACGCAGTCGCTGGGCCAGCCCGTCATCGTCGAGAACCGCTCGGGCGCCTCGGGCAACATCGGCAGCACCTTCGTGGCGCGCGCCAAGCCCGACGGCTATACGCTGCTGGTCGGCTCGATGAGCACCCACACCATGAACCAGGCGCTCTACGGCAACATGCCGTTCGACGGCGTCAAGGACTTCACGCCCATCGCCGAACTGGCGCTGGTCACCAATACGATGGTGGTGCATCCCTCGGTGCCGGCCAGCAACGTCAAGGAGTTCATCGACTACGTCAAGGCCAACCCCGACAAGGTGGCCTACGCCTCGGCCGGCCAGGGCTCGACCAATCACCTGAGCGCCGCGCTGTTCGAGAAGGCCGCCGGCGTGAAGATGATGCACATCCCCTACCGCGGCGGCGCGCCCGCGGTGCTGGACACGGTGGCCGGCCGCACCCAGGTGCTGTTCAGCGCCGGCACCCAGACCCTGCCGCACGTGCAGACCGGCAAGCTCAAGCTGCTGGCCGTCACCGAGGAACAGCGTTCGCCGCTGCTGCCCGAGGTGCCGACCGTGGCCGAGACCCTGCCTGGTTATGAACTGTCGGTCTGGTACGGCGCCTTCGGCCCGGCCGGCATGCCGCCCGAACTGACCACGCGCCTGAACCAGGAGATCAACAAGATCCTCAAGCGCCCCGACGTCGTCAAGAAGATGGGCGACATGGGCGTGCTGCTGCTGGACACCACGCCGGAGCAGTTCGGCCAGGTGCTGGCGCGCGACGCCGACAAGTACGGCAAGCTGATCAAGGAACTGGGAATCACCGCCGAATGAGCCTCACGTCCGACACCCTCGAACGCCTGGCGCTGGCCTATGACGGGGCCTCGGCCCCGGCCGCCTTCGCCGCGCTCGACGCGCATGCCCACGCCACGCTGGGGCACACGCTGTGCACCATCAACCGCCATGACGCCGAACGCATGCGGGTGGTGCGGCTGTACAGTTCGAACGCCGCCGCCTATCCGCCCGGCGGCAGCAAGGACAAGCGCGGCACGGCCTGGGGCCGCCACGTGCTGCTCGAACGCCAGGTCTTCATCGGCGAGGGCGTCGACGCGATCCGCGAATTCTTCGACGACCATGACGCGATCCAGGCGCTCGGCCTGCAATCGGTGATCAACGTGCCGGTGGTGTTCGACGGCGCCTGCCTGGGCACCGTCAACTTCCTGATGCCGCGCGCGGCGCTGACGCCGGCCGACATCGCCGCCGCCCGGCTGGCGGGCCTGCTGGCCCTGCCGGCCTTCCTGGCGCTGACGCCGGCCGGTTGAAATGCGGGGCGCGCCTCGGCGCGCCCCGTGGCTCAGATCAGCGCGCGGCGGATGCGGGCCGAGGCCATGTCGATCACGACCACGAAGCCGACGATGATGATCATCACCGCGCAGGTCTCGGCGTAGCGGAAGCTGCGGATGATTTCCCACAGCACGGTGCCGATGCCGCCGGCGCCGACGATGCCCACCACCGAGGCCGAGCGCACGTTCGACTCGAAGCGGTACAGCGAGTACGAGATCCACAGCGGCAGCACCTGCGGGATCACGCCGTAGACGATCTCTTCGAGCGCGTTGGCGCCGGTGGCGCGCACGCCTTCCACCGGACGCGGGTCGATGGCCTCGACCGCCTCGGAGAACAGCTTGGCCAGCACGCCGGTGGTGTGCACCCACAGCGCCAGCACGCCGGCGAAGGGCCCCAGGCCCACCGCCACGATGAACAGCATCGCGAACACCATTTCATTGATGGCGCGGCAGGCGTCCATCAGGCGCCGCATCGGCTGGTAGACCCAGGCCGGCACCATGTTGGACGAACACAGCAGCCCCAGCGGCACGGCCACCACGATCGCCAGGAACGTGCCCCACACCGCGATCTGCACCGTCACGATCATCTCGTCCAGGTACATGCGCCAGTCGCGAAAATTGGGCGGGAAGAAGTCGGCCGCGAACTGGGCCATGTTGCCCGAGTCCCGCAACAGGTCCAGCGGCCGCATGTCGGCGCCACGCCAAGACATGACCAGCAGCGCCAGCACAAAGGCCCATACGAGCAGGACCGGCAACGACGAGCGCGGGGCGGCGGGGGAACGGGAAGAAGGCACGGCCAGGGTCATGAGAATTCCGGAGTAGGGAAATCGGATGGACGCGCGCCGGCGCTTGACGGAAAGGCGCCGGCGCGGCGCGGCATCGTTACTGCTTGGCGGTGGGCTGGCCCAGGCTGGCCAGCTTGGCGTCCAGGTCGGCCAGTTGCTTCTGCTTCTCGGCCTGGCCGATGGTGGCGTCGGCTTCGATCTTGGCCTTCTCGCGTGCCAGTTCGATCTGGCGGATCGGCACCAGTTGCTGGTTGTCCGAGGCGCGGAAGCCCTGGTAGGTCAGCGCCTTCAGGTTGGCCATTTCGCGCGCGGCATCCTTGCCCTTGCCGTAGTTGACGAAGAAATCGCGGATCCTGGCCTTCATGTCGGCCGGCAGGTCGGTGCGCATGACCAGCGGGTCGGCCGGGATCAGCGGCGACTTCCACAGGATGCGCACGCTGTCGTTGGCGTCCTTGCCAGTGCTCAGGCGGTAGCGCTCCAGCGCCTCGGTGTTGTTGACGGCCACGTCGACCTGCTTGTTGATGACCGACAGCAGATTGGTTTCGTGATTGCTGACGCGCACGGCCTTGAAGAAGGTCTTGGGCTCGATCTTGTTGGCGGCCCACAGGTAGTAGCCCGGCACGGCGGTGCCCGAGGTCGAGTTGGGGTCGCCGGCGCCGTAGGTCAATTGGCCGCGGCGCTTGAGCAGGTCATCCAGGCTCTTGATGTCGCTGTCCTTGTTGACGATCAGCAGCGACCAGTAGCCCGCGTTGCCATCCTTGTCGATGACGGACGCGAACACTTCGCCGCTGGCGCGGTCCACCGCCTCGATGGCCGCCTTGTTGCCGTACCAGGCCATCTGCACCTTGTTGAAGCGCATGCCTTCGATGATGCCGGCGTAGTCGGAAGCGAAGAACGGCTTGACCGGCACGCCGATGGCGCGGCTCAGGTCGTCGATGACGGGCTGCCACACCGACTTCAGGTTGGTCGACGACTCCGTCGAAATGATGCCGAAGTTCAACGGCTTGGCCTCTTGCGCATGGACTTGCGTGGACAAGGCGGCAGCGGCGATCAGGGCCACAAAGGTTCTGCGTAGCATGGAAAGCTCCGGGTAGGAAACGGGCGGGGTCAGGCCGCGCAGGCCTGTCGGGAAAGCGACGCAAGGCCCGGCAGGGGCTGGGCTTGCGGCGTGTATTCGGGAAGCAGCTCGCTCAGTTCCGAGCCGTACAGGTCGCGCAGCATGGCCGGCGTCAGGTCGGCCGAGGGGCCGTCGTAGACCACCTTGCCGTGGCGCAGCGCCACCACCCGCGGGCAGTAGCGCAACGCCACATCAACCTGGTGCAGCGAGACCACCACGGCCACCTTGCGGCTGCGGTTGATGTGCGCCAGCGTGTCCATCACGCGGCGCGAGGATTCGGGGTCGAGCGAGGCGATCGGCTCGTCGGCCAGGATCACGCGGGCGTTCTGCACCAGCGTGCGGGCGATGGCGGCGCGCTGCTGCTGGCCGCCGGACAGCGTCGATGCGCGCTGAAATGCGTAGTCGTCTATACCAACCTGGGCAAGCGCGTCGAGCCCCTGGCGCACTTCGTCGCGCAGGAACACGCGCGTCAGGCTGCGCCACAGCGGCACCCGCGGCAACAGGCCGGTCAGCACATTGGTGATGACCGGCAGGCGGCCCACCAGGTTGAATTGCTGGAACACGAAGCCGATGCTGGCGCGCGCGCCGCGCACCTGGCGCGACAGGCGGCCATGTCGCTGGATCAGTTGGCCGTTGACCGTGACGCTGCCCTGCCCCGCGTCGCCGACCACAAAGCCTGCCAGATGGCGCAGCAGCGTCGACTTGCCCGAGCCCGAGGCGCCCAGCAGCGCCACCATCTCGCCGTCCGCCACGCGCAGGTCGACGTTGTCCAGCGCACGGGCGCCGGGATGGAAGGACTTGCTCAGCCCCTGTACTTCGATGGCGTAGGTCATCGTTGAATCCCCTTGGATTGGTTCATTCGCGCATTCTGTTTTCGCGGCATGACAGCGCGATGACCTGGCGATCGAATCATTTGGCTGAAAATAGGGGTCACGGCAACCGACTGAAAGACATCCGTCATATAGGCCCGCGCCACGGTCGCGGGCGGCGGGTATATTCAAAGTCTCGCCCCCCCTTCCGACAGGCGGTCATCATGCTCAACGGTTCCTGCCTCTGCGGCCGCGTTACCTACCAGATCACCGGGCCGCTCACCGACGCCCTGAACTGCCATTGCGCCATGTGTCGCAAGTCGCACGGCGCCGCCTTCCGCAGCCGAGCCACCGTGCAGGCCAAGGACTTCGCCTGGACCAAAGGGGAAAACCACGTCACCTGGTACTGCTCGTCGCCGGGCAACTACCGCGGCTTCTGCGAAGCCTGCGGCACGCCGCTGCTCAGCCGCTTCGACCAGACGCCCGACATCTACGGCCTGCCCCTGGGCGCGCTGGACGACGACCCCGGCGTCAAGCCCGGCGCGCATTGCCACGTCGCCAGCAAGGCGCCCTGGTTCGACATCACCGATACCTTGCCGCAGTATTCCGAGGCCTACGAGGACGCGGAAACGGCGTTGCCCCACGCCGTTACATAAAAATTCAACCATACAGTTGAGCTTGGACGAGAAGCACGGCTATATTCAACCTCATGGTTGAACCACTGCCTCCTCCATCCCTCGATGCCGTCTTTCGCGCGCTGGCCGATCCCACGCGCCGCGACATGCTGCGGCGCCTGGCCGGCGGAGACAGGACCATCGGTGAACTGGCCGCGCCCCTGCGCATGAGTTTTGCCGGCGCCTCCAAACACGTGCAGGCGCTGGAACGGGCCGGCCTGCTGCGGCGGACCGTCAACGGCCGCAGCCATGTATGCAGCCTGAATCCGGCCCCGATGGCCGAAGCCATGCAATGGCTGCGCTTTTATGAACACTTCTGGTCGGGCAGGCTGGACGCGCTCGAAGCCGCGCTGGCCGCCCATGCGCCCCCGACCGCATCTTCGGAGAGCCAACATGAGTGATTACGCTGTCGTCACCAGCCCCACCTCCCTTTGCTTCACCCGCGTCCTGCCCGGCAGCGTGGAACAGGTCTGGGCCTTCCTGACCGAATCCGACAAGCGCGGGCTGTGGCTGGCGAGCGGCGACATGGAGCTGCGCGAAGGCGGCGGCGTCACGCTGCGCTTCGTGCACGCCGATCTGTCATCCGTGGCCGAGCCCACGCCGGCGCCCTACAAGCCCTATGAGAACGGCGTCACCACCCACGGCATCATCACCCGCTGCGAACCGCCCAGGCTGCTTGCGTTCACCTGGGGCGGCTCGCAGGGCCAGCCGTCTGAAGTCACGTTCGAGCTGTCGCCGCAAGGCGAAGGCACACGCCTGGTGCTGACACACCGCAAGCTGGCCTCGCGTGCCGACATGATCGACGTGGCCGCCGGCTGGCATGCGCACCTGGGCGTGCTGGCGGCGCGCCAGGCCGGCCGCGCGCCAGGCCCGTTCTGGTCGGCGCTGCAGCGCTGGGAAACGGACTACCAGGCGCGCATCGCGGCGCAATGAGGGACGCCCTCCGCCCCGCCTCCGGCGGCGCGGGGCGAGCGCCGCCCGCCTTTCCAATGCCCGGATCGGGCGCGGCGCAGTCGTTCAATAGCAACTATCACGCCGCCAGGCCGGATAAAAACTGGCTAATCATTGCGCTTTGCAGTAACATAAGTCCGTGATTTTTCCGCAAAAACCGGGCTTCGTTCACAACATTGAGTGCCAACCCACGGTGGCAGTCTGAGTACCTACCCGCAGTGGCGGGTCTGGCCGGACTTACGCCCGGCATTCCCGCAACGCTGCAACCGGTTTTCTTGGGTGAAACCTGCCCTTGCCCCGTGGCGCGACCCGCGTCGCCCGGCATCGCAGCAGACACTCCAACCCGCTTCTTCCGGCGACGCGCCACAAGCGCCGACCCGCGACCAAGCTGCGCATCACGCGCACCCTGCCCTCGCGGCGCGAGTATCCGTCATTTCAGACATCCGCTTGGGATGCCGTGGCCCATACCCGCGCTTGCCCGGACGTTTTACGTTCAACCGCTGGACCTGGCCAACAGAGTCCGACGCGCTCGCCATCCCCGGGTGGCGCGCCATGCCGACGGCATGGCGGCGCGTATTGATCAAGGAGTAGAGAATGGCTAAAGAAGAACTCATCGAACTGGACGGCATCGTCGACGAAGTGCTGCCCGATAGCCGCTACCGCGTCACCCTGGACAACGGCATCGAAGTGGGCGCCTACGCCTCCGGCCGCATCCGCAAGCACCGCATCCGCATCCTGGCCGGCGACCGCGTCACGCTTGAAATGTCGCCGTACGATCTGACCAAGGGCCGCATCAACTTCCGTCACAAGGATGAGCGCGGCCCGGCCCCGGCGAGCCGCCCCCAGCACCACCGCCGCTGAGCCGCGGTGGCCGGCGTTCGCGCCGGCCTGCCGCCACGGCGGGCGCGCCGCCGCGGGTTGCCCCGTGACCTTAAACTCGCGCACGCCCTGCCGTAGTAATGCGCAAGACCCCGGTTCGTGAAAGAATGGCGCTCCCCCGGCGCCAGGCCCGGCGGAACACGCATGAAGCAGCAAGATGGATCTGACACAGGAATTGAAAGAAGCGGCCGACCAGCTCTCCCTGGCGCGAAGACGATTCGCCAAGGGGGAAGAAGGCCTGCGCCTGCTGCATCAATCGCGGGAATCGTTCATCAACAGCCTGCGCAACACCGGCCTGACCTATGCCGAGGCCAAGACCAAATACGACAACTGCCTGGATGAACAGGAAGTGCAGTTGCACGGCATGCTGGACAAGATGATGTACGCCGAGCGCATGCATCAGTACATCCTGCACCGCATCTCCCTGCAACAAGCGCAGGACGCGCCCGCGCCGCAGGCGGCCACCGCCTGAGGGCGGCCGGCCCTTTCCCAGGCCTTCCGGGTTTCAAGCGGCGCCCGCGCCCGGCGCGGCCTTGCCGCGCCGACGGATCCGAGCCGGGTCAGGGCTTGAAGGCGCCGATGAAGATCGCGGGGTCGACCCGCGCATCGTTCAGGCTGACGTTCCAATGCAAGTGGGGGCCCGTCGCCCGGCCGGTCGCGCCGACCTTGCCGACCACCCCGCCGCGCGGCACGACATCGCCGACCTTCACGTCAATGGCCGACATGTGGCAGAACATGCTGACGAAGCCCTGGCCATGGTCCAGGAAGACGGTCTTGCCGTTGAAGAAATAATCCCCCACCAACGACACCACGCCGGCGGCCGGCGCCTTGATCGGCGTGCCAGCCGGCACGGCGAAATCCAGGCCGGAGTGCGGATTGCGTTCCTCGCCGTTGAAGAAGCGGCGCAGGCCGAACGGACTGGACAGGCGGCCGCCGCTGACCGGACGGTCCAGCAGCAGGTTGCTGGGCGTGACGCCGGCGCGATAGGCGCGATTGGCGGCGCTCTGCTCGGTCATCTCGCGCTCGATGCGCTTCATGTCTTCAGGATCGGGATTGACCTGGCGCGGATTCTTCAGCGTGATGTGCTGCGCCACGTATTCCTTGGCGCGCACGGTGAACGGCAGTTGGCGCGTGCCGGCGCCGTCGCGCACGGAGATTTCCTGTGGGCCCGGCTTGACCGCCAGCGGGATGCCGACCACGGCGATCCACTGCTTGCCATCTTCGCGCACCACCAGCACGCGGCGGTCGCGGTAGGTGACCTCGGGCGCCGTCGCCGCGTCGCCCAGCGCCAGCACGGCGACGCCGCCCGGCACCGGCGCATTGAGCTTGCGGCTGATGAAGCCGCCCTGCTGCGCGGCCGGCGCTTGCTTGGCGCGCACCGGCAGGGCCAGGCCCACCGCGGCCGCGGCCAGGCCCAGCCGCAGCATGTCTCGGCGTCGCGGCATCACTGTTGCAGGCACAGGTTGGCGGGTTCGATCAGGGTCTGGTCGCGCCGCGCGATGCGGGTCGACAGGCGCGCCTCGGTCTTGCCCTTCCAGGTGGTGGTGGTCAGCACCGCCTCGACGCCCAGGCTGTCCGACTGGATCAGCTCGAAGCCGTTGCGCACCGCCTTGCGCTCGAAGCGCACGCCCTGGTCCTTCCAGGCCGCGGCAACGCAGTTGGTGTAGTCCTCGGCCGTGCGCGGGGTCGAGCCGTAGAACACCGGATCGCGGTCGCGGACGTCTTTGACGTTGGCGCAGGCGGACACGGCGAGCACGACGGCGGTGAGGGACAAGGCGGTACGGACCTTCATATCGGGACTCTCTGGCAAGGAATGGAAAGAGGCGGCCAACTATACCGCAGCGTCCGGCGACGGCTGCGGGCGGCGCGCCGACTTGGGGCGGAATGCGGCGATGACCTCGGGACGGGTCTCGGCATAGGGCCCGCCGATCAGGTCGATGCAATAGGGAATGGCGGCGAAGATGCCCGGCACCAGCGTCGAGCCATCGTCGGCCTTCAGGCCCTCGAGGGTCTCGCGGATCGCCTTGGGCTGGCCCGGCAGGTTCACGATCAGGGCGGCATGCGCCGGCCGTTCACGGACCACGGCGACCTGCCGCGACAGGATCGCGGTGGGCACAAAGCGCAGGCTGATCTGGCGCATCTGCTCGCCGAAGCCCGGCATTTCCTTGGTGCCGACCGCCAGCGTGGCCTCGGGCGTGACGTCGCGCCGCGCCGGACCGGTGCCGCCGGTGGTCAGGACCAGATCGCAGCCGCAGGTGTCGACCAGCTCGATCAGCGTCTCGGAGATGCGGGCCGCCTCGTCGGGGATCAGCCGGTCCACCGCCTGCCACGGCGAGGCCAGCGCACCGCCCAGCCAGGCGCGCAGGGACGGCAGGCCCTCGTCCTGGTAGGCGCCGGCCGACGCGCGGTCGGAAATCGACACCAGGCCGATGATCAGTTCGTCGGGATGGCGGCGGGCGATACGGGTAGGGGCGGTCATGGGCGATCGGGCGTGGGGTGGACGGAAGGCGCGGGGCACGGGCGCCGCCGGCGGGCCGGGGCGCGGTCAATCCTGGAAATCCAGGACCCCGCCAGACAGGGATGCTATCGCATTCTCCGCCCGGCGGCCGGCCGGGGGCGCCGGTCCCCCTGTGGCAAAAAGGGGAATCCGCGGGCACCCGCGGGTTTGCGCCCTTGTCTCGGTCATGGGGGCTGGATAACATCCGCTCACAATCCTCTCTTTCACCCCGATCCGCGCTCCGCGCCTTCCTGGTTCCTCATGTTCACACGCACCCTCGGGCAGCATGCGCTGGCGGCGGCGCTGGCCTTGTCGGTGGCGCTGGCCGCGGGCTGGGGCGCCTGGCACTGGCTGGCCCTGCGCACCGGCCCGTGCGCCGAAGCGGCGACCGGGGTCTACATCCATAACCTCGGCAACACCCTGGAAGACCAGACCCGCAACCTGTCGCGGCTGAGCCAGGCGCTGCGCACCGGCGACCGGCTGGTGGTGCTGGGGTCGTCCGAGTTGACCAGCACCGACCTGCGCTTCGTGCCCTACCGCTTCCTGGCCGACGAGCTGCGCATGCCGGTCATGGCCTACGGCCATTCCGGCTTCCAGTCGCTGGGCATGCAACTGGTGCTGGCGGCGCTGGCCGACGACCTGTCGTCCGCCTCGCGCGTCGTCATCATGGTGTCGCCGGGTTGGTTCGACGGCGACGGCGGGCTGGGCCCGGATGAATTCCGCGAGCATGCCAATCCCCTGCTGCCGCGCCTGCTGCGCCAGCCCGAGGGCCGCGAACAGGTGGCGCGCTGGCTGCGCGACAAGGGCGACGCCCGGGTGGCGTGGTCGATGGCGGCCGAGCAGGCCTACGTCTTCCGCCAGCGGCTGATCGGACTGTGGACGCCCGCGCACGCCGCCCCCGCGCCCGAGCAGGAAGCCGCCGGCCCGACGGCGGCGGCCCGGGTGG
Organism: Achromobacter sp. SIMBA_011; assembly: GCF_046535435.1. Lineage (NCBI taxonomy): Bacteria > Pseudomonadati > Pseudomonadota > Betaproteobacteria > Burkholderiales > Alcaligenaceae > Achromobacter > Achromobacter sp. SIMBA_011. The sequence continues at coordinate 101,497 of NZ_JAWRWN010000005.1, read as the reverse complement.
TGGACTGGGACGCCCTGGCGCGCGAGGCCCAGGAAGCCGAACAGGCGCAGATGACGCGCAACCGCTACGCCGTGCGCGACGATTTCTTCGACAAATACCTGCAAACGGTCGCGGCCGGCGGCAAGACCGCCTTCCAGCCCCAGCCGCTGACCGGCAAGGACGAACTGCGCGAGCTGGAAGCGCTGATGCGGCTGCTGCGCAACCACGGCGTCAATGCCCTGTTCGTGATGCAGCCGCTGCACCCGATGGTCTTCAGGGACCTGGACCGCTTCACGCCCGTGCAACGTCAGGTCGACGCGCTGTGCGCGCGCTACGCCATGGCCTGCATGGACATGTACGATGCGCCCTACGAGATCGGCACCCTGCGCGACGTGCAGCACCTGGGCGAACTGGGCTGGCTGCGGGTCAACCAGCGCATCGCCGAGGTCTTCCGCCCATGAAATCGCCCTCCCCCCCGCCGAACGCCGTCAAGGACACCGCGCGATGAGAAAAACCCTGTGGCTGTGCCTGCTCTACCTGGGCCTGCTGGCGGTCATGATGATCCAGGCCGACACCTCGGCCAACCTGGGCAAGCCCCTGGAGATCGAGTTCCAGTACCAGAAGTTCTAGCGGGCCGCGCCGACGGCGACGGCGCGCGAGCGGTTTGCCGGACCCGGGGAACGGCGAGAGTTGCCTGAAGCAACCAGGGACAGGTCACAAATCTGCAATAATCTGGGCCTCCGCCGGAACCTCCCCCGCCTCCATGCCCACCCTCTTTCATGGCCTAGACCTCTGGGTTGGCCTCAGCCTTGCACTGGCCCTGACGTTCGTCCTGGCCTTCGAATTCATCAACGGCTTCCACGACACGGCGAACGCCGTCGCGACGGTCATCTACACCAAGGCCATGCCGCCGCACCTGGCGGTGGTGCTCTCCGGCATCTTCAACTTCCTCGGCGTGCTGCTGGGCGGCGTCGGCGTGGCCTACGCCATCGTCCACCTGCTGCCGGTGGAACTGCTGATCAACGTCGATACCGGACGCGGGCTGGCCATGGTGTTCGCCATGCTGGCCGCGGCCATCGCCTGGAACCTGGGCACCTGGTATTTCGGCATCCCGGCCTCCAGCTCGCACACGCTGATCGGCTCGATCCTGGGCGTGGGCCTGGCCAACGCGCTGATCACCGACCTGCCGCTGGCCGAGGGCGTGAACTGGGGCAAGGCGATCGACATCGGCGCCTCGCTGGTGGTGTCGCCGGTGGCCGGCTTCCTGGTCGCGGGCGGCCTGCTGCTGGCGCTCAAGCGCTGGCTGCCGCTGTCGAAGATGCACAAGACGCCCGAGCAGCGCCGCGCCATCGACAACAAGAAACACCCGCCGTTCTGGAACCGCCTGGTGCTGGTGCTGTCGGCCATGGGCGTGAGCTTCGTGCACGGCTCGAACGATGGCCAGAAAGGCATCGGCCTGATCATGCTGGTGCTGATCGGCATCGTGCCGGCCAACTTCGTGCTGGACACCAACAGCACCACTTACCAGATCGAGCGCACGCGCGATGCAGCCACCCACCTGAGCGCGTTCTACCAGCGCAACGAAGCCATGCTGGGCGACTTCCTGGCGCTCAAGCGCGCCGGCTCGGCCTCGGACCTGCCGCGCACCTTCCGCTGCGATCCCGAACTGACCCTGCCCACCATCGACGCGCTGCAGGCCGACCTGCACGGCGTCAGCAACTACGCCGACCTGTCGGCGGCCAAGCGCATCGACGTGCGCCGCTACCTGCTGTGCCTGGATGACACCGCCAAGAAGGTGGCCCGCATCGAAGGCCTGCCGGCGCGCGAGCGCACCGACCTGCAGCGCCTGCGCGCCGACCTGACCGCCACCACCGAATACGCGCCCTTCTGGGTGATCGTGGCGGTGGCGCTGGCGCTGGGCGCCGGCACCATGGTCGGCTGGCGCCGCGTGGTGCTGACGGTGGGCGAGAAAATCGGCAAGCAGGGCATGACCTACGCCCAGGGCATGTCGGCGCAGTTGACGGCGGTCGGCGCCATCGGCCTGGCCAACGTCTTCAGCCTGCCGGTGTCGACCACCCACGTGCTGTCGTCCGGCGTGGCCGGCACCATGATCGCCAACAAAAGCGGCCTGCAGGGCGGCACGGTGCGCAACATCCTGCTGGCCTGGATCCTGACCCTGCCCGCCTCCATGCTGCTGGCGGCCGGCCTGTTCTGGATCGGCGTGCAGATCGCGGGCTGACGCCCGCGCGCCGGCCGCGCGGATCATCTGCACGGGCGGCGCAACACTGTGGCTACCGCGCCGGGCTATGTCCGGCGCGCGCGCGCCTCTACCATGGCGCCATGGCTACCTCTTCCCTTCCCTCCCTGCATTACATCTACGACCCGCTGTGCGGCTGGTGCTACGGCGCCGCGCCACTGCTGCAGGCCGCCCGCGGCATCGATGGCCTGGTCATCGCACTGCACGGCGGCGGCATGATGACCGGCGGCAACCGCCAGCCGGTCACCGACGCGCTGCGGCGCTATGTCATCCCGCACGATGAACGCATCGCGAGCCTGACCGGCCAGGTGTTCGGTCCGGACTACATCGACGGCCTGCTGCGCGACAGCGGCGCGGTATTCGACTCGGCCCCGCCCACCACCGCCATCCTGGCCGCCCAGGCCCTGGACCGACGCGGCCTGGACATGCTGCAGCGCCTGCAACGCGCCCACTACGTCCAAGGCCGCCGCATTGCCGACCCGGCTGAACTGCGCCGCCTGGCCGAGGACATCGGCCTGGATGGCGCGGCCTTCCAGGCCGCCTATGACGCCACGGTTGGCGACGCCACCGATCGCCACATCGCGCAAAGCCGCGCGCTGCTGGAGCGCCTGCGAGGCTCGGGCTTCCCGACGCTGGCGCTCGAGCGCGACGGCGCCTTCACGGTGCTCGACCCGGGCCGCTACCTGGGCCGACCGTCACAGTGGCAAGCGGACCTGCGCGCACGCCTGGGGTAATCAGGGCTCGCCGATGTCGCCGTCGCGCTGCAGCGCGCGGTGCATCGCCGGACGCGCCGCCAACCGCTCGGCATAGCCCGAGAACACCGGGTTCTCGGGAATCAGCTTGACCTGCATCATGAACTGCAATGTCCCGCCCAGCACGATGTCGACCGCGCTGAAATGCTCGCCCAGGAAATACGGGCGCGATTGCAGCACGCGGGTCACGACCTGCTCGACCTCGTCGGCCGAGCCCCAGCCCATCGTGCCGCTCTGGTGCGGCGTCTTGAAGGCGCGCTCGGTCATCGCCGGCTCGAACACGCCGGTGGAATACGCCAGCCAGGTCAGGTAGGGGCCGCGCTGCCGATCGCCCACGACGGGCCCCAGGCCAGCCTCGGGATAGAGGTCGGTCAGGTACAGCGCGATGGCCGGGGTCTCGAACACCGGCACGCCGTCGTGCACCAGTGCCGGCACCTTGCCGTGCGGGTGGATGTCGATGTAGTCGGGAGCGATATGGCCGGATCCGTCGCGGCGGCGGATCGACACCATCTCGGTGTCATAGGGCACGCCCAGCTCTTCCAGTAACCAGAGAATCCGGAACGAACGCGAGCGCGGCGCGTGATAAAGGGTCAACATGGTCTGTCTCCTGGATCCGGGGCGGACCCTGCGGCCATTGTGCCGCAGGCGCCCCCGCCGGAGCCAGCACCGTCCCCGACCGCCCCGGTCGCTGATGCGGCCCACGCCCCGCGAGCCGGTCGGGGCGGGCCGCCGCGCTACGCGTCGGTCGCGCCCAGCGCGCGCAATTGCGCCTTCAGGCGGCGCACCTCCTGGCTCAGGTCCAGGATCAGCGCCACGGCATCGAGGCCGGCGCCGAAATCACGCTCCAGCCGGCGCGCGTGCAACGCGCGTTGCAGGTCCATGCTGTAGAAGCGCCATTCGGCCGGGCGCGACCCGCTGGCGTCGACGATGCCGACCTCGACCAATTGCGCGACCCATTCGACCCCGGCGCCGCAGGCTCGCGCCAGATCGTCGGCACTGAGCGGTTGCGATTTGCCCACCACGGTGGCGCTGCTGATGACGACTTTTTTCATGATCAGACCCCCAGGTGGCGCCGCGGATTGAACGGCAGGTCTTGCTGCATCTTGCGGTAGGCCGCCTTGGCCGCGTCGCTGTCGGCCGGCGGCAGCGCCAGCTCCAGCACCAGATACAGGTCGCCGGGCGGGTCGCCCGGAATACCGCGGCCGCGCAGCCGCAGCTTGCGGCCGTTGCCCGAACCGGCGGGTATCGAGACCTCCACCGTGCCGCCCGGGGTCGGCGCATTGACCTTGGCGCCCAACGCCGCCTCCCAGGGCGCCACCGGCAGCGTCATATACAGGTCGCGTCCCTCGACGCGATAGCGCGCGTGGGGCTTGAAGCGCACCTCCAGGTACAGGTCGCCGTTCTCGCCGCCGCCGTAGCCCGGCATGCCCTGCCCGGCCAGGCGGATGAACTGGCCCTCGCGCACGCCCGGCGGGATCCGCACGCTCAGCGTGCGCGTCTGCACCTGCGGGCGCCCCTGGTCGTCGACCGTCATCGAGCGCAGGCTGATGTCGCGGGTGGCGCCTTGCAGCGCGTCCTCGAGATCGACCTCGATGGCCGCGTGGTGGTCGTCGCCGCGGGCGCGGAATTCCTGCTCGCGCCCCGCGCCCTGCGCGCGGCGGCCGCGGCCGCCGAACAGCGACGAGAAGAACTCGCTGAATTGCGCCTCCTCGCCCGAGGCGGCGCCGCGATGGAACTCGAACCCTTCGTCCCAGCCAGGCGGCGGCTGGAAGCCGCCCCCGGGCGAGACGCCGGCGGCGAGGTTGTCGTAGGCCTCGCGCTTTTCCTTGTCGCGCAACACGTCGTAGGCTTCGTTGACGTCGCGCATGCGGGCCTCGGCGTCGCTTTCCTTGCTGACGTCGGGGTGATACTTGCGGGCGAGTTTGCGGTAGGAGCGCCGGATCTCGTCTTCGGAGGCGCCGCGCTCCACCCCAAGAATGCTGTAGTAGTCCTTGAACTCCATTTTCCAGCCCATGGTGAGGGTTGCAGCCAAAGGCGGCGGCTCGCGCCGGATTCGGCCCTGAACAGAAAGAAGATAGGGGCTATTGCGCGATTTTTCAATGCGCTTCGACCCGTTGCGCGGCTTCGCGCATAATTGACGGTCGCGCCACCCGCCGCCAAAGGCGGGGCCGCCCATGAACAGGAACCGATCGTGCTGGAAATCATCGACGTCGACTTCAACAACCCGGAACACGGCCGCCAGGTGCTGGCCATGCTCAACGAATACGCCAGCGGCCCCATGGGCGGCAGCACGCCCCTGCCCGAGTACGCGCAGCGCAACCTGATCGCGGAACTGGCCAAGCGGCCCACGGCGCGCGCCCTGCTGGCGCGCATCGACGGCGCGGCCGCCGGCGTGGCCATCTACCTCGAGGGCTTCTCGACCTTTGCCTGCCGTCCGCTGGTGAACCTGCACGACCTGGCCGTGTCGCCGCGCTTCCAGGGCCAGGGCGTGGGCAAGCAGTTGCTGGCCGCGCTGGAAGACCGCGCCCGCCAGCTCGGCTGCTGCAAGATCACGCTGGAAGTGCTGGAAGGCAACGACGTGGCCCAGGGCCTGTACCGCAAGCTGGGCTACGAAGGCTACTCGCTGGACGAGGACACCGGCCGCGCCATGTTCTGGCAGAAGAAGCTGGCCGCCTGAATACAGCGCTTTTTCGCGGCGTGGCGGACGCACACCCCAAGGGAAGAACCAACATGAAGATGAGCAACATCCCCTTCGGCACCACCGACTGGTCCGAGGTCGAACCCACCGAGCATCCGGGCGACACCGGCAAGGCCTACTGGCGCACCCGCCAGTTCGGCGATCTGCGCGTGCGCATGGTCGAGTACACGCCCGGCTACCTGGCCGACCACTGGTGCAGCAAGGGCCACATCCTGTTCTGCCTGGAGGGCGAGCTGCACACCGAGCTGGAAGACGGCCGCACCTTCGTGCTGACCCCCGGCATGAGCTACCAGGTGGCCGACCAGGCCGAGCCGCACCGCTCGTCCACTGCCATCGGCGCCAAGCTCTTCATCGTCGACTGACGCATCGGCGCGACACGCGAAATTTCAATTGCGTTACGCTTTGCGTCATAGACCCCTTTTATCCACCGCCTGACCGGAGATGCACTTGGGCGCCCCGTTTACGCTGTTCGTCGATTCCCAGTTCCTCAGCCCCTACGCCATGTCGGCCTATGTGGCGCTGACCGAGAAACAGTTGCCGTTCGAGGTCCGCATGATTGACCTCGACGCGGGCGAACAGCGCATGCAGCCGTACCAATGCCGCGCCCTGACCGCGCGCGTGCCGGCCCTGACCCACGGCGACTTCAACCTGACCGAATCCACCGCGATCGCGGAGTACCTGGAAGACCTGTATCCGGCGCCCGCCTGTACCGCGCTGTACCCCGCCCAGCCGCGCGAGCGCGCCCGCGCCCGCCAACTGCAGGCCTGGCTGCGCAGTGACCTGGGCGCCCTGCGCCAGGAACGCCCCACCGAAACGGTCTTCCACGACCGGGCCGGCGAACCGCTGTCGGACGCCGGCCATTCGGCCGCGGCCAAACTGATCCACGTGGCCGGCGCACTGATCGGCGCGGGCCAGTCGACCCTGTTCGAGCAATGGTGCCTGGCCGACCTGGACCTGGCGGTGGCACTGCGCCGCCTGTGGCTGGACGGCCTGCCCGATCCGCTGCGCGACTATGCCGAGGCCCAGTGGCAGCGCCCCTCGGTGCGCAAATGGCTGGAACACAACGCGGCGGCGCGCGCCTGACCCCCGCCCCGGAGCCGCCATGCAATTGCTGGATCACGTCTCCATCAGCGTCGCCGGGCTCGATAGCGCCCGGCCGTTCTACGACGCCGTCATGGCGGCCCTGGGCGCGGCCAAGGTCTACGACCATGCCGACGCCCTCGGCTACGGCGAGCGCTGCCGCCCCGGCGACGCTGGCCATACCTACGTCAGCATCCAGGCCGATCCCGCGGCGTCACCGACTCCGCCGGCGCGCCGCCACTGGTGCTTCAAGGCCTCCAGCCGCGCCGCGGTGGACGCCTTCCATGCCGCCGGCCTGGCCCATGGCGGAGGCGACGCGGGCGCGCCGGGGACACGGCCGCACTATCATCCGCATTACTACGCCGCCTTCCTGTCCGACCCGTCGGGCAACCGCATCGAAGCCGTGTGCCACAACGCGCCCTGAAGGGTGGCACGGGACCGGACAATCAAGAAGGGACAGATAATTCCGGGCGTTTGACTTGCATCAACCGTCCCCATGTTGCGATGCAACATCCATTCGGGTGTAATGGGGGGGTCAAGTCAACTGGTTCCATTCGAGGAACCGGTCCGGTAGCACCCGCTGCCGGGTGCTACCTATAGGAGATCGCCATGGCCGGATCCGGCAACGATCGCGTCCCCGCCCCGTCCTTCAACCCCTGGACGGCCGCCTATGAATACGCCGTGGACGCCTGGCAGCGCGGCGTGCTGTACGCCGACGTCATGCGCCAGCGCGGCAACCAGTACCACGAGCATATGGCCAAGCGGGCCCCCAACGTGCTCAGCATGGAGTACGAACTGGTGCTGGACGGCCGCGAACTGCCGCGCCCGGTCAACTACGGCCTGCTGCGCATCAAGCCGCCCGAGGGCGTGGCGGTCGATCCGATCAAGCGCCCCTTCCTGGTGGTCGACCCACGCGCCGGCCACGGCCCCGGCATCGGCGGCTTCAAGCCCGAGAGCGAGATCGGCGTGGCGGTGCGCGCCGGCCATCCCTGCTACTTCGCCACCTTCCTGCCGCAGCCCGTGCCCACCCAGACCGTCGAAGACGTGATGAAGGCCGAGGCCCATTTCCTGGAAGCGATCATCGCGCGCCATCCCGACGCCGAGGGCAAGCCGGTGGTGGTGGCCAACTGCCAGGCCGGCTGGCAGATCATGATGACCGCCGCCGTGCGTCCCGAGCTGTTCGGCCCCATCATCATCGCCGGCGCGCCGCTGTCCTACTGGGCCGGCTGGCGCGGCATGAACCCGATGCGCTACGCCGGCGGCCTGCTCGGCGGCAGTTGGCTCACCGCCCTGACCAGCGACCTGGGCGACGGCAAGTTCGACGGCGCCTGGCTGGTGCAGAACTTCGAGAACCTCAACCCCGCCAACACGCTCTGGTCCAAGCAGTACAACCTGTACTCCAAGGTCGACACCGAGGCCGGCCGTTACCTCAGCTTCGAGAAATGGTGGGGCGGCCACGTGTTCCTGAACGGGCCGGAAATCCAGTACATCGTCGACAACCTGTTCGTCGGCAACCGCCTGTCGACCGCCGGGCTGGTCACTTCCGACGGCATCCGCATCGACCTGCGCAACATCCGCTCGCCGATCGTGGTGTTCTGCTCCAAGGGCGACAACATCACCCCGCCGCCGCAGGCGCTGGGCTGGATCCCGGACCTGTACCAGGACGACGCCGAGGTGCTGGCGCACGACCAGACCATCGTCTATGCCGTGCATGAGAGCATCGGCCACCTGGGCATCTTCGTGTCCGGCAGCGTGGCGCGCAAGGAACACCAGGAATTCACCTCCAACATCGACATGATCGATGTGCTGCCGCCCGGCATCTACCAGGCCGAGATCACCGACAAGACGCCGGACACGCCCAACGCCGACCTGGCCTACGGCAACTACGTGCTGTCGTTCGAGCAGCGCCGCATGGACGACGTGCGCGCCATCGTCGAGCGCAAGGAAGACGACGACCTGCGCTTTGCCGCCGTGGCCCGCATCTCCGACATCAACCTGGGCATGTACCGCAGCTTCGTGCAGCCGTGGGTGCGCGCCCTGGTGACGCCGCAATCGGCCGAATGGAGCCAGCGCCTGCACCCGCTGCGCCTGCCGTATGAGCTGGTGTCCGACCGCAATCCGCTGATCGCGCCGATCGCGCAGGTGGCCGAGCAGGTGCGGGAGCATCGGCAGCCCGTATCGCCCGACAACCCGTTCCTGCTGGCCCAGGAGATGTTTTCGAAGCTGGTCGAGACCAGCCTGAACATCTTCCAGGAACTGCGCGATTCGGCCGACGAGCGCACCTTCATGAGCGTCTATGGCTCGCCGCTGGTGCAGGACCTGGCCGGCCTGGGCGGCAAGGACGGCCAGCCGCGCCGCCACCCCGGCGTGTCGCCGGAACACCGCCGCTTCATGGAAGAGCGCGCCGCCGAACTGCGCTCGCTGCTGCAGGAAGGCGGCCTGCGCGTGGCCGCCATCCGCATGCTGCTGTACGTGGCCGGCGCCGAGGGCGGCCTGGACGAGCGCAGCTTCGCGCTGATCCGCAAGATGCGCGCCGAGGCCGGCAACGCCATGACGCTGCAGGAATTCAAGGACATCACCCGCGACCAGGCCATGATGATGCGGCTGGACTCGACCGCCGTGCTGCAGACGATGCCGAAGCTGCTGGAAGGCTCGTCGCCGGCCGCCATCCGCGAGGCGCTGGCAGCGATGAAGCACGTGCTGGAAGCGGCCGAGCCGCTGAGTCCCGCCGCGCGCGCCAGCCTGGCCGAGATGGAGCAGATCTTCGAAACCGCCGCGCGCCGCGCGCAAAAGCATGAGCCGGCGCCGGGCGCGCGCAAGGCCGTGCGCGCCGCCACCGCGAAACTGCAACCGTCGCCCCCGGCGCCGCCCGCCGCCCGTGCGCGCCGCGCCGCCACGGCGGCCGCCGCCAAGTCCACGCCGCAGGCCGCGGTCAAGGCCGCCGCCCGCAAGAAGGAAGCCGCGCCCGCGCGCGTCCGCAAACCCGCCACCGCCAAGGCCAAACCGGAATGAGCCTGCCCACCTCCACGCACTACGACAAACTGATCGCGCGCGCCCAGACCCTGGCGCCCGCGGCCTGCGCCATCGCCCATCCCTGCGACGAGCCGTCGCTGTCGGCCGCGCTGGAAGCGCGCGACCTGGGCCTGCTGCGACCCATCCTGGTGGGCCCGGAACACAAGATCCGCGACACGGCCGCGCAGCACAGGCTGAACCTGGGCGATGCCCGCATCGTCGATGCGCCGCACAGCCACGCCGCGGCCGAGACCGCCGTGGCGCTGGTGCGCGGCGGCGAGGCCTCGCTGCTGATGAAGGGCAGCCTGCACACCGACGAGCTGATGCACGAAGTGGTGGCGCGCGCCACCGGGCTGCGCAGCGGCCGCCGCATCAGCCATGTGTTCATCATGGAAGTGCCGACCTACGCCGAGCCGCTGTTCATCACCGACGCGGCCATCAACATCTTTCCGGACCTGGAAACCAAGGCCGACATCATCCGCAACGTGATCGACCTGCACCACGGCCTGGGCCTGGGCGAGCCGCGCGTGGCGATCCTGTCGGCGGTCGAGCAGGTCACGCCCAGCATTCCCAGCACCATCGAGGCGGCCGCGCTGTGCAAGATGGCCGACCGCGGCCAGATCGCCGGCGGCGTGCTGGACGGCCCGTTGGCGCTGGACAACGCCATCAGCCCCGATGCCGCCCGCATCAAGGGCATCCGCTCGCTGGTGGCGGGCGTCGCCCAGGTGCTGGTGGTGCCCGATCTGGAAGCCGGCAACATGCTGGCCAAGAACCTGACCTTCCTGGCCAACGCCGAGGCCGCAGGCATCGTGCTGGGCGCGCGCGTGCCCATCATCCTGACCAGCCGCGCCGACAGCCCGCGCTCGCGCCTGGCGTCGTGCGCGGTGGCGGCGATCTACGCGCACCACCTGGCCACGCAGCAGGCGCGTCCGCTGGCCTAGGGCCGGCCGACAGGCCGTGAATGAGCGGCGGGGCCCCGGCCCTGCCTTGTCCCTTGCATCAAGAGGCGATCGACTCCATGTCCGACACCATTCTCGTCATCAACGCCGGCAGTTCCAGCATCAAGTTCTACCTGTACGACATCGACGCCAAACAGGCGCTGGCGCCGCGCCTGGGCGGCCAGCTCGAAGGCATCGGCACCAGCCATCCGCGCCTGCGGGTGCGCGACGCCGCCGGCCAGACGCTGGTGGAACGCGACATCGCGCCCAGCCACGCGCCCGATGTGCCCAACGGCCAGGAGGTGGTCGGCACCTGGCTCAGCGGCCACCTGGGCGGCGCGCCGCTGGCGGTGGGCCATCGCGTGGTGCACGGCGGCCCCGACCTGGCCGAGCCGGTGCTGATCGACGACGCCATCCTCGCCACACTGGACACCTTCACGCCGCTGGCGCCGCTGCACCAGCCCAACAACCTGGCGCCGATCCGCGTGATCCGCGAGCGGCGACCGTGGATTCCGCAGGTGGCCTGCTTCGACACCGCGTTCCACCGCAGCCATTCGGACGTGGCCGACCGCTACGCCCTGCCCGAGCATCTGTACCAGCAGGGCGTGCGGCGCTATGGCTTTCACGGCCTGTCGTACGAATACATCGCGCAGCGGCTGCGCCAGGCGCTGCCCGAGATCGCCATGGGCAGGATCATCGCGGCGCACCTGGGTTCGGGCGTGTCGGCCTGCGCCATGCACCAGGGCAAGAGCGTCGACAGCACCATGGGCTTCACCGCGCTCGAAGGCCTGCCGATGGGCACGCGGCCGGGCCGGCTGGATGCCGGCGTGGTGCTGTGGATGATGGAACAGGGCATGTCGCACGACGACATCGAGCACGTGCTGTACCACGACTGCGGCATGAAGGGCCTGTCGGGCATCAGCAACGACATGCGCGAGTTGCTGGCCAGCGACGCGCCGTCGGCCAGGCTGGCGCTGAAGTACTTCGCCTGGCGCGTGGCCGAAGGCATGATCGGCCTGGGCTGCGCCATGAACGGCATCGACGGCATCGTCTTCACCGCTGGCGTCGGCGAAAACTCGGCCGAGATCCGCCAGGCCATCAGCGAGCATTGGGGCTGGCTCGGCATCAAGCTGGATCCCGAGCGCAATGCGCATCACGGGCCGCGCATTTCCAGCGACGACAGCCGCATAGGCGTGTACGTGGTGCGCACCAATGAAGAACTGATCATCGCGCAGCACACGCTGGCCCTGGTGAAACAACGATGAGCGCCGCCCTCCCTCTTGCCGGCAAGCGCGGCCTGGTCACGGGCATCGCCAACGCCGACTCCATCGCCTGGGGCTGCGCCAAGGCGTTCCGCGCCATGGGCGCGGAACTGGCCGTGACCTACCTGAACGACAAGGCGCGCCCGCACGTCGAGCCGCTGGCGCGCCAGGTGGACGCGTCGCTGCTGATGCCGCTGGACCTGCTGCGCGAGGGCGAGCTGGAGGCGGTGTTCGAGCGCATCGCCGCCGAATGGGGCAGCCTGGACTTCGTGCTGCATTCCATCGCCTACGCCCCGCGCGACGATCTGCACGGCCGCGTCACGGACTGCTCGCGCGCCGGCTTCCTGACGGCCATGGATGTGTCGTGCTGGTCGTTCATCCGCATGGCCAAGCTGGCAGAGCCGCTGATGCCCGGCGGGGGCGCGCTGTTCTGCATGAGCTACTACGGCTCGCAGATGGTGGTCGAGCACTACAACATGATGGGTCCGGTGAAGGCCGCGCTGGAATCGGCCACCCGCTACCTGGCGGCCGAACTCGGCCCGCAGGGCATCCGCGTGCACGCGATTTCACCCGGGCCGCTCAAGACCCGCGCGGCCTCGGGCATCGCCGAATTCGACGCGCTGCTCGACCGCGCCCAGGCCAAGGCCCCGGCGCGCAGCCTGGTCTCCATCGACGACGTCGGCGAGGCCACCGCCTGGCTCGCCACCGACGCCGCCCGCCGCATGACCGGGCAGACGCTGTACATCGACGGCGGCTATCACATCATCGATTGAGGCGCGGGCGCCACGGCCCGCGCCAAGTATCAGGAAAGCGTGGCCGGCGCCGGCCCCTGGCGCCAGCGCTCGATCGCCTCGACCGCCTGTTCGGGCGAGGGGAAGATCTTGTCGCGGCCGATGCGGTCGGCCAGGCCAGAGCGCTCCAGCGCCATGCGGAACTGGCCGTGGCCGCCCGCCACCAGCAGCACCATGCCGCGGTCGCGCAGCTCGCGCCGCAGTTCGTACAAGGCTTCGATGGCGTCGGCGTCGGCCTGCGTCATGGCCTCGGCATCCAGTACGAACCAGGTGATGTCGCCCGCCTGCTCGATGATCTCGCGGGCGCGCCGCCGGAACGCGTCGGCGTTGAAGAACCACACCGACGACTCGAACAGCCAGATCACCGCGCCCGGCACCGGCTGCGCCTGCGGGTTCAGATGCATCTTGCCCAGCACCGATTCGCCCGGCAGACGGCCCAGCAGGGCATCGCGCGGATTGCCGGACACGTACATGGCGTACAGCAGCGTGGCGCCAACCGACACCGCCACGCCCTGCAGCACGCCGAAACCCACCACGCCGACCGCGGCCAGGATGCCGAAGGCCAGCTCGATGCGCGAAATGCGCGCCAGCCGCAGGAAGGCCTGGCCGTCGAACAGGCTGGCGGCCGCCAGCAGCAGGATTGCCGACAGCACCGCCTGCGGCAGCCAATACAGCGGCGCGCTGAGCAGGCCCACCACCAGCGCGAGCGCCGCCGCCGCGCTGACGCCGACCAGCGGCGAAGAGCCGCCCGCCGCCAGTCCCACCGCCGTGCGCGAATCGGCCCCGGTCACCACGAAGCCCTGGAACAGCCCGGCCGCGACATTGGCCGCGCCGAAGCCGACCAGTTCACGGTTCGGATCCACGTGCTCGCCGGTGCGCGCGGCAAAGCTGCGCGCCGTCACGATGCCGCTGGAAAAGCTCACTACCAGCACGCCCGCCGCGCCCAGCAGGATGTTGTCCAGGCCCTCGAGCCGCACCGGCACGCGCAGCGCCGGCAGGCCCGCCGGCACCTCGCCCACCACGGCGATGCCGAGGCTGGGAAAATCGAACAGCCAAGACAGCAGGCAGGCGCCCACCACCAGCATGATCGGCCCCGGCCAATTCGGCCTCCAGCGCTTGATCGCCACCAGCAGCAGGCACGACGCCAGCCCCAGGCAGAGCGTGGGAATGCGGATCTCCGACACGCGCCGCGACAACTCCAGGAAGGGATGCACCAGCCCGCTGTTGCGCAGCCCCACGCCGGTCAGGCCACTCAATTGCGACAGCGCCAGCGTCACCGCCACCCCCGCCATGTAGCCGATCAGCACCGGCCGCGACAGCAGGTTGGCCAGCACGCCCAGGCGCAGCACCCGCGCGATCAGGCAACCCAGCCCGACCGTCAGCGCGATCCCGGTGGCGGCCACCAGCCGGTCCTCGGGCGAGGTCAGCGCCATGCCCGTCAGCGTCGCCGCGATCAGCGTGCAAGTGGCCGTGTCCGGCCCCACGATCAGCGTGCGCGAGGAACCGAACAGCGCGTAACCCAACATGCCGGCGATCGCCGCCCACAGCCCGGCAACCGGCGGCACTCCCATCATCGCCGCATAGGCCAGCCCTACCGGCAACGCCACCGCGGCCACGCTCAATCCCGCGGCGATATCGCGGCCGGCGGACTCCCGGGTGATGCCCCGGAAGTTGTTCAGGCCAGGAAGAAATCGTAGGTTCATGGGGCGGCGAAGCGGAGGAAACGGGGAAAGGAAACCGCGGGAAGCGGGCGAGCGTCAAGCCTACACCAGTCTATGGAATAAGCGCCAAGCGCCCCAGCCGACGGCAGCCACCCAGCTCGGGCCGATGAAAAAAAGCCGCCCCGGAAGGAGCGGCTTCGGATCGCCCGGGCGGAAAGACTACTTGGCCCGCTCTTGCAGCACGGCCACCGCCGGCAGGGTCTTGCCTTCCAGGAACTCCAGGAACGCGCCGCCGCCGGTCGAGATGTAGCCGACCTGTTCGCCGATGCCGTACTTGGCGATCGCGGCCAGCGTGTCGCCGCCGCCCGCGATCGAGAAGCCCTCGGAATCCGCGATCGCCTGCGCCACCACCTTGGTGCCGTTGGCGAACTGGTCGAACTCGAACACGCCGACCGGGCCGTTCCAGACGATGGTGCCGGCCTGCTTGAGGATCTCGGCCAATTGCTGCGCGGTCTGCGGGCCGATGTCCAGGATCATGTCGTCGGCGGCGACTTCATCGGCCGCCTTCACGGTGGCCTCGGCGTCCGCGCCGAACGCCTTGGCGCACACCACGTCCACCGGGATCGGCACATCCGCGCCGCGCTGCTTCATCAGCTCGATCACGGCGCGCGCCTGCTCCACCTGGTCCGGCTCGGCCAGCGACTTGCCAATCGGCAGCCCGGCGGCCAGCATGAAGGTGTTGGCGATGCCGCCGCCCACCACCAACTGGTCGACCTTGTCGGCCAGCGATTGCAGGATCGACAGCTTGGTCGACACCTTGGAGCCGCCGACAATCGCGACCAGCGGACGCTTCGGCTCGTGCAGCGCGCGGCCCAGCGCGTCCAGCTCGGCTTCCAGCAGCGGACCGGCGCAGGCCACCGGCGCGAAGCGCGCGATGCCGTGCGTGGTGGCCTCGGCGCGGTGCGCCGTGCCGAAGGCATCGTTGACGTAGACGTCGCACAGCGCCGCCATCTTGCGCGACAGCGCCTCGTCGTCTTTCTTCTCGCCGACGTTGACGCGGCAGTTTTCCAGCAGCACCACCAGGCCCGGCTCGACCTTGACGCCGTCGACCCAGTCGCGCACCAGCGGCACGGGCATGCCCAACAGCTCGGACAGGCGCTGGCCAACCTTGGCCAGCGAATCGGCCTCGGTCAGCACGCCCTCTTTCGGGCGGCCCAGGTGCGAGGTGACCATCACCGCGGCGCCGGCGTCCAGCGCCAGGCGGATGCCGGGCACCGAGGCGCGGATGCGGGTGTCTTCGGAAATGCGGCCGGCGTCATCGAACGGCACGTTCAGATCGGCGCGGATGAACACGCGCTTGCCGGACAGGGCGCCGGCCTTGGCCAGCGCGGACAGGGTATTGACCTTGGACATAATGCTTTGCGTCTCCTAGAGTTGGCGAACGAAGGGGACGAACCCGCTTTCCGCCGTGGCGGAAAACCTGTTCGTCCCCTTCGGTTCGACAGCGATGCTTACTTGGCCGACATCAGCGCGACGGTGGTGTCGAGCATGCGGTTCGAGAAGCCCCACTCGTTGTCGTACCAGGACGAAACCTTGACCAGGCGGCCCGAGACCTTGGTCAGCGACGCGTCAACGGTGCTGGAGGCCGGGTTGTGGTTGTAGTCCACCGAGACCAGGGGTTCGGTGTTGTAGTCCAGGATGCCCTTGAGCTCGCCTTCCGAGGCGGCCTTCAGGATGCTGTTCACTTCCTCGACGGTGGTGTCGCGCTTGGCCACGAAGGACAGGTCGACGATCGACACGTTGATGGTCGGGACGCGGATGGCGTAGCCGTCCAGCTTGCCGTTCAGTTCCGGCAGCACCAGGCCGACCGCGGCGGCGGCGCCGGTCTTGGTCGGGATCATGCTCATGGTGGCCGAACGGGCGCGGCGCAGGTCTTCGTGGTAGACGTCGGTCAGGACCTGGTCGTTGGTGTAGGCGTGGA
Source organism: Achromobacter sp. SIMBA_011 (assembly GCF_046535435.1). Lineage (NCBI taxonomy): Bacteria > Pseudomonadati > Pseudomonadota > Betaproteobacteria > Burkholderiales > Alcaligenaceae > Achromobacter > Achromobacter sp. SIMBA_011. Next base: position 85,086 of record NZ_JAWRWN010000005.1, on the reverse strand, counting down.
CGGTCGTCATCAGACCGTTTTCCAGGCCCAGCTTGTCGTTCAGCGGCTTGACCAGCGGGGCCAGGCAGTTGGTGGTGCACGACGCGTTCGAGATGACGGTGTCGGTCGACTTCAGCACGCCGTGGTTGACGCCGTAGACGACGGTGGCGTCAACGTCCTTGCCGCCCGGGGCCGAGATGATGACCTTCTTGGCGCCGCCCTTGATGTGCGCGCCGGCCTTTTCCTTGGTCGTGAAAAAGCCCGTGCATTCCAGCACCACGTCGACCTTCAGCTCGCCCCACGGCAGTTCGGCCGGGTTGCGGTTGGCCAGCACGCGGATCTTGTCGCCGTTGACGACCATGTACTCGCCGTCGACTTCGACGGTGCCCGGGAACTTGCCGTGGGCGGTGTCGTAGCGGGTCAGGTGGGCGTTGGTCTTGGGATCGCCCAGATCGTTGATGGCGACGATTTCGATATCGTGCTTCTTGCCACCTTCATAGTGGGCACGCAGGATGTTGCGGCCGATGCGACCGTAACCGTTGATGGCGACGCGAATGGTCATGACTAGGCTCCTTTTTTACAGAACTTGCTTGACGGTCTCGGCCACCTTGTCGGCGGTCAGCCCGAAGAACTTGAACAGCGCGCCCGCGGGGGCCGATTCGCCGTAGCGGTCGATGCCGACCACGGCGCCTTCCAGGCCCACGTACTTATGCCAGAAGGCGGTCACGCCGGCCTCGACGGCCACGCGCGGCAGCCCCTTGGGCAGCACCGATTGCTTCCAGGCGGCGTCCTGCTTGTCGAACACGTCGGTGCTCGGCATGGACACCACGCGCACCGCGATGCCTTCCTTGGCCAGTTGGGCTTGCGCGTCCAGGGCGATGGCGACTTCGGAACCGGTGGCGATAATCACGGCGCGGGCGCCGTCGGCGTCGCGCAGCACGTAGCCGCCGCGGGCGATGGCGTCCACGGTGGCGGCGTCGCGTTGCACGAACGGCAGGTTCTGGCGCGACAGCAGCAGGGCCGTCGGGCCGCCGTCATGCACGTCCATGCCGATGCTGGCCGGGCGCGTCACGGCGGCGTTCCAGGCCACGGCGGTTTCGGCCGTGTCGCAGGGACGCCAGAGCGACAGGTTGGGGATCAGGCGCAGGCTGGCGGCGTGTTCGATGGACTGGTGGGTCGGGCCGTCTTCGCCCAGGCCGATGGAGTCGTGCGTGAACACGTGCACCACGCGCTGCTTCATCAGCGCGGCCATGCGGATGGCGTTGCGCGAGTAGTCGGAGAACGTCAGGAAGGTGCCGCCGAACGGCAGGTAGCCGCCATGCAGCGCCACGCCGTTCATGATGGCGGCCATGCCGAATTCGCGCACGCCGTAGTTGATGTGGCGGCCGAACTGGATGCCCTTGTCGCCGGCGCGCACCGCGCCCACGCCCTTCCAGTCGGTGAAATTGGAGCCGGTCAGGTCGGCCGAGCCGCCCAGCATTTCCGGCAGTGCGGCGGCCAGCGCCGTGATCGCGAACTGCGAGGCCTTGCGGGTGGCGACGGTTTCGGCCTTTTCCAGCGTGGCGTTCAGGAACGCCTTGAATTGGTCGGCGTAGCCGGCGGGCAGCTCGCCCTTCATGCGGCGCGTGAACTCGGCCGCCTCGGCCGGGAATTCGGCGGCGTAGGCGTCGAAGGCCGATTGCCATTCGGCCTGCGCGGCGGCGCCGGTCTTGCGGCCATCCCAGCCGTCGTAGACGTCCTGCGGGATCTGGAACGGCTCGGCCGACCAGCCCAGCGCGGCGCGGGTGGCGGCGATCTCGTCCTTGCCCAGCGGGGCGCCGTGCACGTTGTGGGTGCCGGCCATGTTGGGCGAACCCTTGCCGATGACGGTGCGGCAGACGATCAGCGTGGGCTTTTCCGATTGCGCGCGGGCGGCCTTGATGGCGGCGTCCACGGCGGCGGCGTCGTGGCCGTCGATGCCGCGGATGACGTTCCAGCCGTAGCCCTCGAAGCGCTTGGCGGTGTCGTCGGCGAACCAGTGCTCGACGTGGCCGTCGATCGAGATGCCGTTGTCGTCATACAGCACCACCAGCTTGGACAGCTTGAGCGTGCCGGCCAGCGAGCACACTTCGTGCGAGATGCCTTCCATCAGGCAGCCGTCGCCGGTGAAGGCATAGGTGTGGTGGTCGACGATGGTGTGGCCGGGCTTGTTGAACTCGGCGGCCAGCAGCGCTTCGGCCAGCGCCATGCCGACGGCATTGCCCAGGCCCTGGCCCAGCGGGCCGGTGGTGGTTTCCACGCCCGGGGTGATGCCCACTTCGGGGTGGCCCGGCGTCTTGGAATGCAGTTGGCGGAAGTTCTTCAGTTCTTCGATCGGCAGGTCGTAGCCGGTCAGGTGCAGCAGCGCGTAGATCAGCATCGAGCCGTGGCCGTTGGACAGCACGAAGCGGTCGCGGTTGGCCCAGGCGGGATCCTTGGGGTTGTGGCGCAGGTTGCCGATCCAGAGGGCCTGGGCGATTTCCGCCATGCCCATGGGAGCGCCCGGGTGCCCGGAGTTCGCTTGTTGCACGGCATCCATCGCGAGGGCGCGGATGGCATCCGCCAAGGCAAGTTTAGGGGCGGTCGGATTGCTCATTCGGAAGGCTCTTTGTGGCTGGCGCGCCCACGCAGGAAATGGGGGCCAGTTGAGTAGGTTGCGAAGCAGACGATTTTAACACCTGGGGATGACCCGGCCGACGCCGGGTAGCGGGGTCCGCCAGATGGACGATGGCCCGCGGCAGAATCGTGATTGTCCCCAGGGGAGGACAGCCATGTCATGGCGTAGTTGCCACAATTGCGGCGGGGCGGTCCGAGATTCATGATGGCCTGGCTTAGCCCTATGTCGGATTCCGTATCATGCTTGCCATGTTGAGCTTCACCATTCCCGCCGCCGGCATCCTGGCCCTGCGCAACGCGCTCGGCGAGGAACGCGCCATCGCGGTGGCGCAGGCGCTGGAACACGCCCGCCTGCAGGGCGAGGCCGACCTGCTCAAGCGCTCGCAGGACGAGGCGCGCGCCGAGCTCCAGGCCTATGCCCTGTCACGCGTCGACTTCGCCCGCGAACGCGCCGAGCTCGAACGCGACATCGCCCGCGAACGCGCCGCACTCGAACGCGAAATCGCCACGCGCGCCGCCCAGGAACAATTCGACAAACTCGTCGAAGTCGTCGCGCAACTGCCCACTCGCGAGGAACTCAAGCGTTTCGCCACCCACGAAGACCTGGCCGAGGTGCGTCACGACCTCATGCGCCTGGACAAGAAAATGACGGTGGGTTTCCTGACCCTGCTGACGCTGCAACTGGCGTCCAGCGCCCCCAACCTGATCGACTGGGGCATCAAGGTGGTAGGCTACGCGCTCAGGTGACCGGGCCACGGGCCCGCCCCTGAGCCGGGCCGCTTGCCCGGCGCCGCGCCCCGGGTCTGCGCCCGGCCCCACGTTCGCTTTCCGTCCGCCACCGCGTTACCCATGTCCGCTCCCCGCTTCTTCTGCGACGCTCCCCTGTCCCCCGGCGCCCGCATCGCCCTGCCGGAGGCCCTGGCTCACCACGCCATCCGCGTGCTGCGACTGCGCGCGGGGGAACCCATGGTGCTGTTCAACGGCCACGGCGGCGAATACCCGGCGGCGCTGGAAATCGAGGGCAAGGCCGGTTTCGCCCAGTTGGGGGCGTTCGATCCGCGCGAAGCCGAGCTGGCCGGCCGCATCACGCTGGTACAGGGCCTGCCCGCCGGCGACAAGATGGACTGGGTGGTGGAAAAAGCCGTGGAGCTGGGCGCCGCCCGGGTCTGCCCCATCGCCGCGCAGCGTAGCGTGCTGCAGTTGTCCGGGCCGCGGCTGGAAAAAAGGGTGGCGCACTGGCAGCGCATCGCCCAATCGGCGGCCGAGCAATGCGGCCGCAACCGGCTGATGGCGGTCGACGCCCCCGTGACGCTGGCCGACTGGCTGGCCCTGCCGGCCGACGGCCTGCGCCTGCTGTGTCATCCGGACGCCAACGCCGACCTGGCCGGCCGGCTCGACGCGACGCCGGGCCTGCAATCGTTGACGCTGCTGGTCGGCCCCGAAGGGGGCTGGTCGGAAAAGGAACTGGCGCAGGCGCGCGAAGCGGGGGTCCAGGCCGTCAGGTTCGGCCCGCGCGTGCTGCGCACGGAAACGGCGGGATTGGCCTTGATTTCAGCGGCCGGCGCCTTGCTCGGCTGGTGATCGGCGTCCCGCCCCGGGACATGACAGGCCATTGCCCCACCGGCCGGCGGCGCGAGCGCCCCAGCCCGGGTCTTCAGTCGTTGTCGCCGTAGGGCGCGGCGGCCACGCCCGGTTCCGGATCGGGGTGCTTGCCGGCGTGCTCCACCACATACGCAAACGTGCGGCCATTCTCGTGGGCGAATTCGGCGGCGTCGGCGCAGACCGACTCGATGCGGGCGGCGTCCTCTTCCAGCGCCGGGTCCCCCGAATGCAGCTTGTACAGCCACAGCACCACGCCGGTCTTGTGATCCAGCACGGTATCGCACAGACAGTCGTACAACGCGTCGAGGTTGCCGCCGAAATACTCGGGGAAGTCCACTGCCTTGACGATGGCGCGCAGCACCGCGGAGCGGCTGCGCGCCGGGTCGCAATTGGCCACAAACAGTGCCAGGCCGAGCTCATGCGCGGCGTCGACCACGGCCTTTTTGTCCAGCCCGTCATGGGCCAGCGCTCCACCTCGCTTCAACTGCTTGTGCAGGGTAGATTGGGCATTGCGCGTCATGCCTGTGCCTCCTTGAAAAAGGCGATCACTTCATCGTTACGCTGCATCGTATCGGCATAACCCAGTTCGATCAATCGCTTGGTGTAGCTGGACTCGAACAACAGGTAGGACATCAGCGCGCCGCCCCCGGGGCGGCCTGGATCGGACGATACACCGAGTACGCGAAAAAGGGCACGGGCCTGCGCCGGCATGTCGCCCAGGTGTTCCAGCGCCAGGGAGTCCAGGGAGCGGCTGGGGGTGATCGTCAGCACCTCGATACGGCGCACGGTGACCTCGTCGCCCTCTGGCGGCGCGGCGTGGTCGACCAGGTAGTTCATCCGCTCCAGGCGCTCGACGTCCATTGACAGGCCGTCCAGGAAGATGCTGGACAGGGCATGGCCGCCCACCTGGGCCAGCGAGGGGTACGGCGGCGCCGCCTCCCGGTGCTCGGGGTGGGTGTCGTCGCGGAACCCGGTGCCGATCACCAGCACCCGGTGCGCGCCCAGGTGGATGGCCGGGCTGATCGGCGCCAACTGCCGCATGGAGCCATCGCCGCACCACTCGCCCTTGCCGTGCACCGTGATCTGCCGGGCCGGAAAAACGAAGGGAATGGCGGACGAAGCCATCAGGTGGTCGACCGTGATCGGCGTGGGAATGGCCAGCCGCAGGTAGCGGTGCCAGGGCTCGATGGGCGCGTGCGCCTGATAGAACGTCAGGTGCTCGCCACTGGTGTAGCCGGAGGCCGTGATCGCCAGCGCCGACAGCGCACCGCTCTCCAGATTCGCCTGCAGGTGACCAAAATCCAGCACCCGGCCCAGCAGCTCCTGCATCGGGCTGTTGTCCAGCAGCGACTGCGGCCGCTTGCGCGTCAGGCCGGAATACATCCATCCCAGCGACAGCAGGCCCAGCCAGCGCACGCCGGTGCGGATCAAACCCGGCGCGTCGGCCCGGTAGATCATGTCGGTATTGAGCGACGACCACAGGCGGCGGATGCGGCGCACCCCCAGGTGCGGCCGCTCGGCCCGGCATGCCAGCGCGGCGGCATTGATGGCGCCGGCGGACGTGCCGCAGATGATGTCGAAGGGATTCTTGAAACGCGAATGCCAGTCGGGGTCCAGCAGCTCCATGATGGCGCTGAGCACGCCAACCTGGTAGGCGGCGCGGGCGCCGCCCCCGGTCAGGACCAGGCCGGTCGGCGTGCGCGGGCACGCCGGACCGCCATTGGTGACTTCAACGCGGGGTATTGGCATCGACCACCGTCATCGCGGTCATATTGACGATGCGGCGCACGGTCGAGCTGGAGGTCAGGATGTGCACCGGCGCATTGGCGCCCAGCAGGAACGGGCCCACCGCCACGTTGCCGCCGGCCGCCGTCTTGAGCAGGTTGTAGGCGATGTTGCCGGCGTCCACGTTCGGGCACACCAGCAGGTTGGCCTCGCCCTTGAGCGTGGAGGACGGCAGGATCCGCAGGCGCAGCGCCTCGTCCAGCGCGCAGTCGCCGTGCATCTCGCCGTCGATCTCCAGCTCCGGCTCGGCTTGGCGCACCAGTTCCAGCGCGCGCCGCATCTTGGCGCCCGAGGCCGAGCTGCCCGAACCGAAGTTCGAGCGCGACAGCAGCGCCACCTTGGGCGCCAGGAACATGCGCTGCATTTCCTTGGCCGCGGCGATGGTGAATTCGGCGATCTGCTCGGCGGTGGGTTCGTCGTTGACGTGCGTATCCACCAGCACCACCGTGCGCTCGTTGAGCAGCAGGATGTTCATGGCGGCGTAGACGTTGCGGCCCGGCCGGCGGCCGATCACTTCGTCGATGAAGCGCAGGTGATCATGGTACGCGCCGACCGAACCGCAGACCATGCCGTCGGCATCGCCCAGGTGCACCATCATCGCGCCGATCAAGGTCATGCGGCGGCGCATTTCCACGCGCGCCATTTCCTTGGTGATGCCACGTCGGCACATGCGTTCCCAGTACGTGGTCCAGTACTGGTGGAAGCGCTCGTCGTATTCGGGGTTGGTGACCTCGACGTCCTCGCCCAGGCGCAGCCGCAGGCCCAGCTTCTCGATGCGGGTCAGCAGCACCGACGGACGGCCCACCAGGATGGGACGGGCCAGGCCTTCGTCCACCACCACCTGCACCGCGCGCAGCACGCGCTCGTCTTCGCCCTCGGCGAACACGATGCGGGCCGGACCGCCTTCGCGCACGATGCGCTTGGCCGCCGAGAACAGCGGCTTCATGAAGGCGCCGGAGTGGTACACGAACTGCTGCAACTGCTCTTCGTAGGCTTCCAGGTCGGCCAGCGGACGCGTGGCCACGCCGCCTTCCATGGCGGCCTTGGCCACCGCCGGCGCGATGCGCACGATCAGGCGCGGATCGAACGGCTTGGGAATCAGGTACTCAGGGCCGAACGAGATGTCGAAGGTGCCATAGGCGGCCGCCACCACTTCGTTCTGCTCTTCCTCGGCCAGCTCGGCGATGGCGTACACCGCCGCCTTTTCCATTTCACGGGTGATGGTGGTGGCGCCCACGTCCAGCGCGCCGCGGAAGATGTACGGGAAACACAGCACGTTGTTGACCTGGTTCGGGTAGTCCGAACGGCCCGTTGCCATCACCACGTCGTCGCGCACGGAATGGGCGAGTTCGGGCAGGATTTCCGGCGTGGGATTGGCCAGCGCCAGGATCAGCGGGCGCGGGCCCATCTTGGCGACCATCTCGGGCTTGAGCACGCCGCCGGCCGACAGGCCCAGGAACACGTCCGCGCCCTCGATCACCTCGGCCAGCTTGCGGGCGTCGGTCTTCTGCGCGAAACGCGCCTTGTCCGGATCCATCAGGGTGGTGCGGCCTTCGTAGACCACGCCCTCGATGTCGGTGACCCAGATGTTCTCCAGCGGCAGGCCCAGGTCCACCATCAGGTCCAGGCAGGCCAGCGCGGCCGCGCCGGCGCCGGACGTGACCACCTTGACCTTGTCGATCTGCTTGCCCACCACCTTCAGGCCATTGATGAAGGCCGCCGACACGCAGATGGCGGTGCCGTGCTGGTCGTCGTGGAAGACGGGGATCTTCATGCGTTCGCGCAGCTTGCGCTCGACGGTGAAGCATTCCGGCGCCTTGATGTCTTCCAGGTTGATGCCGCCGAAGGTGGCTTCCAGGCCGGCGATGATCTCGACCAGCTTGTCCGGGTCGGTTTCGTTGATCTCGATGTCGAACACGTCCAGGCCGGCGAACTTCTTGAACAGCACCGCCTTGCCTTCCATCACCGGCTTGGATGCCAGCGCGCCGATGTTGCCCAGGCCCAGCACCGCGGTGCCGTTGGTGATCACGCCGACCAGGTTGCCGCGCGCGGTGTAGCGGAACACGTTGGCCGGGTCCGCCACGATTTCCTCACAGGCCGCCGCCACGCCGGGCGAGTACGCCAGGGCCAGGTCGCGTTGGTTGGTGAGCTGCTTGGTCGGGGTGACCGAGATTTTGCCGGGACGGCCGTGCTCGTGGTATTCAAGGGCGGCTTTGCGGAGGTTGGCATCCATAGGGGCGGCTACTGGCTGGAGTGAGGAACACGAAAGGGGGCAATTCTATTCCGATGGCGGACCGCGCGAAACGTTCCCTGCGCGGCCCCCCGGGACGCGCATCCCCGGCCAGGCCGCGGGCGCCGCCCATCTTACCCCCGCCTTACAAACTGTCGCTATTCGGCGACGGGGCGAATGCGGGAAAACGCCCATACGGGTCGAACAGCGTCTTGATGCGCGCCTGCAGGGCGGCAGCCTGCCGCGGCGCAGCAGTTGTCGGGCCGACATCGCGCGGCGCCGGTCCGTCTGCCCGAGACGCGCCAGCGGCCCCGACATCGGCGACGGGCGGACTGTCCGCCAGCGTCACCCCCTGCACCCATCCCAGGGTGCCGCCCTGCCCCAGCATGAGATGCGCCAGGTTGACCGTCGCCGGCGCCCGCGGCGCCAGGGCGTCGAGCCGGTAGCGCGCCAGCCACGCGTCCCCGTCGCGGCAGGCGGCGGCCAGATCCCCGTTCACCAGTTGGAACAGCGCCGGCACCAGCCGCTGCACCGTCGCCGACCGCAACGGTTGCAGGTCGTCGGCGCCGAAGGGTCCCAGGGTTTCCTCGACGCCGTCCGCCAGCAGCAGGTCCACGGCCAGCACGCCCGACGCCGCGCAGCCCCCCGCCGGCCATGCGGCCGGCGCGGCCAGCCATTGAGCCAGCGTCATCGCTTGCGGCAGGCCCGCGAACTGCCGCAGCCCGGCCCGCGCCAGCGCCGCCAGCGGCACGCCAGGCTGGGCGCGCCAGCGCGGCGCGGGTCCGGCCAGGCGCGCCAGTCCCGCCAGGCGGCCGGGATCGACCGCCAGCAGCGGGCCGTCGACCGGCGCGAACGGCCCGTCGGCATCGTCCAGCGCCAACACCACCCCGTATTCGGCGCATAGCGCGCGCGCATGCGCCACATCGCCCTCTCGCAGCGGCGTCAGCACCGCCCGCGCCTGTCCGTCCGCCGTCGCGCCCAGGTCGCGCACCGTCCCCTGGCACAACAGCCCCAGCCGTTGCAGGAAGGTGGCCCAGGGGGTCTGGACCGGCCGTCGGCCAAGGAGGAAAGCGCGCCGCGATGGCTGCATGACTACAATTCCTTTTTCCGCTTCAAGTAGCCTTCGAGATTCCGATGCCCCGCCTTGCCGCCCGTACCAACGATTTCCTGACCTTCCAGGTGGTTGAACTGTTCAAGCAGGCGCAAGCGCTGCAGGCGGCGGGCAAGGACATCATCAGCCTGGGCATCGGCGAACCGGACTTTACCGCGCCGCCCCAGGTCGTGGAAGCGCTGCAGCGCGCGGCCCAGGCCGGCCAGAGCGGCTACAGCGCGCCCGCCGGCCTGATGCCGCTGCGCGAGGCCATCGCCCGGTTCTACCACGAACAGTTCGGCGCCGTGATCGATCCGCGCCGCGTCATCGTCACGGCCGGGGCCTCGGGCGCCCTGACCCTGGCCTGCGCCGCCCTGGTCAACCCGGGCGCGCAAGTGCTGATGCCGGACCCCTCGTATCCCGCCAACAGCAACTTCGTCCTCGCCGCCGGCGGCCAGCCGCGCCTGATCCCCAGTTCCGCGGAAAAGCGCTTCCAGCTTTCCGCGCAGGACGTGGCCCGGCACTGGACCGAGGCCACCCAGGGCGTACTGGTGGCGTCGCCCAGCAACCCCACCGGCACCTCCATCGACCACGACGAACTGTCCAGGCTGCTGGCCGAGGTGCGCGCCCGCCACGGCTTCGCCATCGTCGACGAAATCTACCTGGGCCTGTCCTACGAAGGCCGGCCGCGCTCCGCGCTCACGCTGGACGACGACATCATCGTCATCAACAGCTTCTCGAAGTACTTCCACATGACCGGCTGGCGCCTGGGCTGGATGATCGTGCCCGAGGCCATGGTGGCCCCCGTCGAGAAGATCGCCGGCAGCCTGGCCATCTGCGCGCCGACCCTGGCGCAGCACGCCGCCCTGGCCTGCTTCACGCCCGACGCCCTGCGCACCTTCGAACACCGCCGCGAAGCCTTCAGGCAGCGCCGCGACTACCTGCTGCCCGAGTTCGAACGCCTGGGCCTGAAGGTGCCGGTCAAGCCGGATGGCGCGTTCTACATCTACGCCGACATCAGCGACCTGGCGAGCGACAGCGCCGCCTTCTCGCAACGCCTGCTGCTGGAAGCCGGCATCGCGGCCGTTCCCGGGCTGGACTTCGGCCCTGCCCACGGCCATCACACCATGCGCTTTTCCTACGCCACGGGCCTGGACCGGCTGGAAGAAGCGGTGGCCCGCCTGGGCAGGCTGCTGGGCCGCTGAGGCGCGCCCCCACACCGCCCTGGCGCGGCCACGCAAAGGGGCCCAGCCACGGACTGCCGGGCTGGCGCCCGGGCCACCCGCCGGCGCCACGCATTCCCGCGCTAGGCGCCGCTGTGAAGCCACAACCATGGCCGGACATTCCCGGCCGCCGAAATCGCCCGGACACAATAGCCGAGCCTATGGTGAAGCGCCATTTGCCGAGCCCGCGCACCTATATTCCCTGGAGTCTTTTCCGCTCCCCGACCAAGGTCGGGGGCGGGCGGCCGCGCGGCCGGATCGCGCCTATCCAGGAGTCAATTCATGATCAAGCGGATCGCGGCAAGGGTCCGCCGCCCGGGGCGTGGCGCGCTGGCGGTGGCGGGATGGCTCACCGCCTGTCTGCTTCCTCTGGCGGCCCACGCGCTGGGCCCGGGATGCCAACTCGACCCGACGCGGGCCGGCAACTACACACAGGACATGGGGGCGCAAGCGGCGCCCGGGCAATTCGCGCCACCGCTCCTGACGCTGGACAAATCCAATCCGCCAGGCACGGTCGTCTACGATGCCCCCTTGCCGCCGGTGCCTTGGGTGTGTGTCAGCAACAGCGCGAGCATGGCGCCTTTCCTGGTGTCCGGGGGCAACATGGCCTCGGTACTGAACGAGCTGCGCAGGGTCGGCCTGAAACTCGTCATCCAGATCAATGGTTACCCGGCCTGGGAACCTACGGGCAGCACCACCGATGACCGATTCCGCTTGAGCGCCGAGCATTACGCCCCCAAGTCCGCGACCGACCCCACGCTCACGGCGACAGGGGTGCTGCTCGGCAAGCTGCAACTGGTCACCGTAACGCCTCCGACCAGACCTGTCAGGGCCTTCTTCCCCGCGTACAACGACCTGGTCAGGATGCATTACGCATTCATCAATACAAATCACATCGCGATCGGCTCCAGCAACGCAACGGCCGTAAGCCTGATTCCGACCTGCATCGCGAAAATCTCGACGCCCGCTTCGGTCTACCTGGGCAGGGCATACAGCCTGGGCAATCTGCCGCTGCCGCCGCCGACGCCATTCACCATCGTCGCGGATTTCAACGAAGCCTGCGATGGCGGCTTCCAGATCGCCGACCTGGGCAGCATAGTGGTTCCTCTGCAGATCAAGTTCCAGCCCGAAGGCAGCCCGGTGCTGACGTCCAGCGACCGGAACATCGAGTTGAAAAACACCGATGGCACGCCGAACGGCCTTGCGTTGCGGGTCAACGAAAACGGCGCCATTCCGATCGCCTTCAATCAATGGCGCCCGGTGGCCGAGTCACTGACCACCACGCTGCGTCCCAGGAGCCTGAATTACTCGGCGGAACTGGTGAAGACCGGCACGGCGGTGGTGCCGGGGGCGTTCAACCAGCAAGTCACGATACTCGTGACCTTCCGCTGATCCCCGGTTCCGCCCCGGGGATCAGCGGGCTCAATCGCGGGCCAGCGCGATACCCGAGGCCAGCGCCAGGCGCCGGCGCTCGGCCTGCACTTTGGCGCCGTAACCATTGTCGTCCGGCCCGGTCGAGCCGACATAGCAGGCCAGGCCGCCATCGACCGAGCCGCGCCGGTTGATGCAGTCCTTCAGGATGGTGGCGCCCACGGCGATGTTGGCGCCCGGGTCCAGCGGATTCTTGCCAACGGCATCGAACTTATCCTGGTGCACGCTGGTCATCACCTGCATCAGCCCCTGCGCGCCGACGTGGCTCTCGGCCAGCGGGTTGTAGCGCGATTCGATGGCAATGACGGCCAGCAGCAGCAACGGATCCAACTGTTTCTCGCGGCCCACCTTGTACACCGTGTTCAAGAGCGGACCGGTCGCGTCATAGGCGACCTTGTATTTGCGCGAAATGTAATTGCGCAAGGCTTCGGCCTGCGGCCCGGTGGCGACCATGGCAGGCTTCTTGGGCGTCGCGGGCGCGGCGCGGGCAGGCCCCAACATGCCGGTCGCATTGCTGGACGGCGCGGTGGGTACGGCCATGGCAATCGCCGACGAGGAATCGGCGCCGAATTCGGACCCGGCTTCGGATTCGACGCCGGTCTGCATGGATGAAGGCGCGAGGGCGGTCAACAAGGCTTTGTGCACTTGCAATGCCTGGTCGCGCAAACCAGGCAGGGCGAATCCCATGCTTACCGTCACGATCACCGCGATGCCCAGGTATACGGAGCAGATGCGCAGCGATTCGGCAAGATATTGGTGCACTCCTTGGGCCATGTTCCTGAACAGGCTGGCCACTGACGCATCGGGCATGAAAACCTCCTGCGTTAAAAAAGAGGGAGTCAATGTTAACCTCTCTTCCTCCCCAAGATGTAACCAAATAGCCGGGATCTGTAGTGAAATACCGCGACCTTAGAGACTTCCTCGCTCAACTCGAACGCATGGGCGAGCTCAAACGCATCGCCGCGCCGGTCTCGACGCGCCTGGAAATGACCGAGATTTCCGACCGCGTGCTGCGCGCCGAGGGCCCTGCCCTGCTGTTCGAGAAAGCGCAGCACGACGGCACGCCGGCCGGGATGCCGGTGCTGGCCAACCTGTTCGGCACGCCCTCGCGGGTGGCGCGCGGCATGGGCGCCGACGACGTCAGCGCGCTGCGCGACATCGGCGAACTGCTGGCCTCGCTGCGCGAGCCCGAAGCGCCCAAGGGCCTGCGCGACGCGCTGGCCAAGGTGTCGATGCTGAAGTCGGCGCTGTGGGACATGAGCCCCAAGAACGTCAAGAGCCCGGCCTGCCAGGAGATCGTCTGGGAAGGCAAGGACGTGGACCTGACGCGCCTGCCGATCCAGACCTGCTGGCCGGGCGACGTGGCGCCGCTGTTGACCTGGGGCCTGGTGATCACGCGCGGCCCCAACGCCCGCCGCCAGAACCTGGGTATCTACCGCCAGCAGTTGCTGGGCCCAAACAAGCTCATCATGCGCTGGCTCTCGCACCGCGGCGGCGCGCTCGATTTCCGCGACCACGCGTTGGCGCATCCCGGCACGCCCTTCCCCATCGCCGTGGCGCTGGGCGCCGACCCGGCCACCACGCTGGGCGCGGTCACGCCGGTGCCGGACAGCCTGTCCGAATACCAGTTCGCCGGCCTGCTGCGCGGCTCGCGCACCGAGGTGGCGCAGGCGCTGGGCAGCAACCTGTCGGTGCCAGCCTGGGCCGAGATCGTGCTGGAAGGCCACCTGCTGCCGTCATCCGACCCGCGCGCGATAGCGCCGGCGGTGCCCGACGGCGTCAACCCGCCGCCCAACAGCGACTACGAGATGGCGCTGGAAGGCCCCTACGGCGACCACACCGGTTACTACAACGAGCAGGACTGGTTCCCGGTGTTCACGGTCGAGCGCATCACCATGCGCCGCAATCCCCTCTATCACTCCACCTACACCGGCAAGCCGCCCGATGAACCCGCGGTGCTGGGCGTGGCGCTCAACGAGGTGTTCGTGCCGCTGCTGCGGCGCCAACTGCCCGAGATCGTCGACTTCTACCTGCCGCCCGAGGGCTGCAGCTACCGCCTGGCGGTGGTGTCGATCCGCAAGCAGTACGCGGGCCACGCCAAGCGCGTCATGTTCGGGTTGTGGAGCATCCTACGCCAGTTCATGTACACCAAGTTCATCGTGGTGGTCGACGAGGACATCAATCCGCGCGACTGGAAGGAAGTGGTGTGGGCCATGACCACGCGCATGGATCCGGTGCGCGACACGCTGCTGGTCGAGAACACGCCCATCGACTACCTGGACTTCGCCTCGCCGGTGTCCGGCCTGGGCGGCAAGATGGGCCTGGACGCCACCAACAAATGGCCGGGCGAAACCCAGCGCGAATGGGGCACGCCCATCACCATGGATGCCGACGTCAAGAAGCGGGTGGATGACATCTGGGGGCAATTGGGACTGTAGCCCGCGGTGGCGCGGCAAGCCGCCCGGCCCATGAAAAACCCCGCCGGATACGGCGGGGTTTTTCATCTGGGCGGGCGCGCAGACCGGAATCAGCGGTCGTCGCGCGAATCGCGCCACAGCTTGAACAACTGCCAGCCCACCAGCGCGCCGCCAGCCAGCTTGAGCAGCTTGGACTTGCCGCCGCCGCGCATGAACATCGCCGACAGCGACGAGCTGATGATGGGATAGCGCCGCGCCAGGCCGATGGCCTGCATGGCCCAGCGCGAGGCGCCGCCGGACGCGAGACCCGGCACGAAGCTCTTGAGCAGCGCGGCCGGCTCGAGCCTGCGCCCCGTGGACACGATGCCCTGGGCCAGCGACTCGCGCTCGATCGCGGCGCGGGCGCGCAGCAGCTCGATGCGCACGGCGCGGTCGACGGTGGGAGACCTTTTCGTCATGACAAGTCCTCCTGGCGCCGCTGCGCGCGGTCATCGTCCTGCGCGTCGCGCACCCGTTCGAGCAGCTCGGCGTCACGGCCCAGTTCTTCCAGCGTGGCCGCGAATGGCGGCGGCCCGTAGACCAGGCCATGGCGCACCACCAGCAGCAGCACCACGCCGACCACCAGGTACAAGGCCGCCAGCAGGCCCAGGGCCAGATAGCGGTCTTCGGTGGGCCAGAAGGCCACCGCGATCGTGATGGTGAACACCAGCACCGCCAGCGTCAGGAACAGCAAGGCGGCGAACGCCATGCCCAGCAGCTTGAGCAGGCGCGCCTTTTCGCCCGCCGCTTCCAATGCCAGCAGTTCCAGGCGCGTGCGCATCAGCCCGACCAGGCTGGACGCCACGCCAAATACAGATTTGCGTAGACCCATGGCCAAAGGACGCCGGGCGGGCGAGCCGGCCAGAGGCCGGCGCCGCCCGCCCGGAAGTCCTGCCTTGTCAGCGGCGGCTGATCAGCAAGCCGAGCAGCAGGCCGGTCACGCCTGCGATGCCGATGGCTTGCCAGGGATTGTCGTGCACGTAGTCATCGGTGGCGCGCGCCGCCTTGCGACCGCGTTCGAGCACCGCGTCCTGGGCTTCGTACAGGGCTTCGCGGGTGCGCTTGAGCGAGGTCATGGCCCGTTCGCGCAGTTCGGCGGCCTTGTCGCCGGTGCTGCTGGCGGCTTCGCGCAACAGGCTTTCAGCGTCATTCAGGCTGGTCTTGACACTGTCGATGAGTTTTTCTTTTGCGACGTCTTCGGATTTTCTCGTGGCCATTTTTTGAGCTCCTGTAGTGTGTCTATGACAAAACCATCATACCAGCCGCTCCGCAAGGGTCCAGGCCGGCTTGCTACCGTGTGCTACTTGATTTGCGTAATCTCAACGGCGGACTTCACGCCGCCCTGGTCGATATCCTGCTTCATGACCAGGTTGACCGCCGGGCAGTACCAGTCGGTGACGGTGGTGTTCATGCCGGGAATCGGGATGGTCAACCCCTGGAAGGTGGCCATGGTGGGATCGGAATTGCGCGTGTAGGTGACGGGATGGCAGGCCTGCTGGCCCAGCGCGGTGCCGATGCTGGTGGAGCGGCCGACGGTCTTCTCGCCGATGCGCACCGTGGTGCTGGGCTGGCCGCCGACCGGCGCTTCCTTGCCGATCTTCAGGCGGAACGACGAGCCCGGCAGCTTCTGCCCGGGGTTGAGCTTGCCGTCGTAGGCGAACAGGCCGAGCATGCGCAGGTCGAACTGGCCCTCGGACGGCTGTGGCGCCTCGCCGGCGGAGGCGTACTTGAGGAAGGTGGCCTGGCCGCCCTTGACGGTCATCAGGTAATCGAGCTTGGACTTGCCCGGCGGCAGGCCCGCATAGCTGAAGCGGGCCACGCCCTGCACGCGGGCGCGGCAGTTGTCGCCATTGCTTTTCGTAACCTCGGTGAAGGCCAGGTCGGCGCCCAGGGCGATATTGCCCGAGCCGGTCAGTTGCACCGCGCCGCCCTCGTGCATGAACTTCGCATCGCAGACACCGGCCTGCGCCACGCCGGCCGCGCCCAGCGCGCCGGTCACCAAAACCAGGGATGCCAATTTTCGCAATGCCACAAGCCACTCCAGAAATCCAGGACACGCCGGCGCTGCGCGCCCGGCTGGCTTGATACTACACCGGTTGGCAAATCACACGCATGACGGAACGTGTCAGCCGCGCGACGGACGCGTTGCCGCGCCGGCCGGCGGGCGTCGGCTCCCCGCGTCAGGCCACGGCGCGCGCCCCGGCCGCCACCGGCTCGTCCTCGGCATCGGGCAGCGCCGCCAACGCCACGGGCGCCGGCGTCCGTTCGGGATTGCCGTGACGCCGGTGCAGGAAGTCCACCACGGCGGCGCGGCACGACAGGTAGACCGGATCATTGGCCAGCCGCACCCGGTCGCGCGGCCGCGCCAGCGGGACCGGCAGGATCTCGCCGATGGTCGCGGCCGGCCCATTGGTCAGCATGACGATGCGGTCGGACAACAGCACGGCCTCGTCCACGTCGTGCGTGACCATGATGGTGGTGGTGCGGGTCTTGGCGACGATCTTGAGCAATTCGTCCTGCAGGTGCGCGCGGGTCAGCGCGTCGAGCGCGCCGAACGGCTCGTCCATCAGCAGCACGCCCGGCTCGATCGCCAGCGCGCGGGCGATGCCGACGCGCTGCTTCATGCCGCCGGAGATCTCGCGCGGCAGTTTGTTCTGCGCCGGCAGCAGGCCGACAAGATCGAGCGCGGCGCGGGTGCGCTCGGCCAGTTGGGCGCGCTTTTCCGACGCGCCGAAAACCCGTTCCACCGCCAGGTGCACGTTCTGGAAGCAGGTCAGCCAGGGCAGCAGCGAGTGGTTCTGGAACACCACGGCGCGATCCGGGCCGGGCCCGGTGATTTCGCGCTCGGCGCACAGCAGCACGCCGCTGGTCGGGCGGGTCAGGCCGGCGATCAGGTTCAGCAGGGTGGACTTGCCGCAGCCGGAATGGCCGATCAGGGTGATGAACTCGCCCTGCTCCACCGTCAGGTCGATGTCGCGCAGCGCGACGAAGGCGCCCTTGCGGGTGGCGAAGGTCTGGCCCACGCGCTCGATGCGTACGAATTTCTTCATGGCGCTACTCCTCGGTGTAGGTGAAGCGGCGGGCCAGCGCGACCAGCAGCGTTTCCAGGATCAGCCCGACGATGCCGATCACGAAAATGGCGATGACGATGTGCTCGACCTTCAGGTTGTTCCACTCGTCCCACAGCCAGAAGCCGATGCCGGTGCCGCCGGTCAGCATCTCGGCCGCGACGATCACCAGCCAGGCGGTGCCGATGGACAGCCGCACGCCGGTCAGCATGTAGGGCAGCACGGCCGGCAGCAGCACCTTGGTGGTGACCTTCCATTCGGACAGGTTCAACACCCGCGCCACGTTCAGGTAGTCCTGCGGCACGCGCGACACGCCGACCGCCGTGTTGATGATCATGGGCCAGATCGAACAGATGAAAATGGCCCAGATCGCGGCCGGGTTGGCGGCCTTGAACAGCAGCAGCCCCAGCGGCAGCCACGCCAGCGGCGACACCGGCCGCAGCAGGCTGACGATGGGCGAGAACATCGCCCGCACCGGCGCGTAGCGGCCGATGGCGAAACCGATCGGTATCCCCACCAGCGCGGCCAGGCCGAAGCCGATGCCGACCCGCTGCAGCGAGGCCAGAAGGTTCCAGCCGATGCCCTTGTCGTTGGGGCCGTTGTCGTAGAACGGGTCCGAGAACAGTTCCACCGCCGCGCGCCACGTCACGCCCGGTGTGGGAATCTCCGGGATGCGC
Organism: Achromobacter sp. SIMBA_011; assembly: GCF_046535435.1. NCBI lineage: Bacteria > Pseudomonadati > Pseudomonadota > Betaproteobacteria > Burkholderiales > Alcaligenaceae > Achromobacter > Achromobacter sp. SIMBA_011. Next base: position 66,911 of record NZ_JAWRWN010000005.1, on the reverse strand, counting down.
ATGGCGACCACCTGCCACACCAGCACGAACAGCGCGAAACCGGCCACCGGGCCGACCACGGCGCGCAGCGCCGCTTCCAGCCGTTCGCGCCAGGCATCGGTCCAGGGGGCGGCCCGCGGCGCCGGGGCGGGGGTGGCGGACACGGGCGCGGCCCGCTCCATACTCGTTACGGTAGACATCGCGAGCTTCTCCTATGCGTGGCGGCGCTCAGGCCTTGACCTTGAAACCGTCGGCGTAGGCCGCCGGGTTGCTGCCGTCCCAGACCACGCCGTCGACCAGTTTGGAACTGCGCATCTCGCTGCCTGGCACGGCGAGGCCGGCGGCCTGCGCGGCCTGCTTGTAGATGTCGATGCGGTTGACCTGGCGCGCGACGGCCAGGTAGTCGGGATGCTCCTTGAGCAGGCCCCAGCGCTTGTGCTGGGTCAGGAACCACATGCCGTCGCTCAGGTACGGGAAGTTGGCCGCGCCGTCGCCCGAGAAGCGCATCGCGTGCGCGTCGCTCCAGCGCTTGCCCAGGCCGTCGTCGTACTGGCCCAGCATGCGGTCGATGATGCCGCTGGCGTCGGTGTTGACGTACGACTTGGCGGCGATGGTCTCGGCGGTCTTGCGGCGGTTTTCGGGCGAGGCGTCGATCCACTTGCCCGCCTCCAGAATGGCGGCGGTGACGGCTCGCGCGGTGTTCGAATTGCGCGCCACGAAGTCGGCGCTGGTGCCCAGCACCTTTTCGGGATGGTCGGTCCAGATGGCCTGGGTGGTCACGGCGGTGAAGCCGATCTTGTCGAGGATGGCGCGCGCGCCCCACGGCTCGCCCACGCAGAAGCCGTCCATGTTGCCCACCCGCATGTTGGCCACCATCTGCGGCGGCGGCACGGTGATGACCTTGGCGTCCTTCATCGGGTCGATGCCGTAGGCGGCCAGCCAGTAGTACAGCCACATGGCGTGGGTGCCGGTCGGGAAGGTCTGGGCGAAGGTGTATTCGCGCTTCTCGGAGGCCATCACCCTGGCGAGCGATTCGCCGTCGCGGGCGCCGGCCTGCAGCAGCTTGTTGGACAGGGTGATGGCCTGGCCGTTCTGGTTCAGGCTCATCAGCACGGCCATGTCCTTCTTCGGCCCGCCCACGCCCAGTTGCACGCCATAGATCAGGCCGTAGAGCACGTGGGCCATGTCCAGTTCGCCGTTGAGCAGCTTGTCGCGCACGGCGGCCCAGGACGCTTCCTTGGACGGCGTGATGGTGACGCCGTACTTCTTGTCGATGCCCAGCACCGAGGCCATCACCACCGAGGCGCAGTCGGTCAGCGGAATGAAGCCGATCTTGACCTCGGCCTTCTCGGGCGCGTCGCTGCCCGCGGCCCAGGCGCCGGCGCGCACCAGCGGGTCGACCAGCGACAGCAGGCCGGCGCCGGCCACGGCGCGCGCGGTGCCGGCCAGCCACTTGCGGCGGCTGGCGTCGGTGGTCGAATCCGGCCCCGTGGCGGCGGGAAGGCGGGGTTTCACTGGCGTCATACGAGGCTCCTGGCAAAAAAAAACGTCCCGCGCGCCGATCGGGGACAACCCGTTGGCGCTGCGGAACGTCGTTGTTCCCTGCCGCGGATCGCGGCACTTGGCGTGGCCGGACCGCGCGCGGACCGTCCATCAACGGTTAAGCAATCGGCGTGCCAAGTGGCCGGGCGCGCTCGTCGCGGCCGGCGCGCACCCGCGCGCCCATTGGGTTTGCGGCGATCCGCAAGGCCGGCCGGGGCGCCCCGCCCCGATGATGGCCGGCGCGCCTGGCGATCCAACTTGGTGCGCAAACGAATGCGGCAACGCACCATCGATGTGCGGGCGGCGCAGGCGGCGTCGAATGCGGCGCCTTGCCGGCGCTCCGTCTCCCCAGCGGCCCGGCATCCTCGCCCTCGCCGCTGCTGCCGGATGCGCGGCTTTCCTGGCTTGGCCAAGGCCGCTGCGCGGGCATGGAACTTGCATGGTTGAGCCGGCGCGCCCCGCAAGCGGCCCGCGCCAAATAAGTTGTGGCTATATGGATTCAAGAAATCAGAAGTTGTGGGGATGAGACCCGGTCCCTATGATCGTTTGACCTACTGCCGGGTGCGCCCGAGGCCGCGTAATGAAGCTTTTCCCGATTTTTGCCGATCTGAAGGACCGGCCCGTGCTGGTCGTGGGCGGCGGCGCGGTGGCCGAGCGCAAGACGCTCGCCCTGCTCGAAGCCCATGCCGATGTCGCCGTTGGCGCGCCCGAGCTGACGCCAGCGCTGGCGGACCTGCTGGCGGCGGGCCGCATCCGCCACCTGGCGGGCCGCTTCGACCCCGCCTGGCTCGACGGCGCGTGGCTGGCGGTGGCCGCCACTGACGACCGCGGCGTCAACGCGGCGGTCTCCGACGCCGCGCGGGCCCGCCGCATCTTCAGCAACGTGGTGGACGATCCCGAACTGTCGTCGTTCCAGGTGCCGTCGATCGTCGACCGCTCGCCGGTCATCGTGGCCATTTCCTCGTCCGGCGTGGCGCCGGTGCTGGCGCGGCGCCTGCGCGAACGCATCGAATCCCTGTTCGACCACAGCCTGGGCCGCCTGGCGGGCCTGGCGGAACGCTACCGCGCGCGCATTCGCGCCGGCCACCCCGACCTGGGCGCGCGCCGCCGTTTCTATGACTGGCTGCTGGACGGGCCGGTGGCCGGCCTGCTGCGCCAACAACGTCCCGAGGCCGCGCAAGCCGCGCTGGAAGCCGCCCTGGCCCAGCCGCTGGCGCCGGCCGAAGGCAGCGTGGTGCTGGTCGGCGCCGGCCCTGGCGATCCGGGCCTGCTGACGCTGAAGGCGCTGCGCGCGCTGAACGAGGCCGACGTGATCCTGTACGACCGGCTGGTCAGCGACGACATCATGTCGCTGGCGCGCCGCGACGCCGAACGCATTGCGGTGGGCAAGCTGCCGGGCGAGGACCATCACGCCACCCAGGCGCGCATCCACGCCCTGCTGGTCGAACACGCCCGCCTGGGCCGCCGCGTGGTGCGGCTCAAGGGCGGCGACGCCTTCATCTTCGGCCGCGGCGGCGAGGAACTGGAACACCTGCGCGCGCATGGCGTGCGTTATGAGGTGGTGCCCGGCATCACGGCCGCGCTGGCCTGTGCCGCCTACGCCGGCATCCCGCTGACGCATCGCGAGCACGCGCAATCGGTGCGCCTGGTGACCGCGCACTGCCGCGAAGACGAGGACAACCTGGACTGGCCGGCGCTGGCGCGCGAACGCCAGACGCTGGCGTTCTACATGGGCGTGGGCCAATTGGAACTGCTGACGCAGCGCCTGATCCGCCATGGCCGCGCCGCGATTACGCCGTTCGCGCTGATCGAGAACGGCAGCCGGCCCGAGCAGCGGGTGCTGTCGGGCACGCTGGAAGACCTGCCGCGTCTGGCGCGGGCGCACGCCATCCGCTCCCCCGCCCTGCTGATCGTGGGCGAGGTGGCGGGACTGGCGCAATCATTGCATTGGTTCGGCGAGCACCTGGAAGGCGCGCCGCAAAGACTGGCGGCGTAGCGGCCGGCGACGGCTGCCACAGGCGCCCGGCCCCGCCCCCCGGGAGGACTCAGTCGGTCTTCTGGGTGGTGCCGAAGATGCGGTCGCCGGCATCGCCCAGGCCCGGCATGATGTAGCCATGCTCGTTCAGGCCGTCGTCGATGGACGCGGTGTAGATATGCACATCCGGGTGCTTGGACAGCACCGCGTCGATGCCGACCGGCGCGGCCACCAGCACCAGCGCGCGGATTTCCTTGCAGCCGGCGCGCTTGAGCAGGTCGATCGCGGCGACCATGGAACCGCCAGTGGCCAGCATCGGGTCGACGATCAGCGCCAGGCGCTGGTCCAGTTCGCCCACCAGGCGTTCCAGGTAGGTGTGGGCTTCGAGGGTCTCTTCGTTGCGGGCCACGCCCACCACGCTGACCTTGGCGCCCGGGATCAGGCTGAGCACGCCGTCCAGCATGCCAATGCCGGCGCGCAGGATGGGCACCACGGTGACCTTCTTGCCGGCGATCTTCTCGACCTGCACGGGGCCGCACCAGCCTTCGACGGTGGCGGGCGCGAGCGGCAGGTCCTTGGACGCTTCGTAGGTGAGCAGCGCGCCCACTTCCTGCGACAGTTCACGGAAGCTCTTGGTACTGAGGTCGGCGCGGCGCATGATCCCGAGCTTGTGGCGGATCAGCGGGTGGCGGATTTCGTGCACGGGCATGTGCGTAAATCTCCAGGATTATTGATAGGCAGGGTTGGTTCGCCTCAGGCGCCGCCGCAAACATGGCGCGCGCCCGAGAATCGTAATCGGTTTACCGGGTGGATGCAGGGGGCCGCGTCAACCTTATTGTTCGGCCAGCCAGGCGATCAGGGCGTCGTCGAAGGCCCGCACGGCGCCGGCCTGCTCGTGGTTGACGATGCTGACCACCACGTAGCGCTTGCCGCTGGCGCCCAGCACGTAGCCGGCGATCGCGCGCACGTCGCGCAGCGACCCGGTCTTCAGGTGGGCCATGCCGAGGGTGCCGTCGCCCTTCATGCGGCGGCGCACCGTGCCGTCGACGCCGGCGATCGCGAGGGATGAAATGTACTCCGGCATGACGGGGGAATTCCAGGCCAGCGTCAGCATCGAGGCCAGGCTGTCGGCCGACACCCGCGCGTCGCGCGACAGGCCGGCGCCGTTGTCGATCACCAGTTCGGGCATGTCCAGGCCCTGGCGGGCCAGCAGGTCCTTGGCGACGCTGCCACTGCTGGCCACGGTGGCCGGCCGGCGGCCCTTTTCCGCGCCCAGGGTCAGCAGCAGCGTGCGCGCCATGACGTTGTTGCTGCGCTTGTTGATCTGGCGGATGACCTCGGCCAGCGTCGGCGAATCGTGCGAGGCCAGCACCACGGCGTCGCCCGGCACCATGCCGGCGCGCACCTGGCCCTTGAAGGTGCCGCCCAGCTCCTTCCACAACAGGCGGAACAGCTCGGTGGCGTAGTCGGTCTGCGACAGCGCCAGCCGGTACAGGTCGAATTCGCCGCAGGAACCGGCCACCTTGCCGCTGACGCGCAGGGTCACGCCCTGCTGGGTGATGACCGGGTCGGTGTTGACGACGGGCGCGCCCGGGCAGCGGGCGTCGCTCCATTCGACCCGGCCCTCGATCTTCAGGCCGGGCAGCGGCGGGTCGATCAGCGGCACCCACTTGTTGGCGGCCGGATCGGGGGTGAACAGGATGCGCACGGCGCCAAAGCCCACCATCAGGGCATCGGGGCTGGCGTTGTAGGCGCGGTCCGGCGCGCCGTCGAAGGCGCCGGGGTCGGTCGCAACCTGGCCGAAGATGCTGCGGTCGATCACCAGGTCGTTGATCTGCTTGACGCCGCGCAGGCGCAGTTCGCGCAGCAGCACCCACAGGTCCTGCATCAGGAATTGCGGATCGCCGCCGGCGCGCAGGTAGAGCGGCCCGGGCAGCGCGCCCTTGGCGTCGGGCCGGGCGCCCGGCTCGGTCATGAAGGCGGTGCGCCAGACGTAGTTGGGGCCCAGCTCGGACAGCGCCGCCCAGGTGGTGACCAGCTTCATCACCGACGCCGGGTTGCGCGCTTCCTTGGCGTTCAGGGCCGCCAGCCGCGGGCCGCCGACCTCCTGCACCACCAGCGACAGCGAACTGTCGGGCAGCTTGCTGGCCTTCCAGGCGTTGACCACGCTGGGCGGCAGCCCCGGCACCTGGGCGCAGGCGGCACTGGCGGCCAGGGCCAGCAGTCCGCCGGCCAGCCATTGCCACGGCCCGCCCACCCGCTTTTTCCCTAGTCCCGTCATGCCCTGTCCACCCGGTTGCTCGTGCTGCAAAACCGTGAGCATACAAAACCTGGGACGGTTGCGGGCGGCGGCGCGCGCCGAAAGCGCGCCAGCCGCCCTCGCGAGGTGACTACTGTTGCAGTTTCCACTTGCCGCCGGCCACGGTGGCCATGACCAGCGCGCGCTCGTCCAGGCCGTTGTGGTCGGTCGGGCTCATGTTGACCACGCCGGTGGCGGTCGGCAGGTTCTTGACGTTCTCCAGGGCGTCGCGCAGCGCCGCGCGGAATTCCGCGGTGCCGGGCTTGGCTTTCTTGAGCGCCACCGGCAGGGCCTGCTGCAGCAGCAGGCCGACGTCCCAGGTGTAGGCGGCGAACAGCGACACGCTGCCCGGACCGTTGGCGGCCTCGTACTTTTTGGCGAAGGCCTGGGCCGTGGCCTTGACCGGATGGGTGTCCGGCAGCAGGTCGGCCACCATCACCGGCCCCACCGGCACCCAGGCGCCGTCGCAGGCGGCGCCACAGACGCGCAGGAAATCGTTGTTGGCCACGCCGTGGTTGAAGTAGATCTTGCCCTTGAAGCCGCGTTCGCGCAGCGCCCGCGCCGGCATCGCCGCCGGCGTGCCGGAGGCGCCCACCACCACCGCGTCCGGAGCGGCGCCGACCAGTTTCAGCGTCTGCGCCACCGCCGAGGTGTCGGTGGGCGCGAAGCTTTCCTTGCCGACGATCTCGATGCCGTGTTGCCTGGCGGCCTTTTCCACTTCCACCCAGAAAGTCTCGCCCAGGGCGTTGTTGAAGCCGATGAAGGCCAGCTTCCTGACGCCGTTGGCGGCGGCGTGGCGGGCGATGCCCTCGGCCATCAGGGAATCGGAATGCGGCGTCTTGAAGACCCAGCGGCGCTTGTCGTCCACCGGATCGATCAGGCGCGCCGACGAGGCCAGCGTGATCACCGGCGTGGCGCCGCTGGCCACCGTGTCCAGCATGGCCATGGTATTGGGGGTGGTGGAGGAGCCGATGATGAGGTCAGCCTGGTTTTCCGAGATCAGCTTGTGCGAATTGCTGACCGCGCGGGTGGTGTCGGAGGCATCGTCCAGCACCACGTATTCGACCTTGACGCCGCCGATCTCGGTGGGCAACAGGCTGATGGTGTTGCGTTCGGGAATGCCCAGCGAGGCCTGGGGGCCGGTGGTGGACAGGGTGGCGCCGATCTTCACCTGCGCCAGCGCGGGCGCGGCGCCCGCCACCAGCAGGGCCGCCAACGCGGCCGTCAGAGTGCTACGAGGGGTCATGCGGTATCTCCTTTGGGGCGCGGATATCGTTATGCGTCTTGCCGATCCGCTACGGCGTGGAAAGCGTTATACGACGGGATCCCCCAGGTGCGACAGGAATGACCCATCATGGAAAACCAGGGCGCCGCCGGGGTCGTCCGGGGTGTGCAGGCGGCGCACCTCGCCGATCAGCAGGGCATGGTCGCCCACCTCCAGCACCTGGCGGGTGGCGCACTCGAAGCGGGCGGCGCACTCGTCGAACACGGGGATGCCGTCCTCGGTGGCGTACCAGTCCAGTCCGGCGTAGCGGTCGGCCACCGGCTGCGAGAACACCCGCGCCAGGTCGCGCTGCGGCGCCCCCAGCACATGGATGGCGAAGCCGCCGCGGGTGGTGAAGTCGGCATAGTGGAGGCTGGCGCGGCGCAGGCTCCACAGCACCAGCGGCGGCTCCAGCGAGACGGGCGCGAAGGAGTTGACCGTGAGGCCGATCGGCCCGTCGGCGCCGGCGGCGGTCACCACCGTGACGCCGGTGGCGTAGCGCCCCAGCGCCCGGCGCAGACGAAGTGGGCTGAGATCGTCACTGGCAGGCATGGAGGCTTCCCCGCGGCCGCCGCTCAGGCGGGCACCGTGCTGGCCGGGCGCACGCCCGACAGCGGCAGGGCCTCGGCCATCAGCCGCTGCATCGAGTCCAGCACCCGGTCCTGCGGCATCAGGCCGAAGTTGTGCAGGCTCATGACGTGGTCCAGGCCCATGTCGGCCAGCCGCGCGAGCTTGTCGGCCACGGTGCGGGCCGAGCCGAACAGCGACAGGCCGCTGGCGATGATGTCGTCGTACACCTGCTTGCGCGCATACAGCCGCGTGTCCACATACAGGTCGAAGGCGCGGGCGGCGCGCTCGCGGGCCTCGTCGTCGGTCGCGGCCACGTGGGTGTGCAGCGCCACCGCAGCCATGCCGGTGGCATCCTCGATGCCGGCCTCGGCCAGGCCGCGGCGGTAGTCCTGCATCATCAGGCCGATCTCCTCGAAGTTGTCCACCGCCGCGTAGGGCACGAACAGCATGCGGCGGCCCTGGCGGCCGACGTGGTAGGCGGCCTCGCGGCGCAGGATCGCCACGTACACCGGCACCGGCTGCTGCACCGGCTGCACGTTCAGGCGCACCGCGTGGATGCGGTTGAACTTGCCTTCGTGGCTGACGCGCTCGCCGGCCAGCAGGCGCTCGACCAGCATCAGGTTCTCGTCGAAGCGCTCGCGCTTGGTGGCCGGATCGACGTCGTAGCCCTCGAACTCGTGCTTCAGGTAGCCCGACCCCACGCCCAGCGACAGCCTGCCTTGCGAAAGCTGGTCCACCAGGGCATAGTTTTCCGCCACAGTCAGCGGGTTGTGGAAGGTGAGGATGGAGATCGCGGTGCCCAGCCGCAGCCGCGTCGTCTGCTGCGACAGCGCCGCCAGGAACACCGCCGGATTCGGCACCGCGCCGTATTCATGGAAGTGGTGCTCGGCCACCCAGAAGGTGTCGTAGCCCAGTTGTTCGGCGCGGCGCGCCTGCTCCAGCACCTGGCCGTAGAGCTGGCCCAGGCTGCGGGGCTGGTCGGGGTAGTGGTCCTGCACCGAGAAGATGGACATCTTCATTGCTTGTCTCCGTCTTTGTCCGTTCGCGCACCGGGCCGGTCTTCCGGCCCGAATGGTTGTCCGCCACGGCACGCTGATGTATTTTTTAGTGATACACGTATTCTAATAAGAGACAAACTGATGTCAACAGATAGCAGCACCGGGATCCAGTCCGCCGAAATCGCCCTGGACGTCCTGACCCGGCTGGCCGAACTGGGCGGCGCCGTGTCGGTGTCGGAACTGGGCCGCAGCCTGGACATGCCGCGCGCCAAGGCGCACCGCTACCTGGTGTCGCTGGAACGGCGCGGCTACGTCGAACAGGATCCGGCCAGCGCCCGCTACCGGCTCGGACCGCAGGCCCTGCACACCGGACTGGCGGCGCTGGCGGAAGTGGATTTCGTCAAGCTGGCGGCCGGCTGCCTGGAAGACCTGAGCGCGGCCATCGGCCAGACCGTCTTCATCTCGGTCTGGGGCCAGCACGGACCCACCATCGTGCAGTGGCGCGACGCGCGGCTGCCGGTCACGGTCAACGTGCGCGTGGGTTCGGTGCTGCCGCTGCTCAACAGCGCCACCGGGCGGGTCTTCGCGGCCTGGCTGCCGGAGGCGCTGGCGCTGCCGCGCGCGCTGGCCGAATGGGACACGGCGCGGCGCCAGGGCGGCGACGCCGCGGCGTTGCTGGACGATCCCGCCGCCGCCGGCCTGCCGCTCGACCCGGCCGACCCCGCCGCCGCGCTGCGGGCGCGCTGGCAGGCCACGCGCCAGCGCGGCTACGCCAGCGTCAGCGGCCACCTGCTGCACGGCATCGACTCGGCCGCGCTGCCGGTGCTGGACGCCCAGGGCCAGTTGGCCGGCGCCATCACCGGGCTGGGACTGCACGGCGGCTTCGACCTGGCGCCGGACGGCGCGCCGCTGCGGGCCCTGATGGCGGCCGCGGCCGATTGCTCGCGCCGGCTCGGCTGGCGCGGCGGGCGCTAAGGCGCCGCGCCGGCCCCCGGGGGCGCACCTTCCCCTGGAAATCGCTCGTCCCCGTCCTGCCGTCCTCGCTGGCGCGGACGCCACCATCGCCGGCCGCCCCGCCCTTTTCGCCAGCCCCTTTACAATAGACAGTTGCCCAGAGCCGAGCCGACAGGTCCGGCTCGCTTTTTTGCCGCCGCCCCATCCGGCGGCCCGGCGGCCGGCCCAGGCCGCGCCCGCCCCTGATACCGATACCCGCGTGCAAGCCCTTACCGTTTCCGATTTCGACTACGAGCTGCCTCCCGAGCTCATCGCGCAGACGCCCGCCGCCCAGCGCACGGGCAGCCGCCTGCTGCACCTGGATGGCGCCAGCCAACTGCATGACCGCCAGTTCGCCGACCTGGAAAAACTGCTGCGCCCCGGCGACCTGCTGGTGTTCAACGACACCCGCGTCATCAAGGCGCGCCTGGCCGGCCACAAGATCACCGGCGGCAAGGTCGAGGTGCTGGTCGAGCGCATCACCGACACCGACCGCGCCCTGGCGCACGTGCGCGCCAGCAAGTCGCCCGGCGCCGGCATGGTGCTGCGGCTGGCCGACGCCTTCGACGCCACGGTGCTGGGCCGCGAGGGCGAGCTGTTCGACATCCGCTTCCCCGGGCCGGTGCTGGAGTTGCTGGACGCGCACGGCGCGACGCCGCTGCCGCCCTACATCACGCACGCCGCCGACGCCGGCGACGACGACCGCTACCAGACCGTCTACGCCCGCGAGCCGGGTGCCGTGGCAGCGCCGACCGCCGGCCTGCACTTCGACCAGCCCACCCTGGACCGCCTGGCGGCGCTGGGCGTGGAACGCGCCTTCGTCACGCTGCACGTGGGCGCCGGCACCTTCCAGCCGGTGCGCGTGGACAACCTGGCCGACCACGTCATGCACGCCGAATGGTTCACCGTGCCGCAGGCCACGGTGGACGCCATCGCCGCAACGCGCGCCCGCGGCGGCCGCGTGATCGCGGTCGGCACCACCAGCGTGCGCGCCCTGGAATCGGCCGCCGCCCAGACGGAGGGCCGCACCGCCCCCGGCCTGCCGCTGGCCGCCGCCCAAGGCGACACGCGCCTGTTCATCACCCCCGGCTACCAGTACCGTGTCATCGACGCGCTGGTCACCAACTTCCACCTGCCCCAGTCGACCCTGCTGATGCTGGTCTCGGCGCTGGCCGGCGTCGAGCCGATCCGCCGCGCCTACGCCCACGCCGTCGCCCAGCGCTACCGCTTTTTCAGCTACGGCGACGCCATGTTCATCGAATCCCCCGCCCCATGACCGGACTGAATTTCGAACTGCTCGCCACCGACGGCGGCGCCCGCCGCGGCCGCATCACGCTCAACCACGGCGTGGTGGAAACGCCCATCTTCATGCCCGTGGGCACCTACGGCAGCGTCAAGGCCATGATGCCGCACGAGCTCAAGGAGATCGGTTCGCAGATCGTGCTGGGCAACACCTTCCACCTGTGGCTGCGCCCGGGCACGGAGATCATGGAAAAGCATGGCGGCCTGCACGGCTTCATGCAGTGGGACAAGCCGATCCTGACCGACTCGGGCGGTTTCCAGGTGTTCAGCCTGCAGGGCATGCGCAAGATCACCGAGGAAGGCGTGAAGTTCGCTTCGCCCATCGACGGCGCCCGCCTGTTCCTGACGCCCGAGGAATCGATGCGCATCCAGCGCTCGCTGAACTCGGACATCGTCATGGTGTTCGACGAGTGCACGCCCTACGAGATCGACGGCCGCCCCGCGACCGTCGAGGAAGCGGCCCGCTCGATGCGCATGTCGCTGCGCTGGGCGCGCCGCTCGCGCGAGGAATTCGACCGGCTGCAGAACCCCAACGCGCTGTTCGGCATCGTGCAGGGCGGCATGTACGAATCGCTGCGCGACGAGTCCCTGGCCGGCCTGCAGGACATCGGTTTCCACGGCTACGCCATCGGCGGGCTGTCGGTGGGCGAGCCCAAGGAAGACATGATGCGCATCCTGGCGCACGTGACGCCCAAGCTGCCGGCCCAGGCGCCGCGCTACCTGATGGGCGTGGGCACGCCGGAAGACCTGGTCGAGGGCGTGAGCCGCGGCGTCGACATGTTCGACTGCGTCATGCCGACCCGCAACGCCCGCAACGGCTGGCTGTTCACCCGCTTCGGCGACGTCAAGATCCGCAACGCCAAGTACCGAGACGACACCCGCCCGCTGGACCCGAGCTGCGCCTGCCACACCTGCGCCAACTTCTCGCGCGCCTACCTGCATCACCTGCAGCGCGCCAACGAGATCACCGGCGCGCGCCTGAACACGCTGCACAACCTGCATTTCTACCTGACCATCATGAAGGAAATGCGCGAGGCCATCGCCGAGGGCCGCTTCGAGGCCTGGCGCGCGCAGTTCGCGGCCGACCGGGCGCGCGGGGTGGAGTAGCGCGGGGGCGGGGCGGGTATGCGTTTCGTCTCAAAGCAGCGTTGCCGTGCGCAAGCAGTACCGCGTCACATAGGTAGCGGGCAGGCATCGATGACGGCGACTTGATGGGGGTTCGTCCGCTTTAGCCGCATTGGCGCTTTTGTCACCTTGACCATCGATATACGGTATTGGGCATTGTCCCGCTAGTCCTGCGGGCTTCTGAAGCATGCGGACGCAATGACCAAACGAAATCGAGGGTGGGTTTTCGCCGCGATGTTGACGGCGGCTTGCGTCTTGCCATTGTGGTGGTCTCTTCTCACACCACCGCCCCCGAATCGCGATGTGAAAGCGAAGTCCACGGCCGAGGTAGCAACACCCACCACGCAGACCCTCTTCTCGCCCCCCAATGGCGGCCGTGAAATCCGTTCGCTGAGCATTCATCCGAATGGCAGCGACTGGTTGTTCGTCGAGTGCGTTGAGCGGATTCATCAGCGTTGTGACGTAATGCGCTATCAGTTGACGACAGGCCGCTTGTATCGTTACGGATTACCTGAAGGCTTTCGCTACACGTACGCACACTATTCGCCTCAAGGGCGCTACATCGTAATGTCACGTCGGAAGATTCCGGGTGACTCCGAAGACGAGGAGCGCCGTTCGCTGAATGAATCTGAAATTGCGCTGATGCCCAGCGAAGGCGGTGTGCTGACGATCATTCCGGCGGCGCAAGGAAACAAGTTATCCCCTTTCATGTCTCTGGACGAGACGAAAATCGCATTCTGGCGCAGTGCGCGCTTGGTGCCACCCGGTCGGCGTGTGCGGCTCCTAGAGTTCGATCTCTGGGAATTTGACCTTTCAAGCGGCACGGAACGGCCTTTCTCGGGTTTGTTCAAGTTTGTCGAAGGGGGGCAGGCGCAGTACGTTTCGGACGACGAAATTCTCCTCCAATCCTACGGCCCGTCTGGGCTCTTCGCCGATTACCACGATCGCTATGGGGGTAGCGAGATTTATCGAATGAGACGTGGAGACGACAAGGTGCCAGTCCCATGTGCCTTTGATGGAATCTCGCATGCTGAACTGCCGTCGCAGGACCGGGCTGGCCATCTTTGCCTCCAGGGACAAACGCATCGCCATGGCTTGAGTGTGATCCGCCTGTCCTCGCAAGGCGAGCGGCAAGGGTGGCAGTTAATGCCTGCGGATTCGGGGTCGATATTTGAGCCTCGCGAATTGCTATGTGCGCCCGGCGGCGGCTATATCGCGACGATCTACATGGATCAGCCCTCCACTCGGGGCAACAGGCTTGGAGGAATGGCCATGCTGGATATCGCTACTACCACATGGTCTGCGATCCAACTGCCTTCGTGGGCAGATGCAGAGATCATCCCTGTGACAGTCTCATCCAGACTGGGCAATAACGAAGTGAAACCGTAGTGCTTGACGATTAGCGTGAACGAAGATGGCTTCCGAATACGGCGATATCAGGCTCCTCAACCCCCATTGGGATGAACTGGCCAGTCTTGTTCCCATATATGGCAATTGGTGCGGGCCCGATTGGTCCGCGGGGCAGCGCGGTGGAGAACTGAGTCGGGACGAGCTTGTTCGAGGAGCGGTGTTCAAACGCCCGGGAGTCGATGGAACCACGCAGGAAAGTCCCCTGGATGCGATGTGCAAGGACCACGATCTGGCCTATTTTGATGCCAAAGGTCAGCCGGACGAAGCCATGCAAAAGCTCAAGGCCGACGCAGCCCTGATGGCGAGGCTCTCTCAACTGGATCAGCGAAGCCTGCCGGAAGTTGAGCAGACCTATAGCAAACTGATGGCCTTCGCCTTTGCCGAGAAAATCTGGAATTTCGATCTTCCCGCCCTCGGCTACCAATTCGTGAAGAGTGTATTCGGCGACCTGATGGCATCCATCGAAATGGGATTTGGCGGTATCGACGGGCTTATCTACACAGATCAGTTCGGAACGACCATGAGTGGTTCAAGTTATCACGGGAACGTGATGGGCCTTGATCGTGAGGGGAATGACGAGTGCGTGTCGTATGTGCTGTTTACTTTGACCATCGCCGGAACCAACCGGCAGGGCGTGTCCGTGACTTACTACAAGGATGCCTATTCAGCGATCCACAGCATCACTTCTCTGCATGACGGCGCGGTTATTGCCGGAAGCGACACGATAACTACAACCCTCGACGATGGTTCAGTGTTCGTGCAAGTTGGAGCATCCGCGCCAGTTACGATTCCCCCCTGGCCTGCTGGCGCTCTACCGCCGCCCGAGTTTACGGAAAAGATGCCCCCCGCTTCGGCTGCTAGCATCGCGCCGTGGCTCGGAGACGAATGGCCAATATTTCCCGGGGATTTCGGGCTGGTGGATGGCCCTGATTTTCCGACAAAGGCGATGGAACCATCGGGAGACGCCTCCACTCCCCGCTATTTCGCCGAGGTAGTGGAACCCGAAGGCCCAGGCGACTTAATGGGATTGCCATCGCCGTCTATCGTGGTCGAAGGGAATTCTGCGGACGAGTGGATCAACCCAAAATGGGATTCGTTCGATTGTGACAGGGCGGACTTAGATAAATATATGAGCTATTTTTGCGATAGCCTTCTCTGACGCACAACTCCTAGCGATCAAGATATCCAGCGTGCACGGGCACGACAGCGCGGGACAGGCTGGCAGTTGCGCCGCCTTCGTTTCAATATCGTCTTTCAGACGCTGGGCAGCGTCTGGATTGTCATCCGAGATGTAGTCGACTATGGCCAACAGATCGGCCCTGGCGACAGACGACCACTCAACTGCGGGCACGGCGCTTCCTGTCGATCAGCGCCTGGGCCTCGTCCATGACCTGCCGGTGCGGAACGGCCGGCCCGGTGTCGGCCAGGGCTTCCTGGACTTTGGCGCGGAACCACGCGTCGTGCGCCGGGGCATCGGTGGTCAACCCGGCGGGCAGGCCGCCCTCCTTGACCACCCGCGTGAGCAGGATGCGCACGGCGTCGGAAATCGTCAGGCCGAATTCGGCCAGCTTTTCGGTAGCGTCGGCTTTGAGCTTGTCGTCCACGCGGACGTGGAGCATCGAGGTCTGGGGCATGGCGATTCCTGCAATAGTGTCGAGCCAATGTATCTCAATTGAGATACTTTCCCGCCAGCAACCGCGCATTTTGCATCCACCATACAGGGAGAACCCGAACAAGGACTTTTGTTTCGCGTTTCCGCCCTCATCACTGCGCACAGGACGAACTCTACGCCAGAACGGCCGCCCCGCCGCCGGGCCGCCCCAAGGCGGGGCAGCCCCCTCGGGGGGCAGCTAGCGCACGAAGTGCGCGCGGCGTGGGGGCCCTTAAACCTCGCTACAATAGTCGGCTTGCCCTATCCATGGCTCGCGCGGGGATGGGCGCAGAACAAGATCGTCGACAGCACGATACAAACAAACCCAAACAGACCAAACGCAGGAGAATTACATGTCCGCTATCGATACCGCCAGCCTCGTCGTGGCCCAGGCCGCTCCCGAAGGCAATGCGCTGATGGGCATGCTGCCCATCATCCTGATGTTCGTGATCCTCTATTTCCTGATGATCCGTCCCCAGATGAAGCGCCAGAAGGAACACCGCAACCTCATCGCCGCCCTGGCCAAGGGCGACGAAGTCGTGACCGCCGGCGGCATGCTGGGCAAGGTCACCAAGGTGAACGACAGCTACGTCACCGTCGAAGTCTCGGAACTGGCCGACAAGCCGGTCGAGATCATCATGCAGAAGTCGTCGGTGTCGACCGTTCTGCCCAAGGGAACCATCAAGGCCCTGTAAGCGTCCCATAGGAGCTCCGCCGCCGGGCCCCGGGCCCGACGGCAGCCGCCCCGCCGCCCGCCGCGCCAGCCGCCCGGGCGGCCTTTTCTCCACTCTTACATGACGTAGCCGGCAATGAACCGCTATCCCCTCTGGAAGTACATTACGGTCCTGATTGCGGTCCTTATCGGCCTGCTGTATACGCTTCCCAATTTCTACGGCGAGTCGCCCGCCGTCCAGGTTTCCAGCGCCAAGGCCACCATCAAGGTGGATCCGGCCATGCGTGACCGGGTCGAGCAGGTACTGGCCGACGCCAAGATCCCCAACGACGGGGTCTACTACGAACAGAACGGCACGCTCGGCACCGTGCGCGCCCGCTTCACGTCGACCGACCTGCAACTGCAGGCGCGCGATCTGATCGACAAATCCCTCAACACCGTCCAGGGCGACCCGCACTACACCGTGGCGCTGAACCTGCTGCCGGCCTCGCCGAGCTGGATGCGCGCCATGGGCTGGTTCGCCCCCAAGCCCATGTACCTGGGCCTGGACCTGCGCGGCGGCGTGCACTTCCTGCTGCAAGTGGACATGCAGGGCGCGCTGACCGCCCGCTACGACTCGCTGGCCGCCGACGTGCGCTCGGTGCTGCGCGACCAGAAGGTCAACGTGGCCGGCGTCGAGCGCTCCGGCATGAGCGTGGCCGCAAGCTTCGCCAACGCGCAGGACCGCGACCGCGCCATCTCGACGCTGCGCAGCCGCCTGCCCGACCTGGAATTCACCGAAAGCGAAGAGAACGGCAAGCTGCTGCTGCTGGGCGCGCTGAACCCGGCCGCCGTCACCCGCGTGCAGGACTCGGCCCTCAAACAGAACATCAACACGCTGCACAACCGGATCAACGAACTGGGCGTGGCCGAACCGGTCATCCAGCAGCAGGGTTCGGACCGCATCGTGGTGCAGCTGCCCGGCGTGCAGGACGTGGCCAAGGCCAAGGAACTGCTGGGCCGCACCGCCACGCTCGAAATCCGCATGGTCGACGACTCGCCCGCCGCGCAGGCCGCGCTGCTGGGCGGTTCGGTGCCGTTCGGCCTGGAGCGCTACTCCGACCGCGACGGCCGCCCGATCCTGGTGCGCCGCCAGGTGGTCCTGACCGGTGAGAACCTGCAGGACGCCCAGCCCGGCCGCGATTCGCAGACCCAGCAGGCCGCCGTGCACCTGACGCTGGACTCCAAGGGCGCGCGCATTTTCCGCGACGTCACCCGCGACAACATCGGCAAGCGCATGGCCATCCTGCTGTTCGAGAACGGCAAGGGCGAAGTGGTCACGGCCCCCGTCATCCGTACCGAAATCGCCGGCGGCCAGGTGCAGATCTCGGGCAGCATGAGCTCCGAGGAAGCCGCCGACACCGCCCTGCTGCTGCGCGCCGGCGCGCTGGCCGCGCCGATGTCGATCATCGAGGAACGCACCATCGGCCCGAGCCTGGGCGCCGACAACATCTCGAAGGGCTTCCATTCGACGCTGTACGGCTTCCTGGCGATCGCCGTCTTCATCATCATCTACTACCACCTGTTCGGCGTGTTCTCGACCGTCGGCCTGACCCTGAACGTGCTGCTGCTGCTGGCCCTGCTGTCGATGCTGCAGGCCACGCTGACGCTGCCGGGCATCGCCGCCATCGCGCTGACACTGGGCATGGCGATCGACTCGAACGTGCTGATCAACGAGCGGATACGGGAAGAATTGCGCAACGGGGCAACGCCACAGCAGGCCATCCACCATGGCTTCGAGCGCGCCTGGGGCACGATCCTTGACTCCAACCTCACCACGCTGATTGTCGGCCTGGCCCTGCTGGCCTTCGGTTCCGGCCCGATCCGCGGCTTCGCGGTGGTCCATTGCCTGGGCATCCTGACCTCGATGTTCTCGTCCGTCGTGGGCGTGCGCGCGCTGGCCAACCTCTGGTACGGCCGCAAGAAGAAGCTCACGTCGATCTCCATCGGCGAAGTCTGGAAGCCGAAGACCAACTGAACATGCGCGCGGGCGGCCACGCCGCCCGCCGCCGAATAGCCAGGGCAAAACATGGAATTTTTCCGGATTCACCGCACCATCCCGTTCATGCGCCACGCGCTGGTGCTGAACATCATCAGCCTCGTCACCTTCGTGGCGGCGGTCTTCTTCATCATTACGCGCGGCTTCCACCTGTCGATCGAATTCACCGGCGGCACGGTCATGGAAGTCAACTACGCCCAGACGGCGCAGCTTGAAAACGTGCGCGGCGTGGTCTCGAAGCTGGGCTACACCGACTTCCAGGTGCAGAACTTCGGCACCTCGCACGACGTCATGATCCGCCTGCCCCTGCAGGAAGGCCAGACGTCGGCCACCCAGAGCGAAACCGTCATGGCCGCGCTCAAGGCCGCCGACCAGGGCGTGGAGCTGCGCCGCGTCGAGTTCGTCGGTCCGCAGGTCGGCCAGGAACTGCTGCACAACGGCCTGATGGCCCTGCTAGTGGTGGTCATCGGCATCATGGTCTACCTGGGCTTCCGCTTCGAATGGAAGTTCGCGGTGGCCGGCGTGATCGCCAACCTGCACGACGTGGTCATCATCCTGGGCTTCTTCGCCTTCTTCCAATGGGAGTTCTCGCTGTCGGTGCTGGCGGGCGTGCTGGCGGTGCTGGGCTACTCGGTGAACGAATCCGTGGTCATCATGGACCGGATCCGCGAGAACTTCCGCAAGTACCGCAAGGCGGACGTGCAGGAAGTCATCAACAGCGCCATCACGCAGACCATCTCGCGCACCATCATCACCCACGGTTCGACCCAGATGATGGTGCTGGCGATGCTGTTCTTCGGCGGCCCCACCCTGCACTACTTCGCCATGGCCCTGACCATCGGCATCTGGTTCGGCATCTACTCGTCGGTGTTCGTCGCCGCCGCGCTGGCCATGTGGATGGGCGTCAAGCGCGAAGACCTGGTCAAGCCGGTCAAGAAGGAAGGCGAGGAAGGCGAAGTCGCCTGAGCCGTTTCCCCCTTTTTGGAAAACCCGCCGCGTGGCGGGTTTTTTTATGCTTGGCAAGGCCACTGTATAGACGCCCTGCCCACGCGCTGTACGGGTACGGCCGCCCCCTTATTCGCTACCATAGGCCTCATGAAACTCGCTCTCGATCATCTCGTCGTCGCCGCCGCCGACCTGGACAGCGGCACGCGCCACGTGGCCGACCTGCTGGGCATCGCGCCCACGGGCGGCGGCGCGCATCCCCGCATGGGCACCCACAACCGCGTGCTGGGCATGACGGGCGGCGTGTACCTCGAAGTAATCGCCATCGACCCGGACGCGCCCGCGCCGCAGCGGCCGCGCTGGTTCGGCCTGGACCAGCCGGCCATGCGGGCGCGCCTGGCCGAAGGGCCGTTCCTGGCGCACTGGGCGGCGCGAGTCGAGGCGCCCGCTGACCTGAGCGCATGGCAGGCGCGGCACCCCGATCGCATCGCACCCGCCATCCCCATGACCCGCGGCGACCTGCGCTGGCGCCTTACGGTGCCCGACGACGGCAGCCTGCCGGCCTGGCGCGAAGCGGGCGCAACGGCCGGCGACGGCCTGCTGCCGACCCTGATCCAGTGGGATGTGGACGCCTATCCCGGCGTCAGCCTGCCGCGCCAGCCGCTGACCCTCGTGGCGCTGGCCGGCACCCACCCGCGCGCGGCGCTGCTGCGCCAGGGGCTGGCCTGGCTGGGCGCGGACGCGCTCATCGCCATCGAACAGGCCGACGGCCTGCCACGCCTGCAGGCCGCCATCGAGACCGACCGGGGCATCCGGATCCTGGCCTGACCCACACCACACGGAAAGACAACGGAGACATCCCCATGAGCGTCACCCTCAAGCGCTTCGACGACGCGCCCTACGAGCAGCAGTGCGAGGCCACCGTCATCGCCGTCGGCGCCGACGGCGTCGAACTGGACCAGACCCTCTGCTACGCCCGCAGCGGCGGGCAGGCCGGCGACAGCGGCACGCTGACGCTGGCCGATGGCCGCGCGCTGCCGGTGGCCGACACCGTCTACGCCGACGACCGCCGCCGCATCCTGCACGTGCTGGCCGAGGGCGCCGCGGCGCCGCAGGTCGGCGACCGCGTCACCGTGCGCATCGACTGGCCGCGCCGCCACCGGCTGATGCGCCTGCACACCTGTCTGCACCTGCTCGGTTCGCTGGTGCCGGCGCCCGTCACCGGCTGCAGCATTTCGCCCGACTCGGCCCGCATCGACTTCGACCTGCCCGAGTCGACGCTCGACAAGGCCGACCTGACCGAGCGCCTGAACACGCTGATCCAGGCCCGCACCGACGTCACCGTCAACACCATCACGCCCGAGGAACTTGCGGCGCAGCCCGATCTGGTGCGCACGGTCGGCGCCGCCCCGCCCGGCGGCGCGACGCGCATCCGCATCATCGAGATCCCCGGCGTGGACCGCCAGCCCTGTGGCGGCACGCACGTGGCCAACACCGGCGAGATCGGCCCGGTCATGGTCACCAAGATCGAAAAGAAAAGCCGCACCAACCGCCGCGTGGTGGTGGCGTTCGCCTGAACCTTGCCGCCAATGAAAATGGCCGCCTGCATGGCGGCCATTTTCATTGAAGTCCGTCTGCGGCGCCTCGCGGCGCGCTCAGCCCTTCTTCCACCAGCGCCACGGCGCGCGCAGCGGCCATTGGTACTTGCTACAGAGCACCCGCGGCGCCAGCAGGTGACCCACGGCGATGGCGATCGCGGCGGCGGTCAGCACGTCGGACAGGTAGTGATCCAGGTTGACCAGGCGGCTGGCGGCGACCAGCGCGGCCAGCGACAGGAAGGCCCAGCGCCAGCGCGGCGCCAGGATGCCGAGCGTCACCGCCACCGCGAAGGCGGCGTAGGTGTGGCTGGAAGGAAAGGAATTGAACTGATTGGCGCGCGAGAACGACTCGCCCAGTCCGTAGATGCCCTTCTCGAAGAACAGCTCGGGACGGGCGCGCGCCACCAAGCGCTTGAGCACCAGCACCACCAGCCCGCCGACCGCCATGGTCGACAGCATCAGCAGGCTGCCGCGCGCCATGCTGGCGTAGCTCATGCGCACCGGATTGCGCCAGCCGCGCGCCAGGCCGACCAGGCCGACGATGTAGAACGCCAGCGCCACGCCGATGTAGCGGCCGCTTTCGCCCATTTCGCCGATCCACTCGAACGAGGTATTGACCCCGTCGCTGACCGATTGCCGGATCCAGATCGCCAGCGGCAGGTCGACCCACAGGGCGCAGACCGCGGCCACCAGCGCCACCCCGAGACCGGCCAGCAGCCAGGCGGAGGTCGACAGCGGATTGCGGAACTCGTCCGTCGCGGCGGCTGCGGCGCCGGGCGCGAGCGTGGCGGCCGGCGGAAGGGAGGGATTCGTCGTCATCGGACCGGTCGCGTAAAGATAATTGTTCTCGGAAAGGGAATCTGCGAGGGCCAGCTATCGTAACCCTGCATTTCGTCTGCATGAAGGAAATTTGCAGCAAGGGGTAAAATTCCGCTTTTCCCCTCTCCACTGCCCCCGGGATCTACACCCGTCACGGCGACCGACATGCAAGAAACTTCCCTCAAGCGCGTGCCTCACGCGCAAGACGGCGCCGCCGCCGTCCCGCCCGCCCCCGCCACCGGCGCTCCCCGCAAGCTTTACATCCGCACCTTCGGCTGCCAGATGAACGAGTACGACTCGGACAAGATGGCCGACGTGCTGCGCGGCGACCAGGGGCTGGAACTGACCGACAATCCGGAAGAAGCCGACGTCATCCTGTTCAACACCTGTTCGGTGCGCGAAAAGGCCCAGGAAAAGGTCTTTTCCGACCTGGGCCGCGTGCAGCACCTGAAAAAGACCAACCCGAACCTGGTGATCGGCGTGGGCGGCTGTGTCGCCAGCCAGGAAGGCGAGGCCATCGTCAAGCGCGCGCCCTATGTGGACGTGGTGTTCGGCCCGCAGACCCTGCACCGCCTGCCCGACCTGATCCAGCGCCGCCGCGCCGAAGGCCGCTCGCAGGTCGACATCAGCTTCCCCGAGATCGAGAAGTTCGACAACATGCCGCCGCCGCGCGTCGACGGCGCCACCGCCTTCGTCTCGATCATGGAAGGCTGTAGCAAGTACTGCAGCTTCTGTGTCGTGCCCTACACGCGCGGCGAGGAAGTCTCGCGGCCGTTCGACGACGTGCTGGTCGAAGTGGCCGACCTGGCCGACCAGGGCGTCAAGGAAGTCACCCTGCTGGGCCAGAACGTCAACGCCTACCGCGGCCGCATGAGCGACAGCGACGAGATCGCCGATTTCGCCATGCTGCTGGAATACGTGCACGAGATTCCCGGCATCGAGCGCATCCGCTACACCACCTCGCACCCCAAGGAAATGACCCAGCGCATGGTGGACGCCTACGCCCGCCTGCCCAAGCTGGTGTCGTTCCTGCACCTGCCGGTGCAGGCCGGCAGCGACCGCGTGCTGGCGGCCATGAAGCGCGGCTACACCACGCTGGAATTCAAGTCGGTCGTGCGCCGCCTGCGCGCCGCGCGTCCCGACCTGACGCTGTCGTCGGACTTCATCGTCGGCTTCCCCGGCGAGACCGAGGAAGACTTCGAAAAGACCATGAAGCTGATCGAGGACGTCGGTTTCGACACCTCGTTCTCGTTCGTCTACTCGCGCCGCCCCGGCACGCCGGCCGCCGACCTGCACGACGACACGCCGCAGGACGTCAAGCTGCGCCGCCTGCAGCGCCTGCAGGCGCTGATCAACGAGCAGGCCGCCGCCATCGCCCGCAACATGATCGGCACCCGCCAGCGCCTGCTGGTGGAAGGCCCGTCGCGGCGCGACCCGAACGAGCTGATGGGCCGCACCGAGAACAACCGCATTGTCAACTTCGCCGCGCCCGCGCGGCTCATCGGACAGATGGTCGACGTCATCATCACCGAGGCGCACACCAATTCGCTGCGCGCCCGGGTGGCCGACGTCGACCGCGACTCCCAAGAGGCCGAATGACCACTTCCCGCCCCCGCGCCCGCCGCAGCCTGCCCGCCGTCGTCATCCTGGACGGCGACAACACCCACCTGGCCAACCTGTGCGGCCCGCTGGACGAGAACCTGCGCCAGCTCGCCGACGGCATGGGCGTGAAGCTCTCGCGCCGCGGCAGCCGCGTCACCATCGAAGGCGACAAGGCCGAACTGGCCGGCCGCGTGCTGCGCCGTTTCCATGAGCAGGCCGTGCATCGCGCGCTGTCGGTCGACGACATCCAGCTCGGGCTGGTCGAGATCGGCGTCGGCCGCCAGGAAGAGAAACTGCAGGACGCGCCGGCCCGCGAGGCCGACCCGCTGCCGGCGCTGGACGACGACAGCGACGCCATCGCCCTGCGCACCAAGCGCAGCGACCTGCGTCCGCGCACGCCGCGCCAGCGCGACTACCTGAACAACATCCTCAAGCACGACATCACCTTCGGCGTGGGTCCGGCCGGCACCGGCAAGACCTGGCTGGCGGTGGCCTGCGCCATCGACGCGATGGAGCGCGACACGGTGCAGCGCCTGGTGCTGACGCGCCCGGCGGTCGAAGCCGGCGAACGGCTGGGCTTCCTGCCCGGCGATCTGGCGCAGAAGGTCGACCCCTACCTGCGCCCGCTGTACGACGCCCTGTACGACCTGATGGGCTTCGAGAAAGTGCAGCGCCTGTTCGAGAAACAGACCATCGAGATCGCGCCGCTGGCCTACATGCGCGGCCGCACGCTGAACCACGCCTTCGTCATCCTGGACGAGGCGCAGAACACCACGCCCGAACAGATGAAGATGTTCCTGACGCGCATCGGCTTCGGCAGCAAGGCCGTCATCACCGGCGACCCGTCGCAGGTGGACCTGCCGCGCGGCCAGGAAAGCGGCCTGGCGCACGCCGTCAAGGTGCTGCACGACGTGCAGGGCATCGCCACCACCCGCTTCACCAGCCGCGACGTGGTGCGCCATCCCCTGGTGGCGCGCATCGTCGATGCCTACGACCGAGCGGCGGAAAATGACGCCTGACCTGTCCCTTTCCGTCCAGTACGGGGTCGACGAGCCCCGCCTGCCGCGCTGGCGCCTGCGCCGCTGGGCCGAGCGGGCGCTGGCCGCCGCGGCCGAGGATGGCCTGGTGGACTTCAGCGCCGCCGAGCTCAGCATGCGCCTGGTGGGCGCGGCCGAGGGGCGCCGCCTGAACCGCGATTTCCGCCAGCGCGACTACGCCACCAACGTGCTGACGTTCGAATACGGCGTGGATCCGCTGGGCGTGGCGCGCGGCGACATCGTGATGTGCGTGCCGGTGCTGGTGCGCGAGGCGCGCGAACAGCGCAAGGCGCTGCTGGACCATGCCGCCCACCTGACGCTGCACGGCGTGCTGCATTCGCTCGGCTACGACCACATCAAGGCGCGCGACGCCCGCCGCATGGAAGCGCTGGAAACCGCCACGCTGGCCCGCATGGGCATCGCCGACCCCTACCAGGAGCGCTGATTCCGCCCCTCGGGTCAACCCTGAGCAATCGACGCGAAATGGCGGCCTGCAAGGCGCAGATCGCGTCGGTTGGCCCCATTTTCGCGGGCCGCGTTACAAATTGCGCGCCAGATTCGGTTATGCTGACCCCTCCCTAACTTGTCCTCCCGGACGATGTCTGACCCCTACCCTGCTCCCGAAGCGACGCCCGCTCGCTCATCCAAACCCGCCACCAAATCCCTTCTAGACCGCCTGCTTTCCCTCGTGCGCCGCGAGCCCGAGGACCGCGAAGGCATCAAGGCCATCCTGGAAGCCGCGCATGACCGCGACCTGCTGGACGCGGAGTCCTACAAGATGATCAAGGGCGCGCTGGCCGTGTCCGAAGGCACCGTCGGCGACATCATGGTGCCGCGCTCGCGCATGGACCTGCTCGACGTCACGCAGCCCATTCCCTACCTGGTGGCCAACGTGATCGAAACCGCTCACTCGCGGTTCCCGGTGTACGAAGGCGACCGCGACAACATCATCGGCATCCTGCTCGCCAAGGACCTGCTGCGCTGCATGCTGGAACCCGGCATCGAGGTGCGCACGCTGGTTCGCCCGGCCGTGTTCATCCCCGAATCCAAGCGCCTGAACGTGCTGCTGCACGAGTTCCGCGCCAGCCGCAACCACCAGGCCATCGTCATCGACGAGCACGGCGGCATCTCCGGCCTGGTGACGATGGAAGACGTGCTGGAGCAGATCGTCGGCGACATCGAGGACGAATTCGACGAAACCGAGGAAGACTCGATCTTCCCCGAGGGCGAGAACCAGTGGCGCGTGCTGGCTGCCACCGACATCTCGCACTTCAACGACGTGTTCGGCTGCCTGTTGCCCGACGACGAGTACGACAGCGTCGGCGGCTGGATGGGCGGGCAGTTGGGACGCATCCCGCGCCGCGGCGACGTCGCCGAGTTCGACGGATTGAAGCTCGAAGTGGCGCGCGGCGACGCGCGTCGCGCCATCTGGCTGCGCGTCAAGCGCGTGGCGCCCTCCCGCGGCGTCCAGCCCGACTCCGACGCATGAGTCGCGCCCCCCGCGGTCCGTTCCTGTTGGGCGCGGCCGGCCTGACGCTGGCCGGCGCCGTCCACGCCCTCACCTTCGCCCCCGGCCCGCTGCCAGGCTGGGCGCTGGCCGTCACCCAGGTCCTGGCGCTGGCGGTGGCCGCCCGCGTCACGCTGTACGCGCCCTCGGCGCGCCAGGCCTGGCTGCGCGGCTGGCTGTTCAGCTTCGCCACTTACGCGCTGGGGCTGTACTGGATCTTCATCAGCCTGCACCGCTACGGCGACCTGGCCGCGCCGCTGGCGGTGGCCGCGGTGCTGGCGCTGGCGGCCTTCCTGGCGCTGTTCCCGGCCACCGCCGGCGCGCTGGCGCGGCGCTATGTCCCGCTGGCGGCCGACTCGACGCCGGGACGGGTGCTGTCCGGCACGCTGGCCTGGGGCGCGCTGTGGGCCGGCTTCGAATGGGTCCGCGCGGTGCTGCTGACCGGCTTTCCGTGGCTCAACATCGGCTACGCACAGGTCGACAGCCCCATCGCTGGCTGGGCCCCGCTGCTGGGCGTGCACGGCATGGCCCTGCTGTCGGCCTTCGCCGCCGCCGCCCTCGCCAGCCTGTGGCGTCCCGCGGGCCTGCAGAAGCAGCCGCGCGACGGCCGCCACGCGCTGGCCGCCGGGGTGGCGCTGGCATTGGCCGCCGCCGGCTGGCCGCTGTCCCGCATCGACTGGTCCGCGCCCAGCGGCGAACCACTGAACGTGCGTCTGGTCCAGGGCAACATCGAGCAGTCGCAGAAATTCGATCCGGCGCTGCTCGACCAGAGCCTGCGCCGCCACCTGGAACTGGCGGCGATGCCGCCGGCGCCGGGGGTGCCGCCGCCGCAGATGGTGATCCTGCCGGAAACGGTGCTGCCGATCTTCCAGGACCAGCTCGATCCGCGCGTCTGGGACGTCTGGCGCCAGGTGGCGGCGCGGCAGAATGCCGTGATCGCCATGGGGGTGCCGATCCACGACGTACGCAATGGCCGCGACCGCTACACCAACAGCGTCATGGGCTTCGATGGCCGGACGCCGCTGGAACAACTGACGGGCGGCAGCACCGCGATGCGCTACGACAAGCGCCACCTGGTGCCCTGGGGTGAATACGTGCCGCCGGGCTTCCACTGGTTCGTCGACATGCTGAACATCCCGCTGGGCGATTTCGACCGTGGCGGCGAGCGCCAGACGCCATTCGCCGTGGGCGGCCAGCACATCGCCTTCAACATCTGCTATGAAGACCTGTTCGGTCCCGACCTGCTGCCCGCGCTGCAGCCTGGTCCCGATGGCGAACCGGGCGCCACCATTCTGGTGAACGTCAGCAACCTGGGCTGGTTCGGCGATACCTGGGCGTTGCGCCAGCATCTGCAGATCGGGCGCCTGCGCACAATCGAGACCGCGCGGCCGATGCTGACCGCCACCAACACCGGCATCACGGCGGCCATCGACGCCAAGGGCAACGTTGCCGCCCAACTGGCGCCGCTGCAGCCGGGCGTGCTGCCGGTCTCGGTGCAGGGCATGGCCGGCCTGACGCCTTATGCCCGCTTCGGCGACAAGTCGGCGCTGGCGCTGATCGGCCTGGCGCTGATTGCCGCCTTCGGCGTCAGCCGCGCGCGCCGTCCCTGAACCCGGAACGGGTCGGCCTCGGCCTGGCCCGGCTCCCCACCCCGGGCCTCTGCCGGCGCCCCTTTCCCGGCGCGTCCCTAGCGCAACAAGTCGACAGGCAGCGCGCCGCTGTCGTCGGCCGGCCGCAGCGGCCCCATTCCCGCGCCCGTCAGCTCGATCGCATCCACGATGCGCGCCAGATCATCGCTATCCAGTTCCAGTTCCGCCGCGCCCAGCACGCCGTCGACCTGGGCCGCGTTGCGCATGCCGACGATGGCGCCGGTGACCCCCGGCCATGCCAGCGTCCAGGCGATGGCGACCGCGGCCTGGGTCGTGCCGTGGCGCTCGGCGATGGGCTTGAGCGCTTCGGCCAGCGCCAGGTTGCGCGCCAGGTTGGGCGGCTGGAATTCGGCATTGCGCGAACGCCAGTCGTCCGCGCGCAGGGTCCGCGCCCGCTCGGCCGAAAAGCCGCCGCTCAACAGGCCCGACTGCATGGGGCTGTAGACAATGACGCCGGTGCCGTTCTGCGCGCACCACGGAATCAGGTCGGCGCCGGCGCCGCGCTGGATCGCCGAGAACGGCGGCTGCAGCGACTCCACGTGCCCCAGCGCCTCGGCGTCCTGCAACTGCGCCAGGTTATGGTTGGACAGGCCGACGGCGCGCACCTTGCCCTCCCGCCTGAGGTCCAGCAATTCCTGCCAATAGACCTCCAGCGGCGTGCCGTCGCCGGCCGGCCAGTGCATCTGGTACAGGTCGATGCGCTCGACGCGCAGCCGGCGCAGCGACCCCTCGATTTCGCGGCGGATGCTGGCCGGCGCGCCGGTGCGCCGCGGGGTCGCCTGCGGCTGCTCGGGGGACCAGGTCAGGCCGCACTTGGTGAAGACGTAGGGCCGCTCGCCGGGGCTCATCTGCGCCAGCGCACGGCCCACCACCTCCTCGGCATGGCCCAGTCCATAGACGGCGGCGGTATCGATCCAGTTGATGCCGCGATCGACCGCGAGGCGGATGGCGGCGATCGAGTCGGCGTCATCCTGCGGCCCCCAGCCGATGGCCCAGGCGTTGCCGCCCATCGCCCAGGCGCCCACGCCAATGCGCGTGATCGACATGTCGCTGCGTCCCAGCGGACGCGTGGGAAAAGAAGTCGTGGTGCTCATGCGAAAAAATCTCCTGCCGGCAAAACATCATGGCGGATTCCACCCGGGTTCCCGCAGCAGTCACGATAGCACTCGTCCAAGCCGTTGATTTTCCGGGATTGTGCGCCCGGGGCCCGGCGTCGCGGAAGCGGCTGACGCCCCTCGCCGCATGCCAACGTATGCCCCCGCATGCCACGCATGCGTCCCCCTGAACGCGACTTCAATGCAACTTTTTCGTTTTTTGCACCCAACCGACTTGCACGCCGAAATTAGTTCGTGCATAATCTCGTTTCTTCGCCAACGGCACTAAACAAAACCGGCAACGAGATACGAAAAACGACCGCGAAAGCGATCGGAAAAAACGTAAAACGTGGCAGGAGTTGATTAGAAGAACGGGGGTATAGCTCAGCTGGGAGAGCGCTTGCATGGCATGCAAGAGGTCAGCGGTTCGATCCCGCTTACCTCCACCAGTCCAAAGCGAAGAGTAGTAGAGCAGGAAAACTCGCGGTAAAACGCGCAGTAAAGACAGCAAGTCGACAGCAAGTCCAAGTCCCCTTCGTCTAGAGGCCTAGGACATCACCCTTTCACGGTGAGTACAGGGGTTCGAATCCCCTAGGGGACGCCAGTTCACTGGCAGCAGTACAGAGTTTTGTAGTACCAAAGTGCAGTTGAAGTGACACAGTAGTTGAGTATGCCGCTGCGGAGCGGTAGTTCAGTTGGTTAGAATACCGGCCTGTCACGCCGGGGGTCGCGGGTTCGAGCCCCGTCCGCTCCGCCAAAAGCGCTCTACGCAGTGCCTTTCAAGAGCTCCGTCCCTGGAGCTTTTTGCATTTATAGGGTGTAAGCCTTGTTGTTTGCAGCTTGGAACGACAGGGAACCTGGGGGGTATAGCTCAGCTGGGAGAGCGCTTGCATGGCATGCAAGAGGTCAGCGGTTCGATCCCGCTTACCTCCACCAGTAAAGCAGTAAGTAGTACAGTAGTTCGAGCAGTTGCAGTTTCCGGTCCCCTTCGTCTAGAGGCCTAGGACATCACCCTTTCACGGTGAGTACAGGGGTTCGAATCCCCTAGGGGACGCCAGTTCGCTGGCTCGCCTACCGGATCTGCGAAACCGTCCTGACAAGATGGTGCGCTGCCAAGTGTTGTTGTAGACCGCTGCGGAGCGGTAGTTCAGTTGGTTAGAATACCGGCCTGTCACGCCGGGGGTCGCGGGTTCGAGCCCCGTCCGCTCCGCCAAGCACTTGCGTGCATCCCAGCAAGCCGCAAGATCCAGTTGTTCCGCAGGAGTCTTCCTGCACTGCGCCAGAAAGCGCCCGCCAAAAGCTCCGGATTCCGGAGCTTTTTTGCTTTTCGCGGCGACCCGCGCCGAGACGCCCGTTCCCCTTCTCGTCCGTTTATCCTCTGGACAGGCCGCGCCGCGCAACGCATCCTGTGCGCTTGTGCCAGCCAAGCCAAGAGGCCCACGTGACCGCCAGCAACGCCGCTCCACACCCGCATCGCCAACACCTGCAACGCATCATCGCAGGCCTGAACGAAGGCATCATCCTGCTCGAGGCCGATGGCGTCATCGCCTGGGCCAACGCCAGCGCACTGGCGCTGCATGGGATCGACACACTAGAGGCGTTGGGCAACACACCCGCGGGCTACCGCAAGCGTTATGCGCTGACCTACCGCAATCACCATCGCGTTCCCGCCCGGCAATATCCGCTGGATCGACTGGCCGCGGGCACGGCATTCGACGATTTGCTGCTGGACCTGACGCGCAAGGACGATCCCGACTTCCTGCGCAACATCCGGGCGCGCGGCCTGCTGCTGGAAGACGACGGCACGGACTATCGCGTGCTGATCCTGGACGACCAGACCGAAGCCTTCAATGCCGAACAGCGCTTCGAACGCACCTTTGCCGCCAATCCCGCGCCGGCGCTCATCTGCCGGCTGTCCGACCTGCGCTACGTGAAAGTGAACCAGGGCTTCCTGGACATGACGGGCCTGACGCGCGAAGCGGTGCTGGGCAAATCGGCCTACGAACTCGACGTGCTCGATGGCGGCGAGGACAAGGAGGACGCGGTGGCCAAGCTGAACGCGGGCCTGACCATCACCCAGCGCGAGGGCGTGCTGCGGCTGGGCGACGGCGGCGCCAGGTTCGTCATCGTCGCCGGCCAGCCGATCGACATGCAGGACGAGCCGTGCATGCTGTTCACCTTCATCGATCTGGAAAAGCGCAAGCGCGCCGAGGAAGCCCTGCAGCAGAGCGAGGAACGTTTCTCCAAGGCGTTCCGGCTGGCGCCCGTGCCGATGGCGCTGTGCGACGGCGAATCGCTGCGCGCGCTGGATATCAATGACGCGTTCGCGCAGGCCGCGGGCGTGTCGGCGCAGGACGGCGCGGGCCAGGAACTGACCACGCTCGGCCTGCGCCCGTTCGACGGCATGGCCGACAGCCTGGCGCGCGGCGAGAGCATCCGCAACCGCGAAGCCGCGCTGGCCACGCCGGACGGCGCCGTGCTGGCTTGCCTGGCGTCGGCCGAGCCGGTCATGATCGGCGGCGAGCGCCGCGTGCTGCTGGTGATGCAGGACATCTCCGAACGCAAACGCAGCGAAACCGAGCTGCTGACCGCGATCGAGGCGGTGATGCAGGACACCTCATGGTTCAGCCGCGGCATCATCGAGAAGCTGGCGCAATTGCGCGCCCCGGCGCCGGCGGCGCGCGACGTGGCCGAGCTGGCGCAACTGACCGCGCGTGAGCGCGAGGTGCTGGGCCTGCTGTGCCAAGGCCATGACGACGACGATATCGCCCGCCAGTTGCGCCTGTCGCGCAACACGGTGCGCAATCACGTGGCCACCATCTACAGCAAGATCGGCGTGCATCGGCGCAGCGCGGCCATCGTCTGGGCCCGCGACCGCGGTATCACCGGCCATGAAAAACCCCGCCCCCGCGGCAAGTCCGGCGCGGGCTGACATCGCCCGCCCGGATTTACAAATTGAATCAAAATAATCGGGGTATCGCGCTGCGCGGAGATGCCGCCGCGTTCGATTCCATCCGCCTCCAAAAAGCGCGATTTCCAGCAAAACACCAGGCAACTCCCCGCCAAAATCCGCATTGCGCCCCAGATTGCGCAATCCCTGCGCAGGTTCTTACGATCCGCCGATCTGGCCGCCCTCCACGGGGCCGGCGAGAGCCCCGCAAGCCTTCTGGAGCCCGTTGATGCAGACCGCCTACATTCCCGTTCCCAAGCCGCCCAAGGCGCAGCCCGCGCCCGCCTGGAGCAGCGCCGCAGTGATGGCGCTCTATGCCCTGCCGTTCATGGACCTGGTATTCCGCGCCCAGCAGACGCACCGCGCCCATTTCGACCCCAACGGCATCCAGCTCTCGAGCCTGCTGTCGATCAAGACCGGCGGCTGTCCCGAGGACTGCGGCTATTGCTCGCAGTCGTCGCGCTACGACACCGGCCTGGAAGCGGAAAAGCTGATGCCGCTGGACGAGGTGCTGGCCGCGGCCCGCGCCGCGCAGGCAGGCGGGGCGCAGCGCTTTTGCATGGGCGCCGCCTGGCGCAGCCCCAAGCCGCACCACCTGGAGGCCGTGGCCGAGATGGTCAGCGCGGTCAAGGCGCTGGGGCTGGAGACCTGCGTCACACTGGGCATGCTGCGCGAAGGCCAGGCCGAACAACTCAAGGCCGCCGGCCTGGACTACTACAACCACAACCTCGACACCTCGCCCGAGTTCTACGGCAAGATCGTCACCACCCGCACTTACCAGGACCGCCTCGATACGCTGGACCGCGTGCGTGGCGCCGGCATCAACGTCTGCTGCGGCGGCATCGTCGGCATGGGCGAATCGCGCCAGGAGCGCGCCGGCCTGATCGCGCAACTGGCCAACATGGAGCCCTATCCCGAGTCGGTGCCGATCAACAACCTGATGCGGGTGGAAGGCACGCCGCTGGCCGACGCCGAGCCGCTCGATCCGTTCGAGTTCGTGCGCACCATCGCCGTGGCGCGCATCACCATGCCGCGCGCCGTGGTGCGCCTCTCGGCCGGGCGCGAGGCCATGGATGAGGCCATGCAGGCGCTGTGCTTCATGGCCGGCGCCAACTCGATGTTCTACGGCGACGTGCTGCTGACCACGGGCAATCCGCGCATGGAGGCCGACCAGCGCCTGCTGCAACGCCTGGGCATGCGCATCGATGCCGGCCAGCACACGCACCAGGACCTGTCGGCGTGACGCTGACTCCGGGCCTGTCCTACCTGCTGGCCAGCGTCACCTGCAGTGTCGCCGTGGCGGCGATGCTGAAGCTGGCGCGGCGCTGGCAGGTGGACGTGCGCCAGGCCATCATGGCCAACCACGCCGTGGCCGCCCTGCTCTGCTGGGCCGTGCTGCGGCCGGACCCCGCGGCGCTGCTGACACCACAGACGCCGTGGCTGGTGCTGGCGGCGCTGGGCGTGCTGCTGCCCAGCGGCTTCATGGCGATGGCGCTGGCCGTGCGCCATGCCGGCGTGGTGCGCAGCGACGCCGCGCAGCGGTTGTCGCTGTTCATCCCGCTGCTGGCGGCGTTCCTGCTGTTCGGCGAGCCGGTCAGCGGCCGCAAGCTGGGCGCCATCGCGCTGGCCTTCGCCGCCCTGTTCTGCCTGTTGCGGCGCCCCGTGCCCGAGCCCGAAGCGGCCACGCCGGCGCGCGATACGGACACGGCCGGACGCCGCGCGCTGTGGTTGTGGCCGTTGTCGGTGTGGGTGGCCTATGGCGTGGTCGACATCCTGTTCAAACAGGTGGCGCGCGCCGGCACCGGGTTCGCCGGCGGCCTGCTGCTGGCGTTCGCGCTGGCCAGCGCGCTGATGCTGGCCTACCTGCTCTGGCGCCGCGCCCGCTGGGCCCCGCGCCATCTGGCGGCCGGCGTGGCGCTGGGGGTGGTGAATTTCGGCAACATCATCACCTATATCCGCGCCCACCAGGCGCTGCCCGAGCATCCCGCGCTGGTGTTCGCGTCCATGAACATGGGCGTGATCACGCTGGGCACGCTGGTCGGAGCACTGGCGTTCCGCGAACCCCTGACGCGCCTGAACGGCGTGGGCCTGGCGCTGGCGCTGGGGGCCATCCTGCTGATGACCCCGTGGTGAGCGCCCCCGGCGCTCAGGTGCCGGTGCGGGGCTGCCGCGCCGCCTGATCCTCGGCATCGGGCTCGGCCCGCGCCGGCTCGGCCGTGGCGGTCATGGCCGCGATGGGGGGATCCACCGCGCCGGCGCCTTCCACCGGCGCCGAGGCAGGCGCGGCCGAAGGCTCGGGTTGGACCATCTCGATGCCGATGTCGTTCTCCACATCGACCCGTGGGTCCAGCACCGCGGCGGCCGGCGAACTCTGCAGCGTGTCCGGCATCGGCACGAAATGCACCGGCGCTTCCTCGACCTGATGGGCGCCGGTGACGCGCGTCGGGCGCACCTGCCACACGAGGATGAGCGCGCAGGCCGAGATGAAGACGTAATACATGCTGGGGCCGGCCAGCGACATCAGCAGGCCGGCGATCATCGGGCCGACGCAGGCGCCGACGCCGTAGGTCATGAGCAGCACCGCCGACAGGCTGACGCGGCGCTCGGATTCGACGTGGTCGTTGGCGAAGGCGGCGCCCAGCGGATACAGGGTGAACTGCAGGATGCCGAAGACGCAGGACATGGCCACCAGCGCCCAATAGGGCAAGGTCAGCCAGCCCCACATGACGGTCGGCAGCACCACCAGCAGCAACGCATTGAAGCGGATCAGGCCGGCGCGGTTGATGCGGTCGGACAGCCAGCCCATGGGCCATTGCGACAGCAGCCCGGCGGTGACGGCGGCGGCCACGAACACGGCGGCCTGCGAGGTCGTGAGGCCGTGCTTGGCGCCGTACACGGCCGCCAGGCCATAGAAGGCGCCGGACAGGTTGCCGGCCACGAACAGCACGGTCATGGACAGCGGCACGCGGCGCATGAAGAAACGGATGTCGAGCGCGGCCGGCAGCGGGGTCGGCGGGTGCGAGCGCGCCGTGACGGCGATGGGCACCAGGCACAGCACCAGGCACATGGCGACCAGGGTCAATGGCCGCAGGTCGAGCGTGGCGTAGGCGGTCAGGGCCAGTTGCCCCAGCACCGTGCCCAGGCCGGACACCACCATGTAGACGGAGAACACGCGCCCGCGCTGGTGGTTTTCGGTCTGTTCGTTGAGCCAGCTTTCGATGACCATGAATTCGGTCACCATGACAATGCCCGAGATGACGCGGAACACCAGCCAAAGCGGCATGGAGTCGACCAGCGTCTGCGCCAGGATCATGCTGGTGGCGACGGCGGCACAGGCAACGAAGGCGCGGATGTGGCCGACGCGGATGATGAGCTTGTGCCCCAGCCGCGCGCCGCACACCAGGCCCAGGTAATAGCCGGCGATCAGGGCGCCGATCCAGATCTCGCTGACGGACTGCGCGGTCAGCCTCAACCCCATGTAGGTGTTGAACAGACCGGTGCCGATGAGCATCAGCAGGGTCGCGAAATAGAGCGACGAGAAAGAAGAGAGGGTTGCGAGCATGGCGTCTGGCTACTCCTGCCGGGGAGTAGCGGCGCGGGCCGTGCGAGCGGCCCGCGCATTGAGCGATGAAACGGGAACTGCGCGGGAAATCAGAGTTGCGACAACAGGGTCGCGGCGTCGCTGACTTCGAACTTGCCGGGGCCTTCGACGTTCAATTGCTTGACCACGCCGTCGACGATCAGGGCCGAATAGCGCTGCGAGCGCACGCCCATGCCGCGCTGGATCAGGTCCAGCTCCAGGCCCAGGGCCTTGGTCCAGAGGGCGGAACCGTCGGCCAGCATGCGGACCTTGCCGGCGGTCTTCTGTTCGCGGCCCCAGGCGCCCATGACGAAGGCGTCGTTGACGGACACGCACCAGATCTCATCGACGCCCTTGGCCTTCAGGGCGGCGGCCTGCTCGACGTAGCCGGGCAGGTGCTTGGCCGAGCAGGTCGGCGTGAATGCGCCGGGCAGCGCGAACAGGGCGATGGTCTTGCCGCGGGTCAGGTCGGCGACCTGGAAGGCGTTGGGGCCGAGCGAGCAGCCTTCGCTTTCGGTTTCGATGAATTCGGTCAGGGTGCCATCAGGCACGCGATCGCCGACTTTGATGCTCATGGGGAAATCTCCAGTGTTGGGGGTGTTGCATTGGGGCGGAGGTGCCCCACAGCCCTCATCATAGTTCGTGTCTGTTGCGCTTGCTGGCCCGCCGGACAGATCGGGAAAAAAACCCGCACAGTCTGAAACGACTCCACACGCGGGGCGGCGCGGGGTTCGTTGCCATAATGTGGGCGTGTTCAATGCCCGCGCGCGATGGCCGCGCGCGGGCGCTTTGCGGAGACAAACCGATGCGCAAGATGCTGATCGGCCTGGCCCTTACGATGGCCGTGGCCGCCCCGGCCTGGGCCGCGCCCGACGCGGCCGAGCAGGCCCAGTTCGAATCCTTCGTGGTGGCCGCGGGCGCCTCCAACGGCGCGGCCCGTTCGTGCGGGGCGTCCGAACCCGACCTGGCGCAGCACCAGGCGACCTCGCGCAAGAACCTGGAGCGGTATGCCAAGGAATATGGGTTTTCGGCGGCGGGGTATGACGGGCTCTATCAGAAGGGGTTGGCGGATGGGACGCGGATGATGGAGGAGATGAAGCGGTCCGGCGTCGACGGGTGCCGGGGGGTGCTGGGGAGTTTTCAGAATGAGCGGGTGATTTCTTATGAGGACATGAAGGCGGCGTTGGCTGAGGTTAGTGATGGGTTGCCGGGGGAGAGTGCGGAGAAGTGAATTCTCTGCGGGTTTTTTTGCTGGCGGGGGATTGAGTTCTTGAGCCGCCCGGCGGGACGGCGGCAGGCGGGGGCGGGGCTACGATTGCGGTCCGGAGCGTTCGCTCCGGACTGCCCCGTCCTCAACCTCGTTGCCGCCTGCGGCGGCTGCCTACGGTTTCCGTCGGGCGCATCTACACGCCCCGCCCTCCGCCTGCGCCGTCCCGCCGGGCTCATGATGTCTTGGTGCCCGCGGTGCTGGGGCGAATGGGGTGCTTGGCGTGGTTGGCCACGTCAACGGGGGTGGGAGGAGTTTGCGGGGCCCGCCAAAAGGCGGCCGCGCGGGCGGCCTTTTTTGGCTTACGCGGGGTCTTGCAGGCCAGGATGAACGCTGCGCGCGTGGGCAGGCTTGGCTTTGAAGCTTGTGGAATTGGCTTTGGAGCTTTTGGGCGCCTGGCTTTGAAACTGCGTCGCGCGTTCACGTTCCCGTGCGACATGAAGGGTCGCGGCGCTTGACCTGTATCTCCCTCGTGCCGCGCCCTCCCCCCCGCGCGCAGCGCCGCTCTCACGACGCACAGCTAAAGCGTATGCCGGGACCGGCTGCCCGCGCAGCCGGTCCCGGCGGGCGACGCAAGATCTCTCCCCTCACCCCGCCCGAGCGGCCTCACCTATGCAGATGTCGGTAGCCCCTGGCGTCGGCCGGGCAGGCGGGGCGCAACCTCGATGCGCCCGAGGGAATCTGAAGGCCGTCGCCGAAGGCGACAACGAAGATGACGAGGGGGGAGTCCGGAGCGAAGGCTCCGGACCGCAATCGTGGGCGCGCCCCGCCTGCCCGGCCGACGCCAGGGGCGGCCTACGAAGAACAAAACAACCGCAACGCCTCAACCACCCAACCCATTCTGCTTGAACCAGTCCAGCATCCTCTGCCAAGCCTGCTCCGCCTCGGCCTTGCGGTAACTCGGCCGATAGTCGGCGTGGAAGGCGTGGGGGGCTTCGGGGTAGACGTCGATGCGGGAGGCCTTGGCGGCGGCGGGGCCCTTGGCGAGTTCGATGCGCATCTTGTCGACGTCGGTCTGGGGGATGCCGGCGTCCTTGCCGCCGTAGGCGCCCAGGACCGGGGCCTTGAGGTCGTTGACCAGGCTCAGGACCGATCGGGGCTTGAGTTCGCTCGGGTCGCCGCCCAACTGGCCGTACCAGGCGGCGCCGGCCTTGAGCTTGGGGTTGTGGGCGGCGTAGAGCCAGACTTGGCGGCCGCCCCAGCAGAAGCCGAGAATGCCGAGCTTGTCGTCGCTGCCGCCGTGGGCGGCGGCCCAGGCGACGGTGGCGTCGAGATCATCCCGCACCTGCTTGTCGGGCACCTTGCTGATGATCTCGGCCTGCAGCTTGGGGATGTCGGTGTATTTGGACGGGTCGCCCTGGCGCGCGAACAGCTCGGGCGCGATGGCCAGGTAGCCCAGGTGGGCCAGGCGGCGGCAGACGTCCTGGATGTATTCGTGCACGCCGAAGATCTCGGACACCACCAGCAGCGTCGGCAGGTTCTTCTTGCCGGCGGGCGCGGCGCGGTAGGCGGGCATCTTGCCATCGGCGGTGGGGATGTCCACCTTGCCGGCGGTCAGGCCGCTGGCGTCGGTCTTGATGGCGGTCTGCGCGACGGCGGGGCCGGCGGCCAGCGAGAAGCCGGCGGCGACGGTGGTGGCGATGAAGCCACGGCGGTCCAGCTTGAGGGGCGGCAGCAGGCTGTCGAAATGCGCGTCCTGGTCTTTCATCATGCATCTCCGGGCAAGGGACGGCCGCCGGACGCGGCCGCGTCCTGGCGAACCGCCGGGGTTCACTTCAGGGAGAAGTCCACGCGCGAGGGCAGGCCCTCGTCCTTGATGCCATCGGCGTCCAGTTGCGGGGCAACGATGAACACGCGATCCGCGAGTCCTTCCTGGGCTTGCAGCTTCTCATACACCGCTTGCGCGCGCGCGTCGGCCAGTTGGCGCAACTGTTCGTCGCCCACCGGGGCCGCGGCGCGCAGCATCTCCTCCATCTGTTGCGGCGGCACGGACTTGGCCATGCCGATGAAATTGCGCGGCTTGTCCTTGAGGTCGGTGTCGTCGTAGACCTTTTCCAGGTACTTGGCGCGCTCGGCGCCCGAGACCTCGACGCCGGCCGGGTTCGGCTTCTTGCCGCGCGGGGCGACCTCGCGGGCCTTGGCCAGGCGGATCTGGGCGTCGACCCAGGCCTGGCGCAGGCCGTCCAGGTCGGTCTTGGGATCGGCGCGGCCGCTCAGGTCCATCTTGAGCGCGGGGCGATCGACCAGCGCCTTGGTCAGGGTGTCGATGCGCTGCAGCGTGTCATCGGTGAGCGCGGCGCTGCCGGGCGCGAATTCCACGTATGACAGTTCCTCGCCGCCGCCAAAGGCCGACGCCAGCAGGCTGAAGGGCGAGGTGACGGCCTTGACCACCAGGTTCAGCAGCACCCGCACGACGATGCCGCCGACCGAGAACTCGGGGTCGTCGAGCGACCCGGAGATCGGCAGGTTGATGTCGATATTGCCGCGCGAGTCCTTCAGCAGGGCCACGGCCAGCAGCACCGGCAGCTTGGTGGCGTCGGGGCTGTTGGTCTTGTCGCCGAAGGTGAGCTGGTTCAGCACCACGTGGTTGGTGGCCAGCAGCGCGCGGTCCTTGATCTTGTATTCCAGGTCCACCGACAGCTTGCCACGCTTGATCGGGTAGCCGACGTACTTGGCCGAGTAGGTGTTGAAGCGTGGCAGGTCAACGCCCTTGGCCGAGGCCTTCAGGTCAAGCGACAGGTACTTGGCGAACGGCTGCACCACGCCGCTGATCGACAGGGGCGCGGTGGTGTAGACGCGGCCGGTGACCTTGACCTTGGCGGGCTGTGGGTTGGTGGACGACACGGCCGTGATGGAACCGTCGATGCTGGACAGCTCGGCCACGTAGTTGGGCTTGACGAAGCGGTCAGTGAAGGTCATGCGGCCGCGCGTCAGCGTGACGCTGTTGAGCGAGATGTCGGGCATGCCGCCGCCCTTGGCCGCCGGCGCCGGCGGTTCGGCGCGCCGACCGGGGGTCTGCGTGTCCTGGGTGATGGAGCCGCCGGCCTGGCCGGGCGCGGCCACCAGGTCCATGACGTTCAGGCGGCCCTGGGCATTGAGCAGGATGCGGCCATAGAAGTCGTCAAGCGCGATGTCGCCCAGGCCGGCGACGATCTTCTCGCCCGCCACCGAGACGTTCATGCCGGACAGGCCCAGGCGCTTCCAGTTGAGGAAGTCGTCCTTGTTGACGCGGTCCTGCAGGTCGACGTCGGTGATATCGACCCCGCCCTTCCAGCCGGCCTTCATCGGCGCGCTGCCGTTGGCGGCCGCGAATTCGGCGTCGCCCTTGGCGCCCAGCGTGATGGCGCGCACGGTGGCGTTCAGGCTGGAGGCGAAGTACGGCGCGAACGAGGCGACGTTCAGGCCGGACAGGTCGACCGACGTCTTGACGCTGAGCGGCTGCGGCGTGAAGGCGCCCTTCAGGTCGAGCTTGCCGCCGCCCTGGATGCCGGCCGCGGCCAGCGTGAAATTACTGGCGCCCGGGCCCATGGCCAGGCGGTCGGCGGTGACGACCAGTTGCTGCAGCGCGACGTCGAGCGCGGGATTCAGGGTTTCGTCGCGCGCCTTGAACTGGGCCAGCTCGGCGCGCACGCCCGTGGCGGACGCATCGATGACGCCGTTCTTGTCCAGCACGTGCACCTGCGCGGTCAGCCCGAGGCGGCCGTCCTGCAACAGGATCGGCGACAGGCTGCGCACGGCCGGCGCGAACGGCGCCAGCGCGACGTTGCCCATGCGCAGCGCCAGCTCCAGCGACAGCGGTTGCAGCACCAGCGGGCCCTTGGCGCGGATCCAGCCGCCATCGGTGCTGTTGTCCACGGTCAGCCAGAGATTGATGGGTTCGCCCTTGACCTGCGGCAGCGCCACGCCCTCGACGGTGACGGCCAGGCCGGTCAGGGTGTAGTCGAGCTTGCTGATGGCGTCGGTGACGTAGAGCTCGCCTTCGTGGATGTTGAAGGCGTCCAGCGTCACCTTCCATTCGGCGGGCGCGGCGGGCTTGGGCGGGGCGTCGGCGGCGGGTGGCGCGTCGGAAGTGGCGGCCGCGGGCGAGGCGTCGTTGGGCGTGGAGGCGGCGGCCGGGGCCGCGGGCGCCGGGCTGCTGGCGGCGGCCTGGGCGGTGGCCGCAGGGGCAGGCTTGGCGGCCTGGGCGGGATCGGTCGCGGCCGGCTTGGCGGCGGTCATCGCGGCGGGTTGGGCCGTCGGCGCCGGGCCGCCCAACTGCTTGAGCTTGTCGACCACGTCCTGCCAGTTCAGGCGCTGGTTGCTGTAACGGCGCGCATACACCTGCGGCGCCCACAGGTCGACGCCGCCCACGTACACCTGGCGCGCGATCGGTTCGAGTTCGAGGCGGGTGACGGTCAGCGCGCTCCAGGCCGCCAGGCTCTCGCCGGCGCTGTCGCGCAGGTCGAACTGGCGCAGGCCCAGGTCGCCGACCACGCGGATCTTGGGCGGCGCGTCCTTGGGCTGCTCGAACACGACCTGCAGGTTCGAGTCGAGCAACGCGCGTTCGAGCTTGAACGGCAGCGGCATGGGCCAGACATCGGCCCATTTTTCCAACTGCAGCCCGCTGAAGGCGACCCGCAGCGTCGACGACGGCACCTTGTCGAAAGGACGCGCCACGCCGGTCAGGTCGAACGGGCTGCCGTTGATGCGCAGGTGCAGGCGCGGCTGCACGTCGATGTCGGTGGCGTAGCCGAAGGTGGAGATGAACGGCACGCCGATGGCCAATTCGTCCACCACCTGCTTGCGGCCGGTGACTTTGTCATCGAGCGTGATGACGCCGCCCTCGATCACCATGTTGTTCAGCGAGAAGCGCGGCAGGCCTTCATCGGGCTTGGGCGGCTCGTCCGGCTTGGGGGCCGTCATCTCGGCCACGCGCTGCTGCACGTCGGAGAAGTTGAAGCGGGTGACGTCCTCGCGCACGAGCGACAGCGTCGGCGAGCGCAGCGTGAAGCGGTCGACCACCGGCGCGAACCAGAACAGCGAGGTCCAGGCGGCGCTGACGTTCAGTTCCGAGGCCGTGAACAGGGGCGTCTGCGAGCCGGGCTGCGCCACGGCGAGATCGCGCGCGCGCACGGTCAGGGTGAAGGGATTGAAGGTGATCTTGCCGACCGCGACGTCGCGGCCCAGCATCTTGGCCACGTCCTGGGTCAGCACGTTGTGCAGCACCTTGGGCACCTGCCAGGCGGCGATGCCACAGAGGATCAGCGCCGTGGCCACGACGCCCAAGAGGATCTTGCCTAAGCGGCGGGTGAACCGGAACTTGGGCATCCGCAAGGGCATTGTGCGTCTCCTGGTACGAATCGAAGGCCATTATCGCGTCCTTCGAGCAAATTGGGGGGCTTTTTGCAACGCGGCATCGCGCCGCGGCGCCACAAGCGCAAATGCCCCCGCAGGGGCACGAAAGCGCGAGCCGGGCCAGCGCGGGGGTCCCTGGCGCGGCCTGAAAACCGGTCGGCGGGAGCGACGCCAAGGCCACGGCGGCCGCGCTTATCTTTCCTCAAAGCGCGGCAGGTGGCGGCTCGTCTATCATAGGCGCATCAGCGGCCCGCCACGGCCTGCCGGGACCGCTCTTTTCAATCATTAACAATTCTCGATCCCGATTCCCATGTCCACGCCCGCCCCCACCTTGAGCCACCTGGATGAAGCCGGCCAGGTCCGCATGGTCGATGTCATCGGCAAGACCGACACCGAACGCGTCGCCATCGCCACCGCCAGCGTCCGCATGAACGCGGTGGCCTACGGCCTGCTGACGCAGCCCGGCCAGGGCAAGGGCGAAGTGCTCAATACCGCGCGCGTCGCCGCCATCCTGGCGGCCAAGCGCTGCGCCGAGCTCATCCCCCTGTGCCACAGCCTGCCGCTGTCGTTCGTCGGCGTCGAATTCGCGCTGGACGACGCGGCGCACCGCATCGACATCCTGGCCACCTGCCGCACCAGCTACAAGACCGGCGTCGAAATGGAAGCCATGACCGCGTGCAGCGTCGCCGCGCTCACCATCTACGACATGTGCAAGGCGGCCGACAAGGGCATCGTGATCGAACAAGTTCGCCTGAAGTACAAGGCGGGAGGTAAAAGCGGTGAATGGCGCAACGATTAATCTTCTGTACTTCGCCCGCGTGGCCGAACTGGTCGGCAAGCGCTCAGAAGCCTGGCCGGTCGACGGCGAGTCCACCGGTGCGCAGTTGCTGGCCGCGCTTGGCGAACGCTATCCGCAACTGGCCCCGGCCGGCCGCCTGAAGCTGGCCATCAACCAGACCCACGCCAAGCCGTCGGCGCCGATCCGCGCGGGCGACGAGGTGGCGGTGTTCGAACCCGTCACCGGAGGCTGAGCGTCATGGTCATCGTGCAGGAAGCCGACTTCGACGGCGCCGCGCTCACCGCCGCCCTGCGCGCCAGCGCCGGGCCGGGCGTGGGCGGCATCGTCACCTTCGTGGGCTACGTGCGCGACTACGCGCCGGACACGCCCACCGACACGCTTTACCTGGAACACTACCCCGGCATGTGCGAGCGCGAGCTCGAAGACATCGCCGCCACCGCCCGCGCGCGCTGGAACCTGGACGGCACGGTGATCGTGCACCGGGTCGGCGCCCTGGCCCGCAATGCCCAGATCGTGTTCGTGGCCGCGGCCAGCGCCCATCGCGGCGACGCCTTTCGCGGCTGCGAATTCATCATCGACGCGCTCAAGACCCGCGCGCCCTTCTGGAAGCGCGAGACCCTGGCGGGTGGCGACAGCTTCTGGGTGGAACAGCGCCAATCCGACCAGGACCGCACGCAGTCCTGGGACGCCGACACCCCGCCCCCCAAGGAGACTCCATGAACGACGCCTCCCCCGTCTCGCTGGCCTGCGCCGTGCTGACGGTCAGCGACACCCGCAGCGCCGGTGACGACACCTCCGGCAACCTGCTGGCCAACAGCCTGGCCCAGGCCGGCCACCAATGCGTGCGGCGCGACATCGCCAAGGACAACATCTACCAGATCCGGCGCGTCATCAGCGACTGGATCGCCGACCCCGAGGTGCAGGTCATCCTGACCACCGGCGGCACCGGCTTCTCGCACGGCGACCACGTGCCGCAGGCCATCCTGCCGCTGCTGGACCGCGAGATTCCCGGCTTCGGCGAACTGTTCCGCCAGATCTCCTACGAGGAAATCGGCAGCTCGACCATCCAGTCGCGCGCCTTTGCCGGCGAGGCCAACCAGACCCTGCTGTTCTGCCTGCCCGGTTCGAACAACGCCTGCGAAACCGCCTGGAACCGCATCATCCGCGAACAGCTCGACAGCGGCCACCGCCCCTGCAATTTCGCCACGCACTTCCAACCCCGCGACCAAGAAGACCACTGATACCCATGCTGGATTTCGACCAAGCCCAGACCCTGCTGGCCAACGCGGCCGCTCCCCTCGCGCGCCGCGAACACGTCGGCCTGGACGAAGCGCCCGGACGCGTGCTGGCGGCCGACCTCGACGCCACGGTGGACATTCCGCCGGCCGACAACAGCGCCATGGACGGCTACGCGCTGCGCCTGGCCGACTGGCAGCCGGGCGCGCGCCTGCCGATCCAGCAGCGCTGCTATGCCGGCGACACACCCGAGCCGCTCAAGCCCGGCCACGCCATCCGCCTGTTCACCGGCAGCCTGATTCCCGCAGGCGCCGACGTGGTGGTGATGCAGGAAGACACGCACGAGGCCGACGAGCAGGTCGAGATCACGCGCCAGCCCCGTCCCGGCCAGCACATCCGCCTGCGCGGCGAAGACACCCTGGCCGGCGCCCCGCTGCTGCCCGCCGGCACGCAATTGCAGGCCGCCCACGTGGCGCTGCTGGCCTCGCAGGGCCTGGCCAGCGTGCCGGTCTACGGCCGCCTGCGGGTGGGCGTCCTGACCACCGGCGACGAGCTGGTGGCGCCCGGCGGCGCGCGCGAACCGGCGCAGATCTACAACTCCAACGGCCCGATGCTGGCGGCGCTGGTGCGCGGCATGGCCGCCGAGCCGGCCTTGGTGCTGCATGCCCGCGACACCGAGGACGACCTGCGCGGCGCCTTCAAGACGCTGCTGGCCGAATGCGACCTGGTGCTGAGCGTCGGCGGCGTGTCGGTCGGCGAGCGCGACCTGGTCAAGCCGGCCCTGGCCGCGCTGGGCGGAGAACTGTCGCTGTGGAAGGTGCGCATGAAGCCGGGCAAGCCGGTGGCGCTGGCCATGATCGGCGACAAGCCGGTGGTCAGCCTGCCGGGCAATCCGGTGTCGGCCTACGCGGTGTTCGCGATGCTGGTGTCGCCGCTGGTGCGCCGCATGCAGGGCCGCGAGGAACTGTTCCCGCCGGTCAGCCGGCTGCCGCTGCGCACCGAGCATCCGCGCCTGGACAGCCGCGAGGAATTCCTGCGGGTGCAGCGCCGCGCCGCCGACGACGGCAACGCCGAGCTGGTGCCGTACGGCCACCAGGGGTCGGGGGTGATCAGTTCATTGCCGTGGTCGACCGGCCTGGCGCGCCTGCCGGCCGACGTGCAGGTGCAGGACCGCGACCGCGTGCCCTACTACGACCTGCGTCACTGGCTGGCGTAGCGCTCGGCCGCCGCCAGTTCCTCGGGCGTGTTCAGGTTCATGAACGCGCCGGGCGCGTCATCGAACGGCGCGCCCACGCCTCCCACGCGCGACTGCCACAGGCCGACCTTGCGTTCGCCGGCCGCGAGATAATCGCGCAGCGCCGGCAATAGCGACGCGCGCAGCGCCATGCAGGCCGGATGGCGCTGGCCGCCGGCCACCGCATAGGCCAGCGGCGCCCCCGCCGCTTGCGCCGACGCGATCAGGCGCTGGGCCAGGTCGGCCGGCAGGAACGGGGTGTCGCATGGCGTCACCACCAGCCACTCGCACGGCGCGGCCGCCGCCAGGCCGGCGGCCAGGCCCGCCAGCGGCCCCTGCCAGGCGCCCAATTCGTCGGTATCGTCGGCCACCACCCGGCCATAGCGAGCGTAGCTGTCGGCATTGCGGTTGGCGCTGAGAAGCAGCGGCCCGACCT
Organism: Achromobacter sp. SIMBA_011; assembly: GCF_046535435.1. Taxonomy (NCBI): domain Bacteria; kingdom Pseudomonadati; phylum Pseudomonadota; class Betaproteobacteria; order Burkholderiales; family Alcaligenaceae; genus Achromobacter; species Achromobacter sp. SIMBA_011. The sequence continues at coordinate 22,005 of NZ_JAWRWN010000005.1, read as the reverse complement.
GCGGCGCCAGGCGCCGCGCCACGTGCGCCACCAGCGGCTCGCCACGCAGCAGGACCAATCCCTTGTCGCTGCCCCGCATGCGCGAGCCCTGGCCGCCGGCCAGGATCAGGCCGGCCACCTGTTGCCGGTCGAAAACGGGCGCTGGGTCAACCACCGATGTAGCTCATCTCGACCTTGCGGGCCGGGTCGGCCATGTTGCGGCCGCGCTGTTCGGAATAGTTGTCGCCGCGGGCGGCCCAGATTCCAGTGAGGATGGCGGCCAGTTCGTCGTCGCTGGCGCCGTCGCGCAGCGGCGCGCGCAAGTCGTGGCCTTCGTGGCCGAACAGGCACAGGAACAGCTTGCCTTCCGGCGACAGGCGCGCGCGCGTACAGCCGCCACAGAAGGCATGGGTGACGCTGGAAATGACGCCGATCTCACCGCCTCCGTCGCGATAGCGCCAACGCTCGGCGACGCGGCCCATATCGTCGGTGGAGATCGGTTCCAGCGGGTGAATCGCGCCGATGCGCGCCAGCACTTCCTCGCTGGGCACCACTTCGGTCAGGTTCCAGCCGTTGGTGTTGCCCACGTCCATGTATTCGATGAAACGCAGGATGTGACCGCTGCCGCGGAAGCGCTCGGCCATTGGCAAGATCTGCGCGTCGTTCAGGCCGCGCCGCACCACCATGTTGACCTTGACAGGCGCCAGCCCGGCCGCCGCGGCGGCGTCGATGCCGCGCAGCACGTCGTCGGGCGTGAAGCCGCTGTCGCTCATGTCCTGGAACATGCTGGCGTCCAGCGCATCCAGGCTGACCGTGACGCGCTTCAGGCCCGCGTCCTTGAGCACCGCGGCCTTGCGTTCGAGCAGGCTGCCGTTGGTGGTGAGCGTCAGTTCCAGCGGGTGGCCGGCGGGCGTGCGCAGTCCCGACAACAGGCCCACCAGGTTTTCCACATGCTTGCGCAGCAGCGGTTCGCCGCCGGTCAGGCGGATCTTCTCGACCCCCAGCCGGGTGAAGACGCCGGCCAGCCGCGCGATTTCCTCGAACGACAACAGGTCGGCATGCCGCATGAAGACGTAGTCGCTGTCGAACACCTCGCGCGGCATGCAGTAGGTGCAGCGGAAATTGCAGCGGTCAGTGACCGAGATGCGCAGGTCGCGCAGCGGCCGCGCGCGCCGGTCGAGCGCGGGCTGGCCCACGGGCGGCGGCGCCAGGGGCGCCGGACGCTCGGTGCGGCGATCAGCCAGGAGGATCACTTTGCTCATGGGAACATCATAGCCCGGCGCACACGGCGGCGCGCCTAGGAAAATGCCTCTTCAAGGGTCTGCAGGCGGCCGGTATCGCGCGCGTCGTAGCCGACCAGTTGACCGACGTAGCCGACGTAGTCGGGGCTGCGCATGATGGACAGCAGGTCGCGCATGGCGGGCGTCTCCAGCGCGTTCTTGCGGATGGCGAAGAAATAGCGCTCGCGCACCAGCGGAATGAAATCCAGGCCGAAGCGGCAGGCGGCGGTCTCCACGCCCACGCCGGTGTCGGCCATGCCGCTGGCGATGTGGGCGGCGATCGCCATGTGCGTGAATTCGTTGGTTTCGTAACCCTGCACTTCACTGATCGAGACGCCGGCGCGTTGCAGCATCAGGCCGATCAGGTAACGGGTGCTGGAGCCGATCTGGCGATTGACGAAGCGCACGTCCTGGCGCGCCAGGTCGGCGATGCCGTGGATCCGCTTGGGGTTGCCGCCCACGACGAACAGCCCGGTATTGCGCACCGCCAGATGAATCAGCAGGTACTCGTCGGCGTGCAGCCACTGGGCGTAGCGATCCATGATCGGCGCCTCGAAGTCGCCCAGCGGCACCTGGAAGCCCGCCAGGTCGCATTCGCCGCGCTCGAGCGAGGCCAGCGCCTCGATCGCGGTGCGATAGCGCAGCTCCAGGCCGGGCTTGCGCCCGCCCATGTGTTCCATCAGCGATTCCACCGCGAACCCGTGACTGGCGTGCAGCCGCAGGTGCGGACCGTTTTCCGGCAGCAGCCGCGCCAGCTCTTCCTGCAGTTCGGAGGCCAGGCTGTCGAGCGTGGGCATCAGCCGCGCCTCGATGCGGCGATTGGCCCACAGCAGGCGCTGCGCGAACGGCGACAGTTGCGTGCCCTGGCGCCGGTTGGTGATCAGCAGTTGGGTGCCGAAGATGCCCTCGAACCGCCGCAGCACGCCCCAGGCGTGCCGGTACGACAAGTCACAGGCGCGGCAGGCGCCGGCGATGTTGCCGGTGGCGTCGATGGCGGCCAGCAACGCCAGCATGTCCTGAAGCGGCACGGGGGCGCCGTCGTCTCCACCCAAGGTCCATTGCGGCCGCAGGCCGATTCGGAACTTATATGTCATTTATTTCTTATTGAAGGCGATTAATTACCTGTTTAGAGTACACAAATAACGCGAGGCAGGGGAAATTTATATGTTTTTCATTGCATATAAATAGGCCTGACCTCCCATCACAACAGCCCCCACCCTACGGGGCCCAGCACTCCTGGAGGAGACCGCCATGCGTCAGCGCGAGGCAAAATCCGATCTGGCTTCCACCGGCGGCGCCCGTGGCGGCGCCATGGCCCTGGACGCCGCCCAGGCCTCCGCCAGCCCCGCCGTGGCGACCACCGCCCGCATCCTGGCCCGCCTGAAAGACCAGCCCGGCCCCTTGCTGCCGGTGCTGCACGCGGTCCAGCACGAACTGGGCTGTATTCCGGCCGAGGCGGTGCAGACCATCGCCGAGGCCCTGAACCTGTCGCGCGCCGAAGTCCATGGCGTCATCACCTTCTATCCCCACTTCCGCAGCGAACCCGCCGGGCGCCACACGCTGGAAGTGTGCCGCGCCGAGTCCTGCCAGGCGATGGGCGGCGAACAACTGGCCGCCCATGCGCGCCAGGCGCTGGGCTGTGATTTCCACGCCAGCACGCGCGACGGCGACTTCACGCTGGAGCCGGTGTACTGCCTGGGCCTGTGCGCCCAGTCGCCGGCGGTGATGCTGGACGGCCAGCCGCACGCCCGCGTCACGCCGGCCAAGCTCGACCGCCTGCTGCATCGCGCGCGGGAGGCCGGCCAATGAGCGCTCCCACCCTGATCTACGTGCCGCGCGACGCCGCGGCGCTGGCCATGGACGCCGACGCCGTGGCCGCCGCCATCGAACTGGCCGCCGACGAACGCGGCCTGGCCGTGCAGGTGGTGCGCAACGGTTCGCGCGGCCTGCTGTGGCTGGAGCCGCTGGTGGAGATAGGCACGCCCGCGGGCCGCGTGGCCTACGGGCCGGTGCAGCCCGAGGACGTGCCAGCCCTGTTCGACGCCGGCTGGCTGACGGGCGGCGCGCATCCGCTGGGGTTGGGCCTGACCGAGGAAATTCCGTATCTCAAGCAGCAGGAACGCCTGACCTTCGCCCGCGTCGGCGTGATCGATCCGCTGTCCCTGCAGGATTACGCCGCGCACGGCGGCCTGCAGGGCCTGAAGCGCGCGCTGGCCATGGAGCCGGCCGCCATCGTCGAAGAGATGGTCACCTCCGGCCTGCGCGGGCGCGGCGGCGCGGCCTTTCCCACCGGCATCAAGTGGAAAACGGTGCTGGGCTCGCCGGCCGACCGCAAATACATCGTCTGCAATGCCGACGAAGGCGATTCGGGCACCTTCGCCGACCGCCTGCTGATGGAAGGCGACCCCTACGTGCTGATCGAGGGCATGACCATCGCCGGCCTGGCGGTGGGCGCGACCTACGGCTACATCTACGTGCGTTCCGAATACCCGCACGCCATCGCCACGCTGGAGGCCGCCATCGAGCGGGCGCGCAGCGTCGGCTGGCTGGGCGACGACGTGCACGGCAGCGGCCGCCGCTTCGACCTGGAAGTGCGCAAGGGCGCCGGCGCCTACATCTGCGGCGAGGAGACCTCGCTGCTGGAAAGCATCGAGGGCAAGCGCGGCGTGGTGCGCGCCAAGCCGCCGCTGCCGGCGATCTCGGGCCTGTTCGGCAAGCCCACGGTCATCAACAACGTGATCTCGCTGGCCACGGTGCCGATCATCCTGGCCAAGGGCGCGGCCTATTACCGCGACTACGGCGTAGGCCGCTCGCACGGCACCCTGCCCTTCCAGTTGGCCGGCAACCTCAAGCAGGGCGGACTGGTGGAAAAGGCCTTCGGCCTGAGCCTGCGAGACCTGCTGTATACCTTCGGCGGCGGCAGCGCCTCGGGCCGGCCGCTGCGCGCGGTGCAGGTCGGCGGCCCGCTGGGCGCCTACCTGCCGGAATCGCAATGGGACGTGCCGCTGGACTACGAAGCCTATGTCCAGATCTCGGCCATGATCGGCCACGGCGGCCTGGTGGCATTCGACGACAGCGTCGACATGATGCGCATGGCGCGCTATGCGATGGAATTCTGCGCCATCGAGTCCTGTGGCAAGTGCACGCCCTGTCGCATCGGTTCCACCCGTGGGGTGGAGACCCTGGACAAGATCGCCGCTGGCGGCCCGGGGCGCGAACAGCAGGTGCACCTGCTGCGCGACCTGTGCGACACCATGCTGGGCGGATCGCTGTGCGCGCTGGGGGGCATGGCGCCCTATCCGGTGCTGTCCGCGCTGAACCACTTCCCGCAGGACTTCGGCATCGAGTCCTCGCAGTCCGCCGCCCATCCCGCCTGAAGCCGAGACCGCCATGCTAGAAACCGTCATCAAGCGCGACCGCGACCTGGGCACCCCGGCGCGGGTGTCCGAAAAAACCGTCACCCTGACCATCGACGGCCAGGAAATCACCGTGGCCGAAGGCACCTCGCTGATGCGCGCGGCCGCCGAGGCTGGCATCAACATCCCCAAGCTGTGCGCCACCGACAGCCTGGAGCCGTTCGGCTCGTGCCGCCTGTGCCTGGTGCAGATCGAGGGCCGCCGCGGCTATCCCGCCTCGTGCACCACGCCGGCCGAGAACGGCATGGTGGTCTTCACCGAAACGCCCAAGCTGCACGACCTGCGGCGCGGGGTGATGGAGCTGTACATCTCCGACCATCCGCTGGACTGTCTGACCTGCCCGGCCAACGGCGACTGCGAGCTGCAGGACATGGCCGGCGTGGTGGGCCTGCGCAACGTGCGCTACGGATACGACGGCGCCAATCACTTGAAGAGCGAGAAGGACGAGTCCAACCCGTACTTCACCTACGACGCCTCCAAGTGCATCGTCTGCAACCGCTGCGTGCGCGCCTGCGAGGAAACCCAGGGCACCTTCGCGCTGACGATCTCGGGCAAGGGCTTCGAATCGCGCGTGTCGCCGGGGCAGGACCAGCCGTTCCTGGACAGCGAATGCGTGTCCTGCGGCGCCTGCGTGCAGGCCTGTCCGACCTCGACCCTGCAGGAAAAGACCGTCATCATGATGGGCCAGGCCGAGCATTCGGTGGTCACCACCTGCGCCTATTGCGGCGTGGGCTGCGGCTTCAAGGCCGAGATGAAGGGCCAGGAAGTGGTGCGCATGGTGCCGTGGAAGGACGGCCAGGCCAACCGCGGCCACTCCTGCGTCAAGGGCCGCTTCGCCTGGGGCTACGCCACCCACAAGGAGCGCGTGCTCAAGCCGATGATCCGCAAGCGCATCACCGATTCCTGGCGCGAAGTGTCGTGGGAAGAGGCGATCGAGTACGCGGCTTCCGAATTCCGCCGCATCCAGGGCCAGTACGGCCGCGACGCGGTCGGCGGCATCACCTCATCGCGCTGCACCAACGAGGAAACCTGGCTGGTGCAGAAGCTGGTGCGCGCCGCCTTCGGCACCAACAACGTCGACACCTGCGCCCGCGTGTGCCATTCGCCCACGGGCTACGGCCTGAAGCAGACGCTGGGCGAATCCGCCGGCACCCAGACCTTCGACTCGGTGATGCACACTGACGTGGTCATCGTCATGGGCGCCAACCCGTCCAGCGGCCATCCGGTGTTCGCCTCGCGCCTGAAGCGCCGCCTGCGCCAGGGCGCGCGGCTGATCGTGATCGACCCGCGCCGCATCGAGCTGGTGAGTTCGCCGCACATCAAGGCCGACTTCCACCTGCAGGTGCGGCCCGGCACCAACACCGCGCTGCTGTCATCGATGGCCCACGTCATCGCCACCGAAGGGCTGATCGACGAGGCCTACGTGGCCGAGCGCTGCGAGGCCAAGGCATTCCAGGAATGGCGCGACTTCGTGTCGCTGCCCGAGAACTCGCCCGAGGCCATGGCCGAGATCACCGGCGTGCCGGCGCAGGCCGTGCGCGGCGCGGCGCGCCTGTTCGCCACCGGCGGCAACGGCTCGATCTACTACGGCCTGGGCGTGACCGAGCACAGCCAGGGATCGACAACCGTCATGGCCATCGCCAACCTGGCCATGGCCACCGGCAACGTCGGCCGCGAAGGCGTGGGCGTGAACCCGCTGCGCGGCCAGAACAACGTGCAGGGCTCGTGCGACATGGGCTCGTTCCCGCACGAGCTTCCGGGCTACCGCCATATTTCCGACAACGTGGCGCGGGCGCAGTTCGAGCAGGACTGGGGCGTGACGCTGCAACCCGAGCCGGGCCTGCGCATTCCCAACATGTTCGAGGCCGCGCTGGGCGGCACCTTCAAGGGCCTCTACTGCCAGGGCGAGGACATCGTGCAGTCCGACCCCAACACGCAGCACGTGGCGGCGTCGCTGGCGGCGATGGAATGCATCGTGGTGCAGGACCTGTTCCTGAACGAGACCGCCAAGTACGCGCACGTGTTCCTGCCGGGTTCGTCGTTCCTGGAAAAGGACGGCACCTTCACCAACGCCGAGCGCCGCATCTCGCGCGTGCGCAAGGTGATGGAGCCGAAGAACGGCAAGGCCGACTGGGAAGTGACCGTGGCGCTGTCGAACGCGCTGGGCTATCCCATGAACTACCGCCACCCGCGCGAGATCATGGAAGAGATCGCGCGCCTGACGCCGACCTTCAGCGGCGTCAGCTACGAGAAGCTGGACAAGCTGGGCAGCCTGCAATGGCCGTGCAACGACGACGCGCCCGAAGGCACGCCGATCATGCACATCGACAGCTTCGTGCGCGGCAAGGGCAAGTTCATGATCACCAAGTACGTGCCGACCGACGAGCGCAGCACGCGCCGTTTCCCGCTGCTGTTGACCACCGGCCGCATCCTGTCGCAATACAACGTGGGCGCGCAGACCCGCCGCACGCCCAACGTCATGTGGCACAGCGAGGACGTGCTGGAGATCCATCCGCAGGATGCCGAAGACCGTGGCGTCGCCGAAGGCGACTGGGTCGGCATCCAGAGCCGCTCGGGCGAGACCGTGCTGCGCGCGACCCTGACCGACCGGGTGCAGCCGGGCGTGGTATACACCACCTTCCACTTCCCCGAGTCCGGCGCCAACGTCGTCACCACCGACAGTTCCGACTGGGCCACCAACTGCCCCGAGTACAAGGTCACGGCCGTGCAGGTCACGCGCGTGTCCCAGCCGTCGGAATGGCAGCGGCAATGGTCGCGCTTCGCGGACATCCAGCAGAAGCTGCTGCGTGAACGCTCGCGCGAGAACGAAGCCGTGACGTCGGGGAAATAACCCGACAGCCGAGCCCGCCATGGACCACAGCGCCCCTCCCCCTTCCTCCCGCCCCGAGCACGTGGCGGCCCAGGTGACCCGCGTGCGGGCCGGCGCCATCGCGCCCGGCGCCGAAGGCGACAACCTGGCCGAGGAAACCCCGGTGGCGCTGGAGTTCAACGGCATCAGCCACGCCACCATGCTGGCCACGCCCGCCGACCTGGAGGACTTCGCCGTCGGTTTTTCGCTGTCGGAAGGCATCATCGACAGCGTGACCGACGTGCGCGGCATCGACGTGCTGCCGCAATGCGACGGCATCGTGGTGCAGATCGAGATATCCAGCGCCTGCGAGGCGCGGCTGAAATCACGCCGCCGCGCCATGGCCGGGCGCACCGGCTGCGGCCTGTGCGGCGTCGAGACGCTGCCCGAGGTGCTGCGGCCGGTGGCGCCGGTGCCGGCCGGCGCGCCGCTGCCGGTGGGCGCGGTGCTGCGGGCGATGCGCGACATGCGCGCGCGCCAGGCGCTGCATGACCTGACCGGCGCCACCCACGCCGCCGGCTGGGCCGACGCCAGCGGCGCCGTGGCGCTGGTGCGCGAGGATGTGGGCCGCCACAACGCGCTCGACAAGCTGGTCGGCGCGCTGGCGCGCCAGGCCCTGCCCGCCGCGCACGGCGTGGTGCTGGTGTCCAGCCGCGCCAGCTTCGAGATGGTGCAGAAGACCGCCGCCGCCGGCGTCGGCATCCTGGCGGCGGTGTCTGCCCCCACCGCGTTGGCCGTGCGCCTGGCCGACAGCGCCGGCATCGCGCTGCTGGGCTTTTTGCGCAACGACGACGCCACCCTCTATTCCCACCCCGAACGCATCACTTCGCAGACCTGACACGCATGGAAATCGGCAACCTGATCCGCATGGCCAACCGCATCGGCCAATTCTTCGAAGCCATGCCGCTGCGGCCTGAAGCGGTGGAAGGCGTGGCCAACCATATCCACAAGTTCTGGGAACCCCGCATGCGCAACGAGCTGCTGGACTTCCTGGCGCGGCAGCCCGACGGCGATGCCGGCGAACAACAATTGCATCCGCTGGTGCTGGAGGCGGTGACGCAGAACCGCGAACGCCTGACACCGCTGGCGCGCGTGCCCTGACCGACCGACGCGTCCACACCGATCCGCGTGCCCGCGACGGCGCGCGGACGCAGCAAGCTTTACCGCAGCAAAGGGTTCAACAAGAGACGGCGGGACTGGATTTCTCCAGCCAACGCCGCTATAAAGCCGCACCCCGAGGAGACCTCATGGAAAGCACTGCAACGCTAGACCTGCCCGGCGCCAAGCCGGGCTTCCTGGACAAGGAACGCACCATCGCCGGACCGGGTTTTTCCCGCTGGCTGGTGCCCCCGGCCGCCCTGGCCATCCACCTGTGCATCGGCATGGCCTATGGCTTTTCGGTGTTCTGGCTGCCGCTGTCCAAGGCGGTCGGCGGCGCCCAGCCGCTGGCCTGCCCGGCCGACATGAGCCTGGTGGCCGAGCTGTTCACCACCAGTTGCGACTGGCGCATCTCCACCATGGGGTGGATGTACACGCTGTTCTTCGTGCTGCTGGGCTGCTCGGCGGCGCTGTGGGGCGGCTGGCTGGAGCGCGCCGGTCCGCGCAAGGCGGGCGTGGTGTCGGCGCTGTGCTGGTGCGGCGGCCTGGTGATCTCGGCGGCCGGCGTCTACCTGCACCAGATGTGGATGCTGTGGCTCGGCTCGGGCGTGATCGGCGGCATCGGCCTGGGGCTGGGCTACATCTCGCCGGTCAGCACGCTGATCAAGTGGTTCCCGGACCGCCGCGGCATGGCGACCGGCATGGCCATCATGGGCTTTGGCGGCGGCGCCATGATCGGCGCGCCGCTGGCCGACCTGCTGATGCGCCACTTCGCCACGCCGACCTCGCCGGGCGTGTGGCAGACCTTCCTGACCATGGCGCTGGTGTACTTCATCTTCATGATGTCGGGCGCGCTCGGCTACCGCGTGCCGCCCACCGGCTGGAAGCCGGCGGGCTGGACCGCCCCCGCCAGGCACGCCAACAACGCCATGATCACCCAGGGCCACGTGCACGTGAAGCGGGTCTGGGGCGTGCCGCAGTTCTGGCTGGTGTGGCTGGTGCTGTGCCTGAACGTGACCGCCGGCATCGGCATCCTGGGCATGGCCTCGCCGCTGCTGCAGGAAGTGTTCGGCGGCGGCCTCATCAACAAGCCGGAGCTGGGCTACGGCCAGCTCGACAAGGCCCAACTGGCCTCGATCGCCGCCATCGCCGCGGGCTTCACCGGGCTGCTGAGCCTGTTCAACATCGGCGGCCGCTTCTTCTGGGCCAGCCTGTCGGACAAGCTCGGCCGCAAGATGACCTACCTGATCTTCTTCGTGCTGGGCTTCGCGCTGTACGCGGCGATTCCCTGGACCGCGCACATGGGCGCGCTGGCGCTTTTCGTGGCGGCCTTCTGCGTCATCCTGTCGATGTATGGCGGCGGCTTCGCCACCGTGCCGGCCTACCTGGCGGACCTGTTCGGCACGCAGATGGTGGGCGCCATCCACGGCCGGCTGCTGACGGCGTGGTCGGCCGCGGGCATCTTCGGGCCGGTGCTGGTGAACTACATCCGCGAATACCAGTTGTCCATCGGCGTGCCGCGGGCGCAGGTGTATGACATCACCATGTACATCCTGGCCGGCATGCTGGTGCTGGGCTTCCTGTGCAACCTGGCGATCCGCCCGGTGAACCCCAAGTACTTCATGAGCGACGAGGAACTGGCGCGCGAAAAGGCCCTGGCGCATGAGCGCGCGGCGGCGGCCGAGACCCACGGCGTGGGCGCCTCGACCTTCCGCACGCCGGCCGCGCTGGTGCTGTTCGCCTGGGCCTGCGTCGGCATCCCGCTGGCCTGGGGCATCTGGATCACGCTGCAGAAGGCCGTGGTGCTGTTCCACTGATACCGCCCCGACGGGTGGCGCCGCGCGCCATCCGCCGCCCCCGAAGGCGCGAAGCTGCTACATTGGCAGCCCGCGCCTTGTTTTCTTTTCCCCCTGGATTTCCCCGTTTCATGACCGTCCTGCCCCTGAAGCCCGCCTTGTCCGGAGCGTCCCGTTGACCCTGCCTGAACTGCATTGGACCGAGGGCGAAGCCCCGGACCAGACCCACCACACCGCCCGCTGGCGCTCGGAATCCGGCGCCACGCCGCCCAAGCGCGTGGTGCTGGCCGACGACCGCACCACGGCGGACGTGGCCTATCGCCTGGCGTGCGAAGGCGTGGGCCTGCTGTGGCGCGGCGACTTCCAGAATGCGCGCCAGTTGTTGCAGGCGATCACGCGCCGCGTCGACAAGCGCCCGCGCAAGCCGGTCGAAACCATGCTGGAGGCCTTCAACCAGCATCGCCAGATCCAGTCGCAGCGCGCCCGCATCCTCGGCATGCTGCTGATTCCGTTCGACGCCGGCCACGGCATTTCGCTGCGCCGCGCGCCGGACGCGCGGCAGGCCTGCGAAGAAGCCCACGGCCCCGCCGACGAACCGTACGTGGCGTCGCTGCGCGAACTGCTGGGCCTGATCGGCGCCTTCGAATGGCGCAAGAAAGGCGTGGAGATTCCCGCGCTGGACAACCGCATCCACCCGCACTACGGCGTGTTTTCGCCGCTGCGGGGCGAGTACATCGACCTGGTGGCGCGCACCCCGATGCCGCGCGGCAGCGTGGCCTTCGATATCGGCACCGGCACCGGCGTGCTGGCGGCGGTGCTGGCGCGCCGCGGCGGCAAGCGCGTCATCGCCACCGACATGGACCCGCGGGCGCTGGCCTGCGCACGTGAGAACCTGGAGCGGCTGGGCCTGGCCAAACAGGTCGAGGTGGTCCAGGCCGACCTGTTCCCCGAAGGGCGGGTTTCGCTGGCGGTCTGCAACCCGCCGTGGCTGCCGGCCCGCCCCAGCTCGCCGGTCGAGCACGCGGTCTACGACCCCGACAGCCGCATGCTGCGAGGCTTCCTCAATGGGCTGACGGCGCACCTGACGCCCAACGGCGAAGGCTGGCTGATCCTGTCGGACCTGGCCGAACACCTGGGCCTGCGCACCCGCGAGCAATTGCTGGAGATGATCGAGCAGGCCGGCCTGCGCGTGGTGGAGCGCATCGACACCCGGCCCACGCACGGCCGCGCCAAGGATCCGGACGATCCCTTGTACGCGGCGCGCTCGAAGGAAGTCACGTCGCTGTGGCGGCTGGCGGCGGCCTGAGCGCGCGCCGCCCGTCGTTCGGCACATGCAGAAGCCCGGCCCCCCGGCCGGGCTTTTTCATGCCCGCCCCGCCGCGACGTTGACGCTGATGGCGATGATGAAGACGTTGAAGAAAAACGCGATGACGCTGTGCAGCAGCGCCGTGCGCCGCAGCCGGCGGCTGACGATCTGCACGTCCGACACCTGGAACGTCATGCCCAGCACCAGCGAGAAGTAGGCGAAGTCCCAGTAGTCGGGATCCTCCTTGCCTGGAAAGTCGAGGCCCTTGTGCATGCCGTTGCGGTGGCTGTAGTAGCCATGCGCATAGTGCAGCGCAAAGATCATGTTCATGTAGAGCCACGACAGCACGATGCTGGCGGCCGCCGCGATCAGGTCGGCCGCGCCTTCGAGGCCGCCCGCGGCGCGCATTTCCATCCACAGCGCCAGCATCACCAGGCAAGACAGCAGCACGCTGCTCCAGAGCACGGCGCTGCGGCCGACATCGACCTGCTGCGCCCGGATCCGCATCGTGGCGGGGGTCGCCCTGCCGAAGGCGGCGCCGGTCAGCAGCAGGAACACCAGCGCCGCAAGATCAAAGCCCAGCAGGCCCGCCCGGCTCGGCGCCAGGCCGGCGCGCCACAACCCCACCGCCGCCGCGACGAACAGCAGCCCGCACAGCACCAGGCGCCGATGCGCATGGAAGAACGGCAGCGGCGCGACGCCGGCCTGGGTCGAGTCGGTATCCGGATCCTTGACCGGCAGCGTCATGGCGGCCTCCCACGGGTGGCAAGAGCCTAAACGCTAACCGATCGCGAGCAATCCCACCAGCGCGCCGCCGAACAGCAGCCACAGCGGATGGATCCGCGTCACGCTGCCCAGCAGCGCCACCACCGCGGTAATGGCGCCCAGCAGCCAGGTGTGGGCCGATGCCTCCGTGATCAGCGCGGCGCTGGCGGCCACCAGCCCCACCGTCATCGGGAAGATGCCGGCCTGGATCACGCCGCGCCACGGGCGGTCCTTGAACCGTTCCCACAGTCCCAGGGCGATGATGGTGATGATCGAGGACGGCCCGAACTTGGCCAGGGTGGTGACCAGCATGCCGGCCCAGCCGGCCACATGCCAGCCGACCAGCGTGACCACCATCAGGTTGGGGCCGGGCGCCGCCTGCCCCAGGGCGAACAGCGCGGAAAAATCGGCGGCCGTCATCCAGCCGTGCACCTCGACGACCTGGCGCTGCATTTCGGGCAGGATGGTGTTGCCGCCGCCGAAGGCCAGCACCGACAGTTGCGAAAAGATGATGGCGAGGGCGATCAGGGTCTGGATCATCGACGTTGCCTCCAGACCAGCAGGATGCTCAGGGGCGTGAGCACCGCCATGGTTGGCAGCAGCGGAATGCGCAGCACCGCGATGGCGATGAAACAGGCCGTGGCCACCAAGCCGGCCAGCCAGTCGCGGCGCTTGAGCACCGGCACGCCGATCTTGACCGCCATCGAGATCAGCAGCCCCGCCGCCGCGGCCGCCAGGCCGGCGAACAGGTGCTGGATGTGCGGATCGTTCTGGAAGCGGTCGTAGACCATGCCCAGCAGCACCACGATGGCCGACGGCGCCAGGATCAGGCCCATCAGCGCCGCGAAGGCGCCGCGCGGGCCGCGGAACTTCATGCCCAGTGCGACCGACAGGTTGATGATGTTGCCGCCCGGCAGGAACTGGCACAGGCCCAGCAGGTCGGTGAATTCGGCCCCGGACAGCCAGCGGTGCTTTTCGACCACCATGCGGCGCGCCAATGGCAACGCGCCGCCGAAGGCCGTCAGGCCGAGCATGAGGAATCCGTAGAACAGTTGCCCGCAGGTGGGCGGTGGCCGCGTGGCGTCGGGGGAATCGGGAGCTGCTGCGTTCATTGTCTTGGGGCCGTGGCCGGCCGGGAAACGCCGGCGCGCGGCGGCGCCGGGAGTGAAGGAATAGCTCGCAGCCTACTCCCGCCCAAAGATAATGTCTAATATATGACTGACTAAACATTCATATCCGTCACATATGGCATCCGTCGACTTGCGGTTGTTGCGGTATTTCCTGGCGGTGGCCGAGGAATCCCACCTGACCAAGGCGGCCGCCCGGCTGGGCATCCGCCAGCCCCCACTCAGCCAGCAGATCCGCGTGCTGGAACAGGAGCTCGGCGTCACGCTGTTCCACCGCCTGCCGCGCGGCATGGAACTGACCGAAAGCGGCCGGGCGCTGTTGGCCGACGCGCGCAGCATCCTGGCGCTGGTCGATCAGGCGGTCGACGGCGTGCGGCGGGTGTCGCTGGGCGAGGCTGGCCGGCTGACGGTCGGCTTCACCGGCTCGGCCGCGTTCCACCCGTTCGTGCCATCGGTGATCCGGCGCTTTCGCGAAAGCGCGCCGCAGGTGCGGCTGGTGCTGGAAGAAAGCAGCACCGGCGAGCTGATGGAAGACGTGCGCGCCGGCCGGGTCGACGTCGCCTTCATCCGCGGCGCGCACGGCGCCGATCGCGGCGTGGCGGTCGAGAGCGTGCTGGAGGAAACCATGCTGGCCGCCTTTCCCGCCGACCATCCGATGGTCAAGGGGCGCAGCCGCAAGCGCATCGCGCTGGCGGAGCTGGCCGAGGAATCGCTGATCCTGTACCGCCGCCACAGCGGCCCCGGCCTGTACGACGCCATCATCTCGGGCTGCCGCGCCGCGGGCTTCAGCCCGCGGGTGGCGCAGGAGGCGCCGCGCGTGCTGTCCACCCTGAGCCTGGTGGCGGCCGGCCTGGGCGTGTCGCTGGTGCCGGCCTCGCTGCGCCGGGTCAATATCGAGGGCGTGGTGTACGTCAACGTCACCGGCCCGGTGGAGCTGCGCGCCCCGCTCACCCTGATCTGGCGCGACGCGCCGCTGTCGGGCGCGACCCGCCGGTTGATCGAGGAGGTGCGCGCGCATCGCGAGACGCCGGAAGACTAGGCCCGTTCGCAGGGAAAGAAGCCTCTCGCGGTGGCGACGGGCCCCTGGCGCTACACTGGGCGCCATCCTGGCTCTCGCTGCTTGCCCATGCATGCCCCCCACCCCATAGGCGTATACGACTCCGGCGTCGGCGGACTGAGCGTGCTGCGCGCCATCCGCGAAGCGCTGCCGCGGGAACACCTGCTGTACCTGGCGGATTCCGCCCACGTGCCCTACGGCGAGAAGACCCAGGAAGCCGTGCAGCAGCGGGCGCTGGCCATCGCCGACTATTTCGTGTCGCGCCAGGCCAAGGCCATGGTGGTGGCCTGCAACACCGCCACCGCCGCCGCCATCGCGCTGCTGCGCGCCCGCCATCCGGACCTTGTCATCATCGGCGTGGAGCCGGCCATCAAGCCGGCCGCGCACCTGACGCGCAGCGGCGTGGTCGGCGTCTTCGCCACCACCGGCACGCTGGCCAGCCCCAAGTTCGCGGCGCTGGTGCGGCGCGAGGCGCCCGAGATCCGCATCCTGTTCCGGCCGTGTCCGGAATGGGTGCTGCAGGTCGAACGCGGCGAGATCGACGGCCCGGGCGCCGCCCGCGTGGTGGCGGCGCCGGTGCGCGAACTGCTGGCCCAGGGCGCCGACGCGCTGGTGCTGGGCTGCACCCATTTTCCCTTCCTGCGCGACGAGATCCAGGCCGCGGCGGGCGCGTCCGTGCCCCTGCTGGAAACCGGCGGCCCGGTGGCGCGCCGCCTGCGCCATCAATTGCAGGAGCGCGGACTGCTGGCGCCGGACGGCGCCGGCTCGGTGTCGCTGGAGACGACCGGCGATGCGGCCACGCTGGGCCGCATGGCGGCCCTGCTGCTGGGCCTGCCGGCCGAGGCGGCGCAGACGCCGGCGCGCTGGCGCTGAAGTCGCTGGCGGCCCCCTGCCGCCAGGGCGCCCGCCGCTTGGGCACAGGACTGATGCCGCCCCGCCCGGACGGTCCGCTTCGTTTGATTCCGCGCATCCCGCCACCGCCCATGGCGCGGGATAATTTCGTACAGTGGAGACACTGCGGCGCATCGCCGCGGCTCGCGGACAACAAGGAGACGTCGATGAAACGCATTCTGATCCCCGTGGATGGCTCGCAACACGCCGTGCACGCCGTCCGGGCAATGCTCGAGGCGCGCGGCTACGATCCGGTCGAACGGGTCGAACTGCTGACGGTGCAGATTCCCCTGCACGCAGGCAAGATCGGCCGCGGCCTGTCGCAGGCGGACATCGACGCCTACCACCAGGAAGAAGCCCAGGCCGCGCTGCGTGACGCCAGCGCGCTGCTGACCGAGGCCGGCGTGCCGTTCGGCCAGCGCGTCGAGACCGGCGCCGCCGCGGAAACCATCGCGCGCGTGGCCGCGGAGAGCGACGCCGACGAGATCTTCATGGGTACGCGCGGACTGGGATCAGCCTCCGCGCTGTTCATGGGTTCGGTGGCCACCAAGGTCCTGCACCTCACGGACCTGCCCGTCACCCTGGTCAAGTAAGGAGACCGCCATGCTGCATATCCTCGTGCCGGTCGACGGCTCCGACAACGCCAACCGCGCCGTGCTGCATGCGCGCCAACTGGCGCAGGGCGCGCGCGACGCGCGCATCCACCTGCTCAACATCCAGACACCGCCGCAGGGGCGCGCCGGCCTGTCGCGGCTGGTCACCCAGGACATGATCGACGAATACTACGTGCGCGAAGGCCAGGAAGCCGCCGACGACGCGCGCAAGCTGCTCGACGTCACCGGCACCGACTACACCAGCCACGTCGAATTCGGCAACCCCGCGGTCGAGATCGCCCATTACGCGCAACAGCATCAATGCGCCCGCATCGTCATGGGCACGCGCGGCCATGGCGCGCTGGCCGGCATGCTGATCGGCTCGGTCGCCAACCAGGTGGTGCAACTGGCCGAGGTGCCGGTGACGCTGGTGCGCTGAGCGCCGGCCCCAGGCGTCGGCCGGTCAGCTAGGCGCCGGTCGGCAGCGCCGGCAGGATCAGCGTCACGCGCAACCCGCCCAGCGGCGATTGTCCGGCGCTGACCTGGCCGCCGTAGGTGCCGGCCAGGTCGCGCACGATATCCAGCCCCAGGCCCGAACCCGGGCGCTGCTCGTCCATGCGCACGCCGCGCTCGAAGATGCGTTCGCGCTCGTCCTCGGAAATGCCCGGGCCGTCGTCGTCGATCACGATGCGCAGGCGGTCGGGCGCATCCGCCTGGGCGCCGATCCGCACGCGCCGCGCGGCCCATTTGCAGGCGTTGTCGAGCAGGTTGCCAACCATCTCCTGCAGGTCCTGCTCCTCGCCACGGAACTCAAGCCGGTCGGGGAATTCGTCCATCTCCAGCGCCAGCCCGCGCGCCGCGTACAGACGCTGCATGACGCGCAACAGCGCCTGCAGCGGCGCCCGCAGCGGCGCGCGTCCGCCCGCCGTGCCGGAAGCCGCCGCGGCCCGCGCGCGCGCCAGGTGGTGGTCGATCTGGCGCTGCGCCATGGCGACCTGTTCGCGCACCAGGCGGGCGAACGCGCCCTCTTCGCGCGCCGCCGCGTTGCCCAGGATGGTCAGCGGCGTCTTGACCGCGTGCGCCAGGTTGCCGGCCTGGGTGCGCGCCCGTTGCACGATATCGGCGTTGACCGCCAGGACGCGGTTGAAATCGTCGACCAGCGGCTGGATCTCGCTGGGAAAACGGCCCTCGATCCGCACGCTGTTGCGGCCCTGCTGCGCGGCGAGCTGGCGCCGCAGCCGCCCCAGGGGCCGCAGCCCCACCGCCACCTGCACCACCGCCGCCACCACCATTCCGGCCGCGAGCGCGCCGAGCGACCACAGCAGCATGTGGTCGAAGCGTTCGATCGGTTCGGCCAGCACCGCGCGGTCGGCGGCCACCACCAGGCGCAGCGAACCGGCGTCGCTGTCCTCGGGCTTGAGCAGGCGCGTCAGCGCGCTCAGGCGGTGATTCTCGGGCCCGGCGATGTCGTGAAGGCCGTCGGCGTCGTCGGCCGCAGGCAGCGCCAACACCTGGTCCCACAGCGAGCGCGAGCGCGCCACGCCCGCGGCCACCACGCGGCCGCTGTCATCGAGGCGGTCGATCTGCCAATACAGGCCCGACAGCGGCTGCTCCAGGCGCGGGTCGCTCAGCGGCGAGGCCACCGTCGGGCGGCCGTCCGGCGCCACGCTGACCGCCGCCGTCAACTGGTTCATGTGCAGCGCCAGTTCGGTCCGCAGTTGTTCGGTGATGTGCTGGCGGAACAGGTTGCCCAGCCCCCATCCGGCCAGCACGACGATCGCCGCGATCCAGGCGAGCGTGCCGGCCAGCATGCGCCAGCGCAGCGACCCCGGCGCGCGCGGCGACGTCATGAAGTACAGGCGAGCCGGTAGCCGAGCCCGCGCACGGTCTCGATGGTGTCGGCCGGCAGCTTCTTGCGCAGGCGGCCGATGAACACGTCGATGGTGTTGGAATCGCGATCGTGGTCCTGCGCGTAGATGTGTTCGATCAGCTCGCCGCGCGAGACCACCTCGCCGGCGCGCTGCATCAGCACCGCCAGCACCTTGAATTCATGGCTGGTGAGGTTCAGCGGCTGGCCATCGACCGTGGCGCGGGCCAGCCGCGTGTCGAGCATCAGCGGGCCGCAGCGCCATTGCGCGCTGGCGTGGTGGCTGTGGCGGCGCAACAGCGCCCGCACGCGCGCCAGCAGTTCTTCCATGTGGAAAGGCTTGGTCAGGTAGTCGTCGGCGCCGGCGTCGATGCCGGCGACCTTTTCGTGCCAGTTGGAACGCGCCGTCAGGATCAGCACCGGCATGCCGCGCCCGGCCGCGCGCCACTGCTTGAGCACCGTCAGGCCGTCCATCACCGGCAGCCCCAGGTCCAGCACCACCACGTCGTAGGTCTCGACCTCGCCCATGTAGTGGGCGGTGCCGCCGTCGGCCGCCGTGTCGACGGTGTAGCCGCCGTGGCGCAGCGCCTCGGCCAGTTGCGAGGCCAGGGTCGGTTCGTCTTCGACGACAAGTATGCGCATCAGTGTCGGTTCCGGAATTGGATGTCGCGCCCCTTCATGCCCAGCACGGCGCCGTCGCGCGCATCGATCTTCAGCTTGACCAGATTGCCGCCGGGCTGCAGCAGGCGGATCTCGTACAGGAAGAGGCCGTCATCCTCTTCGAATTCCACCTTGACCACCTGGCCGGGATAGTCGCGTTCGACGATATCGAGCACGGACCGCAACGGCAGCACCTTGCCGGCCTGCAAGGCCTGGCGCGCCTGTTCGTGGTCGCTTTCGTCGGCGCGGCCGGCGCCGGGCCCGACGGCCAGCGCCAGGGCCAGCGCAAGGCCGGTCAGCCAGATTCCGATACGAAGGCGTGCGGTCATGGGGATTCCGTCGGGCGGTCGCGTCCAGGGTAACCCGGCGCGCGGGGGAAAAACAGGGGAATGCAAGCGTCTCATTTATAGCGTGTCGAACATGAACGGCGGGTGAATGACGGCTTCAGAACGGGTTCATGCGCCCCCCCGAATAATGACGTCATGGCCGATCCACGGCCCCACTTCGACCCTCAGGAGAAAACCGCATGAACCCGATCCGCAAAACCCTGACCGCCCTGGCCATCGGCGCCGCCACCCTCACCGGCGCCGCCGCGCTGGCGCAGACCGCGCCGCAACCGGCCCCGGCCGCGCCGGCGCCCGCCGCGACCGCGCCCGCCCAGGCCGCGCCCGCCGCGCAGATCCTGACCGTGCGTCAGATCTACGACGTGCTGACCGCCGCCGGCTATCGCAACATCACCGAGATCGAACTGGAGCATCACCGCGGCTACGACGTCAAGGCCGACAACCCGCAAGGCCAGCGCGTGAAGCTGCGCGTCGATGCGCAGACCGGCGCGGTGCTGCGCAGCCGCATCAAGGACTGAGGCAAATGCCATGAAAACCCGTACCGCCCTGGGACTGTTCCTGCTCGCGCTGACCGGCGCCTGGGCCGTCGACGCCCTCCTGCTGCAACCGGCGGCCTCGGCCGCCTGGCCCTGGGTGCTGCGCCAGCTGGCGCTGTACCTGACAGGCGTCTGGTCCATCGGCCTGATGTCGCTGATCATGCTGCTGGCCTTGCGTCCAGCCGGGCTGGAGGGACCGCTGGGCGGCATGGACAAAGTCTACCGGCTGCACAAATGGGCCGGCATCCTGGCCATCGGCGCCGGCGCCGCGCATTGGCTGGTCAAGCTGGCCAGCACGCCGCTGAAGGCGCTGGTCGGCGCCGAGGGCCGGCCGGCGCGCGACGCGGTGCTGGCCATGCTGGCGGATTCGCGCGGATTGGCCAAGGACCTGGGCGAATGGACGATCTACGCGCTGCTGGCCATGCTGGTCATCACGCTGTGGCGCCGCTTTCCTTACCATGCCTGGCGCATCATCCACCGCGCCATGCCGCTGGCCTACCTGATACTGGTGTTCCATACCCTGGCGTTGGCGCCGGCCTATTACTGGACCGGGCCGACCGGCGTGCTGCTGCTGCCGCTGATGGCCGGCGGCGCCTGGGCCGCCGTGCTGTCGCTGGCCGGCCGCATCGGCCTGGGCCGGCGCGCCGCCGGCCGCGTGACGGCGCTGGCGCAACGTCCGGGGGGCATTCTCGAAGTCACTTGTGAACTCGATGCGCGCTGGCCCGGCCACACCGCCGGCCAGTTCGCCTTCGTCACCTTCGACCGGCGCGAGGGCGCGCACCCGTTCACCATCGCCAGCGCGCCGCACTCCGAACGCCGCGACGTGACGTTCGAGATCAAGGCGCTGGGCGATTACACCAGGCGGCTGGCCGCCACGTTGCGCGAAGGCGCGCCTGTCACGGTGGAAGGCCCTTACGGCCGCTTCGCGCGCCCCGCCGCCGGCCCACAGGTGTGGGTGGCGGGCGGCATCGGCGTCACGCCCTTCCTGGCGTGGCTGGAGGCGGCCCGCGAGGAGCCTGGCCGCATGCCGCCCGTCTGGCTGCACTACTGCGTGCGCGATGGCGAGGCCGACCCGTTCGTTGAGGTGCTGCGGCAACGCTGCGCCGCGCTGGACAACGTCACGCTCCAGGTGCACAGCGCCGCCGCCGGCCAGCGGCTGGATGCCGCCGCGCTGGCGCAGGGCGAAGTGGCCGCCGGTCGTGTCGGCGAGGTCTGGTATTGCGGGCCCGCCGGGCTGGCGACCGCGCTGCGCAAGGGCCTGCGTCGGCTGGGACGCGGCGACGTCCGCTGGCATCAGGAAGCGTTCGACATGCGCTGAATGCGGCAGCGCGAAAGTCCGCGCCGCCCCGTCGTATGATGGAAGCCTGCCAATCCGCGCCGGGAGCCGGGCCATGCGAATTCGATACCTGTTGGCGGCGTTGGTCGCGTCCGCCGGGCTGGTGGCCGCCTGCGGCGAAGTCGCGCGCCTGCCGGTCGAGGCCGGCATGGGTCCGCGGCCCGAACTGCCCGCGCCCAATACCACCCTCATTCCCACCGTCAACACGGCCAAGGCGGTAGGCTGGAGCGAGACCGGCCTGCCGACCCCTGCCAGCGGCCTGGCGGTCACCGCCTACGCGCGCGGCCTGGACCACCCGCGCTGGCTGTACGTGCTGCCCAACGGCGACGTGCTGGTGGCCGAGACCAATGCGCCGCCCAAGCCGCCAGAGGCCTCCGGCGGCATCAAGGACTGGGCCGCCGGCATCGTCATGAAGCGCGCCGGCGCGCGCACGCCCAGCGCCAACCGCATCACCCTGCTGCGCGGCTTGACGCCCGATGGCGCGGCGCAGATGCGCAGCGTGTTCCTGGAAGGCCTGAATTCGCCCTTCGGCATGGCGCTCGTCGGCGACCAGTTGTACATCGCCAATGCCGACGCGGTGCTGCGGTTTCCGTACCAGGCCGGCCAGACCCGCATCGACGCGCCCGGCGTCAAGGTGACCGACCTGCCCTCAGGCCGCAACCATCACTGGACCAAGAACCTCATCGCCAGCGCCGACGGCGCCAAGCTGTATGCGACGGTCGGCTCGAACAGCAACGTCGCGGAGAACGGCATGGCGGAAGAGGAAGGCCGCGCCGCCATCTGGGAAATCGACGTCGCCAGCGGCGCCAAACGGCTCTACGCCAGCGGCCTGCGCAATCCGGTGGGCATGGCCTGGGGGCCGGACGGCAAGACGCTGTGGACTGCCGTGAACGAACGCGACGAACTGGGCAGCGACCTGGTGCCCGACTACATGACCTCGGTGCGCGACGGCGGCTTCTATGGCTGGCCGTACAGCTACTTCGGCCAGCACGTCGACACCCGGGTCAAGCCGCCGCGCCCCGACCTGGTGGCGCAGGCGATCGTGCCCGACTACGCGCTGGGGCCGCATACCGCCTCGCTCGGGC
>NZ_JAWRWN010000004.1:0-537939 GCF_046535435.1 Achromobacter sp. SIMBA_011 | reverse complement strand
CGGCGCGACCAGCGCCAGCGAAAAGCTCGCCACCTGCGCATGACGCCCGACCATCGGCTTGGCGAACGCCCGCAGCCAGCCCGCCAGCTCGGCGCCATCGCGCCGCGCCTGCGTGTCAGGCCCCTCCAGCAACGCGCCGACCAATGGCGCATCGGTGCGCTGCACGCAGCGCCGCGCGCCCGGATTGACCGCGGCCACGGCCTGCTCCACCGCGCGCGTTTGCGCAACATCCGCCAAATCGGATTTGCTGAGAACGACGGTATCGGCCAAGGCCAACTGCCGCAGCGCCTCCGGCTGAGTCTCCATCTGCAGCGGCCCGTGACGCACATCGACCACCACGATGGCGCCCCGGTAGGCATAGCGCTCGGCCAGGAAGCGGTCGTGCTTGAGCGTGAAGAGCACCGGCGCCGGATCCGCCAGGCCACTGGTCTCGATCAGCACCCGGCGAAACGGCTTGATACGGCGATTGAGCGCCAGCATGAACAGCTCGCGCAGGGTGTCGGCCACCGCGCCGCTGACCACGCAGCACAGGCAGCCGCCCTCGATCAGCACGATGTTGTCCTGCGCCAGGCGGACCAGATGATGGTCCACGCCGATGTCGCCGTATTCATTGACGATGACCACGGCGTCGGCATAGGCCGGCTCGCGCAGGAGGCGGTTGAGCAGCGTCGTCTTGCCGCTGCCCAGAAACCCCGAAATCACCGTCACGCCGATGCGCTTGTCGCCTTCCGCTGCCATCACCCCACGGACTTTTGCCCGCCCTCGCTATTGCGCCGCGCCCCAGACGGGGAACGGATCCCGAATCGTAGCCAATTCGGTCGCCGGACGGGTCATTTCTTCCTGCGTCATCAGGCACGCCTGCAGCCGCGCCGTCCACGCCTCCTGATCCATGCCAATCCCGATCAACACCAGCTCCTGACAGCGGTCGCCATAGATGGGATCCCAATCGGCCACGATCCGGGCGCGCGACTCGGCGTCTTCCGGCCAGCGATCGCGCGGCAACGCGGCCCACCAGTACCCGGCCGCGCCATGCCGCGAGACGGGGCCGGCCTGCGACCAGGAGGCCGCGAACGCGGGCCGCGTCACCAGCCAGAAATAGCCCTTGGAGCGCACCACCCCGGGCCACTCTTCTTGAAAACAATCCCACAGGCGCTGCGGGTGAAACGGGCGACGCGCGCGGAACACGAAACTGCCGATACCGTATTCCTCGGTTTCGGGCGTGTGCTCGCCGCGCAACACCTTGAGCCAGCCGGGCGCCTGCGCCGCCTCCTCAAAATCGAAGCGCCCCGTGTCCAGCACGCGCGCCAGCGGCACCCGGCCGAACTCGCCGCGCACGACGTCGGCGCGTGGATTGAGCTGGCGCAGGATCGCCTCGAGCCGCTCCAGCTCGTCCGCCGTGATGAGATCGGTTTTGTTCAGCACCATGACATCGCAGAATTCGACCTGTTCGATCAGCAGGTCGACAACGGTGCGCTCGTCTTCCTCGCCCAGCGTTTCGCCACGCGCGGCCAGACGGTCATGGCTGGCGTAGTCGCGCAGGAAATTGAAGGCATCCACCACCGTGACCATGGTGTCCAGCCTGGCCACATCGGACAGGCTCAGGCCGTCCTCATCGCGGAAGGTGAAGGTCTCGGCCACCGGCAGCGGCTCCGAGATGCCAGTGGACTCGATCAACAGGTAATCGAAGCGCCCCTCGGCAGCCAGGCGGCGGATCTCGATCAACAGGTCCTCGCGCAACGTACAGCAGATGCAGCCGTTGCTCATCTCCACCAGCTTTTCGTCCGCCCGTGACAGCGCCGCGCCGCCCTCGCGTACCAGCCGGGCATCGATATTGACATCCGACATGTCATTGACGATGACCGCCACCCGCCGCCCCTCGCGGTTGTTCAGCACATGGTTGAGCAAGGTGGTCTTGCCCGCGCCGAGAAAGCCCGACAACACGGTCACCGGCAAGCGCGCATCCGCCCGCCCATCCGCTCCCGCACAGGGCCCCGGCCCCGCCTCTTCGTTGCCTATCCGCATGACACCCACCAAAAAGAAATGTTATTACATAACAAATCTTACGCGCGCCACGCCTCCGGGAGCAAGTCCGCAACGATCAGGACGGGTAACAAGCACAGCACCCCGCGCGAACGCGCGCGACAAAACCAAAGCAATAAAAACCAAAAGGGCCACTCACTTGCGTGAGTGGCCCTGAATTCTTTGGCTCCCCGAGCTGGGCTCGAACCAGCGACCTGCGGATTAACAGTCCGTCGCTCTACCGACTGAGCTATCGGGGAACTGCTAAGAAACGAGATTATGAAGGAAAAATTCGAAGTGTGCAAATCGGACCTTTTTTCGCGCCACACGCATCGCAAGTTTCCCATCGCCAAGAAACTCTGATATGATTTCGGTCTTTCCAAATCAGGCCCCATAAACAGGGCATGAAATGGCGAAGAAAAAGATGTTTTGCTGAAGCTCTGGCTTGCCGGAAACGAAGCAAATGGTCTTGCCGGCATAGCTCAGTTGGTAGAGCAGCGCATTCGTAATGCGAAGGTCGTAGGTTCGACTCCTATTGCCGGCACCAGAATTCAAAAAGCAGCCCCCGCGGGCTGCTTTTTTCATTTCCGCCTGGCGCGGCGCAACGGCCCTCGGCCCGCAGCCCCGCCCTTGCGGGAACTCCGGCCTCGCCGCGCACGTCCAATCCGCTGGACACCACACGGCGACGACTATCATGCGCATCCTTCTCGTCGAAGACGACACCATGATCGGTGAAAGCGTGCTGGACTGCCTGCGCGCCGAACATTACGCCGTCGACTGGGTCAAGGACGGCCATGCGGCCGAACTGGCCCTGCGCACCGATCCCTATGACCTCGTGCTGCTGGACCTGGGGCTGCCGCGCCGCGACGGCCTGTCGCTGCTGCGCGACCTGCGCGGCCGCAAGGACCGCACCCCCGTCCTGATCGCCACCGCGCGCGACGCTGTCAGCGACCGCATAGCGGGTCTGGACGCCGGCGCCGACGACTACATTGTCAAGCCCTACGATCTCGATGAGCTGCTGGCGCGCATGCGCGCCCTGATCCGCCGCAGCGCCGGGCGCGCCGAGCCGGTGTTCGAGCACGACGGCATCGTCATCGACCCGCAATCGCACGCCGCCACGGTCGACGGCACGCCGGTGCCGCTGACCGCGCGCGAATGGGCGGTGCTGGAGCCGCTGATCGCCCGCCCCGGCATGATCTTCTCGCGCGCCCAGCTCGAGGAAAAGCTTTATAGCTGGAAAGACAGCGTCAGCAGCAACGCGGTCGAGGTTTATATTCATGGCCTGCGCAAGAAACTCGGTCAGGACCTGATCCAGAACGTGAGAGGCGTCGGCTATGTCATTCCCAAAACATGAGCATTCCGCTTAGCTATTCGCTGCGGGCCCGGTTGCTGTTCTTCCTGCTGGCCGCGATCGCGGTCGGCGCCCTGGTGCAGGGCGTCATCGCCTATCGCAGCACCCTGCAGCAGGCCGACGACATCTTCGATTCGCTGTTGCAGCGCACCGCGCTGTCGCTCGGCACCGGCGACGGGCTGCTGCGGATGGGACCGGCACACGCCAAGGGGTCGGCCACGCCGATGGCCGACGACCTCATCATCCAGATCTGGACGCCCGATGGCGTGCGCGTGTTCAATTCGCGCTCGCGCCGCCCCCTGCCCGACCAGATCGTCCTGGGTTTCGCAGACGCCGAAGTCGAAGGCAGCACCTATCGCGTCTACTCGCTGGCCACGCCGTTCCAGGTGATCCAGGTGGCGCAGGACATGCAGGTGCGCAAGCGCATGGCGGGCGCGCTGGCCTGGCGCACGGTCGCGCCGATCGCGGCGGCGGCGCCGCTGCTGATGCTGATCGTCTGGTGCGTGGTGAGCTGGTCGCTACGGCCCGTCAAGCGCGCGCGGGCGCAGGTGGCAGCCCGCCGGCCCGAGGACCTTTCGCCCATCAATGTGCCCGACCTGCCCGATGAAATCCGGCCACTGATGCAGGAACTGAACCTGCTGCTGGAACGGATGCGCGGCGCCTTCGCGCAGCAGAAGCAATTCGTCGGCGATGCCGCGCACGAGCTGCGCTCGCCGCTGGCGGCGCTGAACCTGCAACTGCAATCGCTGCGCCGCGCGAGCGACGATGCCAGCCGCCGCGTCGCCGAGCAACGGCTGGCGGCGGGCATCGAGCGCGCCACGCGGCTGGTGGAGCAATTGCTGTCGATGGCGCGCCACGAGAACCACGCCGAACAGCCGCCCGCCGAGACGGTGGACCTGGCCGACGTGGTGCGCCTGGCCCTGTCCGAGACGCTGCCCGCGGCCAACGCCAAGGACATCGGCATCGAGCTGCACGGCGCGCCGCAGGCCATGGTGCGCGGACGCCGCGACGACCTGGTGCTGCTGGCGCGCAACCTGCTCGACAACGCCATCAAATACACCCCCGCCGGCGGCCATATCGCGATCCGGCTCGACACGCCGGCGGACGGCGCCCGGCTGCTGATCGACGACAATGGCCCGGGCATCCCGCCGGCCGAGCGCGCCCGCGTGTTCGACCGTTTCTACCGGCTGGACGGCAACACCCAGCCCGGCAGCGGCCTGGGCCTGGCGATCGCCCGCGCGATCGCCGAACGCCATGACGCAATCATCACGCTCGAGGACGTTCCCGGCGGTCCGGGCCTGCGGGCCCGGGTGGTGTTTCCGCCGCCGCAGTCGGCGACTTAAGATTCACCTAAGTGTCAGGCCCGAAGATAGCGCCATGTCCCCAAACATGACGCAGGAGCCGACATGAAGACCTCGAAGATGAACCCCTCGCGCCTGGTGCTGGCGCTGCTGGCTGCCGGCGCCATTGGCGGCGCCGGCGCTACCGCCGCGTTCGGCGGCATTTCGATGGCGGCCAGCGCGCCGTCCGCCGTGGCCGCCACCGCGGCACCGGGAGCCTCCACGCCGGGCGCCCCCATGGGCGCTCCCAACTTTGCGCAGATCACGCGTGACTATGGCCCCGCCGTCGTCAACATCAGCATCAGCGGCACCCGCAAAGTGTCCGACGACGACGACGACGACCCGTTCGCCCAGTTCTTCGGCCAGATCCCCGGCGCGCGCGGCGGCATGCCGTCGCGCGAGGTGCCGATCCGCGGCGAAGGCTCGGGCTTCATCGTCAGCAGCGACGGCGTCATCCTGACCAACGCCCACGTCGTGCAGGGCGCCAAAGAAGTGACCGTCAAGCTCACCGACCGCCGCGAATTCCGCGCCAAGGTGCTGGGCGCCGATCCGCAGACCGACGTGGCCGTCATCAAGATCGACGCCAAGAACCTGCCGGTGGTGAAGGTCGGCGACGTCAACCAGTTGCAGGTGGGCGAATGGGTGCTGGCCATCGGCTCGCCCTACGGCCTGGAGAACACCGCCACCGCGGGCATCGTCAGCGCCAAGGGACGTTCGCTGCCGGACGACACATCGGTGCCATTCATCCAGACCGACGTGGCCGTGAACCCCGGCAACTCCGGCGGCCCGCTGTTCAATGACCGCGGCGAAGTGGTCGGCATCAATTCGCAGATCTACAGCCGCACCGGCGGTTTCCAGGGCCTGTCGTTCTCGATCCCGATCGACGTGGCGTACAAGATCAAGGACCAGATCCTGGAACACGGCAAGGTGCAGCATGCGCGCCTGGGCGTGACGGTGCAGGAGGTGAACCAGGACCTGGCCAACTCGTTCAAGCTCGATACGCCGTCCGGCGCGCTGGTCTCCAGCGTCGAGAAAGGCAGCGCGGCCGAGAAGGCCGGCCTGCAGCCGGGCGACGTGGTGCGCAAGATCAACGGCCGCAACATCGTGTCGTCCGGCGACCTGGCGTCGCTGATCACGCTGGCCACGCCGGGCGAGAAGATCACGCTGGACCTGTGGCGCAACGGCGCCCCCAAGGAAGTCGTGGCGACGCTGGGCGGCGTGCCGAAGGACCGGACCCAGACCGCCGGCGACAGCCGCGACGTGCAGAAGGGGCAGCTCGGCCTGGCGTTGCGCCCGCTCTCGCCGCAGGAGCAGGAAGCGGCGGGCGCTCAGGGTCTGTTGATCGAGCAGTCGGCGGGACCGGCCGCCAAGGCCGGCATCCAGCCGGGTGACGTGCTGCTGTCGCTCAATGGCGTGCCGGTGCACAACATCGGCCAGGTCAAGGACGCGCTGTCCAAGGCTGGCAAGACGGTGGCGCTGCTGGTGCAGCGCGGCGAAGACAAGATCTTCGTGCCGGTGCAGTTGGGCTGAGCCTGATCGACAGGCATGCGGCGGGCCGGCCGGGAAGACATCCCGGCCGGCCCGCGGCTCATTCAGCGTCGGGCTGCCTGCCCGGCGCGGCGGCCTCGAAGGCCGGCAAGGCACGGCAGGCGGCGTCGATGCGCACGACCGTGGGCATCGCGCTCAGGTCGCATTCGAAACGGCGGGCGTTGGCCACCTGTGGCACCAGGCACAGGTCGGCGATGGTCGGGGTGTCGCCATGGCAGAACGCGCCGGTGGCGGCCGAGCCGGCCAATTGCGCTTCCAGGGCTTCCAGCCCCTGGCGCACCCAGTGTTGATACCAGGCCGTCTTGGCGGCCTCGTCCACGCCCAGCGTGTGCTTGAGGTACTTCAACACCCGCAGGTTGTTCAGCGGATGGGTATCGCAGGCGATGCCCAGCGCAAGGTCGCGCACGCGCGCGCGGCCGATCGCGTCCGCCGGCAGCAACGGGGGCTGCGGATGCGTTTCCTCGAGGTACTCGATGATCGCGAGCGACTGACCGATGACGGCGTCGCCATCGACCAGCGTGGGCACGAGGGCGGTGGGATTGACCTGGCGGTAGTCGGCCGACAACTGCTGGCCGCCGTCCTTGAGCAGGTGCACAGCCAGGTATTCGTACGGCAGACCCTTCAGGCTCAGCGCGATGCGCACACGATAGGCGGCCGAGCTGCGGAAATAGCTGTACAACTGCATGAAGTCTCCTCGATTCTTGTTCCGGACGACGCGCCAGGGGCGTCGCGCCTATTCCAGCGATTCGGTCTGCGCGGCCTTGCGCGACAGGCCCTTGGGCAACGGGAAGGCCACGTTCTCTTCCAGGCCCGGCATGGTGCGCACCGACACGGCGCCCAGTTCCTTGACCCGCGCAATCACCTGCTGCACCAGGATCTCGGGCGCCGACGCGCCGGCGGTCACGCCGATGCGCTTGCGGCCCTCGAGCCAGGCCGGGTCGATGGAATGCGCGCCGTCGATCAGATAGGACGCCACGCCCTTGCGGTCCGCCACTTCGCGCAGGCGGTTGGAGTTGGAGCTGTTGGGGCTGCCCACCACCAGCACCAGGTCGCATTCGGGCGCCAGCACCTTGACCGCGTCCTGGCGATTCTGGGTGGCATAGCAGATGTCGCTTTTCTTGGGCTCGACGATGCTGGGAAAGCGTGTTTTGAGCGCCTTGGACACGGCCGCGGCGTCGTCCACCGACAGCGTGGTCTGCGTGACGTACGCCAGGTTCTCGGGGTCGGTGACCTGCAGGCCGGCCACGTCCTCGACGGTCTCGACCAGGTACATGCCGCCCTGGGCCTGGCCCAGCGTGCCTTCGACCTCCGGATGGCCCTTGTGGCCGATCATGATGATCTCGCGGCCGGCCGCGCGCATGCGTGCCACTTCGATGTGCACCTTGGTCACCAGCGGGCAGGTGGCATCGAACACCTGCTGCCCGCGCGCCTCGGCTTCGGCCCGCACCGCCTTGGACACGCCGTGGGCCGAGAAAACCACGATGGCGCCCGTGGGGGCATCGTCGAGTTCGTCGATGAAGATGGCGCCCTTGGCGCGCAGGTCTTCGACCACGTAGCGGTTGTGGACGATCTCGTGGCGCACGTAGATCGGCGCGCCGTGCAGTTCGAGCGCGCGCTCGACGATGTCGATGGCGCGATCGACGCCGGCACAGAAGCCGCGCGGCTGCGCCAGCAGGACTTCGGCGCCGGCGGCGGTGACAACCTGGCTCATCAGAGGACTCCCAGCAGCGCCACGTCGACCCGCAAGCTGATGCCCGCGAGCGGGTGGTTGAAATCGAACAACGCCGATTCCTCGTTGATTTCCTTCAGGACGCCCGAATAGCGGCCGCCGTTGGGCGCCGCGAACTCGACCAGGTCGCCGGGCTCGAACGTGGCGTCGGCGCCCGCGTGCTCGGCGAGCATCTTGCGCGTGACGCGCTGGATCAGCTCGGGGTTGCGATCGCCATAGGCGTCGGCGGGCTCCAGCGTGACGCTGAAGCGGTCGCCCTCGGCCTTGCCCAGCAAGGCGGTTTCCAGGCCCGGCGCCCACTGGCCGCTGCCCATCTGCAGCGTGGCAGGACGACCGTCGAAGGTATCGGTGAAGACCGAATCCTTGCCCGGCCCCGAAGCCAGGGTGATGCGGTAGTGCAGCGTCAGGTAGGAGTCCGGACGGACCAAAACATTCATTTCGTTAGAGGCGATGCTCAAGATCTGCCACCGTATTCAGACAGTAAGTGAATCCTGATTTTAGAGCCTCTTATGAAATTGTCTGTCCGGGTGTCGAAACACGACCGTCCCCGCGAGCGCCTGCTGCGCCTGGGCGCCTCGGCGTTACAAAATACCGAACTGCTCGCCATCGCCCTGCGCACCGGGGTGCCCGGGCTGAACGTGCTGGATCTATCCAGCCAGTTGCTGGACCGCTTCCGCGGCCTGCGCGGGCTGCTGGGAGCCACCCCGGAAGAGCTGCTGACCGTGCCCGGCCTGGGCACGGCCAAGGCCTGCGCCCTGGCGGCGATCCTGGAACTGGCCAAGCGCGCCATCGAGGAGGAACTGACGCTCGCCAGCACCCTCGATCATCCGTCGCGAGTGAAACAATATTGCAAGGTTACGCTGGCCCACCGCCGGGTCGAACACTGCATCGCGCTCTACCTGGACAGCCAGTTGCGGCTGATCGCCAGCGGCGAACTGGCCCGCGGCACGCTGTCCCAAGCCTCGGTGTACCCGCGCGAGGTGGTGCGCGAGGCCCTTCGCCATCACGCGGCGGCGCTCATCATCGCCCACAACCACCCATCCGGCCTGGCCCAGCCCAGCGCGGCGGACCTGGCGTTCACGCGCCACCTCAAGCAGGCGCTGGCGCTGGTCGACATCGCCCTGGTCGACCACCTGATCGTCGCTGGCGACGACGTCTCCTCGATGGCGGAACACGGCCGCCTCTGACGGGCTGCGCGTGCGGCGGGAATTCGTTAGACTACGGCCCGATATTGTTTTAGGCTTAACCTAATTTCCGCTTCCGCGACCGCGCGCCTTCCATGAAACGCCTGTGGGATATCTCCCCTCCCGTCTCCACGGCCTCGCCCGTGTTTCCTGGCGATACCCCGTATCGCCAGCAATGGAAGTGGTCGCTCGAGCCCGGCTGTCCCGTCAACGTCAGCGAAATCACGATGTCGCCGCACGTCGGCGCGCACGCCGATGCGCCGCTGCACTACCAGAACGGCGGCGCCGCCATCGGCGCGGTCTCGCTCGAACCCTTTCTTGGCCCCTGTCGCGTCATCCACGCCATCGACTGCGGGCCGCTGATCACCCCGGAGCACCTGCTCCACGCCGCCGACAACCTGCCCCCGCGCATCCTGGTGCGCACCGCCAAGCACGCCGCGCAGGAATGGTGGACGGACGACTTCTCGGCCTACGCGCCCCAGACCATCGAATGGCTGGCCGAACGCGGCGTCATGCTGATCGGGCTGGACACCCCCAGCATCGACCCCGCATCCAGCAAGACCCTGGACAGCCATCACGCCATCCTGCGGCATGACATGCGAGTACTGGAGAATCTGGTGCTCGACGATGTGCCGCAGGGCGATTACGAACTGATCGCACTGCCGCTGGCTTTGATCCAGGCTGATGCCAGCCCGGTGCGCGCCGTCCTGCGCGAATTGGGCTGAAACACCGGCCACGGGCCGGCCGTGCGCAACGCGGCGCGACCTGCACGCCGCCCGCCCGGCCGTCCCCATTCGAGAAGCAAGATCATGACCACACCGCTCCACCCGCGCATGGCGCTGGCCTGCGCCCGCCTGCCGTTCACCGGCTGGCGCAGCCTGCCCGCGTCCGCCCGCCGCGCCGCGCCGCCCTGCCAGGGAGGCCTCGCATGAGCCAAGCCCAACGCCCCGAAGACATCGTCCACGAGGAAAAAGCGCAACTGGATTTCACGCGCGACATGACCTACGGCGATTACCTGCACCTGGACGAACTGCTGGGCGCGCAGCACCCGCTGTCGCCCGAGCACAACGAAATGCTGTTCATCATCCAGCACCAGACCAGCGAACTCTGGATGAAGCTGATGCTGCACGAGCTGCGCGGCGCCATCGCCAATCTGGCGGCGGACCGTCCGCAACCGGCATTCAAGATGCTGGCGCGGGTCAGCAAGATCATGGAACAGCTCGTCCACGCCTGGGACGTGCTGGCGACCATGACGCCGCCCGAGTACTCCGCCCTGCGCCCCTATCTGGCGCGCTCCAGCGGCTTCCAGAGCTACCAGTACCGCCAGATCGAATTCCTGCTGGGCAACAAGAACGCCGCCATGCTCAAGCCGCATGCGCACCGCGCCGACCTGCTGGCGCAGGTGCAGCGTGCCTATGAAGCGCCGTCGCTATATGACGAATCGCTGCGCCTGCTGGCGCGGCACGGCGTGGCGGTCCCCGCCGACCGCCTGGAGCGCGACTGGACCCAGCCCTACCAGGCCTCGGAAGGCGTCGAGCAGGCTTGGCTGACGGTCTACCGCGACACCGAGCGCTACTGGGACCTGTACCAACTGGGCGAAAAGCTGACCGACCTGGAAGACGCCTTCCGCCTGTGGCGTTTCCGCCACGTCACCACGGTCGAGCGCGTCATCGGCTTCAAGCGCGGCACCGGCGGCACTTCTGGCGTGGATTACCTGCGGCGCATGCTGGAAGTGGTGCTGTTCCCGGAAATCTGGAAACTGCGCACCGATCTGTGATCGGCGATATCATCCGTCCCCAGATGAAAAGCCGGGCGCTCCCTGACAGAGCGCCCGGATTGCGTGCCGCTGCCGGCGATTCCCATGCTAGAATGCACAGTTACTTTTCGGATACGTGGCAAGAACGCCTGAAAGCGGTTCGTGCTGGCGACCCTAACTTTTGACATGACTCCCTTGGGAGTCCTAGGAAAGCACCATGAAAGAAGGCATTCACCCCGAATACCGCGAAGTCGTCTTCGCCGACCTGCAAACGGGCAGCAAGTTCATCACCCGCTCGACCGTCCAGACGCGTGAAACCATCGAACTCGATGGCAAGACGTACCCGCTCTTCAAGTGCGACGTGACCTCCGAATCGCACCCGTTCTACACGGGCGCCCAGACGCGTATCGTCGAAACCGGCCGCGTGGAAAAGTTCCGCGCCCGTTTCGCCCGCACCGCCGGCACGGTCAAGTCCGCTTCCTGATCCTGTCGCTCCTACGGGAGTCACAGCAAAAAGGCAGCCTCCGGGCTGCTTTTTTTTCCCCTGACCCTGCCCGTCGGCAACCCGGGGGCTGGCGCTTCCCGATCTCTCGGTTACATTAACGCCCGTGTCCCCACTTTCCATTTCCACTCCGGCCCGGCTGACGTCCGTGGCCACCGCGAAACTGCCCAGGCTGATCCTGCTGGGGCTGGCCCTGGCGTATATCGTCGCCGGCCTGTTCATGCGCGACCCGTGGAAGACCGACGACGCGGTCGGGCTGGCGACGATGATCACCGCCATCCGCGAAGGCGGGATCACCTGGCTGCTGCCGCAAGTGGGGCACCTGGCGCATGCCGAGGAAGGTCCGCTGATCACCTGGATCGGCGCGATCAGCATCTGGCTGTTCGGCCCCCTCATCGGCGACATCACCGCCGGTCGCCTGCCCAATTTGCTGTGGTTTGGCGTGACGGCCATGAGCGTCTGGTACGGCACCTACCTGCTCGGCCGCCGCGCCGAAGCCCAGCCGCTGGCGCTGCCCTTCGGTGGCGAACCGGAGCCGCGCGACTACGGCCGCATGCTGGCCGACGCCGCCCTGCTGCTGTTGCTGGCCACGGTCGGCATCCTGCAGCGCACCCATGAAACCACGGTGGTGCCCGCCATCATGGCGTGCCAGGCGCTGGCCTTCTATTCGCTGGCGCGCACCGTGGACCGCCCCGTCACCGGCTCGACCACGCTGGGCATCGCATTGGCGGCCAGCTTCCTCACGCGCGGCTGGATCGGCGCCCTGCCGATCATGGTCGCCGCCCTGCTCGCGTTCTATCCGCGCGGGCCGCTCTGGAAATGCAAGCGCTGGCTGCCCTGGGCCGCGCTGGTCGCCGCCGTCCTGATCCTGGCCTGGTGGATCCCGGCCAGCCAGAGCAGCGAATACTGGATCCGCAACTGGAAGACCTGGAACCTGGCGTCCTTCGCCGTGCCCACCTTGCACGATGTGGGCCGCACGCTGCGCGACCTGCCCTGGTACCTGTGGCCGACCTGGCCGCTGGCCCTGCTGGCCATCTGGCGCTGGCGCGCCTGGATCTATGCGCCGCACATCTGGGTGCCGCTGATGCTGCTGATCTGCTCGGCCCTGGTGCTGTTCGGGCTGGACGAGGCAAGCGACTCCGAATACGTGCTGCTGGCCGTGCCTTGCGCGGTGCTGGGGGCGTTCTCGCTGCCGACCCTGCGGCGCGGCGTGGTCAACACGCTGGACTGGTTCGCCGTGATGTGTTTTTCGCTGACCGCCGCCACCGCGTGGCTCGGCTGGATCGCCCTGCACTTTCACTGGCCGGCGCAGATCGCCCGGAACATCGGCCGCCAGACCACCGGCTACGAGCCCGTCATTTCCTGGACCGCCTTCGCCCTGGGCGTGGCCTTCACCATCGGCTGGATCGCGCTGGTGGTCTGGCGCCTGCGGGTCAAGCCCCAGGCGTTGTGGCGCGGCACCGTGCTATCGGCCGGCGGCCTGACCGTTACCTGGATCCTGCTGGTGCTGCTGTGGCAGCCGGCGGTCGACTACGCCCGCAGCTACCGCACGGTATCCGGCGAACTGGCGCAGGCAATTGAACAGAACATCCGGCCGGGCGAATGCGTGCGCGGCCTGAGCCTGGGCAGCGGACAGCGCGCCTCGTTCCTGATCTTCAACAACCTGACGTTCACGTTCGATTCGAAGTGCACGCTGGTGCTGCAGCAGACCACCAACCAGAGCTTGCGCGACAACACCGCCGCCTACAGCGACAGCGCCGACGTGCTGTGGCAAGGCGGGCGCCGCGCCGATCGCCAGGAAGTGTTCCGCCTGCTGCGAGTCGGCCCCACCCGATGACGCCTGCCCAACCGGCGGCGCCCGGTTTCGGCGCCACCCTGCGCAACATCGCCAAACAGGCGTGGCCGGTCCTGGTGAGCCAATGGGCCGGCATCTCGTTCGGCGTCCTCGATACCGCCATGACCGGCCACGCCAGCGCCAACGACCTGGCGGCGATGGCGCTGTCCGCGTCGATCTACATCACCGTGTTCGTGGGCCTGATGGGCGTGGTCCACGCCCTCATCCCGATCCTGGCGCAGCACTTCGGCGCCGGCAACAATCGCGAAGTCGGCCGTAGTTGGGGCCAGGGCGTGTGGCTGGCGCTGGGCCTGTCAGCGGTGGGCGCCATCCTGATGCTGTTCCCGAACTTCTGGCTGTCGATGTCCGGCAACGTCGATCCCGGGGTGCGCGAGCGCATCGCCTCGTACCTGCGCGCGCTGATCCTGGCACTGCCGGCCGCGCTGGTGTTCCGCACCATCTACGCGCTCGGCACCTCGGTGTCGCGGCCCAAGCTGGTGATGGCGATCAATCTCACCGCCATCGGCTTCAAGGCCTTCTTCAACTGGCTGTTCATCTACGGCAGCCTGGGCCTGCCGGCGATGGGCGCCACCGGCGCCGGGCTGGCCACCGCCGTGGTCTCGTGGATGAGCCTGGGGCTGGGCCTGTGGGTCATCACCCACGACCGCTATTACCGCCGCTTCCACCTGCACGTCGGCCGGCCCGACTGGAAGACGCTGAAAGAACTGCTGCGGCTGGGCATCCCCATGGGCGGTTCGTATCTGGTGGAAGTCTCGGCCTTCACGTTCATGGCCCTGCTGGTGGCGCGCGAGGGCACTTTCGTGACTGGCGGCCACCAGATCATGTCGAACCTGGCCGCGCTGTGCTACATGATGCCGATGGCACTGGGCGTGGCCACCGCCGCACTGACGGCGCAGGCGATCGGCGCGGGCAACCTCGCGCATGCCCACCGCACCGGCATGGCGGGCCTGGCGCTGGGGCTGATGGGCGCCCTGCTGACCGCGGTAGTACTACTGGCAGGTCGCCCGCTGATCCTGGCGGCCTACACCGATAATTCCCAGGTGGCCGCGGTGGCGACCACGCTGCTGGCGGTGCTGCCGCTGTTCCACCTGTTCGACTCCATGCAGTGCATCAACTCCTACCTGCTGCGCGCCTACAAGGTGGCGGTGGTGCCGCTGCTGCTGCAGACGGTGGCACTGGCCGGCGTCGGCCTGGTCGGCGGCTGGTGGTTCGGTTTCGGACCGGGGCGCGGTGGCCTGGACGGGCTGCGCGAGATCCTGGTGCCCGGCTCGCCGCAGGGGGCGGGCAGCATGTGGCTGATGGCTATGGTCGGTCTGGCGCTGTCGGCCACGCTGCTGCACTTCTGGTACCGCCACATCGTGCGCGACGTGGCGCGGCAGGCCTGACGGCGCGCCCGACGGGCAGCGACGGCGCGAAAAAAAGCAGCCCGAGGGCTGCTTTTTCATGGCGATGTGGCCGCCGCGCCCGTTGCCGGCGGCGGGACCCGCAGCGCGCTCAGCCCTTGGGACGCTTGTCGATCACACGGCGGGCCTTGCCGGTCAGCGTGCGCTCGACGTGGCCGGCGTCCGACACCTGGATGCGGGCGCTGACGCCGATGTGCGTCTTGACCGCATGCTGCAGTTGCTTGCCCAGCGCGGCGCGCTCGGCGTCCGACAGGGTCGAGAACTCGGCGCGGACTTCCGTCAGGATCTCGAGCTCGTCCATGTTGCCGGTGCGCGACAGCACCAACTGATAATGCGGCGCCAGTTGCGCGATCTTGAGCACCAGTTCCTCGACCTGGGTCGGGAACATGTTCACGCCGCGCACGATCAGCATGTCGTCGCTGCGGCCGGTGATCTTGCCGATGCGGCGCATGCTGCGCGCGGTGGGCGGCAACAGGCGGGTCAGGTCGCGGGTGCGGTAGCGGATGATGGGCATCGCTTCCTTGGTGAGCGAGGTGAACACCAGTTCGCCCGGCTCGCCGTCCGCCACGGGCTCACCCGTATCCGGATTGATGATCTCGGCGTAGAAGTGGTCTTCCCACACCACCGGGCCGTCCTTGGTCTCGACGCACTCGCTGGCCACGCCCGGGCCCATCACTTCGGACAGGCCGTAGATGTCGACCGCGTCGATGCCGGCCTCGGCCTCGATATCGGCGCGCATCTGCCCGGTCCAGGGCTCGGCGCCGAAGATGCCGATGCGCAGCGAACTTTGACGCGGATCAATCCCCTGGCGGCGCTGCTCCTCCAGAATATTGCAGAAATAGGAGGGCGTGACCATGATGATGTCCGGACGGAAATCGTTGATCAGTTGCACCTGCTTTTCGGTCTGCCCGCCCGACATCGGGATGACGGTGCAACCCAGGCGTTCGGCGCCGTAATGCGCGCCCAGGCCGCCCGTGAACAGGCCGTAGCCGTAGGCCACGTGCACCGTGTCGCCGGGCTTGCCGCCGGCCGCGCGGATCGAGCGCGCCACCAGGTTGGCCCAGTTGTCCAGGTCGCGCTGGGTGTAGCCCACCACGGTCGGCTTGCCGGTCGTGCCGCTGGAGGCGTGGATGCGCGAAATGCGCTCGCGCGGCACCGCGAACATGCCGAACGGATAGTTCTCGCGCAGTTCCTTCTTGGTGGTGAAGGGGAACTTCGAAATGTCGGACAACTGCTTCAGGTCGTCCGGATGCACGCCGATCTCGTCGAACGCCTTCTTGTAGTGCGGCACGTTCTCGTAGGCGTGCTTGAGCGACCACTTCAGGCGCTCGAGCTGCAGCGCGCGCAGCTCATCCTGGCTGGCATGCTCGATGGGGTCCAGCCCCGGCTTGCTCATGGTGTTGGACATGGTTATCTCTCTCCTGGAATGCATCCTCCGATCCGGGGGGCGCGCCGCGCGCCCGCCTCGGCCGGTGGTCTTGTCTCTGGTTGGTTGACGCGTTCAAGCCTCGGCCGGCGTGCCGACGATCTGCCCCTTGATGCGATAGGATCGGCCACGGAACAGGGCGACATTGCGGCCATCCTGGTTGGTGACCGTCACGTCGTACACCCCGGTGCGCCCGGCCAGCGAGCGCTCCTGCGCCACCGCGGTCAGCAGGTCGCCCTCGAAGCCGGGGGCCAGGTAATCGATGGTGCAGCCCGACGCCACGGTGCTGACGTTGCGCGAATTGCAGGAAAAGGCGAAGGCGCTGTCGGCCAGCGCGAAGATGAAGCCGCCATGGCAGGTCTTGTGGCCGTTGAGCATGTCGGGACGGACCCGCATGGTCAGGCGCGCATAGCCGGGCGCCATTTCCTCGACCTTCATGTCCAGGCCTTGCGAGGCCGCGTCGCCGGCATACATCACCGTGCCCACGGCCTGCGCCAGTTCCTGCGGATCGGTCGGCGCCTCCACGGGCGGAACGTGCGTGCTGCTCATCATTGCCCCTTGAACTGCGGTTCACGCTTGCCCAGGAACGCGGCCACGCCTTCGGCGTAGTCGGCGCTGCGGCCCAGTTCGCGCATCATGTCGCGCTCCAGGTCCAACTGGGTCGCCAGGTCATTGCCCAGGCTGGCCTGCAAGGCGCGCTTGGTGAAGGCCAGGCCCTTGGTCGGCGCGCGCGAGAAATGTTGCGCCAGGTTTTCCAGGGTCGTGTCGAACGCGTCGTCGGCCACGCATTGCCAGATCAGGCCCCAGGCCTCGGCCTGGCGCGCGCTGAGCTTGTCGCCCAGCATCGCCAGCCCCATGGCGCGGGCACGGCCGACCAGGCGCGGCAGCACGAAGGTGCCACCCGTGTCTGGGATCAGACCTAGCTTGCAGAACGACTGGATGAAGTTGGCCGATTCCTTGGCGATGACGATGTCGCCGGCGAAGGCCAGGTTGGCGCCCGCCCCCGCCGCCACGCCATTGACCCCGACCACCACCGGCATCGGCAGCGCGTTCAGGCGCCGCACCAGCGGCGCGTAGAACTTGTCGACGGTCTCGCCCAGGTCGGGCGGCGTGCCGTCGGGCGCGGGTTTGCGCTCGCTCAGGTCCTGGCCGGCGCAGAAGCCGCGGCCGGCGCCGGTAAGCACCAGCACGCGCGCGCCCTCGGTCTCGACGCGGGTCAGCGCATCCGCCACTTCAGCGTGCATGTTGGCGGTGAAGCTGTTGAGCTTGTCCGGACGGTTCAGCGTCAGGCGGGCGATGC
This sequence comes from Achromobacter sp. SIMBA_011, assembly GCF_046535435.1. Classification (NCBI taxonomy): domain Bacteria; kingdom Pseudomonadati; phylum Pseudomonadota; class Betaproteobacteria; order Burkholderiales; family Alcaligenaceae; genus Achromobacter; species Achromobacter sp. SIMBA_011. The sequence continues at coordinate 520,526 of NZ_JAWRWN010000004.1, read as the reverse complement.
CGTCGGCCAGTTCGAATTGGATGTCTTGATAGGTCATGTCCCGTTCCACCGTTCAAATATGGCGGCGCGTCTGCACCACGCGGAAGCGGTTGGACACGTAGGCCGAGTCGGACAGCGCCGCATTGGCCGCCGGATTGGCGCCGGTGCCGTGGAAGTCGCTGAATGCCGCGGTCTGGTTGACGAACACCGCGCCGGTCAGGTTCAGCGACAGCGACACGCCGGACTCTTCCGCCGCTTCCTGCACCTGCTCGGCCACCTCGTTGCTGGTGGTGTAGGCCGACAGCGACAGCGCGCCGTGCTCGATCACGCTGTCGCGCGCGATCTGGATGCTGTGCGCGGTGGAATCGGTGGCGACCACGAAGGCGATCGGGCCGAACCATTCCTGGCTGATGGCGGGGTTGCCGGCCTCGGTGCGCAGCAGCAGCGGCGTGCGCACGCGGGCGTTCTCGAACTGCGGGTGCGTCAGCGCCTTGCTGTCGGCCACCACCGGCAGGCCCAGCGCGCGCGCCTTCTCGATGCGTTCGACGATGCCTTCGTTCTGGATCGCGCCGGTCAGCTCGACGGCCTTGGCGGCGTCGGCGCCGAGCTTGTCGACCGCGGCGCCCAGGGCGGCGGCGACCTCATCGAAGCTGACGCGGCCTTCCGGCGTCTGGATGCCGTCGCGCGGCACGTAGATGTTCTGCGGCGCCGTGCACATCTGGCCCGAATACAACGCCAGCGAGAACGCCAGGTTGCGCGCCACGCCCTTCAGATCGGCGGCCGAATCGATGATGACCTGGTTGACGCCGGCCTTCTCGGTGTAGACCAGCGCCTGGCGGGCATTGTTCTCCAGCCAGTCGCCGTTGGCGGTGCTGCCGGTGAAGTCGATGATCTTGACCGCGGGATCCAGCGCGAGCTGGCGCGCGGTGTCTTCCTCGGCGGTATGCGCGGCCAGCAGCACCACGTCTGGGTCGAAGCCGGCTTCCTGCAGCACTTCGCGCGCCACCTTGACGGTCAGCGCCAGCGGCAGGATCGCGCCCGGGTGCGGCTTGACGATGACGGTGTTGCCGGTCGCCAGGCTGGCGAACAGGCCGGGGTAGCCGTTCCAGGTCGGGAAGGTCGAGCAGCCGATCACCAGCGCCACGCCGCGCGGCACCACGGTGAAGTGCTTTTCCATGCGGATGGGATCGTTCTTGCCCTGCGGCTTTTCCCAGATGGCGACGCCGGGGATGCGCGACATTTCCTGCCAGGCGTAGGCCACGGCCTCGAAGCCGCGGTCCTGCGCGTGCGGGCCGCCGGCCTGGAAGGCCATCATGAAGCCCTGGCCGGTGGTGTGCTGCACGGCGTAGGCCATCTCGAAGCTCAGCTTGTTCAGGCGCGCCAGGATTTCCAGCGACACGCCCACCCAGGCCTGCGGGCCGGCGCGGCGCCAGTCCTGCAGCGCGCGCTTGGATGCGGCCACCAGCTTGGCGGCGGGCACGTGCGGATAGGTGATGCCCAGGTCGAAGCCGTAGGGCGACTTTTCGCCGCCGACGGTGCCGTCGGCGTCATGCAGGTTCAGCGGGAACGGCTTGCCGCGCAGCGCCTCGAAGGCGGCGCGGCCGTCGTCATTGGCGGTCTCGCCATAGTTGCGGGGGCTGGGCGACTCGGCGAACGGGCTCCAGTAGCCGCGCAGCGCGGCGGCGGCCAGGGCTTGTTCCAGCAGGGGCTGATGGCGTTCGAAGAATTTCTGGGACACTGCGTCTCTCCAAATGGAATGGGGGTCTGACTGGCGCGCGCCGGGTCAGGTTTCCTGGTCGAAGTCGATCACCAGGCGGTCGCTGACCGGAAAGCTCTGGCAGCTCAGGATAAAGCCTCGCGCCACTTCGTAGTCTTCCAGGGCGAAGTTGGCATCCATGTCCACTTCGCCCTCGACCACCTTGCAGCGGCAGGTGGAACACACCCCGCCCTTGCACGAATACGGCAGCTCAATGCCTTGCGCCAGCGCCGAATCCAGCACGCTGTCTTTGTTCTTGTCGATCACGAACTTGCGGCTGTGGCCGTCCTGCACCACGGTCACCTCGCATTGGCCCTTGCCGGGCGCCTGGCGGGCGTCCTGCCCCGTGCGCAACGCGCGCGGCCCCTTCGGGGCGCCGAACAGTTCGAACTTGATGTTCGCCTTCGGAATGCCGCGGGCCTGCAGTCGCTCGACCACGCTCTCGGTCATGGTCTGCGGACCGCAGACAAAAGCGTAGTCGATATCCTCGGGGCTCATCCAGGCCGACATCAACTGGTCGACCTTGTCGCCGTCCAGGCGGCCGTTGAACAGCTCGATATCCTGGGTTTCGCGGCTCATGACGTAGACCAGCGAGAAGCGGTCCATGTACAGGTTCTTCAGGTCCTCGATCTCTTCGCGGAACAGCACGGCCGACGAGGCGCGGTTGCCGAAGAACAAGGTGAACTTGCTGTTCGGCTCCGTCGACAGCGCGGTCTTGACCAGCGAGAACACCGGGGTGATGCCGCTGCCGACGGCGAATGCCACGTAGTGGCGCTGGTTTTCAGGCGAGAAGTCGACGGTGAAGTTGCCGGCCGGCGCCATCACTTCCAGGGTCTGGCCCGGCTGCAGCTCGTGGTTGGCCCAGCTCGAGAAAACGCCCTCGTCGACCTTCTTGATCGCCACGCGCAGCAGCTTGTCGCGCGGCGCCGAACAGATCGAATAGGAACGGCGCAGTTCCTCGCCGTTGAGCTGCGTGCGCAGCGTCAAATATTGGCCCGGCAGGAAGGCGAATTCATCGGCCAGCGTGTCGGGCAGGTCGAATGTCACGACCACCGCGTCGCGCGTGTTGCGCGCCACCGAGGCCACTTTCAGGGGGTGGAATTGGTTCAGGCTCATTCTCGAAACCACTCTCAGTGAGTCTTGAAGTAATCGAACGGCTCGCGGCAGCTTACGCAGCGGTACAGCGCCTTGCACGAGGTCGATCCGAAATTGCTGACCAGGCGCGTGTCGCGCGAACCGCAGCGCGGGCACTCGATGGCGGGCCCGGCATTGCGCCGGCTGATGCCCGAGATGTCGATGGCCTGTTGCGCGGGCGCGGCGATGCCATAGTCCTTGAGCGCGGCGCGGCCCTTCTCGCTCATCCAGTCGGTGGTCCAGGCGGGCGACAGGCGCGTCTCGACGCGCACCTCGCCGATGCCGTGGCGCGCCAGCACCTGGCGGATGTCTTCGGTGATCTCGCGCATCGCGGGGCAGCCGGAGTAGGTCGGCGTGATGACGACGACGCAGGCGTCACCCTCGAACGCGACGTCCCGCACCACGCCCAGGTCCACCACCGACAGCACGGGGATCTCCGGATCGGGGACCTCCTGCAGCCAGGCGTAGACCTGCTCGATGGACGCGGGCGCGACGGCGTTCACCACTTGGCTCCCGGATAGGCGCGCGGCAGGTACTGCATTTCCGCCAGCACGTAGCCCAGTTCCTCGGTGTGACGGCCCTGGCGGCCGCCACGGTGGGCCGGGTGGTTTGCGGCGGCGGAGTCCGGCACGGTCAGCGTGGCTTCCTCGAGCACTTCGCGCACATGCTGTTCCCACGGCGCGCGCAGCGCGGCCAGCTCACAGCCGATGCCGCGCGCCGCCATGTCCTGGTCGATCGCGTCGTCGGTGAACAGCTCGCCGGTGAAGCGCCAGGCGTCGTCGATCGCCGCCTGCATCCTGGCGTGGCTGGTCTCGGTGCCATCGCCCAGGCGCACCACCATGTCCGACGAACGGCGCACGTGGTAGGTCACTTCCTTGAGCGACTTGGCGGCGATGCCGGCCACGCGCTCGTCCGACGATTGCGCCAGGCGCTGCAAGAGGAAGTAGTGCCAGACGTCGAACAGGAACTGGCGCGCCATGGTGTCGGCATAGTTGCCGTTGGGCCGTTCGACCAGCAGCGCATTGTGGAACTGATGGGCATCGCGCAGATAGGCCAGCGCGTCCTCGTCGCGGCCGGCGCCTTCCACCTCGCCGGCCAGCGTCAGCCACATGCGGGCCTGGCCCAGCAGGTCGAGCGCGGTGTTGGTCAGCGCCAGGTCCTCTTCCAGGATCGGGCCGTGGCCGGTCCAGGCGCCCAGGCGTTGCGACAGGATCAGCGTGGTGTCGCCCAGGCGCAGCAGGTATTCGAAGAAAGTCTTGTCCATGTCTCCCCCGCCGCCTTACATGTGCTTGATTTCTTCAGGCATCGGAAAGAACGTGGGATGCCGGTAGACCTTGCTGTTGGCCGGCTCGAACAAGGGATCCTTGTCGCCCGGGCTGCTGGCGGAAATGTCGGAAGCCCGCACCACCCAGATGCTCAGGCCTTCGTTGCGGCGGGTGTAGACGTCGCGGGCGTGGTTGATCGCCATTTCGGCGTCGGGCGCGTGCAGGCTGCCGACGTGCTTGTGCGCCAGGCCGTGCTGGCTGCGGATGAACACTTCCCACAGAGGCCAGTCTTTGCTCATGATGGATATCCTCGGATGCCGGGCGCGCGTGGCGCCCCGGGTATTGGATGGGTAAGGAGTTGGAAGGCCGGGCGCCGCCCGGCCAAGGCTCAGGCCGCCTTGCGCTCGGCCTGCTTGTCGGCGTAGGCGACCAGCGCCTCGCGCACCCAGGCGCCGTCTTCGTGCGCCTTGACGCGCGCCGCCAGGCGCTCGCGGTTGCACGGGCCATTGCCCTTTAGCACGGCGTAGAACTCGGCCCAGTCGATTTCGCCGAAGTCGTAGTGGCCGCGCTCGGCGTTCCACTTCAGTTCGGGATCGGGAATGGTCAGGCCCAGGTATTCGGCCTGCGGCACGGTCTGGTCGACCATCTTCTGGCGCAGCTCGTCGTTGGAGAAGAGCTTGATCTTCCAGGCCATCGACTGGGCGCTGTTGGGAGAGTCGGCATCCGACGGGCCGAACATCATGAGGGCCGGCCACCACCAGCGGTTCAGCGAGTCCTGCACCATGGCCTTCTGTTCGGGCGTGCCGTGCAGGCACATCTGCATCAGCAGGTCGTAGCCCTGGCGCTGGTGGAAGGACTCCTCCTTACAGACGCGCACCATGGCGCGGGCGTAGGGACCGTAGGAGCAACGGCACAGCGGGATCTGGTTGATGATGGCCGAGCCGTCGACCAGCCAGCCGATCATGCCGATATCGGCCCAACTGAGCGTGGGGTAATTGAAGATGCTGGAGTACTTGGCGCGGCCGGCATGCAGGTCGTCGATCAGGTCGTCGCGCGACACGCCCAGGGTCTCGGCGGCGCTGTAGAGGTAGAGGCCGTGGCCGGCTTCGTCCTGCACCTTGGCCAGCAGGATGGCCTTGCGCTTGAGCGACGGGGCGCGCGTGATCCAGTTGCCTTCGGGCAGCATGCCCACGATTTCGGAGTGGGCGTGCTGCGAGATCTGGCGCACCAGGGTCTTGCGGTAGGCCTCGGGCATCCAGTCCTTGGCCTCGATCCGCACGCCTTCGTCGATGCGGCGCTGGAACGTCTGTTCACGGCCTTCGAGCTGGTCCGCGGTCTTGACCTGCTTGACGCCGGTTTCGACGAGTTGAGCGTACATGGTTGTCTCCTTGAGACGGTTTGCGATAGCGCAAAGCAAACGCCGCGCAGGGCCGTCATGTCATAGGCGGATTATTTAATACAAAAAATCCATTGTCAAACTCAAATCTGTATCACATTGGATTTATGTATCATATTGAGGATCCCGATATCGGCCCCTTGCGGCCCCCCTTATGGCAAACCCTCAGTCGCCCCTGGACCGTTACCTGTCCCGCCTCATCAAGAGCGATCCACCGCGCGCCAAATCGCTTTGCGTCAGCTTGCTGGGGGACGCCCTGGCGCCCCATGGCGGCGCCATCTGGCTCGGCGACCTGATCGAATTGCTGGCGCCCCTGGGCATCAACGAGCGCCTGCTGCGCACCAGCGTGTTCCGGCTGGTCGCGCAGAACTGGCTGCAATCCGAACGCCATGGCCGCCGCAGCCTGTATCTGATCTCCGAGCAGGGCCTGCGCCACACGGCGCATGCGTCGCAGCGCATTTACGAAGGCGCGCCGCGGGAGTGGAGCGGAGAATGGACGCTGGTGGCGCTACCGCGCACTGGCAATGGCCTGGCCGAGCGCGCGGAACTGCGTCGCGAGCTGGTGTGGGAAGGATTCGGCATGGTCGCGCCCGGGCTGTTCGCCCATCCGCACACCGAGGCGCGCGCGGCGCACGACATCCTCGAAAAGCTGGGCATTCCGGACAAGGCGCTGGTGCTGTCGGCGCGCGATCTGGCGGGCGCCGGCGGCCTGCCGATCGCGAGCCTCGCGTCGCAATGCTGGAACCTGGAAGACGTGGCCGAGCAATACCGGCAGTTCAGCCGGAATTTCGGGCCACTGGAAAAACTGCTGGAAACGCCGCCAACGCCTTCCGACGCGTTCATCGCGCGGGTCATGCTGCTGCACAATTGGCGCCGGATCGTGTTGCACGATCCGCAGCTACCCGGCCCGATGCTGCCGGATAACTGGCCCGGCCACGCGGCGCGCGAACTCTGCGGCCGCATCTACTGGCAGGTGTTCGACGCCTCGGAAGCCCACCTGGGCGCCCTGGCCGGCCGCGACAACGAACGCTACGTGCCACTGGCCGCCGACATCGCCACGCGCTTCGGCGGACGTCCGGCGTAAGACAGCGGCTCAGCCGCCGTCGCCGGCTTGCGGTATCGCCACGCCCAACGCGTCAACATGGGATTCGCCAACGGCAAGCGCCGCGCCGGGCTGAGTGAGGCCCCTGGCCCGGGCGATGAAAGATAGTGTCCAACGAGCAAGGATCGGGCGCCCCAGCCTCGCCCCGGTGTCGGCATCCAGGCCGCTGGGCACGTCAAGCGCCAGGATCGGCACTCCCCAGCCATTGACCTGATCGACCAGCGCCTGCCAATCAGCCCCCAGGGGACGGTTCAGGCCGATACCAAACAGCCCATCGATGACCAGATCCGGCGCCCGCTGCGAGTCGAGGGCGATTTCGGTCGAACCGCCTGCGGCGATCCAACCCGCGTAGGCGCGGGCGGCGTCGGCGGGCAGGCCCTGCGCGCCCTTGGGCATCACGACCCGCACCTCAAACCCCATTTGCCGCAGGTCCGTCGCCGCCACCAGGGCATCGCCGCCATTGTTGCCGGGCCCGGCCAGCGCCAGCACCGAGGCGCCGGGCGGCACGCGCGCGGCCACGAAGCGGGCCGCGGCGGCGCCCGCCAGCGGCATCAGGCGCCGGCCCTCGGCCAATGCCTGGCGCTCGGCGGCCCGGATCCGGGCGACGGGATGGGAGCTTGGCATGGCGATTGGCGGGCGAGGCCGCCACGTCGGGGCGGTTTACACCTTCAGGAAGTGTTCGCGGTAATACTTCAGTTCGTCGATCGATTCATAGATGTCGGCCAACGCCTCGTGACGGCTCTTCTTCTCGAAACCCTTGTACACGGCCGGCGCCCAGCGGCGCGCCAGTTCCTTGAGCGTGCTGACATCCAGGTTGCGGTAGTGGAAGAACTGTTCCAGGCGCGGCATGTAAGCAAACATGAATCGGCGGTCCTGGCTGATGGTGTTGCCGCACAGAGGCGACTTGCCGGCCGGCACGTGCTGCGCAAGAAACGCCAACAGCGTATCCTCTGCCTGCGCCTCGGAAATTGTCGATGCGCGGACCTTGTCGATCAGGCCGCTCTTGCCATGAGTGGATTTGTTCCAGTTGTCCATGGCGTCGAGCAGGCTGTCGGACTGGTGCACAACCAGCACGGGGCCTTCGGCGACCACGGTCAGGTCGGCCTCGGTCACCACCACGGCGACCTCGATGATGCGTTCTTTTTCAGGGTCCAGGCCGGTCATTTCCATGTCGAGCCAGACCAGGCGGTTTTCGTTCACAGCCATATAATTTGCCTATAAAAGACGCGATTTTCAAACCCGCGATTTTCGCACATACCCATTTGAGCCGGCCGCATCGCCCATGTTCACATTGCTGTTCGTTGCCTTCCTGCTGACCGATATTGCCGTGCGCATGTGGCTGGCCAGTCGCCAGATCCGCCACGTGGCGCGCCATCGCGACCAGGTGCCGCCGGAATTCTCCCACCGGATCGGCCTGGCGAGCCATCAGCGCGCCGCCGATTACACGGTCGCCAGGGTCAGGCTGGGCATGTTCGAACGCACCTATGATGCCATCCTGCTGATCTGCCTGACGCTGATGGGCGGCCTGCAGGTCATCGACATGTGGGTAGGCCAGCTTACCAGCAACGACTTCCTGCGCCAGATGTTGCTGCTGGTGGCCGTGGCGCTGCTGCTGGGCCTGCTGGGGTTGCCCTTCACGCTGTGGCGGCAATTCAAGCTGGAAGCCCGCTTCGGTTTCAACCGCATGACGCCCGAGCTGTTCATCTCCGACGCGGCCAAGGGGCTGCTGGTGGCGGCGGTGCTGGGGCTGCCGCTGGCGGCCGCGGTGCTGTGGCTGATGGGCAGCGCGGGCCAGTACTGGTGGATCTGGGCCTGGGCGCTGTGGACGGTGTTCAACCTGGCGCTGCTCATCGTCTATCCGATGTTCATCGCGCCGCTGTTCAACAAATTCACCCCACTGTCCGATCCGGAGCTGGCCGGCCGTATCCAGCGCCTGGCGCAGCGCTGCGGCTTTGCGCTCAACGGCCTGTTCGTGATGGACGGCTCGCGCCGTTCCGCCCACGGCAACGCCTATTTCACCGGCTTCGGCCGCTCGCGCCGCATCGTGTTCTTCGACACGCTGCTGGCGCGCCTGAACGCCGACGAGATCGAGGCCGTGCTGGCCCACGAACTGGGCCATTTCGCCAAGCGCCACATCATCAAGCGCATCGTCTTCAGCTTCGCTGCCGCGCTGGGCTTTTTCGCCATCCTGGGCTGGGTCGCCCAGCAACCCTGGTTCTACGTCGGCCTGGGGGTACTGCCCCAACTGGGCGGCCGCAACGACGCCATGGCGCTGCTGCTGTTCTTCCTGGCCATCCCCGTTTTCACCTTCGTCTTCACGCCGCTGGCCAGCTGGTATTCGCGCCGCGACGAGTTCGAGGCCGACCGCTACGCGGCCGAGCAGAGCTCGCCCGATCGCCTTGTCTCCGCCCTGGTCAAACTCTACGACGACAACGCCGCCACCCTGACGCCCGATCCCGTGCACTCCGCCTTCTACGACAGCCACCCCCCCGCCGCCGTGCGCATCCGCCACCTGACGGCGCCCGCGGCATGAGCATGAACGACCGGAACAAGACCGCCTTCCAGGACGCGCCCCAGGCGGGCGGGCGCGGCGACGCCGCCAACGAAGGCCGCATCATCGCGGCGCATGGCCGTCACTACACCGTCGAGCTGGCCGATGGCAGCCTGCGCAAGTGCTTCCCCCGCGGCAAGAAAGCCGGCGCGACAGTCGGCGACCGCGTCCGCATCACGCCCCAGGGTCTGGACGAGGGCGCCATCGATGCGATCCTGCCGCGGCGCAATCTGCTGTACCGCTCCGACGAAATGCGGTCCAAGCAGTTCGCCTCCAACGTCGACCAGTTGCTGATCGTGGTGGCGGTGCAGCCGACCTTCTCCGACGATCTCACCGGCCGCGCGCTGGCCGGCGCCTGGAGCGCCGGCATCGCGCCGTTGATCATCCTGAACAAGACCGACATCGTCGACGCCCTGCCCGCGGCCCGCGCCCGCCTGGCGCCAATCGCCGCGCTCGGCGTGGACATCATCGAACTGAGCGCGCTCGAACCCGAAAAGGTCCACGCGCTGCTGGCGCCGCGCCTGGCCGGCCGCACCAACCTGCTGCTGGGACAAAGCGGCATGGGCAAGTCGACGCTGCTGAACGCGCTGGTGCCGGACGCCGCCGCGCCCACCCGCGAGCACTCGACCGCGCTGGACATGGGCAAGCACACCACCACCAGCACCCGCCTCTATCACCTGCCCGCACCGGGCGGCGACCTGATCGACTCGCCGGGGTTCCAGGCCTTCGGCCTGCAACACCTGAGCCGCGAGGACATCATCCGCGGCTTTCCGGAGTTCACCCAGCCGATCGAATCCTGCCGCTTCTACAACTGCACCCATCGCCATGAGCCGGGCTGCGGCGTGGTCGCGGCGCTGGACGCGGGCGCGATCGATCCGGCCCGCTACGCGCTATATCTGCGCATCCTGGACGAGAACCTGGCGGGACAACAGCGGTATTGAGCGACCCGCGAGGCGGCGCACGAGGGGCGCAGCAATCGCGCGCCCGCCTTGTCAACGCGGCTGCAAGCCGTTGCGCAGCAGGTGATAGAGGTTGCGCAGCATGCCGGCGGTGGCGCCCCAGATGAAGTGGCGGCCATAGGGCATGCCGTAATAGTGGCGCACCCGACCATCCTCGAGCCGCGCCTCGTACAGGCGGTGATTGGCCGGGTCCATCAGGAAAGACAGCGGCACCTCGAACACCTCGGCCACTTCGAACGCGTCCGGCGCCAACTGGAAGCCCGGGGTCACCAGCGACACCACGGGAATGATCGAGAAACCGGTGGCCGTCAGGTACGGCGGCATGCTGCCCAACACCTCGACGTGGTTGGCCGGCAGCCCGGTTTCCTCCTGTGCCTCGCGCAACGCCGCGGCGATCGGGGTGGCGTCGCTGGTCTCGATGCGGCCACCCGGAAAGCTGATCTGGCCGGCGTGATCATGCAAATGCGCCGCGCGCTGAGTCAGCATGATGTGCACGCCGTCATCACGGGTCACCAGCGGAATCAGCACGGCCGCCGGCACCGGCGCGCCTTCGCGGCCGGGATAGCGCAGATCGTTGTCGCGCGAGAGCTCAAGCGTCCAGGTGGAAGGCTGGCTGAGCGTGCCGCGCAGCTGGTCGGGCGTGAGCAGGCCGGACGGCACCGCCGGCAGAGAATCGTTGGCGACGACCCAGGGTTGCGACGCCGGATCAAATCCGGGGCGCGCCAATGGCCGTCGCGGCCGAGCGGAAGACGAGGAATCAGACATACGGCTTTTCAAAAAAGAAAAAGGCACCCTCGCAGGTGCCTTTTTAACCCGGAAACCCGTGCCGAACGAAAACGCTGGATGGCGTGTGCGTCCGACACTGGTGGGGCCGTGTGCCGATAAGCGATCAAGCCGCCGAGGCTTGCTTGCTGACCAGCTTTTCCTTGATACGCGCCGACTTGCCCGAGCGGTTGCGCAGGTAGTACAGCTTGGCGCGGCGCACGTCGCCGCGGCGCTTGACTTCGATGCCGGCGATTTGCGGCGAGTAGAGCTGGAACGTACGTTCCACGGCTTCACCCGACGAAATCTTGCGCACGGTGAACGCGGAGTTCAGGCCGCGGTTGCGCTTGGCGATCACGACGCCTTCGAAAGCCTGCACGCGCTTGCGGGTGCCTTCAACGACGTTCACGCTCACGATGACGGTGTCACCGGGAGCAAATTCAGGCTTGGCTTGGCCGCCGGTCAGGCGGGCAATCTCTTCCTGTTCCAGGATAGCGATAAGGTTCATTGAGAACTCCTAGATCATCATGCCTTTGCGGACTAAAGCGCTTTGCCGTTCGATGTTGTTCACGCCTGCCAAAAAGGCCAGGCCATGTACCGCAAGCAGAGGATGAGATTTGGCAAACCAATGATTCTACACCAAAAATTGGCGGATGCCTCAGGTAACATGGCGCCCTGCCCGCAGGTTTGCGGTACCCTAGCGGTTTCTGTAACAAACACGTCATAAGACGCTGTTCCCCTCATGTCGTACTCGTCCCTGTTATTGGTCGTCCTGGCGGCGATGGCCCACGCAACGTGGAATCTGCTTGCCAAGCGCGCGGCCATGGTGGGCGCTCCGTTCGTGTTCGCCTACGGCCTGTGCGCTTCGGTACTGTATGCGCCGTGGGTGATCTGGGTGCTGCTGCACGACGGCATGACCTGGACCTGGCCCGTGGTGGGGGCGATCCTGACATCCAGCCTGTTGCATCTGGGCTACAGCCTGTGCCTGCAGCGCGGCTATCAGGTGGCCGACCTGTCTGTGGTGTACCCGATCGCCCGGGGCACCGGCCCCCTGCTCTCCACGACTGGCGCCTTCCTGCTGCTGCGCGAACCGGCCACCGCCACCGGCATTGCCGGCATGCTCTGCGTGGTGATCGGGGTGCTGCTGATCGCCACCCAGGGACGGCTGGCGATCTTCCGCAACGCGCAGGCCTGGGTGGGCGTGCGCTGGGGCATGGTGATCGGCCTGTTCATCGCCGCCTACACCGTGGTGGATGCCTATGGCGTCAAGGTGCTGCTGATCAGCCCGGTGCTGTTCGACTGGTTCACCTGTGTCACCCGCACCGCGATGATGACCCCGCACATGGTAAAGCGCCGCGCGCAGGCGTGGGAACTGATGCGCGGCCACTGGCATCTGGCCCTGGCGGTGGGACTGCTGTCGCCACTGGGCTACATCCTGGTGCTGTATGCGCTGCGCAATGGCGCGCCGCTGAGCCTGGTGGCGCCGGCGCGGGAAATGTCGATGATGCTGGGCACGCTGGCAGGCATGTTCCTGCTGCGCGAGAAAGTCGGCCCCGGCCGTCTTGCGGGCTGCCTGTCGATCCTGGCGGGCGTCGTGCTGCTGGGCTCGACCTGAAAAGCCCCGGCCCGGTGCTGGAACCGGCGCCACCTTCCGTGCAGCCATCCTGCCGGTTTCGGACTCCGGCGCCGGCCTGCTCTCAAAAGCCGCCGGCCACGCCCAACCACATGAGGGCGGGAATCATCGCGCCCCACGCCAGCACCAGCACCACGTCCACGACCATGCTTTTCACGCTGACCTGATCCGACACCGGTTCGACCGTGGCGTTGCCCAGGCTGCGCTCGCGGGGCGCCTGGACGACGTTGCCGACCGGCAGGGCGTCGACCGCCGCCGGCGGAAACGGCCACCGGCCGGGCAGCGTGCCCGCCCGCTTGCGCGGCTCGACTTCCGCGGGCGTCGCCACGCCGTCAGCGGCGGGCACCGCAAGATCGATGGATACGGCGCCCCTCGCATGGCTGCTCGCCGGCGTGGCCGACCCGGGCATGGCCAGCCCCGCGAAGCGCGCATAGATGGCGCGGGCGCGTTGCGCCGCACGGCGCAGCGGCGTCAGGGAAACAACGGCGAGATCATCCGGCAGGACGGAAAGCTGAGCGGTGTTCATGAGGAACTCCTAATAACGCGATCAAGAACCGCGGCGACACGCCGCGGCGGCGACCCAAGGCTGGGCCGTGGGTCAATCGAACAACGACAACTGCCCGGCGACCATCGCGCGCAACTGGCGCGCGCCGCGCCCGTAGGCGCCGGCAACCGGCAAGGCACTGGCAAAAGGGACCCCTGAAGACGCTTTCGCGTCAGCCGGGGATGGGAAAACGGGAGCGCCGGCAGCGGCTGGCGGGAACAAGGCGGCCGAACCACCGGCGGGCGCCGGGGCCAGGAAACGGTCGCAGTCGAGGGCAAGCCGGTGGCGGTTCAGGCCAAGCTTGCGGGTGGCCACGGCGAAGCGCTGGCGCAGCAGGTCGGCCCAGATGCCGGTGCCCCGCATGCGCGAACCGAAGTTGGGATCGTTGCGGCGGCCGTTGCGCAGGTCTTCGATACGGTGGAGCACGCGCTGCGCACGGTCGGGGAAATGGGCGTTGAGCCAGTCCTCGAACAGCGTTTTGACTTCCCAGGGCAGGCGGATGACGGTGTAGCTGGCGTAGTGCGCACCGGCCGCCTTGGACTCCTGCAGGATGTGTTCCATGGCGTCATCGTTGATGAAGGGGATCACGGGCGCCACCAGCACGCCGACCGGCACGCCGGCGGCGGTCAGGCTGCGCACGGCCTCCAGGCGGCGCCACGGCGCCGCGGCGCGCGGCTCGAGCGTGCGGGCCATGTCGGCGTCCAGCGTGGTGATGCTCATGTAGACGACCACGAGGTTCTGTTCGGCCAACGCCGCCAGGAGGTCGAGGTCGCGCGCCACCAGGGCGTTCTTGGTGACGATGGTGAGGGGGTGGCGGGTCTCGAGCATCAGCTCGAGCATGCCGCGCGTCAGGCGCCAGTCGCGCTCGATGGGCTGGTAGGCGTCGGTGGCCGATCCGATGTTGATGGGCGACGGCTTGTAGCCAGGACGGCTGATTTCCGCCCGCAGCGCCTCTACGGCGTTGGCCTTGGCCACCAGCCGCGTCTCGAAATCGAGGCCGGGGGAATAGCCCAGGTAGGAATGGGTGGGACGGGCGTAGCAATAGACGCAGCCATGCTCGCAGCCACGGTAGGGATTGACGGCCACGTCGAAGGGGATGTCGGGCGAATCGTTGCGCGACAGGATCTTGCGGGCTTCTTCGGCGGTGACGGTGGTCTTGGGGGCCGCAGGCGCCCGGCGGACATCGGGCAGGATGGGGATGACGGAAGTATTGGGGACGGCATCAACGAAATCGGCCGGGAGGCCCGAAGCGGACCAGCCATCGTCGACTTGCACGCGATCGTCTTTCTGGAAGCGATGCCGAACATTAGTAACCGCACCCCGACCGCGCAAGGCGGCGGGGGCGGCAGCCGGGGACCCAGAACCGGCGGGAAAAGAATGATCGGTGCGTGCCATGAAAACAACTGTACAAAAACACAGTGGTTTTGACAAGCACCAAAAGCCTTTTCGTAAGACAGCCCCACTTTACCGCAAGACGAAGACGGCGTCCGGACAATTCGATTTCATGTTGCGATATCGCCCGGAAACCCGCGCCGGCATTGGGTTTGGAATAAAAACAACACCCAAAAACCGGTGCGGGGCGGGCCCTTCCCGCCCCGACTTGCGGTTTACCGAAGCATGCCTGCCGCCGCGGTCTGATGCGTGGCTTCGTCGATCAGGATGAAGGCGCCGGTGGCGGGCACATCGGCGTATCGATCGACCGCCAACGACTCGCGCGTGGTGAATGCAACGCGACCGATGTCGTTCATGCGCAGCGTGCCTTCGGTGTTCTCCACTTCCTGCAGTTCGTGGATGTCGCGATGCGAGAGCACCGCGCGGATCTTCGCCGACGTCAGTCGCGTGCCATGCTTGAGCAGATACTTGCGCGCGGGGTTGAGCGCCTGCGCATCGAGCCAGCACAGCTCCGCCTCGAATTCGCGCGCGACCTGCGCCGGCGCCGCCGCGTGCACGATCACGTCGCCGCGCGAGACATCGACGTCGCGGTCCAGCACCAGCGTGACCGAGTCGCCCGCCACCGCTTCATCGAGTGCCCGATCGAACAACCGCACTTCCTGCACGCGCGCGGTCACGCCCGACGGCTGCACCGCGATCTCGTCGCCGGGACGCAGCACGCCGCTGGCGATGCGGCCGGCATAGCCGCGGAAATCGTCCTTGCGATTGCCATCGTGGCGCGCCACCCACTGCACCGGAAAGCGCAGCGGACCCGCGCCGCCGTCGCCGCTCAGATCCAGCGACTCCAGCAACGTCAGCAGCGGTTGCCCCGAGTACCAAGGCGTCTTGTCCGACCGCGTCACCAAGTTGTCGCCGTTCAGCGCCGACAACGGCAGCGCGTCGAAGTGAGCGATGCCGAGCTTGCCCGCCAGGTCGGCATAGGCGGCGCGGATACGCTCGAACACGGCCGGGTCCCAATCCACCAGGTCCATCTTGTTGACGGCCACCACGATGTGGCGGATGCCCAGCAGGCGGGCGATGGTGCTGTGGCGCTTGGTCTGCGGCAGCAGCTTGCCATCGGCGGCGCGGGTGGCGTCGATCAGGATCACGGCCACGTCGGCGGTCGATGCGCCGGTCACCATGTTGCGGGTGTACTGCTCGTGGCCGGGCGCGTCGGCGATGATGAACTTGCGCGCCGGAGTCGAGAAGTAGCGATAGGCCACGTCGATGGTGATGCCCTGCTCGCGCTCGGCCTCAAGGCCATCCGTGAGCAGGGAGAAGTCGATGCCGCCCTCGGCCACGCGCTTGTACTTGGCGCGCGAGATGGCGTCGAGCTGGTCGGCGAACACGCCCTTGCTGTCATACAGCAGGCGGCCGATCAGCGTCGACTTGCCGTCGTCCACCGATCCCGCGGTGATCAGGCGCAGCACGCCCGAGTCGGCGCCCGAAAGAAAAGAATCGTTTACTGCGTTCATATGCGTCCCCTGTCGGCCGGCCAGGCGCCGGCCACTCGTGCGATCAGAAATAGCCTTCCTTCTTGCGGCGCTCCATCGAGGCCTCGGAAGTCTGGTCGTCCATGCGCGTGGCGCCGCGCTCGGTGATATCGGTCACCGCGGTCTCGGCGATGATGGCGGCGGTATCGGCGGCATCCGAGGCCACCGGGCAGGTGCAGGAGATATCGCCCACGGTGCGGAAACGCACCGACAGGCGCTCGACCGTGTCGCCGTCCTGCGGCGGCGTCAGGCGCGTGACCGGCACCAGCAGGCCCTTGCGCCGCACCACCTCGCGCTCGTGGCTGAAGTAGATCGACGGCAGCGCCAGCCGTTCGCGCTGGATGTACTGCCAGACGTCCAGCTCGGTCC
This sequence comes from Achromobacter sp. SIMBA_011, assembly GCF_046535435.1. Lineage (NCBI taxonomy): Bacteria > Pseudomonadati > Pseudomonadota > Betaproteobacteria > Burkholderiales > Alcaligenaceae > Achromobacter > Achromobacter sp. SIMBA_011. The sequence continues at coordinate 504,152 of NZ_JAWRWN010000004.1, read as the reverse complement.
AGTTGGAGATCGGGAACACCCGCATGTTCTCGCCGCGGTGCACCTTGGTGTTGAACAGGTTCCACAGTTCCGGGCGCTGGGCCTTGGGGTCCCACTGGCCGAACTCGTCGCGGAACGAGAAGATGCGCTCCTTGGCGCGCGCCTTTTCCTCGTCGCGGCGGGCTCCGCCGATGCAGGCGTCGAAGCCGAACTCCTCGATCGCCTCCAGCAGCGTCACGGCCTGCGCCGCATTGCGCGAGTCGGTCTCGCGCCGCAGCACCACGCTGCCGCGCTTGATCGAGTCTTCCACGCTGCGCACGATCAGGGTCTCGCCCAACTCGGCCGCGCGAGCATCGCGGAAGGCGATGACCTCGTCGAAGTTGTGGCCGGTGTCGATGTGCATCAGCGGGAACGGAAAGCGCCCCGGCCGGAAGGCCTTTTCGGCCAGGCGCAGCAGCACCACCGAATCCTTGCCGCCCGAGAACAGCAGCACGGGCTTCTCGCTCTCGGCCGCCACCTCGCGCATGATGAAAATGGCTTCCGATTCCAGCCAGTCCAGGTGGCTGCGTTGAATCACTGCGGACATAGGTATTCCCCTAAAACGAATTCTTGATACGTGATGGGCGTCAGGCGCGCGTGTTTTCCGCGACGATGCCAATGACCCGGTTGCCTGCGTGCAGGCCGCATTCCTTGGAGTCCGACGACTCCCACCACCAGCGCCCGGCCCGCAGGTCTTCGCCCGGGCGGATGGCGCGGGTACAGGGCTCACAGCCGATGGACGGATAGCCCTGGTCGTGCAGCGGGTTGTAGGGGATGCCCAGGCCGCGGATCACGCCCCAGACATCCTCTTCGCTCCATTCGGCCAGCGGGTTGAACTTGTAGAGGCCGAAGGTGGCGTCGCCCTCTTCCAGGTGCAGTTCACCGCGCGTGGTCGATTGCGCGCGCCGCTGCCCGGTGATCCAGGCGCCGCGTCCTGCCAGCGCGCGCTTGAGCGGCTCGACCTTGCGGATCTGGCAACAGGCCTTGCGCAGCTCGACGCTCTCGTAGAAGGCGTAGGCGCCGTGCTCGGCCACATGGCGCTCGACCGCCCCGGAATCGGGTCGATACACGGTGATCTCGCGTCCGTAGCGTTCGCGCACCGCGTCCAGCACGCCCAGCGTTTCCGCGTGCAGCCGGCCGGTGTCCAGCGTGAAGACCTCCAGGTCCAGGCCGGCGCTGTAGATGGCGTGCGTCAGCACCATGTCCTCGGCCGCCAGCGACGAGGCCAGCGCCGCGTCGGGATAGCGCTGGCGCGCGTCCGCCAGCCGCGCGATCAGTTCGTGCCAGCGAACCGCAAGGGCCGGCGCCAGGCCGGCGGCGAGATCGACGGCCGTCATGCTTGCACCGCGAAGACACGCGCCCGGCGCGGGCGGGCCAGCAGGATGTCGCCATCGCGCAGCGCCAGTTCGCGATAGAGATGCTCGGGCACCTCGGCCTCGATGACGGCGTCGGAATCCTGGCTGGCCAATTCCAGGTAGGCGCTGGGGCCGGCCAGGTAGGCATGGGAGAGACGCACCGGGATGCCCGCGCCACCCTCGCGGTAGCGCTCGATGTCGAATTCGTGCGGCCGCACATAAGCGGTGGCGCGCTGCGCCTCGGCCTGCGCCAGTTCTGGCGCAGGCAGCGACAGTCCCGCCCCCTCCCAGACGCCGCGGCTCGCGACGCCTTGCAACTGGTTGACGTCGCCCAGGAAACCGTAGACGAACGGCGTGGCCGGTCCTTCCCAGACCTCGCGCGGGGTGCCGACCTGTTCGATCCTGCCGGCGTTCATCAGCACCACGCGGTCGGCCACTTCCAGCGCCTCTTCCTGGTCGTGGGTGACGAACACGCTGGCCACGTTCAGCTCATCGTGCAAGCGACGCAGCCAGCGGCGCAGCTCCTTGCGCACCTTGGCGTCGAGCGCGCCGAACGGCTCGTCCAGGAGCAACACGCGCGGCTCCACCGCCAGCGCGCGCGCCAGCGCGATACGCTGGCGCTGGCCGCCCGACAGTTGCGCCGGGTAGCGGTCCGCCAGCCAATCGAGCTGCACCAGGTTGAGCAGGTCATGCACCTTGCGCCGGATCTGGTCTTCCGGCGGCCGCTGCGAGCGATGCTTGACGCGCAGGCCGAAGGCAACGTTCTCGAACACCGTCATGTGCTTGAACAGCGCGTAGTGCTGGAACACGAAACCGACCTGGCGCTGGCGCACGTCCACCGCGGTGGCGTCCTCGCCGGCGAACAGCACGCTGCCCGTGTCGGCCGATTCCAGCCCGGCGATGATGCGCAACAGCGTGGTCTTGCCGCAGCCCGAAGGCCCCAGCAGCGCCACCAGCTCGCCCGTCTCGATGTGCAGCGATACGTCATTGAGCGCGCGGAACTGGCCGAAGCGCTTGGATAGATTGCGAACCTCGATACTCATGCTTGTCTCCGTCTGGCTGGCCGCGTCAGGCGACGGCCGGCTTGATGGCCGTCGCCGGCCCGGGATACTCGACCGGCAGCTCCGCCGCCTTCAGGTAGCGCGCGTTGCGCCACTCGACCACGTTCTTGGCCACCAGCGTCACCAACGCCAACAGCGCCAACAGCGAGGCCACCGCGAATGCCGCCGAATACTGGTATTCGTTGTAGAGAATCTCCACATGCAGGGTCATGGTGTTGGTCAGGCCGCGGATCTGGCCCGACACCACCGACACCGCGCCGAACTCGCCCATGGCCCGCGCATTGCAGAGAATGGCGCCGTACAGCAGGCCCCACTTGATGTTCGGCAGCGTCACCCGCCAGAAGATCTGCCAGCCGTTCGCGCCCAGCGTCAGCGCGGCCTGTTCTTCCTCGCTGCCCTGCGCCTGCATCAGCGGAATCAGCTCGCGCGCGACGAAGGGAAAGGTCACGAACAGCGAGGCCAGGATGATGCCGGGCACGGCGTAGACGATCTTCAGGTCGTGCGCCTGCAACCAGCCGCCGAACCAGCCCTGGGTGCCGAACAGCAGCACGAACACCAGGCCGGCCACCACCGGCGACACCGAGAACGGCAGGTCGATCAGCGTGATGAGGAACTGCTTGCCGCGGAACTGGAACTTGGTGATGGCCCAGGCCGCGGCCACCCCGAACACCAGATTGACGGGCAAGGCGATCGCCGCCACCAGCAAGGTCAGGCGGATCGCGGCCAGGGCGTCCGGCTCGACGATCGCTTCCAGGTAGAGCGCCCAGCCTTTGCGGAATGCTTCGTAGAACACCGCGGCCAGCGGCACCAACAGAAACAGCGCCAGAAAGCCCAGCGCCAGGAACAGCAGAATGCCGCGCACCCAGCGCGGCTCGGTCAGGTGCGCGGGACGGTCAACAAAGCTCATGCCTGTCTCCCCAGGCCGCGACGGGCCTGCCAGCCCTGCAGCAGATTGATGACGAAAAGCAGCACGAACGACAGCACCAGCATCACGGTGGCGATGGCGGCGGCGCCGGCGTAGTCGAACTGCTCCAGCTTGGCGATGATCAGCAGCGGCGTGATCTCGGACACCATCGGCATGTTGCCGGCGATGAAAACCACCGAGCCATACTCCCCGACGGCGCGGGCGAACGCCAGCGCGAAGCCGGTCATCAGCGCCGGCAACAGGGTCGGCAGCAGCACGCGGCGGATGGTCTGCCAGCGATCGGCGCCAAGGCTGGCGGCGGCCTCCTCGATTTCGCGCTCGATGTCTTCCAGCACCGGCTGCACCGTGCGCACCACGAACGGCACGCCGATGAAGATCAGCGCGATCACGATGCCCAGCGGCGTGAACGCCACCTTCAGGCCGAACCAGTTGGCCAGCGGCGCGCCCAGCCAGCCCTTTTCGGCGTACAGCGCGGTCAGGGCGATGCCGGCCACGGCGGTGGGCAGCGCGAACGGCAGATCCACCAGCGCGTCCAGGATCTTCTTGCCGGGAAAGCGGTAGCGCACCAGCACCCAGGCCACGATGGTGCCGAACACCAGGTTCACCAGCGCCGCCAGCAGCGAGGCGCCGAAGGTGAGCTGATAGGAGGCCAGCACCCGTGGCGCCGTAACCGCGTCCCAGAAGCCCTGCCAGCCCAGCGAGGCGCTCTTGATCGGCAGCGCCGCCAGGGGAATCAACACGAGCACGCTCAGGTACAGCACCGCGTAGCCCATGGAAATGCCGAAACCGGGCAGCACGCCCGGGCTGTTGCGCCGAACGGCAAAAGGCGCCTGCGCGCCCTTTGCCGTCGGAATCGAGGCTGAAGTCATGGCCGTCGTCCGCTGGTTGTCCGCTTACTTCTTCTGCGGCTGGTAGATCTGGTCGAAGGTGCCGCCGTCGCTGAAGTGGTCCTTCTGCGCCTTGCGCCAGCCGCCGAAGATCTTGTCGTCGATGGTCACCAGCTTGACCTTGGGGAACTTGCTTTCGTACTTGGCGGCCACGGTCTTGTCGATCGGCCGGTAGTAGTTCTTGGCGATGATCTCCTGGGCCGCCGGGGTGTAGAGGAATTCCAGGTAGGCCTGGGCCGCGGCACGGGTGCCCTTCTTGTCGACGATCTTGTCGACGATGGCCACGGGCGGCTCGGCCAGGATCGACAGCGACGGCACCACGATGTCGAACTTGTCCGGACCCAGTTCCTCCAGCGCCAGGAAGGCTTCGTTTTCCCAGGCCAGCAGCACATCACCCACGCCGCGCTCGACGAAGGTCGTGGTGGCGCCGCGGGCGCCGGTATCGAGCACCGGCACGTGCTTGAGCAGCTCGCCGACATAGGCGCGCGCCTTCTCTTCGCTGCCGCCGTTCTTTTCCAGCGCGTAGGCCCAGGCGGCCAGATAGTTCCAGCGGGCACCGCCCGAGGTCTTGGGGTTGGGCGTGATCACCTGCACGCCGTCCTTGACCAGGTCGTCCCAGTCCTTGATGTGCTTGGGATTGCCCTTGCGCACCAGGAACACGATGGTCGAGGTGTAGGGCGAGCTGTTCTGCGGCAGGCGCGCCTGCCAGTTCTCGGGCAAGAGGCCGCGGTCGGCGATGGCGTCGATGTCGTAGGCCAGCGCCAGCGTCACCACGTCGGCTTCCAGGCCGTCGATGACCGAGCGCGCCTGGCGGCCGGAGCCGCCGTGCGACTGACGGATGGTCAGGTCGACGTTGGCCTTTTCCTTGTACTGCTTGATGAAGGCGTCATCGATGGCGCGATACAGTTCGCGCGTCGGGTCGTACGACACGTTCAAAAGAGTCTGCTTCTGCTGCGCCTGCGCCGGCGCGATCGCGGCGAGAGACATCGTCACTGCGGCCAAGGCGGCCAACCATCCGGCTTTCCTGAAAGACATTCCCTGCTCCCTTCGCGTGTTTGGCAATGTGGAAGCAAGTTTGCCGGGGGCCTGTTCTGAACGGAACGAATCATTCTTTGATTGCTCATCGCTCCCAGGCATATAGCGCGGCCGCCGCCCCCTGTGAAAAAGCCGCGCATTCCCAGGGAATACGCGGCTTTGCGGGTGGCTGGCGCCAGAATCCGGGCAAGCGGTGACGCACCGCCTTGCGCACGGATTTCTTATTTACTTATTCGGTTGGGGCGTAATGCGCAGATAGGGACGCACCGCCTTGTAGCCCTTCGGGAACTTCTGCTTGATCACCGCTTCGTCCTGCAGAGACGGCACGATGATGACGTCGTCGCCGTCTTCCCAGTTGACCGGCGTGGCCACGCTGTGGCTGTCGGTCAGTTGCAGCGAGTCGATGACGCGCAGGATCTCGTTGAAGTTGCGGCCAGTGCTGGCCGGATACGTGATGATCAGGCGCACCTTCTTGTTCGGGTCGATGATGAAGACCGAGCGCACAGTCAGCGTGGCGTTGGCGTTGGGGTGGATCATGTCGTACAGCTCGGACACCTTGCGATCCTTGTCGGCCAGGATCGGGAAATTGACCTTGGTCGACTGGGTGTCGTTGATGTCCTCGATCCACTTGGTGTGCGAGTCGGTGCCGTCCACCGACAGCGCCAGCACCTTCACGTTGCGCTTGGCGAATTCGTCGGCCAGCTTGGCGGTGTAGCCCAGCTCGGTGGTGCAGACAGGCGTGAAGTCGGCCGGATGCGAGAACAGCACGCCCCAGCTATTGCCCAGATACTCATGGAAACGGATCGGGCCGGCCGAGGATTCCTGTTCGAAATCGGGCGCGGTGTCGCCCAGGCGTAGATGACTCATGGTGTCTCCTGCTTGCGGATTCAGGTTACGGAATCGACCGGCCGCCACGTCCGGCGGCCGGCCTGAAAAACGTTTCGGCGGCGGCCTGTGCCGCCCCTGGAAACGATTCTTCCATCAAACCTGTTGCAGGGGAAATACGCAAGACATATAACCTTATGCAATATTCGCGGCCGCGCCGCAGGCGTCCGCCACCACGCCGGCGCGCACCGCCGCCGACAGCGCCAGGGCGCGCGGCAGGATGTGGGCGGCGTAGAACAATCCCGTCGCCAGCTTCTCGCGATGGAACGGATCGGTCGATCCCCCCGCCAGGAGCCGGCGGCACGCCAGCACCGCGCGCGCCATCTGCCAGCCGCCATGCACGACGCCGGCCAGCATCAGGTACGGCACGCTGCTGGCGTACACCGCCCGGATATTCGCCGCGGATTGTTCAAGGATGAATTCCACGCCCGACTCATAGGCCTGGATGGCGCTGTCGAGGTTGTCGCGCAGCAGGCGCAGGCCGTCGCGGTCGGCGGCGGCCGCCCGCGACGACTCGGCCTCGACCGCCCGCAAGGTCTCGCGCATGGCCGAGATGGCGGCGTAGGCGGTGGCGCCGCCATCGCGCTGCGTCTTGCGGCTGACCAGGTCATTGGCCTGGATCGCGGTGGTGCCTTCGTAGATCGGCAGGATGCGCGCATCACGGTAATACTGCGCGGCCCCGGTCTCCTCGATATAGCCCATGCCCCCATGCACCTGGATGCCGAGCGAGGCCACCTCCACCGCCGATTCGGTCGAGAAGCCCTTGACGATGGGCACCATGTATTCGTAGAACGCGCGATTGCGGGCGCGCTGCTCGGGATCCGGGTGATGCGTGCCTTTGTCGTGCGCAGCGGCGGTCACGTACGACACGGCGCGCGCCGCCTCGGTGAGCGCCTTCATGGTCAGCAGCATGCGCTGCACGTCCGGATGGCGCGCGATCGCGACCGCCGCGGAGGAACCTTCCACCGCCCTGCCCTGCACCCGTTCGCGCGCATAGGCCAGCGCGTGCTGGTAAGCCCGCTCGGACACGCCGATGCCCTGCTGCCCGACCGAATAGCGGGCCGCGTTCATCATGATGAACATGTATTCCAGGCCGCGATTCAACTCGCCCACCAGATAGCCGACCGCGCCTTCGCCCGCCTCGCCCTTGCCCGAGCCATACAGCAGCACGGCCGTGGGACTGCCATGGATGCCCAGCTTGTGCTCCAGCGAGGCGCACCAGACGTCGTTGCGCGCGCCCAGGGCGCCATCGGCGCCGACCAGGAACTTGGGCACGATGAACAGCGAGATGCCCTTGACCCCGGGCGGCGCGTCCGGCGTGCGCGCCAGCACCAGGTGGATGATGTTCTCGGCCAGGTCATGCTCGCCGTAGGTGATGAAGATCTTCTGGCCCGACAGACGATAGCTGCCGTCCTCCTGGCGCACCGCACGGGTGGCGACCTGGGCCAGGTCCGAGCCGGCCTGCGGCTCGGTCAGGTTCATGGTGCTGGTCCATTTGCCGCCGATGAGGTTGGGCACGAACTTCTTGCGCTGTTCTTCCGAGCCGACGGTGAGGATGGCCTCGATCACGCCGTCGGTCAGCATCGGGCACAACGAAAACGCCAGGCTGGCGGCCTGGATGTTTTCGCCAGGCGCGGCCGCGACCAGCTTGGGCAGCCCCTGGCCGCCCCAGGCCTGCGGATGCTGCAGTCCCTGCCAGCCACCGGCGGCATAGTCCTTGAATCCCTGGGCGTAGCCTGGCGTCGCGGTCACATGGCCGTCGTTCCAGACGGGCGGGCGGGTATCGCCGGGTACGTTCAGCGGCGCGATCGCCTGCTCGACGAAGCGGCCGTTCTCTTCCAGGATGGCGTCCACCAGATCGGGCGTCACCTCTTCGAATCCGGGCAGTTTGAGGACGTCGTCCAGGCCGGCCAGTTCCTTCAGCGCGAAGCGGAAATCCTGCAGCGGGGTAAGGTAGGGCATCTTGTCTCCATGAGCCTGCGCCCGTGACGGCGGGGGCGGCGGGGTGCGATGGGATGCCGCCTTGGGCGACACGCATGGCGCGGTCGATGGCGGTCTCGGTAGTTTCCCTAGCCTATGTTAAACCCTCGCTCCGCCTCATGGGGCAACGCGCCCTGCCGGCCTCATCCACCGAGGTGATGCGCCAGCGACACAATGATCGGCCCCAGCACCGGCAACAGCACGTTGGCGATGGCGTAGGTCACGGTGTAGCCCAGCAGCGGCACCGCGCTGCCGCTGGCGCCCAGGATGGCGCTGATCGCCGGCGTGCTGACGTGCTGGCCCGCGATGGCGCCGACCAGCAGCGGCCCCTCTATCTTGAGCAGCTTGTGCCCGACCCACAGCGACAGGCAGGCCGGCCCGAGCGATACCAGCAGGCCGATCAGCGGCAGCACCGCGCCGTGCTCGCGGATCAGCGACACCGCCTCCGGCCCGGCCGACAGGCCGACGCAGGCGACAAACACCGCCAGCCCCAGATCCTTGAGCAATTGCACCGCCTGGTCCGGCATGTGCCCCAATGCGGGCCGCTTGGCGTTGATCCAGCCGCACACCAGGCCGCTGACCAGGGCGCCGCCGCCGCTGCCCAGCGACACCGGAATGCCCCAGAGGCGTGCCCCCAGCGCGCCGATCATCAAGCCCGCGAGAATGCCGAAGGCCAGGAACACCAGGTCGGTCACGCCGCTGCGCCGCAGCTCGTTGCCCAGCCCCGCGCCGGCCTGCGACAACTCGGGCTCGGCGCCCACCAGCGTCACCAGGTCGCCATACTGCACCACGGTGGCAGGCGTGAGCGGCAGCATATGACCGGACCGCTGGATCGACTGCAGGAACACGCCCCGCGCCCGCTGCGCGCGCGGCCCCTTGGCCAATTCGCCCAGGGTGCGGCCATTAACCGTCTTCCTGTTGACGATGACTTGCAACTCGGCCAGTTGCAGGTCATCGGCATGCGCCTCCGGCAACTGGATCTCCGGCCCGACGACCGAGCCGGCCCGCAGCGCGAAGCGGCGCAGGCCCAGCACGACGACGATATCGCCGGTGGCCAGCCGGTCCTCGGGCGTGGGCTCGATCGCCTCGCCATTGCGCAGGATGCGGCTGATGGCGGTGCGTCCGCCCAATTCGGCTTCGACCTCGCCCACCGTCCTGCCGTCCGCGTCCTTGACCACGTGCGAGCGGCCCACCAGCCGCGGCAGGGTCGGCAGCAGGTTCTCGTCGGTCTCGCCCGGCCCCCCGCCCAGTTTCTCCTCAAGCGCTTTGGAGGCCTCGCGCAGGTTGATGCGCAACAGGGCCGGCGCCACCTGGCTGGTGAAGAACACGATGCTGATCAGGCCCACCAGATAAGTCAGCGTGTAGGCGGTGGCGATATTGGCCTCCATGCGCTGCACGTCGGCGTCGGGCAGACCCAGGTGCTTGAGCGCCTCCGCCGCGGTCCCGACCACGGCCGACTCGGTTGCCGCCCCGGCAGCCAGTCCAGCCGCCGTGCCCGCGTCCAGCCCGAACAGCGGCACCGCCAGCAGCACGATGGTCAGCACCAGCAGCGCCTCGATGATGGGCAGCACGATGTAGCGCAGGCTGGACCGGTTCAGGTTGGCGAAGAACTGCGGTCCGCCCGAATAGCCCATGGCGAAGATGAACAGGGCGAACGCGACCTCCTTCAGGTCGCCGCGCATCTGGCAACCGGTCTGGCCGATCAGCAGGGCAACGATGAGCGTGCCGCACACGCCCCCGAGCTGGATCGGCCCGACCTTGAGCTTGCCGATCAGGTATCCCAACCCCACCGTCAGAAACAGCACCGCGATGGGAACGTTATTGAAAAACCCGACTGAGCACGTCATGAGGTCATGTCACCCTGGATCTGGCGGACGATGGCGGCTACTTCGCCCCTTTGGTGGCCGAGCGCTCGGCCTTGGCGGCCTTCTTGACCGCCTGCTTCACCGCCTTCTTGGCGGCTTGCTTGCCGGCGGCCTTGCGCTTGGCGGCGGCGGGCTTGACCTTCTGGCCCTTGCCGGCGGTCGGACCCGAACGCACCAGTTGGCCGGCCTTCCAGGCCTCGACGTATTCCGTGGCGGCGTCGACCATGTGCTTGCCGATCTTGGAATAGTCGCCATCATCCAGGTTGGCCAGCGAAATCCGGATCGACCACGGCGGGCCGCCGAAACCGCCGCCGTCCATCAACACCACGCCGGATTTCTCGGCCAGGCGGAACAGGAAGTCGACCGGCTCGTAGTTGGACGTCATGTATTTGCAGAAGGCATCGCCGTAGGTGTTCTTGGCCCACACCATGAAGTCCAGCTCGACGTAGTACCAGCCGCGCATCGGGTCTTCCGGCGGCAGCGGCGCCCCCAGCCCGCGCCACAGCGCGTCGCGTCGGGCGCGCACGATCTGCATCGTCAGGTGCTTGTAGGCGTCCTTCAGGTCCAGCAGGTGCGACAGAGCGAAAAAGCCCATCTGCACCTGCTGCGGCAGCGACAGGCCCGCCGTGTGGTTCAGCGCCACGTTGCGGCTGTCGGCCACCATTCGGTCGATGAACTTGAGCTTCTCGGGCTCCATGGTCATGGCGCCATAGCGCTTGTTCAGGCGCTTCTTCCACGACGCCGGCAGCTCGGCGATCCGGCGGTCCATGGTGTTCTGCTCGTGGGTCGCGATCACGCCCAGGCGCCAGCCGGTGCAGCCGAAGTTCTTCGAGAACGAATACACGCAGATGGTGTTGTGCGGCACCTCGGCCATCAGCGAGCGGAAGTTGGGCACGAAGGTGCCGTACACGTCGTCTGTCACCAGCACCAGGTCCGGATTCTTGCGGATCAGTCCCACGATCTGCTTCATCTCGACCGGGCTGAAGGCGACCGACGGCGGGTTGCTGGGGTTCACCGTCACCGCCAGCTTGATCTTCGGATTCTCGAGCTTGGCGATTTCCGAGGCCGGATAGTGCCAGTCGTGGGTGCCGTCGGCGCGCACGCTACTGGCGTTGATGGCGACGATCTTGAACTGGAAGCGCTCCAGGTGCGCGATCTCGATGTAGGGCGTGAAGGTCGGCAGGAACAGCGCGATGGTATCGCCCTGCTTGAGCAGCCCGTTCTGCATCAGCGAATCGAAGATGTAGCACATGGCCGCCGTGCCGCCCTCGACCGGGAACAGGTCGAACTTGCCCTTGGGCGGCCGGCCGTCGCACATTTCCTTGATCAGGTAGTCATGCACCACCTGCTCAAGATGCACCAGGGCGCGCGGCGGCACCGGATAGTTGTCGCCGATGACGCTGTCGGTCAGCTCATGGATCCATTCGTCGGGCACGAAGTTCTTGATCTTCACGCCGTACTCCAGCACCCCGGCCAGGAAGTCCGCGCCCGCCGCGCCCTTGTTCTTGGACAGGAACTTGCGCAGGCGGTCGGCGCAGCCCTTCTTGGGCGGCATGCCCGCCAGAATCACATCGTCGCGCACCCGGCGCGCTTCCTTCATGGCGAACTGGCCCAGCAGGAAGAAGGCGTCGCGCGGTTCGGTGGCAATCCAGTTGGGATTGCCGCGACCCGCGTTCAACATGGTCAGCGCGGCCGTCTGCTGGGTGTCCTTGGCCAGCGTGATCAGATAATCCTTCAGTTCAAAGGGAGACAGTTGCTCCAGGTCGCGTTGGCGCGAGCGGGTGGTTTTCAGGGCCGAGGCCAGGCTGACGGTGAGAGGCGCGGTGGAAGCCATTGTTCAGTTACTCCTGGTTTGCGATTGACGGACGCTTGCCGGGAATTTCCCGGACGGATGGTCCGCCCGCGGTTCGCGGGCGGACATCCCGCAGAAATCCGTTTCCCCCGAAGGGCGAGATTTCCTTCGGCGGAAACGGCCCCTAGGTCATGAGCATGACGATGACAATGCCCCAGATGATGAGCAGGGTATTGCCGATGGCGTAGGGCACGGTGTAGCCCAGGGCGGGCACCTGGCTCTTCGCGGTCTCGGTGATCTGGCCGATGGCGGCCGTGGTGGTGCGCGCCCCGGCGCAGACCCCGAGGACGATGGCCGGGTGGAACTTGAAGACGTAGCGGGCGATATACACCCCCAATATCATCGGCACGCTGGTGGCGATGATGCCCGCAATGAAAAGCTTGGCGCCCAGTTGCTGGAAGCCCTGCACGAAGCCTGGGCCCGAACTGATTCCGACCACGGCCACGAAGGCGGTCAGGCCGACCGAAGTGAGGAACCAGTGCACGGGTTCCGGCACCCGGCCAAAAGTCGGGTGCACCGATCGCAGATAGCCGAAGATCAGCCCCGCGATCAGCGAGCCGCCCGAAGTCGACAGCGTGATCGGAATGCCGCCCACGGTCAGCACCAGCGTGCCGAACAGCCCGCCCAGCAGGATTCCGAAGCCCACGAACACCATGTCGGTCTGCTCGGTGGCGCGGTCCACGTACCCCACCTTGCCGACCACCCGCTCGACATCGCGCTTGGCGCCAAGGAGGAACAGGCGGTCGCCGCGGTCGAGCTTGAGGCCCCAGTTGATCGGCATCTCATGGCCGCCGCGAACCACTTTGCGCAGGAACACGCCACGCCCCAGTGCGCGTACCTGCTCCATTTCGGCGATTTCCTTGACGGTCTTGCCCGCCAGATTCTTGTTGGTCAGCACAACCTCGACGATCTCGGCGGGCAGGTTGATCAGGTCACGGTCCTCGACTTCGGCGCCGATGATCCCGGCCGCCTGCAATACCAGCGCGTCGTGCCGGCCAGCCACGCCCAGGACGTCGCCGGCCTGCAGCACGGTGGTGGAATCGGTGTCGAGGATCTGGTCGCCGCGGCGGATGCGCTCGATGAACACGCGCGCCTCGACGAAGCGCGACTCGACATCGCCCACGGTCTTGCCGACCCATTCGGAATGATCGAGCTTGTAGGCGCGAGAGATGAACTTGCGGTAGCCCGACAGCTCCATCGAATCCGCGCCGCCGGACATCTTGGCCTCGTACTCCTTGCACTCCTTGACGATGTCCACGCGCATCAGTTTCGGGCCCAGCGAGGCCAGCAGCCAGGCGCTGCCGACCGTGCCGAAGATGTAGCAGACCGCATACGCCACCGGAATGCTGTCGATCCACTTCTTCTTGGTGGCCGCGTCGATGCCCAGGCCGTTAATGGTGTCGGTGGCCACCCCCATCACCGCCGAAATGGTCTGCGCGCCGGACAGCAGCCCCGCGCCGGTGCCGGCATCGAAGCCGAAGCCCACGGCAGTGCCCCAGGTCACCAGCAGGCAGATGACGCAGATGACCACGGCGAAAATGACTTGCGGCAGGCCATCGCTTTTCATGCCGCGAAAGAATTGCGGGCCGACGCCATAGCCCAGGCCGAACAGGAACAGCAGGAAGAAGACTTGTTTGACGATCGGGGCGATCGTGATATCGAGCTGGCCGACCAGCACGCCCACCAGCAGGGTGCCGGTGACCGCCCCCAGGTTGAATCCGAATATCTTTTTGGCACCGATCCAATATCCCAGACCCAGGGTAAGGAATATCGCCAGTTCCGGATATTTCCGCAGAGTGTCAAATAACCATTCCATCCCGAATCTCCTTCGTTATGTACCGGCCAAGCACTTGCGCGAATCCTATCTGCGCGCGGCATACATTATCAGAATCTTTCCAAAGATCAAAAGAATTGCACTGGAAATAGCAAATAGTTTCGATTGTCAGGCGGGCAAATAAAAAGCCCGCGGACATAATGTCCGCGGGCTTTTGGCATTAACGCCGGGGCGCGTCGACTTACAGGGCGCTGGTCAGTTCGGGAACCACCTGGAACAGATCGCCAACCAGGCCATAATCGGCCACGCCGAAAATCGGCGCTTCGGCATCCTTGTTGATGGCGACGATGACCTTGGAGTCTTTCATGCCGGCCAGATGCTGGATGGCGCCGGAAATGCCGACGGCCACGTACAGTTGCGGCGCAACGATCTTGCCGGTCTGGCCGACCTGCCAATCGTTCGGCGCGTAGCCGGCATCGACCGCGGCGCGCGAGGCGCCCAGGGCCGCGCCGAGCTTGTCGGCCAGCGGATCCAGGATCTTGAAGTTCTCGGCGCTGCCCAGGCCACGGCCGCCGGACACGACGACGCGGGCGCCGGCCAGTTCCGGACGGTCGCTCTTGGCGACTTCGCGGCCGACGAAGCTCGACAGGCCGGAATCGGCCACGGCGGCGACGTCTTCCACGGCAGCCGAGCCGCCCTGCGCGGCCACGGCGTCAAAGCCGGTGGTGCGCACGGTGATGACCTTGACCGGGTCGGCCGACTGCACGGTGGCGATGGCGTTGCCGGCGTAGATCGGGCGCTGGAAGGTGTCGGCGGATTCGACACCGATGATGTCGGAGATCTGGGCCACGTCGAGCTTGGCGGCCACGCGCGGGGCGACGTTCTTGCCCGAGGCGGTGGCCGGGAACAGGATGTGGCTGTAGCCCGAGGCCACGGCCAGCACCTGGGCGGCGACGTTCTCGGCCAGGCCGTCGGCCAGTTGCGGCGCGTCGGCCAGCAGCACCTTGGCCACGCCAGCCGCCTGCGCGGCCTGGTCGGCCACGGCGCGGGCATTGGCGCCGGCGACCAGCACGTGGACGTCGCCTCCGATCTTGGCGGCGGCGGCGACGGCGTTCAGGGTTGCGCCCTTGAGTTGGGCGTTATCGTGTTCGGCAATAACCAGCGTCGTCATCTCAAACCACCTTCGCTTCGTTCTTGAGTTTGTCCACCAGGGCCGCGACATCGGCCACCTTGATGCCGGCCTTGCGGGCGGGCGGCTCGCTGACCTTGCGCGTCTTCAGGCGCGGCGCCGGATCCACACCCAGTTCCTCGGGGGTGACGGTATCCAGCTGCTTCTTCTTGGCCTTCATGATGTTCGGCAGCGTGACGTAGCGCGGCTCGTTCAGGCGCAGGTCGGTGGTGATGATGGCCGGCAGCTTGAGCGTCAGCGTTTCCAGGCCGCCGTCCACTTCACGCGTGACGGTGGCCTTGCCATCGGCCAGCTCGACCTTGCTGGCGAACGTGGCTTGCGGCCAGTCCAGCAGCGCGGCCAGCATCTGGCCGGTCTGGTTGGCGTCGTCGTCGATGGCCTGCTTGCCCAGGATCACCAGTTGCGGCTGTTCCTTGTCGACGAGGGCCTTGAGCAACTTGGCCACGGCCAGCGGTTGCAGTTCGGCGTCGGTCTGGACCAGCACGCCACGGTCGGCGCCGATGGCCATGGCGGTGCGCAGGGTTTCCTGGCATTGCGCAACGCCGCAAGAAACCGCCACGACCTCGGCCACGGCGCCCTTTTCCTTCAGGCGGGTGGCTTCCTCGACGGCGATCTCGTCAAAGGGGTTCATCGACATCTTCACATTGGCGATATCCACGCCGGTCTGATCAGACTTGACGCGCACCTTGACGTTGTAGTCAACGACGCGCTTGACAGGTACCAACACCTTCATCCCGCTGCCTCCAAATGGAAATAAATTCCCGGCGGATCAACGACCCGCCGGGATCGCATTGCACAATTTTTTCCTGATTCTACAGCTTCGCCAGCGCCCGTATATGGGCCACGACGCTGCGCCCCAGGGCGGACAGGTTGTAACCGCCCTCGAGCGTGCTGACGATCCGCCCCTGGCAGTGGCGTTCGGCCACCTCCACGAGCTGCTCGGTGATCCATGCATAGTCGGCCTCCACCAGCCCCATTTGACCCATGTCGTCCTCGCGGTGGGCATCGAAACCGGCCGAAATCAGAATAAGTTCCGGGCGGTGCGCCTCCAGCCGCGGCAGCCAGGTGTCCGTGACGATGGCGCGGACGGCGGCGCCCGCCGTATAGGCGGCCACCGGCACGTTGACCATGTTGGCCGCCGGATGTTCGGTGCCGCTGTTGGGAAAGAAGGGATGCTGGAAAATGCTGCACATGAGCACCCGGTCGTCGCCGGCGAAGACATCCTCGGTGCCGTTGCCGTGGTGCACGTCGAAATCGACGATCGCCACCCGCGACAGGCCGTGGAAGTCCATGGCGTGGCGGGCCGCGATGGCCACGTTGTTCAGGAAGCAGAAGCCCATCGCCTGCGTGCGGCAGGCATGGTGCCCGGGCGGACGCACCGCACAAAAAGCCGTGCGGGCCTCGCCGCCGATCACCGCGTCGACCGCCGCCACCCCTGCGCCGGCAGCGTACAGCGCGGCCTCGTAGGTATGCGGATTCATCAGGGTATCGGGATCTATCGGGTAATACCCTTGCTCGGGCGTATGTCCGCGCAAATCGTCCAGATACTGGACAGTGTGCACCCGCAGCAAGTCATGGCGCGACGCCTGCGGCGCCTGCCGGTCATCCAGATAGGGCATCAGGCCGCTGGCAAGCAATTGGTCGGAAATGGCGTCCAGCCTCTGCGGGCTCTCCGGATGCCAACTGCCCATTTCATGCAAGCGGCATGCCGGGTGGGTAAGATACATGGTCTCCATAAGGAAGATTATGTTCACCTGTCGGCGATTACTGCAACTCGGCACCTTGTCGGCCCTCCTGGCCGGCTGTTCCACCACCGCTCCCACCGCCTCGAATCCCTCCGCCGTCCAGGCCCCCGCGGCCACCGCCGGCAACCCCGCCCCCATCCGCATCGGACCCGCGGCGCCGCCCCCCGGCCCCGAACTGGCGGACGACGGCCCGGCCGCCCTCACCCCCAGCGGCGTCCTGCGCCCCGAGGTGCGCAGCTTCGTCGAAAGCCTGGCCGTCGAACGCAATCTGCCGCTGCAGCCGATGGTCTCGGCGCTCGAAAGCACGCGCTACAACGCCACCGTGGCGCGCCTGATCGCGCCGTCACCGCCGGGGAAAAAGATCTGGCGCAGCTGGCTGACCTACCGCTCGCGCTTCGTCGAGCCCAAGCGCATCGGCTGGGGCGTGGAGTTCTACAACGAGCATCGCGACCAACTCAACCAGGCCGCGCAGCGCTTTGGCGTGCCGGCGCCGATCATCGCCTCGATCATCGGCGTTGAAACGCTCTATGGCCGCAACATGGGCAATTTCCGCGTGCTGGACGCGCTGACCACGCTGGCCTTCGATTATCCGGACCCGGCCAAGCCCGAGCGCGCCACCATGTTCCGAGGCCAACTGGCCGACTTCCTGACGCTGGCCATGACCGGCAAGCTCGACCTCGAAACGCGTGGCTCCTACGCCGGCGCCATCGGCATGCCGCAATTCATGCCCACCAGCATCAAACACTACGCGGTGGACGGCGACGGCAGCGGCCATATCGACCTGACCAACAACACCCGCGACGCCATCATGTCGGTCGGCAGCTTCCTGTCGCAGCACGGCTGGCAACGCGGACTGCCGGTATTCGCGCCGGTGACGTTGCCGGCCGATCCCACCGCGCTGGTGGACGGCGGCCTGGAACCCAAGCAGACCTGGGGCACCCTGACAGCGGCCGGCGCGCGCCTGCAGCCCGGCGCCTCGGCCAACGGCTGGGGCAGCCAGCCCATGGGCGTGGTCGATCTGGTGGAAGAAGCCCGCGGCACCGCGCAATACCGCGTCGGCACGCCCAACTTCTTCGCGCTGACGAAGTACAACCGCAGCTACTTCTACGCCACTGCCGTGGCAGATCTGGCCAGCGAAATCGAGGCGCGCGTCGGCCGCTGAGGGGCCGGTGCCCGCCGCGCCCGCGCCGCCGCAGGCTTCATACCGTGGCCACCGGCGTGGCGGGCGAACCCACCGCGCCCGGCAGGTTCAGCGGCGGCGCGGTCAGGAGGAAGCGGCTGCGGCCGTTGGCGGTCAGCCAGCGGGCCAGCGCGCCCAGATACCACATCTCGCCGATCGGCAGGCCGAGCTTGAAGATGCAGTGGTGGTGCAGCGGCAATGCCGCGCAGCACGCGTTCGGCTTCTGCGTCGGGTAGATCTCCAGCGCGTGGTTGTCCGACGCCATGGCGGCCACCTTGGAATCGGTGATCCACTGCAGCAGCTTCTCGTCGCTGCCATCCAGCCCGGCGCAGATCTCGTGCAGGGTGTGGTGGTCCGGCTGGCGCTGCTTTTCCAGCAGCGCATCGCCGAATTCGGTATGGAACAGCACGATATCGCCCTGCTCGATCTCGATGCCATCGGCCTCGATGATGCGCATCAGATCGTCGTAGCCCACCGACTTCTGCTCGCGGCCATAATGCCGGGCCAGGTCCACCATGACGCCACGGCTCTGCAGGCAGGATTCAGCCAGGTGGGTGATGTCCAGTTTCTTGGCATGGGAGGCGCCGCCACGCCCCAGGTCGGTCTTGGCGAAGCCATTGTCGACGTCGTAGTCCACCGGGCCGACCACGTGTTCGTTGGGACGGTAGCCGTTGTAGTAGACGCGCTCGGGCAGGCCATCGCCATTGGCGTCGAACAAGGCGCCCACGTGCGCCAGCGAATCCCACTGGGTCGAGTACTGCAGGCTCATCTCGACGATGTCGTCGCTCAGCACATCGACGCATCCCGGACGCAGGCGGCCCAGCGGAAAGTTCAGGTACTGGTCGCCGTCGCGCTCGGTCGGCCGCAGCTTGGGCGGATGGCGGCGCACATTGACGCCGTTGCCGCCGGGATAGTCCAGCGGCAGCGACAGACAGAAGCTCAGGCCCTCGCGGACTTCCTGGATTCCCTTCATCACGTTCGCGGGAGTGATGTAATTCAGGCAACCCCGTTGGTCATCAGGGCCGAAGTCTCCCCAGTTCGATCCCTCGGGACGGTTCTTCCATCTCATGTGGCGCGGCTCCTTGGCCATGAATTAAGAATTTGACACAAATTTATCACATATAGGATAATAACATCATGGATGTGAAAACAGCCGCACGAGTCCTGGATGTTCTGAACCTCTTCGCCGAGGCGCAGAAGCCATTGCTGTACAGCGAGATCGCCGCGCAGATGGAGATTCCGCTGTCCAGTTGCCATGGTCTGCTCAAGACCATGGTGGCGCGCGGCTATCTGTACGAGATCGGCAAGAAGCACGGCTACTACCCGACGCAGAAGCTGATCCACGTCGCCACCCTGATCTGTCGCAGCGATCCGCTGAACGCCGTGATCGAACCGGTGCTGGCGCGGGTGCGCGACATCACCGGCGAGACCGCCCTGCTGGCCAAGCTTGCAGACGACAAGGTCGTGTACCTGATCGTCGCCGAGTCCAAGCAGACCATCCGCTTCTCGCATCAGCCCGGCGGATTCAAGGCGGTGCACGCCACCAGCTCGGGCAAGGCCCTGCTTTCGGTGCTGTCCGAGGACGAGCGCCAGAAATGGTTCAAGACCTATCCCGGCTTCGCCTCGTACACCGAAACCACCCTGACCAGCCAGGCCGCGTTCGAGCGCGACCTGCAGGCCGGCATCCAGCGCGGCTGGCAACGTTCCCTGGGCGAAAACGTCGAGGACGTGATGTCCATCTCGCTCGGGTTCCGCGCCTATGAACAACCCTTCGCCATCGTGGTGGCCGGCCCCCTGGGGCGCATGCAGAAGAACGAAGCCACCACTGGCCAGCAACTGAAAGAGGTCAAGGCGCTGCTGTACGCGGCCCTGCCCTCGGCCAACCTCACCTTTGTAGGAGAAGACAGCAGATGAACAAGCGCACTTTGCTCGCCGCGGCATGCTCGGCGATCGCCATAGGGGCCCTGCCGCTGGCTGGCGCACAGGCGCAGGACGCCTATCCCGACAAGCCGATCCGCGTAATCATGCCGTGGGCCGCGGGTGGCCCGACCGACGTGGTGGGCCGCGTGATCGCGGTGCGCATGGGTGAAATCCTGGGCCAGCCGCTGGTGATCGAAAGCCGTCCCGGCGCCAGCGGCACCATCGGCGCCGCCCAGGTCGCGCGCGCGCCGGCCGATGGCTACACCGTGCTGATGAACCCGTCGGTGCAGGGCATCTACCCCGCCCAGTTCAAGAGCCTGACTTTCGACCCGATCAAGGATTTCCGCATGGTCGGCGTGCTGGGCACGGTGCCGATGGTGGCCGTGGTGCCGCCCGACTCCAAGTTCAAGACCTTCGGCGAGCTGATCGCGCAGGCCAAGGCCCAGCCGGGTTCGCTCAGTTTTGCCTCGCCCGGCGTGGCCACGCTGCCGCACCTGGCCGGTGAGCTGATCAACACCACCACCAAGGCCTCCATCTCGCACGTCGGCTACCGCGGCAGCAGCCCGGCCCTGACCGACGTCGCCGGCGGCCACGTCGACCTGATGTACGCACCGCTGGCGCCCGCCCTGCCCCTGATCCAGAGCGGCAAGGTGCGCCCGATCGCCGTCACCACCAAGACCCGCCTGGCCGAGCTGCCCGACGTCCCGACCATCGCCGAGAATGGCCTGCCCGGCTTCGACATCGTCACCTGGTACGGCATGTGGGTGCCCAAGGACACGCCCGAACCCATCATCGCCAAGCTCAACAAGGCCATGATCGAGGCGTCGCAATCGCCCAAGGTGGTCGAGGCGCTGAAATCGCAAGGCACCCTGCCCAGCACCATGAGCTACCAGGAAGCCGAAGCCTTCAACCTGGCCGAAAGCGCACGCTGGATCAAGGTGATGAAGGACGCCAACATCCAGCCCGAATAAGGACTGGACGGGCGCGGCGCCGCGCGATCGGGCCCGCAACGCAAACGCCCCACGCTCCGGATGGCATCCGGGACGTGGGGCGTTTTTCCTGGGGCGAAGCGGCCCCGTGCAAGGCGTCAGTTGTTGAAGACGCCCGTGGACAGGTAGCGGTCGCCGCGGTCGCAGACGATGAAGACGATGGTCGCGTCGTTCACGCGCTCGGCCACGCGCAGGGCGGCGACCAGCGCGCCGGCCGACGAAATGCCGCCGAAGATGCCCTCTTCAGCCGCCAGGCGGCGCGCCATGGCTTCGGCCTCGGCCTGCTCGATGGACTCGTAGGCGTCCACGCGGCTGCGGTCGAAGATCTTGGGCAGGTAGGCTTCCGGCCATTTGCGGATGCCGGGAATCGATGACCCCTCGGCCGGTTGCGCGCCCACCACCTGCACCGCCGGATTACGCGACTTCAGATAGGTGGACACGCCCATGATGGTGCCGGTCGTGCCCATGGCGCTGACGAAGTGCGTGACGCGGCCGTCGGTCTGGGTCCAGATTTCCGGGCCGGTGGTCTCGACGTGGGCGCGCGGATTATCCGGATTGGCGAACTGGTCCAGCACCACGCCGCGCCCATCGGCCTGCATTTCCGTGGCCAGGTCGCGGGCGTATTCCATGCCGCCCTTGTCGGCCGGCGTCAGGATCAGCTCGGCGCCATAGGCCGTCATGGCGGCGCGGCGTTCCACCGACAGGTTGTCGGGCATGATAAGGATCATGCGGTAGCCGCGCATGGCGGCGGCCATGGCCAGCGCGATACCCGTGTTGCCGCTGGTCGCCTCGATCAGCGTGTCGCCCGGCTTGATGTCGCCGCGCTCCTCGGCATGCTTGATCATGGAGAGCGCCGGCCGGTCCTTCACCGAGCCGGCCGGATTGTTGCCTTCCAGCTTGGCCAGGATAACGTTGCCGCGCGCCGCGCCTGCGGCGCCGGGAATGCGCTGCAGGCGCACCAACGGCGTGTTGCCGACGGTCTGCTCGATAGTGGGATAGGTAGTAGTCATGGGGCCGATGATAACCCCGCCCGGCGCGACGCGTCGCCAAAAGCCGCGCTCGCGCCAGGGGTTCCGTGCCCGGCAGCGCCAGCCCCGCCAGGCGCCGGGCAAGGCCCGAATCCGCCCCGGCCATGGCGGCGGACATGGCAACGCAGGCAGGCCGAGGCGGCGCCGGTCAAGGCCGGGTTGGCGCGGCGGGCTTGCCCGCCTGGGCCGCGCCGGGCCTGGCCCCGACACCCGCGGGGGCGCCCTTGGCGGCGCCCGCCCCTGCCGCGGACCGGGCCGACGCCGGGACCGCCGGTTTCGCGCCCGCGCCCTTCGGCTCGGCGCCGGCCGCGCCAACCGTCAGGCCGGCGGCCCCCAGGGCCTCCGCCTTCTTCTGGCTGATGCCGCGTACCCGGTCGGCCAGGTCCTGCAGCGATTCATACTTGCCGGCGCGGTCGCGTTCGCTGACGATGATCTGCGCCGTGCGCGGCCCGATGCCGCGGATGCCCTCGAGCTGCTGCACGGTGGCATCGTTCAGATCCAGCGCCTGCGCCGGCGCGTGCGCCACGCCGACGACCAGCAGGGCCGCACCCAGCGCCTGGCGCAACACCGGCGTACCGCGCCGCGCGGCGACGGGTCGTTGACGGCGCCACGGCAGCGCGGGCAGGCGGCGGGCAACGGTGGAATGGAGGAAGGGATTCATGGACAGGTCTCCGGAAAAGGCGTGGCGCAACGGTTGCCGCGCCACCTCCGGATCATGGCCCGCGCGCCGCGCCCGGCGGTTGCGCTGTGCATGGATTGATCCACCTCGGCAACTGCGTAGGCCAAAAAAAGCCGCCTCGGAAGGCGGCTCTGTTTCAAGTCGGCACGGCCACAGGCCGGCGGCGGCCGTATCGGCCTACTTGCGCGCGCGCCAGTAGCGCACATACTCGGCCACGCCGGTCTGCACGTCGCGCATGGGGGCGGTAAAGCCCGCCGCGCGCAGGCGGCTGACGTCGGCCTGGGTGTAGCTCTGGTAACGGCCCTTGAGGTCATCCGGGAACGGGATGTAACGAATCAGGTCCAGCTCGACCAACTGGGCCAGCGTCAACTGCGCCTCGCCGCGTTCGGCGCGCAGCGTATTCACCACCGCCGCGGCGACGTCGTTGAACGGCTGGGCCCGGCCCGTGCCGCAATTGAACACGCCCGACTGCTCCGGATGGTCCAGGAAGTGCAGATTGACCGCCACCACGTCCTCGACCGAGATGAAGTCGCGGCTCTGGCCGCCGTCCACATAGCCGTCCCAGCCGGCGAACAGGCGCACGTGGCCGTGTTCCAGGAACTGGTTCATGTTGTGGAAGGCCACCGAGGCCATGCGGCCCTTGTGCTGCTCGTGCGGACCGTAGACGTTGAAGTAGCGCAAGCCGACAACCTGGGCGGTCAGGGAGTCCATGCGCTTGCGCAGCACCTGGTCGAACAGCAGTTTGGAATAGCCGTAGACATTCAGAGGGCCTTCGTTGGCCGGATCTTCCACGTAGATCGACGAACCGCCGTAGACAGCGGCCGACGAGGCATACAGGAAAGGAATGCGGCGCGCCTGACAGAATTCGAACAATTCCAGCGTGACGCGGTAGTTGTTGTCGAGCATGTAGCGGCCGTTGCGCTCGGTGGTGTCCGAGCAGGCGCCCTGATGCAGAACGGCGCGGATCTGCGGCAGGCTGCCATCGGCGACGCGGCGGCGAAAGTCGTCCTTGTCCAGGTAGTCGGCGATCTTGCAGTCCACGAGATTGACGAACTTGTCGCCCTCGGTCAGGTCATCGACCGCGATGATGTCTTCGATGCCACGACGATTGAGGCCGCGAACCAGGTTGCTGCCAATGAAGCCCGCGGCTCCGGTAACGACGATCATGAGAGTTCTCCTGCCAGTTCGGCGGCGGTGACGACGGACGTGCCCAGCTTGCCCACGGCGATGCCGCCGGCCCGGTTGGCCCAGCCCATGGCATCCGCCCACGGCAGGCCGATGGCGCGCGAGACGGCCAGCGTCGCCAACACGGTATCGCCCGCGCCGGACACATCGAACACCTCATGCGCCTGCGCGTCGATGTGCTCGCGGCCCGTGTCGGTAAACAAAGTCATGCCCTGCTCGGAACGCGTCACCAGCAAGGCTTCCAGGTCCAGATCGGCGCGCAGGCGTTGCGCCCGATCGGTCAGTTCGGATTCGGAATTCCAGCGGCCGACGGCCTGCTGCATTTCGGAACGGTTGGGCGTGACCAGCGTGGCGCCGCGATAGCGCGAATAGTCATCACCCTTGGGGTCGACCAGCACCGGAATGCCCGCGCTGCGGGCCAGCGCGATCAGCGACTCGACTCGCGTCAGCACGCCCTTGGCGTAATCCGACAGCACCACGATGTCGTGGTTGGCCAGGTGGCGCGCCAGCGCGGCGTCGATGCTGTCGAGCGCTTCCTGCGCCGGATGCTGCTCGAAGTCGACGCGCAGCAACTGCTGCTGGCGGCCCAGCACGCGCATCTTCAGCGTGGTGTGCAGGCTCAGGTCGGTGATCAGGTCGGCCTGGATGCCGGCCTCGGCGGCCAGGCGGCGCACGCTGTCGCCGGCCTCGTCCTCGCCCAGCACGCCCACCAGCGTGACATGGCCGCCCAGCGCGGCGACGTTGCGCGCCACGTTGGCGGCGCCGCCCAGGCGGTCCTCGCGGCGCGCGACGCGCACCACCGGCACCGGCGCCTCGGGCGAAATACGCTCCACCTCGCCAAACCAGTAACGGTCCAGCATGACATCGCCCACCACGAGCACGCGGCTATGCGAAATGGATTCGGCGGGAAATTGGCTCATTCAAGTTCTTCCAGACGACGCGGCGCGTAGGTTTCCCAGGCATTGCAGCCAGGACATTGCCAGTAGAAACGGCGCGCTTGAAAACCGCAGCTCCGGCACGCGTAGCGGTCCAGTCGTTGCGTATGCTTGTGGATCAGGCTGCGCAGCAGCGTGAGGTCGGCCCCGGGCACGGGGCCCTGTTCGGTGGCGCCTTCCGCGTTGGCCAGTTCGGCCTCCAGCAGCCGGTCCAGGCCGAGCAGCGAGGGATGGCTGCGCAGCGCGCCGCGGGCGAACGCCCAGGCCGGCGCCGAGCCTTGCTGCACGCGCAGCTCGCGGAACACGACATTGAACAGGTCGAGCGAGGCATGGCGGGCGTACTGGCGCTGCAGCAACTCCAGCCCGGCCTCGGCCTGGCCCGCGGCGCGGTAGTTGGCCAGCAACTGCTCGGCCACCAGGCCGGCGTACTCGGGGGCGTCGGTCATGACCGACTCCAGGTACAGGCGCTCGCGCTTGGGATCCTGCTCGATCAGCGCCAGGCGCGCGCGCAGCATCGCGGTGCGCACCATGGCGCCCTTGCTCGACATGCCGGCATCCGCGGTCGACAGGGCGTGATCGGCGGCATCCAGGGCGGCGTGCGCGGCATCGACATTGGGCGGCTTGGCGGCCAGTGCGGTCGCGGCCTGCTCGCAGTAGTAATGCACGATCTGCGGCACCGGCTCGTCGACCAGGCCATGCAGCGTCTTGACGGCCTCGATGGCGCGCGGCCAGTCGTGCTCGGATTCGTAGATGCGGATCAGCGAGCGCAGCGCCGGCAAGGCATAGCGGGTGTCCTTGAGCTGCTCGAAGCCGCTTTCGGCGCGGTCGAGCATGCCGGCCTTGAGGAAATCCTGCGCCAGTTCATGCTGGGCGTGCTCGCGCTCGGCGGCGGGCAGGTCGGAGCGGTTCAGCAGGCTCTGGTGCACGCGGATGGCGCGCTCCATTTCACCGCGGCGGCGGAACAGGCTGCCCAGCGCGAAGTGCAGTTCGGTCGTCTCGGGATCGAGCTTGGCCACCTCGACGAACGCGTCGATGGCGCGGTCGGGCTGCTCATTGAGCAGGAAGTTCAGGCCCCGGAAATACGAATCGGGCAGGCTGCGGGTCTCCCGCAGCATCTGCCGGATGTCGAAGCGCGCGGCCAACCAGCCCAGCGCGAACAACACCGGCACGAATATCAACCACCAAGGTTCAAAATCCACTATGCGGGCTCTTGCGTAGATTCAATGCGGAAAAGAAAGGCCTGCGGATGGCGCGGCGCCGTCACAGCGGCGACATCGGGGCGACGGCTTCCGGCGGCACGGCCGGCGTGGTGCCGGCCACGGCGGCCTGCACGCGGTCGAGTTCGCGGCGCAGGCGGATGGCCTCGCGGCGGCGGCGCATGGCGGCGGGCACGGTCAGCAGCAGGCCGAACAGGGCGCCGACCACGAACACCACCAGCATGACGACGATCAGCGGCACGTCCTGCACCACGTAATCGGCATAGAACTTCACGGCGACGGGATCGGTGTTCTTCAACGCGAACATCAATACCGCCACGAACACGAGCAATCGCAGGGCCCAGACAAGGTAGCGCATGACGCATGCTCCTAAGAATTCGAGAGGGTCAATTGTAAGCGACCTCCACACCTCGTGTATCGACCATCAAAGGCGCGCCTTCGATGGTCGCCAAGCCTGCTGGCGGGAAGCCCAAAAACAAAGCCCCTTGATTGCTCAAGGGGCTTTGCTCGCGGTCCGATCCGCCCGAAGGCGGCCTGCTGGCCGTGCCGTCAATGCATGGCGTGCAAGCCAGCCATGGACGGCATCGGTTCGCTCGATCCAGAGGATTGAGCGTCCTCGTCGTTGCCGCCGACCAAGTCCACCCGCTCGCGCAATTCCTTGCCCGCCTTGAAATGCGGCACCTGTTTACCAGGCACCAGCACTTGTTCGCCGGATTTCGGGTTGCGGCCGATGCGGGGAGACCGCTGCGACAGCGAGAAGCTGCCAAAACCGCGGATTTCGATGCGTTGGCCCGAGGCCAGGGCCTGGGTCATCGCATCGAGCACGGTCTTGACCGCGTAATCGGTGTCGCGGGCGGCCAGCTGAGGATAGCGGGCCGCCAAGGCGGCGATCAGCTCCGACTTGGTCACGAATTAACCGTCGTTGCGCTGTTGGTCCAGCTTGGCCTTCAGCAGCGCGCCGAGGTTGGTGGTGCCGGACGAAGCGCTGGCGTCGGACATGCGCTGGATCGTTTCGGCGGTTTCGGCGTTGTCGCGGGCCTTGATCGACAGTTGGATCGAACGCGTCTTGCGGTCGATGTTGACGATCATGGCTTCGATGTTCTCGCCGGCGGTCAGCACGGTGGTGGCATCTTCGACGCGGCCCGAGGAGATCTCGGAAGCGCGCAGGTAGCCTTCGACGTCCACGGACAACGTCACGACGGCGCCCTTGGCTTCGACCGACTTGATGGTGCCCGGAACCACGGCGCCCTTGTCGAACGTGGCAACGAAGTTGTTGAAGGGGTCGCCTTCCAGCTGCTTGATGCCCAGCGAGATGCGTTCCTTGTCGGTATCGATGCCCAGGACCACGGCTTCGATCTCGTCGCCCTTCTTGAAGTTGCGCACGGCTTCTTCGCCGGTTTCCGTCCACGACAGGTCGGACAGGTGAACCAGGCCATCGATGCCGCCGGGCAGGCCGACGAACACGCCGAAGTCGGTGATCGACTTGATGGCGCCGCGGACCTTGTCACCACGCTTGAAGTTGGTGGCGAACTCTTCCCACGGGTTCTGGCGGCACTGCTTCATGCCCAGCGAGATGCGACGACGGTCTTCGTCGATTTCCAGGACCATGACTTCGACTTCTTCGCCCAGGGTCACGACCTTGCGCGGATCGACGTTCTTGTTGGTCCAGTCCATTTCGGAGACGTGCACCAGGCCTTCGATGCCGGCTTCGACTTCAACGAACGCGCCGTAGTCGGTCAGGTTGGTGACCTTGCCGAACAGGCGGGTGCCTTGCGGGTAGCGGCGAGCCAGGCCCACCCACGGATCTTCGCCCAGTTGCTTGACGCCCAGCGAGACGCGGCTCTTTTCCTGGTCGAACTTGAGGACCTTGGCTTCGACTTCCTGACCCACTTGCAGGACTTCGGACGGGTGACGCACACGGCGCCAGGCCATGTCGGTGATGTGCAGCAGGCCGTCGATGCCGCCCAGGTCCACGAACGCGCCGTAGTCGGTGATGTTCTTGACCACGCCCTTGACCACCGCACCTTCGTGCAGGGTTTCGAGCAGCTTCTGGCGCTCTTCGCCCATGCTGGCTTCCAGCACCTGGCGACGCGACAGCACGACGTTGTTGCGCTTGCGGTCGAGCTTGATGACCTTGAATTCGAGGGTCTTGCCTTCGTACGGGGTGGTGTCCTTGACCGGACGCAGGTCCACCAGCGAACCCGGCAGGAACGCGCGGATGCCGTTGGTCATGACGGTCAGGCCGCCCTTGACCTTGCCGGTGATGGTGCCGGTGACCAGCTCGCCGTTTTCCAGGGCCTTTTCCAGTTGCAGCCAGGCCGACAGGCGCTTGGCGCGGTCACGCGACAGGATGGTGTCGCCGTAGCCGTTTTCCAGGGAATCGATGGCCACCGAGACGAAATCGCCGGGTTGCACTTCGAGCTCGCCCTGGTCATTCAGGAACTCTTCCAGGGGGATCAGCGCTTCGGACTTCAGGCCGGCGTTGACGACGACGAAGTTGTGGTCGACGCGCACGACTTCGGCGCTGATGACCTCGCCGGACTTCATGTCCTGGCTCTTGAGGCTCTGGGCGAAAAGGTCGGCGAAGCTTTCGCCGCCGGTGGCGGTAGTGGAAACGGAAGACATGGGGTTGAAATCCATTGGGCCGAAATGGCCGTTAAAAACACACCGCAGCGGATTGCCCGCCACAGTGGAGTCAAAATACCTGCCTGCCGGTTTGCCCTTGCGGGGTGTCCCGTGGGGGTGTCGCCTGGCCAGGACAGGGCCGATAAAAAAAACGATTGGCGGGGGGCTGCCCGATCAGTCGATCGGGCGGGCCTGCCAGAGATCCAGTATTGCCTGCACGGTTTCCGCAATCGTCAGATTCGACGAATCCAGCACGTGTGCATCCGCTGCGGGAGCAAGCGGCGCTGTGGCGCGTTGCGTGTCGCGGGCATCCCGCTCTCGCATGTCCCGCAAAAGGTTATCTAGATTAGCAGAAATTCCCTTTTCGATCAACTGCTTACGCCGCCGCTCAGCCCGTGCGACCACGTCGGCCACCAGGAACACCTTCAGGGACGCATCAGGGAACACCACCGTGCCCATGTCGCGGCCGTCCGCCACCAGCCCGGGAGGCAGGCGAAAGGCGCGCTGGCGCTCGAGCAGTGCCTGCCGCACGCCGGGGAACGCGGCCACGCGCGAAGCGAAATTGCCAACAGCCTCGCGGCGGATCTCATGGCCGACATCGGCGCCTTCCAGGTAGACATGAGGGCCGTCGAAACGAACGTCCAGCGTCTCGGCCACGCGGGCCACGGCGGGCTCGTCGGCCGCGTCGACGCCCCGGTTGATCGCAGCCAGGGCGGTCAGCCGGTAGAGCGCGCCGCTGTCGAGCACCGCCCAGCCCAGCGCCTTGGCGACGCGGTGGGCAACGGTGCCCTTGCCCGAGGCGGTCGGGCCGTCGATGGTGATGACGGGAGCAGCGGAAGTCACGATCGGATCAGTCGAAGTCATGTAGGGAAAATGGGCCGGAGCCCGTGGTCGCTACGCCGACACCAGGCCGGCGTAGACATCAAAGTAACCCGGGAACGTCTTGCTGACGCAACCCGGATCCAGAATGCGCACCGCCGCCGGGCCGAACGCGGCCAGCGAAAAGCACATCGCCATGCGGTGGTCGTCCCAGGTGCCGATGTGCGCATCGCGCCAGCCCCCCTCGGCGGGTGGCATCACGCTCAGCCAATCCGGCCCCGATTCCACCCGTGCGCCCAGCTTTTCCAGCTCGGTCTGCATGGCGTGAATGCGGTCGGTTTCCTTGACGCGCCAACTGCCGATGTTGCGCAGGCGGCAGGGGCCATCGGCGTACAGCGCCAGCGCGGCGGCCGTCATGGCGGCGTCGGGAATCAGGTTGAAATCGGTGTCAAAGGCCTTCAGGCGACCGCCCTCGGCCACGCGCACGCCGGTCACTTCGATCCAGCCGTCGCCGTAGGTCACGCTGGCGCCCATGGCCGCCAGCGTGTCGGCGAATTTGACGTCGCCCTGGATGCTGTCGGCGCCCACGCCGGTCACCCGCAGCGGACCGCCGCCGATGGCGCCCAGCGCCAGGAAATACGACGCGGTGGAGGCATCGCCCTCGACCGCGATCCGGCCCGGGCTGCGGTAGCGGGCGCCGCCGGCGATGGTGAAGCGGCTCCAGCCGTCGCGCTGCACGGTCACGCCGAAACGCGCCATGAGGTTCAGGGTGATCTCGATGTAGGGCTTGGAGATCAGTTCGCCCAGCACCTCTATCACCACCGGCTGGCCGCTCTGGCCGGCCTGCAGCGGCGCGGCCATCAGCAAGGCGGTCAGGAACTGGCTGGAGACCGAACCCTGCACCTGCGTCACGGCCGGCGTCGCGATCTCGCCGCGGCCGATATGCAGCGGCGGGTAGCCAGGCTGCCCCAGGTAGTCGATGCGGGCGCCGAGCGCCTTGAGCGCATCGACCAGGTCGCCGATGGGACGCTCGTGCATGCGCGGCACGCCGGACAGGCGGTAGTCGCCGCCCATCAGCGCCAAGGCCGCCGTCAGCGGCCGGATGGCGGTGCCGGCGTTGCCCATGAACAGGTCGGCGCTGTCGACCGGAAAGCGGCTCACGCCGCGCACGGTGACGCGGCCCTCGGCCAGCTCGGACACCGCCACGCCCAACTGCCGCAGGGCAGCCAGCATCACGCGGGTGTCATCCGAATCCAGCAGCCCCGTGATGGCGGTCTCGCCCTCGGCGATGGCTGCCAGCAGCAACACGCGGTTGGAAATGCTCTTGGAGCCGGGCAAGGCCATGACGCCCTGCGCGCGCCGCACGCGCGGCAGATCCAGGAAAGGCAACGCGCCCATGTCGATTACTCCTTGCGCCAGTTGCGGCGCGCCTGCGCCGCCGTGTCCAGCAATGCCAGCAAGGCCGCGCCGTCGCCGCCATCGATCGCGCGCTCGGCGCGGTCCAGCACGGCGCGCACGGCCGCCAGCTCCGCCAGCATGGCGCCGCGGTTGGATAGAAAGATATCGCGCCACATCTCGGGCGAACCCGCCGCGATGCGGGTGAAGTCGCGGAAGCCGCTGCCCGCCAGCGCCAGCCGCGTGGCGGCGTCCTCGGCGGTGGCGACCTGCTCCATGTACACGGACGACAGCAGGTGCGGCAGGTGGCTGACCGACGCCAGCACCCGATCGTGCGCGCCGGCGTCCATGTCGATGACTTGCGCGCCACAAGCCAGCCACGCATCGCGCACCAGGGCGATGGCGGCGGCACTATTCTCGGCCAGCGGCGTCAGGATGACGCAACGCCCCTGGTACAGGCCGGCATCGGCGGCATCGGGGCCGCTGCGCTCGGCGCCGGCGATGGGATGGCCCGGCACGAACTGGCCGATGCGCGCGCCCAGCGCCAGACGGGCGGCATCGACCACCTCGGCCTTGGTGCTGCCGCCGTCGGTCAGCAGCGTCGCGTCACGCAGGTGCGGCAGCATGCGCGCCAGCATGTCCTGCAGGCCGCCCACGGGCGTGGCCAGGAACACCAGGTCGGCGCGGGCGGCGGCCTCTTCGGCGCTGACAGCCTCGTCGATCAGGCCCAGCTCCACCGCGCGCGCCAGCGACGCGGCATTGCGGCCCACGCCCAGCACCCGTCCCACCTGCCCCGCCCGGCGCAAGGCCGCGGCGAAGGAACCGCCAATCAGGCCCACGCCGACGACGGCCAACACAGGAATCAGGGGGCCAGCGGCCCCCTGATTCGGCTTGGAGGAAGCGCCGTTCATTCGGACAGGATGGCGGTCAGCGCGTCGATGAAGCGGGCGTTTTCCTGCGGCAGGCCGATGGACACGCGCAGCCACTCGGGCAGGCCGTCGCCAGCCACGGGGCGCACGATCACGCCGCGCTTGAGCAGCGCCAGATTGATGCGCGGCGCATCGCCCACGTGCACCAGCACGAAGTTGCCGTAGCTGGGCACGTAGCGCAGCTTGAGGCGGTCGAAGGCTTCGCACAACTGCGCCTTGCCGGCCTTGTTGGACGTGTACGCCTGTTCCAGGTAGGCGGCATCGCCCAGCGCAGCCACGGCGGCGGCCTGCGCCAGCGTGTTGACGTTGAACGGCTGGCGCACGCGGTTGAGCAGGTCGGTCAGGGTCGGCTGCGCCACCGCGAAGCCCACGCGCAGGCCGGCCAGGCCGTAGGCCTTGGAGAAGGTGCGCGAGACAATCAGGTTGGGATAGCGGCGCACCAGCGCGGTGCTGTCGAACCGGAATTGCGGTTCCAGGTATTCGTTATAGGCCTCGTCCAGCACCACCGTGACGCGATCGCCGTGGGCGGCGTGGACGCGCTCCAGGAACGCGGCCACCTGCTCGCCCGGCACGAAGGTGCCGGTGGGGTTGTTGGGGTTGGCGATGAACAAGAGGCGCGTGTCGTCGGCGATGGCGTCGAACATGGCGTCCAGGTCATGGCCGTAGTCCTTGGCCGGCACCACGATGTGGCGCGCACCGCGGGCCTGCGTGGCCAGGCGATAGACCGCGAACGAATGCTGCGCGTAGACCGCCGACGTACCCGGCTCCAGCAATGCCAGCGCGGCGATTTCCAGGATGTCGTTGGAGCCGTTGCCCAGCGTGATCCAGTTCATCGGCACTTCGTAGCGCGCGGCCAGCGCGGCCTTCAGGTCGAAGCCGTTGGGGTCCGGATAGCGCGCCAGCGACTCGGCGGCGGCCAGCATGGCGGCGCGCGCCGACTGCGGCATGCCCAGCGGGTTCTCGTTGGAGGCCAGCTTGACGATCCCGGCCGGATCCAGCCCGAATTCGCGGGCCAGTTCCTCGATGGGCTTGCCTGCCTGGTAAGGCGCGATGGCGCTGACGTGCGCGGGAGCGGCGAGAGGCTTGGAAGTGTTGGTCATGGAGGACTCACGGCGCCGGGTAGGAACCCAGCACTTTCAGGTAGGCAACCTGCGCCCGCAGGGTATCCAGGGCGAGCGCGACATTCGGATCGTTGCGATGTCCCAGGACATCGACGTAGAAATAGTATTCCCACTCGCCGGTGCGGGCCGGGCGGGATTCGAAGCGCGTCATCGACACGCCGTTGGCCGCCAGCGGCGCCAGCATCTCGTAGACCGCGCCCGCGCGATTCGGCACCGCCAGGATCAGGCTGGTCTTGTCCTTGCCGCTGACCAGCGGCTCGATGTTGCCGATGGCCAGGAAGCGCGTGCGATTGTGCGGATCGTCCTGGATGCCGGCGCTGACGACCTGCAGGTTCCAGGCCGGCGCCGCCACCTCGCCGGCGATGGCGGCGATGGTCGGGTCGGACGCGGCCACGCGCGCGGCCTCGGAATTGCTGGCCGCGGCCACGCGTTCCAGGTCCGGGTAATTGCGTGTCAGCCAGCCCTGGCACTGGGCCAGCGCCTGCGGATGCGCGGAAATCGTCTTGATGCCGTCCATGTTGCCGGACTGCGACATCAGGCAATGGCGGATGACCAGCGAACGCTCGCCCAGGATGCGCAGCGGCGTGTTCAGCAGCAGGTCCAGGCTGCGGTTGACCGCGCCCTCGGTCGAGTTCTCGACCGGCACCATGCCGACGTCGGCCTGCCCCGCCTCGACGGCGCGGAAGACTTCGTCGAACGACACGCAGGGAAGCTTCTGCACGGCGTGGCCAAAATGCTCCAGCGCGGCCTGCTCGGAAAACGAGCCCTGCGGCCCGAGGTAGGCGACGGTCATGCCGCGCTCCAGGCCGCGACAGGCCGAAATGATCTCGGTCCAGACCGAGGCCACGCCGGCCGCCGGAAACGGACCGGGATTGAGTTGCTGCAGGCGCCGGATCACTTCGGCTTCACGTTCGGGACGCAACACCGGACCGTCGGCGTGCGCGGCGTGCTTGACCTCGCCCACCTCCTGCGCGGCACGGGCGCGCTGCGACAGCAGATCCAGGATTTGCGCATCGAGCGCGTCGATGCGGTCGCGCAAGGGGCGCAGCTTGCGCTGCAGATCGTCATCCATAGCGGCGCTCGAATTCCTTCAGGTACTCGACCAGCGCGGCCACGGCGGCCAGCGGCACGGCGTTGTAGATCGAGGCACGCATGCCGCCCACGCTCTTGTGGCCCTTGAGCTGGGTCAGGCCGGCCGCGTCGGCGCCTTGCAGGAAGGCGTCGTTGAGCGATTCGTCGCGCAGCACGAACGGCACGTTCATGCGCGAGCGCACGGGGGCGTGGATCGGATTGCGATAGAAGCTGGTGCTATCAAGGTAGCCGTACAGCAGTTCGGCCTTGGCCTTGTTGGCCGCTTCCATGCCGGCCACGCCGCCATTGGCCTTGACCCACTTGAACACCAGCCCGGCGATGTAGATCGCGAAGGTCGGCGGCGTGTTGTAGCGCGAATGCTCGGCGGCCACGTTGGCGTAGTCGAACGCCGACGGGCAGATCGGCAGCGCGTGGCCGATCAGGTCGCGGCGGCAGATGGCCATGGTCACGCCGGCCGGGCCGGCGTTCTTCTGGGCGCCGGCGTACATCATGCCGCAGCGGCTGACGTCCATCGGACGCGACAGAAAATGCGAGGAAGCGTCGATCACCAGCGGTACGTCGGGCGCGCCGAGCGCGGCCGTGTCGGGCCAATCCAGGAACTCGACGCCGCCGATGGTTTCGTTGCTGCACAGGTGCAGGTACGCTGAATCCTTGCGCACCTTCCAGGTGTCGACCGGCGGCACCCAGGTGAACGGCGCCTGCTCGCGGCCGTCCAGCTGTATCGCCTGACCGCTGGTGGCCGCGACCTGCGCGTCACCGTAGCGGCCGGCTTCCTTGTGGGAACGCGACGACCAGTGGCCGGTCACGACGAAGTCGGCCGCCGGCGTGCCGCGCCGTCCCATGAGATTCATGGGAACGATGGCGTTCTCCCCGGAACCTCCGCCCTGCATGAACATCACCGCGTAGTCGGGAGACAGGCCGAGCAGATCGCGCAGGTCGCTTTCCGCTTCGTCGCAGATCTGCACGAAGTGCTTGCCGCGATGGCTCATTTCCATCACGGACATGCCACTGCCGTGCCAGTCCAGCATTTCCGCAGCGGCTTGCTGCAGCACCACCTCGGGCAAGGCCGAGGGGCCTGCCGAGAAGTTCCAGGGGCGGGCCATTATTGCTCCGTAGGTTCCGTCGAATCCGTTGCAGCGGCGTCGCCGTTGCCCTCTTCCTGGCCATCGTCCAGGTCTTCGCTGTCATCGTCCGCATCGCTCTCGACCACGCGGCGCACGCCGGACAGCGAGCTGCCGTCGTCGACGTTGATGAGGGTGACGCCTTGCGTGGCGCGGCCCATTTCGCGGATTTCCGCGACGCGGGTACGCACCAGCACGCCGCCGGTGGTGATCAGCATGATTTCATCCGAAGGCATCACCAGCACGGCGCCGACCACCTTGCCGTTGCGCGAGCTGGTCTGGATGGCGATCATGCCCTTGGTGCCACGGCCGTGGCGCGTGTATTCGGTGATCGGGGTGCGCTTGCCGTAGCCGTTTTCGGTGGCCGTCAGCACGCTCTGCGTTTCATCCCCGGCCACCAGCAGCGCGATCACGTTCTGCGTGTCCTCGAGCATCATGCCGCGCACGCCGCGGGCATTGCGGCCCATCGGGCGCACGTCGTTCTCGTCGAAGCGCACGGCCTTGCCGGCGTCCGAGAACAGCATGACGTCGTGCTTGCCGTCAGTGAGATCGGCGCCGATCAGGTAGTCGCCATCGTCCAGATCGACCGCGATGATGCCGGCCTTGCGCGGGTTGGAGAAGTCGGACAGCGGGGTCTTCTTGACCGTGCCGCGCGAGGTCGCCATGAAGACGTAGTGGTCTTCGCTGAATTCCTTGACCGGCAGCACCACCGTGATCTTCTCGCCTTCGGCCAGCGGGAACATGTTGACGATCGGCTTGCCGCGCGAGTTGCGCGTGCCTTGCGGCACTTCCCAGACCTTGAGCCAGTAGACCCGGCCGCGGTTCGAGAAGCACAGCAGGAAGTCATGGGTGTTGGCGATGAACAACTGGTCGATCCAGTCGTTTTCCTTCATCGCCGTGGCCTGCTTGCCGCGGCCTCCGCGCTTCTGCGAGCGGTACTCGGACAGCGGCTGGCTCTTGATGTAGCCGCCGTGCGACAGCGTCACGACCATGTCGGTGGGCGTGATCAGGTCTTCGGTGTCGAGTTCGGTCGCGTTCAGCTCGATTTCCGAACGGCGCGTGTCCTTGGCGCCGGTGGAGAACTCGGCCTTGATGGCCTGCAGCTCTTCGCCGATGATGGTGGTGATGCGCTCGGGACGGGCCAGGATGTCCAGCAGGTCGGCGATGGCGGACATGACGTCCTTGTATTCGCCGACGATCTTGTCCTGCTCCAGGCCGGTCAGGCGCTGCAGGCGCATGTTCAGGATTTCCTGGGCCTGGGTGTCGCTCAGGCGGTACAGGCCGTCGCCCTGCAGGCCGAACTCGGCGCCCAGGTCGTCCGGACGGAAGGCCGCGCGGCCGCCCGGCGTGTCGCCGTCGGCGCGCGACAGCATTTCGCGCACCAGCGAGGAATCCCAGGACTTGGCCATCAGTTCCTGGCGCGCGACGGGAGGCGTCGGGGCGGCCTTGATGATGGCGATGAAGTCGTCGATGTTGGCCAGCGCCACGGCCAGGCCTTCCAGCACGTGGCCGCGCTCGCGGGCCTTGCGCAACTGGAACACGGTGCGGCGGGTGACCACTTCGCGGCGATGCTGCAGGAAGTAGTCGATCATCTGCTTCAGGTTGAGCAGGCGGGGCTGGCCGTCGACCAGCGCCACCAGGTTCATCCCGAAGGTGTCCTGCAGTTGCGTGTTCTTGTAGAGGTTGTTCAGCACCACCTCGGGCACTTCGCCGCGCTTGAGCTCGATCACCAGGCGCATGCCGTCCTTGTCGGACTCGTCGCGGATGTCGGAGATGCCTTCGATCTTCTTGTCGTTGACCAGCTCGGCGATGCGTTCCTGCAGCGTCTTCTTGTTGACCTGGTAAGGGATCGCGTCGACCACGATGGCCTGGCGGTTGCCCTTCTCCATGTCCTCGAAGTGGGTCTTGGCGCGCATGATGACGCGGCCGCGGCCGGTGCGGTAGCCTTCGCGCACCCCGGACATGCCATAGATGACGCCGCCCGTGGGGAAGTCCGGCGCCGGGATGATCTCCATGAGTTCATCGACCGAGCACGCCGGATTGCGCAGGCAGTAAAGGCAACCGTCGACCACTTCCTGGAGGTTGTGGGGCGGAATGTTGGTGGCCATGCCGACGGCGATGCCCGAGCTGCCGTTGACCAGCAGGTTCGGCAGGCGCGAGGGCAGCAGCAGGGGTTCTTGCTCGCTGCCGTCGTAGTTGGGACCGAAGTCGACCGTTTCCTGGTCGATGTCCGCCAGCAGCTCGTGGGCGATCTTGGCCAGGCGGATTTCGGTGTAACGCATCGCCGCGGCGTTGTCGCCGTCGATGGAACCGAAGTTGCCCTGGCCGTCGACCAGCATGTAGCGCATGGAGAAATCCTGCGCCATGCGGACGATGGTGTCGTAGACGGACTGGTCGCCGTGGGGATGGTACTTACCGATGACGTCCCCGACGATACGCGCGGACTTCTTATAGGCGCGGTTCCAGTCGTTGTTGAGCTCGTGCATCGCGTAGAGCACGCGCCGGTGGACGGGCTTGAGCCCGTCCCGCACATCCGGTAGCGCCCGCCCGACGATCACGCTCATCGCGTAATCGAGGTAACTGCGGCGCATCTCTTCTTCCAGCGATACCGGAAGCGTCTCCTTGGCAAAGGAATCCATATATATAACGACAGAATCGTGTAAGGAGGAACCCGGGCCGGGTAAACAGGAAATTCTATCATTCGATTGGGATCGCGGCCCCAAGGGCCCCGAGCGGCCATCGGCGCGGCCCCGCAACCGGATGTCGGCGGCAAGCGGCACCGGTGCGTTCGCCAAGGTCCCGCGAGCCTGTTGTCAAAAACCAACATGGCAAACGGATGGAGCGCGGAAAACGTCATATCCAGCACCAATGCGGCTGTCCAGGGAAGCCAAAGCCCCCCAAATGCCTTAAGATTGTTTCCAGCACGCAGGAAACCCAGTAGCTATTCCTTTGAACCAGCTCTTGGCGTTGCTATACTGGCCCCGTTTTCCTGATATGCGGCGGGGGTTCGCTGCGAGTCACTTATCCAGCTTCAAGCTCAACGAGGAGAAACATGAACAAACCCTCCAAATTCGCTCTGGCGCTCGCCTTCGCCGCCGTCACGGCCTCGGGTGTAGCCTCGGCCCAGACCTATCCCCAGACGGTGGACAACTGGCGCAATCCGTTCGGTAACGTTTGGAAGAACGGTACGAACGAACTGTGCTGGCGCGATGCGTTCTGGACCCCGGCCACCGGCATCCCCGGCTGCGACGGCGTTCCGGTTGCACAACAGAAGGCGAAGCCGGCCCCGATGGCGGCCAAGGTCGTGTTCAACGCTGACACGTTCTTCGACTTCGACAAGTCGACCCTGAAGCCCGAAGGCCGTCAACTGCTGGACCAAGTCGCCCAGCAAGCTCGCGGTATCGAGCTGGAAACCATCATCGCCGTCGGCCACACCGACTCGATCGGTACGGACGCCTACAACCAGAAGCTGTCCGAGCGCCGTGCCGCTTCGGTCAAGGCCTACCTGGTCAGCAAGGGCATCGATCCGAACCGTATCTACACGGAAGGCAAGGGTAAGAAGAACCCGATCGCTTCCAACAAGACGAAGGAAGGCCGCGCCCAGAACCGTCGCGTTGAAATCGAAATCGTGGGTAGCCGCAAGTAATTGCCGGACTAGCTACAATAAAGGGCCTCGCATCGCGAGGCCCTTTTTTTCGCCCGGCTTGCACCAATCCGGTGCAAACGCTCCGGCGCCCGCGGGCGCCGCCGACCCTCTATATATAGAGCCGTCTTATGCTGGACCGCCCATGAGCACCCAAACCCACGATTCCGCCCAAGCCACCGTCAACGCAGACCAGGCCGAACTGGACAAGTTCGCCGCGCTGGCCAGCCGCTGGTGGGACCCCGAAAGCGAATTCAAGCCCCTGCACGCCATCAACCCCCTGCGTCTGGAATGGATCCAGGAAAGCGTGGGCAGCCTGGCGGGCAAGAAGGTGCTGGACGTCGGCTGCGGCGGCGGCATCCTGTCGGAAGCCATGGCCCGCGCGGGCGCCGAGGTCACCGGCATCGACCTGGCCGACAAGTCGCTCAAGATCGCCAAGCTCCACGGCCTCGAATCGGGCGTGAAGGTCGAGTACCGCAAGGTGCCGGTGGAACAACTGGCGGCCGAGCAGCCGGGCCAATTCGACGTGGTCACCTGCATGGAAATGCTGGAACACGTGCCGGACCCGGCCTCCATTGTGCGCGCCTGCGCGACGCTGACCAGGCCGGGCGGCTGGGTGTTCTTCTCGACCCTGAACCGCAATCCGAAGTCGTTCCTGTTCGCCATCATCGGCGCCGAATACGTGCTGCGCCTGCTGCCGCGCGGCACCCACACCTACGATATGTTCATCAAGCCGAGCGAACTGGCATCAGCCGCCCGCGGCGCCGGCCTGGAGCCGGTGGGCATGCGCGGCATGGAATACAACCCGATCACGCAGGTCTATTCGCTGACGTCCGACACCTCGGTCAACTACCTGATGGCTACCCGCAAATGAGCGCCCTGATCCTGTTTGATTTCGACGGCACGCTGGCCGACACCGCCCCCGACCTGGCCGCCGCCGCCAACCAGCAGCGCACCCGCCGGGGACTGGAACCCCTGCCCTACGAAACGCTGCGCCCGGTCGCCTCGCAGGGCGCGCGCGGCCTGCTGCGCGTGGCGCTGGGGCTGAAGCCGGGCGATGAAGAATACGAGCCGACCCGCCTGCAATTCCTCGAAGACTACGCCGCCAGCTCCACCGTCCACAGCAAGCTGTTCCCGGGCATCGAGGCGCTGCTGGCCGATATCCGCCAGCGCGGCCTGTCTTGGGGCATCGTGACCAACAAGGTTACCTACCTGACCCTGCCGATCGTCGAACACCTGAACCTGACCCGCGACAGCGCCGTGCTGGTCTGCGGCGATACCACCGCCCACGCCAAGCCGCATCCCCTGCCGCTGCAGCATGCCGCGCGCGAGGCCGGTTTCGCCACCGACCGCTGCGTCTACGTCGGCGACGACCTGCGCGACATCCAGGCGGCGCACGCGGCCGGGATGCCGGCGGTCGCCGCCGCCTATGGATACGTCGGCGAAGAAGACAACATCAGCACCTGGGAAGCCGAGACCTGCGCCAACACCCCGGCCGAGCTGTGGGCGGCAATCGAGCCGCTGTTGCCGCGCGATCTGCGTTGAGGCGCCGTCATCCTCGCTGATCTCCCATGTCCCGCATCGCCGCCCTGCCTGGCGGCATGCGGGCCGGGATGACATCGGCACGGCCCGATTAGTTGGCCTGACCGAACAATTTATCCGACTGAAAAGGGTTTATCCCCGGCCGCCGGTGAATTAAAGTGTCTTCAATGCAAGGCAATGCGGGTGCCTCCCGATTGCCTTTCCCGGCCAAAGCCGGGCGCCGCGCGGCGAAGCCCGCACGGCGACTCTCGTTACGCATCGACGGTTTGCCACCCTCACGCGCCCGCGCGCCGACGTCTCCCCGGCGCGCAACCTAGACCTTTTAGACCATCCATCCGTCCACCGCGCGTTGCCTCACGGCTTCGTGCGCACCTGGAATTGCCCATGCTTTTACCCATCCTGCTACTTTCGGCCGCCGGTTTCACCATCCTGACCACCGAATTCCTGATCGTCGGCCTGTTGCCCAGCCTGGCCCGCGATCTGGATGTCACGGTTTCCCAGGCCGGTCTGCTGGTGACACTTTTCGCCTTCACGGTGGCGGCCACCGGCCCCCTGCTGACCGCGCTGATGGCCAACATCGAGCGCAAACGACTGTTCATCAGCGTGCTGGCGCTGTTCGGCCTGTCCAACGCCCTGGCGGCGGCAGCGCCGAACATCTGGGTCATGGCCGTCGCCCGTTTCGTGCCGGCGCTGGCATTGCCGGTGTTCTGGTCGCTGGCCAGCGCCACCGCGGTGGAACTGGTGGGCCCCGCCCGCGCCGGCCGCGCCATCTCGATGGTGGCGTTCGGCATCGTCGCGGCGACGGTGTTCGGCATTCCCATCGGCGTGCTGATCTCCGACGCCTTCGGCTGGCGCGCGGCCTTCGGCGTGCTCTCGGCGGTGGCGTTCGCCAAGGCCCTGTTGCTGCTGCTGGCCTTCCCCAGCACCCGCATCCGCGCCGAAAACGTGAAACTGGTGACGCAACTGCGCATCCTGCGCAACCCGATCGTGGTGGGCCACGTGCTGCTGTCGTTGCTGGTGTTCACGGGCATGTTCACCGCCTACACCTACCTGGCGGACATGCTGGAGCGCCTGGCCGGCTTCAATGGCCAGATCGTCGGCTGGACCATGATGGCGTTCGGCGCCGTTGGCCTGATCGGCAACACCCTGGGCGGGCGCATGGTCGACCGTAGCCCGTTGGGCGCCACCGCGCTGTTCTCGTCGCTGATGGCGGTCGGCCTGGCCTTCGTGGCGCCGGTGATGCAATCGCATGGCCTGCTGGCCGTAGCGCTGACGATCTGGGGCATCGCCCAGGCGGCGCTGTTCATCGTCTGCCACGTGCGCCTGATGAAGTCGGCGCCGGAAGCGCCCGCCTTCGCCGCGTCGCTCAACATTTCGGGCGCCAACATCGGCATCGGGCTGGGCGCCGTGGTCGGCGGCCACGTAATCGACCAGTACGGCCTGGCCTCGCTCGGCTGGGCGGCTGCGGTCATCGTCGCGGTATCCGTCGCCCTGGCGTTCGTGCTCATGGCGGCCTCGCGCGCCCGTCCTGCCGGCAAGGCAGCCTGCGCCAACGCCTAGGCCACATTGCGGTATTCGCGCCACGTCCGGGCGGGCGGGCGCGGAAACGCAGCGGGCTATCGCGTTTACCAGTACAATAGAAGTTCTTGGGGCCGATCCGGATTCGACGTGGGTCGCGAAACAACTCAGGGCATGCCGAGCACCAGTACGCTCGTTAAACCACTGGAACACTACAAACGCCAACGACGAGCGTTTCGCTCTCGCCGCTTAAGCGGTGAGCCGCTGCACTGATCTGTCCTTGGGTCAGGCGGAGGAAGGCAACTTCCTAGGGGGGCAACCCTCGAACCGCAGCAGCGACATTCACAAGGAATCGGTTTGAACTGGGGTCACACGGTTCAAATTTAAATTACGTGAATCGCTCTGGTCCGGCCTGTCGGTTGGCTAAGTCCAGGGTTAAAACCAAATAGATCGACTACGCATGTAGAACTGGTTGCGGAGGGCTTGCGGACGGGGGTTCAATTCCCCCCGGCTCCACCAAATTTCCGCCATAGCGCCAAATGGCCGACCTTCACGGGTCGGCCATTTTTTTTGCAGCGGCCGCCACCGGGCGGGAGTCAACAACGCGTGCTGCCGCGCACCGCATTCAGGCTCATGCCGGGATTCAGCCGCGATTGCCGAACAGCCCCGACAGCGACGCCAGCAGGTCGGCGGGATTGAGCGACTGGCCGGGTTGCACCGCGCCTTCGGGAGTGGCCTTGTCGATCAGTTGCGGCAGCAGCGACGACAGCGAGCCCAGCACCGAGCCGGTGTCCTGGCCGGTCTTGGCGGCCAGTTCGTTGACCACGCCCGGGTCCAGCACCTGGCCGAGCTGGTCGGCGCTGACCGGCAGGTTCTGGCCCTTGCCGATCCAGGACGCGACGATCTCGCCCAGGCCGCCCTGCTGGAAGCTGGCGATCAGGCCGGAAAGTCCGCCCGGGTATTTGCTCAGTTGTTCGATCAGGGCGGGCAGCAGCGAGGCGGAACCTCCTTGCTGGCCGCCGCCGGCCATCGAGGCCAAGGTATCCAATAGACTCATCGCCGTTCTCCAGGAAAATCGGAAATCCAGTATAGGCCCGTGGCGGCGCCGATGTGGTCATCCAAAGGCCGGCAACCGGCGATCTTTGCAAAGCTTGTCGTTCCGGCCCTCAGCCCGCGCCGCGCGGGGCTGGCGAGGCCAGGGGAACCTGGGAGGCCTTGAGGGCTTTCAGCGCCTTCTGACCGGCGCGGCCGTCGGCAGGCAGGCCGAGTTCGCGCTGCGCCGCGCGCAGGGCTTCGCGGGTGCGCTCGCCGATCATGCCATCGGGTTCGCCCAGCTCATAGCCGCGGGCGATCAGCAGCCGCTGCAATTCCCGCCGCTCGGCGCGCGACAGCCCCGGATCATCGGTCGGCCAGGCCTGCGCCAGCGGGCCGCCGCCACGCAGGCGGTCGGAGAGGTGCGCAATCGCCAGCGCATAGCTTTCGGCGGCGTTGTAGGAATACAGCGCATCGAAATTACGGGTCACCAGGAACGCCGGCCCCTTCGGTCCGGCCGGCAACAGCAGCCCGACGGGCGTATCGCCCCCGGGCAACGGCTTGCCGTCAGCGCGGGTCAGGCCCTGGCCGCGCCAGAACGACAGCGGACGCTTGTTCTTGCGTCCCGCGCCGGCGATGTTCGCGCCAGCGGGCAGGATCACCTCGTAGCCCCAGTCCAGGCCGCTGTTCCAGCCGGCGCGCTTGAGGAAGTTGGCCGTGGAGGCGAGCGCGTCGGGCACGCTGTCGATGAGGTCGCGGCGGCCGTCGCCGTCAAAGTCGACGGCCAACCGCAGATAGGTCGACGGCATGAACTGGGTCTGGCCGAACGCCCCCGCCCAGGAACCCTTGAGCTTGTCCGGGTCGATGCGCTCGTCCTGCACGATCTTGAGCGCGGCGAAGAACTCGCCGCGGAAGTACGCCTGGCGGCGCCCGAAGCAGGACAGCGTCGACAACGAGGTCAGAAGCGGCCGTCCGCCCAGGGTGCGGCCATAATTGCTCTCCACGCCCCATACGGCCGCGATGGTGGCCGGGTCCACGCCGTAGCGCGCCGCGGCGCGGTCCAGTTCGGCACGCCAGCGCTCGATGCCGGCCTTGCCGTCGGCGACGCGCTCGTCGTCGACCAGCGCCGCCATGTAGTCCCAGATCGGCGTCTTGAATTCCGGCTGCGCATCCAGCAGGCCGATCACCGCCATGTCGGGCGACAGGCTGGCGGTATGCCGGTCGAACGTGGCGCCCGACACGCCCGCCTTTGCGGCGGGGGCGCGCAATCCGGCCAGGCAAGCGGCGAAGGTGTCGGCGGCGTGCGCGGCGGGCGCGGACAACGCCAGCATGGCGGCCAGGGGAATGGCGCGACGAAAGGTCATCGAGAAAGCGCTCCTGCGGATGCGTTGGCCGCGCCGCCGTCGGGGCGGCGCCGGCTGTCTTCGGCTTCGCCCGTGACGGCGCGTTTGTCGAGCAAGGCGGCCAGTTCG
Source organism: Achromobacter sp. SIMBA_011 (assembly GCF_046535435.1). NCBI lineage: Bacteria > Pseudomonadati > Pseudomonadota > Betaproteobacteria > Burkholderiales > Alcaligenaceae > Achromobacter > Achromobacter sp. SIMBA_011. The sequence goes on along the minus strand of NZ_JAWRWN010000004.1, from coordinate 460,139 downwards.
GCCTCGTCGAAACCCGCCGCGCGGCGCGCTTCCATGTTGAAAGGGCCACGCAGCCGCGGCGCGTTGTAGCGGCTGGCCAGCTCGGCATAGCAGGCGACCGGCTCCCTGCCCTGCTCGGCGCACAGCCGCTTGTACCAATAGTTGCCGATGGCTACGTGGCCGATCTCGTCGCGCAGGATGATGTCGACGATGGCCGCGCTCCGCGCATCGCCGGCGCCGGCCAGCTTGTTGCGGATCAGCGGCGACGCATCCAGGCCGCGCGCCTCCAGCGTGCGCGGCACCAGCGCAAGGCGCGCCAGCAGGTCGCCGCAAGTGCGTTCGGCCATCTCCCACAAGCCGTTGTGGCCAGGAAAGTCGCCATAGGCATGGCCCAGGTCGGCAAGCCGCTGATTGAGCAGGTCGAAATGCGCAGCCTCTTCGCGCGCCACGCGCAGCCAGTCGCGGTAGAACGCATCCGGCATGCCGGCGAAACGCCAGAGGATGTCCAGCGCCAGGTTCACAGCGTTGAATTCGATGTGCGCCAGCGCGTGCAGCAGCGCCGCGCGGCCCTCCAGCGTCGCCATGGAACGCTGCGGCACCTCGGACGGCGCCACCAGCACCGGCGCGGCGGGCCGCCCGGGCAATCCATCCGGCGTCGCGTAGCGCCGCACGCTATCGAGCGGGGCATCTTCGCCGATGGCGCGCACCCGCGCCAGCTTGTCGGCCCAGCCGGTGGCGGCCAGCGCCTGCAGGGCCTGGGCACGCAGACAGGGCGTGCCGGGTTCGTGCGGATCGCTCCCGTTCACGGGAAGGATCGAATTGCTGTCCATGAAGATTTCCGGTGCGGGACGGAACAACGCCGCCCGCAAGACAATAACCATGCGCGGTCATCCCGCGCCGCGCGCCATGCGCCACTGAAGACTTTATCATTCGTTCATGGATTCGCCGCTACGCCTGACCATCGAGACCGACCTGTCGCGCATCGACGCCCGCCAATGGGATGCGTTGGCCGGGGACCAGCCGTTCCTGCGGCATGCGTTCCTGCACGCGCTGCACGATTCCGGCTGTGCCGCGCCGCGCACCGGTTGGTCGCCCCATTATCTGATGCTGTGGCGCGACGATGCGCTGGCGGGCGCGGTGCCGCTCTACCTGAAATCGCATTCGCGCGGCGAGTACGTGTTCGACTACGCCTGGGCCGACGCCTTCGAGCGCCACGGCCTGCGCTACTACCCCAAGCTGCTGGCGGCCGTGCCGTTCACCCCGGTCTCGGGCCCGCGCCTGCTGGCCGGCAGCGACGAAGACCGCGACACGCTGGTGCGCGGGCTGGTCGCCTTTGCCGAAGAGATCCAGGTGTCGTCGCTGCACCTGCTGTTTCCGGCCACCGCGGACCTGCGAGCCCTGCGCGAGGCCGGCTTCATGGTGCGCGAAAGCGTGCAGTTCCACTGGACCAATCCTGGCTACTCCGATTTCGACGCCTTCCTGGCCACGATGAGCCACGACAAGCGCAAGAAGATCCGCCAGGACCGCAAAAAGGTGGCGCAGGCCGGGCTGACGTTCCGCTGGCTACGCGGCGCGCAGATCGACGCCGCCGACCTCGACTTCTTCTATCAGTGCTATTGCCATACCTACTTCAACCACGGCAACCCGCCGTACCTGAGCCGCGAATTCTTCCTGCGCGCCTACCGTGACCAGCCCGACGCCTTCGTGCTCATCCTGGCCGAGCGCGACGGCCAGCCGATGGCGGCGGCCCTGAACCTGGCGGGCGGCGACACGCTGTACGGGCGCTATTGGGGGGCGACGGAATACGTGCCGGGGCTGCATTTCGAGACCTGCTATCTGCAGGCCATCGCTTACTGCATCGCCCACGGCATGGCGCGATTCGAGGGCGGCGCGCAAGGGGAACACAAGATGGCGCGCGGGCTGCTGCCCACGCCCACCTGGTCGGCGCACTGGGTCGCCGACCCGCGTTTCGCGGCTGCGATCCAGCAATTTCTGGATGAGGAAACCGCCGCGGTGGATGACTACCTGGGCGAGCTCGAGACCCACACGCCGTTCAAGCGCGCGGCCCCGGACTGAGCGGTCAGAGGAAGCGATCCAGCAGCTTGCGGCTGTGCTTGTCGAGCGACAGGATGTCGCGCACCAGATAGAAGATGCCGTGGCTGTCGGCGATCAGCAGCGTCTGCGGGCTAAGGCGGCGGATGTCCTCCTCGCCCCGCAGCGTGAAGCTGGTGGCCCCGCGGTCGGTCTCCACCTTCCAGACGCTGGGCGTGGCGAAGGTCGACACGCTGGCGAGCTTGCGGATCTCGGGCATAAATTCACGCCCTGCCAGTTCCTCTTCGATCAGCGCGCGCTCGGCGGCGGGCACGTCGGCCAGCCTTTCGATCCACAGCAGCTCGCGGCCTTCTCCGGTCACCAGCGACAGCCCGCGATCGGCCTCGCTGATCGGAAAGGCCCGCACCGGAATCACGCCTTCGTGCGCGACGCCGTCGGCGCCCTGGAACACCAAACGCCCGAACGCATTGCGTCGCAGTTGAAAAACGGGAAGCGTCATGACGGTTATCTCGCTCAGGCCACGGCGGCCATGTCTTCGCCGCCGGAGGACTGTGCATCGGCCTCGTTCTGGCGCGCCTGCGCCTGATACAGCCGGTAGTAGGCGCCTTCACGCGCCATCAGTTCCTCGTGCGGGCCCTGCTCCACGATCTGGCCACGGTCCAGCACCACCAGCCGATCAGCCTTGCGCAAGGTGCTCAGGCGATGGGCGATGGCGATGGTGGTGCGGCCGCGCACCAGGTTGTCGAGCGCCTTCTGGATTTCCTTCTCGGTGGTGGTGTCGACCGACGAGGTCGCTTCGTCCAGGATCAGGATGCGCGGGTCGATCAGCAGCGCGCGCGCGATCGAGATGCGCTGGCGCTCGCCGCCGGACAGCGCCTGGCCGCGTTCGCCGACCAGCGAATCGTAGCCGTGCGGCAGCCGCAGGATGAATTCATGGGCATGGGCGGCGCGGGCCGCCGCCACGATCTCGTCGCGGGTAGCGTCCGGCTTGCCGTAGGCGATGTTCTCGGCGATGGTGCCGAAGAACAGGAAGGGCTCCTGCAGCACCAGCCCGATGTTGCGGCGGTAGTCGGCCACCCGCACCGAACGGATGTCGGCGCCGTCCACCAGGATCGCGCCTTCCGACACGTCGTAAAAGCGGCAGATCAGGTTGATCAGGGTGCTCTTGCCCGAGCCGCTGTGCCCGACCAGGCCGATCATCTCGCCGGGCGCGATGCTCAGGTCCAGGCCGCGGATGACCTGGCGGTTGCCGTAGCGGAAACCGACGTCGCGCAACTCAATGCGGCCGTTGACCTGCGGCAGCTTGGCCGGGTTCTGGGGTTCCGGCACGCTCGAGACGTGATCCAGGATGTCGAAGATGCGCTTGGCGCCGGCGGCCGCCTTCTGCGTCACCGACACGATGCGGCTCATCGAATCCAGGCGGGTGTAGAAGCGCCCGATGTACGCCAGGAACGCCGCCAGCACCCCCACCGTGATCTGCTTCTGCGAGACCTGCCAGATGCCGAAGATCCACACCACCAGCAGCCCGACCTCGGTCAGCAGCGTGACGGTGGGCGAAAACAGCGACCAGGTGGTGTTGACCCGGTCGTTCACTTCCAGGTTGCGGTTGTTGGCCTCGCGGAAACGCGCCACTTCGCGCTTCTCCTGGGCAAAGGCCTTGACCACGCGGATGCCGGGAATGGTATCGGCCAGCACGTTGGTGATCTCCGACCAGATGCGATCGACCTTCTCGAAGCCATGGCGCAGGCGGTCGCGAACCGCGTGGATCATCCAGATGATGAACGGCAGCGGCACCAGCGTGACCAGCGCCAGCCACGGATTGATCGACACCAGGATCACCGCGGTCATGGTGATCATCAGGATGTCGTTGGCGAAGTCCAACAGGTGCAGCGACAGGAACACGCAGATGCGGTCGGTCTCGCTGCCGATGCGGGAAATCAGGTCGCCGGTGCGCTTGCCGCCGAAATACTCCAGCGACAACTGCTGCAGGTGCTCATAGGTGGTGGTACGCAGGTCGGCGCCAATGCGCTCGCTGACCCAGGCCAGGATGTAGGTCCGCGCCCAGCCCAGGCCCCACGCCAGGATGGCGGAACCGAGCAGCCCGCCCAGGTACAGGCGGACCTTGCTGTAATCGATGGGCGCGCCGTTCTGGAAGGGAATCAGCACGTCGTCCATCAGCGGCATGGTCAGGTACGGCGGCACCAGGGTCGCCGCGGTGCCCAGCAGGGTCAGCAGGAAACCGGCCAGCAAGGGCCCGCGATACGGCCGCGCGAAGCGCCACAGGCGCAGCAGCGCCCAGGTGGTCGAGGGCGCCGCCTGCTCCTGGTTGCAGACCGGACACTCGTCCTGCCCAGCCGGGATGGCGTTGTTGCAGATCGTGCACTGGCGTTCGCCCGCCTCGGCTTGTGGCTGGCCGGACAGGCGGATTGCCTGTTGGGCCTCGAACTGGCCCAGCAGCCGCAGCGCGGCCGGATTGCAGGCCAGCGTGAAGCGCCAGATGCCCAGGCGCGCGGTGTCGTCGTGCAGTTCCAGCACGGCCGCGCCAGCGTGGTCGGAAAGATTCAGGGACAGTTGAGGGCCGTACGCCCAGGATTCCCAGCCGGTATCGGCCGCATTGCGGGCGATCAGGCGGCGATCGGTGACGGCGACCAGGCCGGGCTGGAACTTCAGCCGCTGGTCCAGGTCTATTTCAAGCCAGGCCAGCAGGGTCTCATCCTGCGCCAGTTCCGCGCGGATGTCATCCCGCCAGCGGGCAGGAAAGGCTTCGGCTAGGCCGGAAAGCAGGTGTGTTTTTTTCATTAGAACGCATACCGGGCCAGGACTCTGCCCTACAAGGCGGCGACGGCATGCCAACCCCGGGTTGGCAACGTGTCCCTTCCTTACAACACAACGAGTTCACGCCTTTGAAGGCGTCGTATAGTATCAGCCGATTTTTCTAATTAGGAATATCTGGGATCCCCCACTCGTTGGCATTATTCTTAAGGCGCAACCCCAATAAATTCGCGGTCTTGCATAGGGGCGTCCGCGCGTGCCAACCTGCTTCTCAAGTAAATTAAAACATGAAAAAGAAAGACATTGAATTCCTCGATGTCGTGGCTTTGCGCGGCCCGAACATTTGGACGTACCGTCCGGTACTCGAGGCGTGGGTGGATATCGGCGAACTGGAGGACTATCCCTCCAACACGATCCCCGGCTTCTACGAGCGCCTGACCGCGTGGCTGCCGACCCTGATCGAGCACCGCTGCAGCCCGGGCGTGCGGGGCGGTTTCCTGTCCCGCGTCAAGGAAGGCACCTGGCCCGGCCACATTCTCGAACATGTCACCCTTGAGCTGCAGAACCTGGCCGGCCTGCGCGGCGGCTTCGGCAAGGCCCGTGAAACCTCCACCCGCGGCGTCTACAAGGTCGTCGTGCGCGCCTGGCAGGAACAGGTCACCCGCACCGCCCTGAACGAAGGCCGCGACCTGGTCATGGCCGCCATCGAAGACCGTCCGTTCGACGTTGATGCCGCCGTGGCGCGCCTGCGCCGGCTGGTCGACAAGCACTGCCTGGGCCCCAGCACCGCCTGCATCGTCGATGCCGCCGACGACCGCGACATCCCCTACATCCGCCTGTTCGAGGGCAACCTGGTGCAATTCGGCTACGGCTCGCGCCAGCGCCGTATCTGGACGGCCGAGACCGACCGCACCAGCGCCATCGCCGAAGGCATTTCGCGCGACAAGGACCTGACCAAGGAACTGCTATCGACCTGCGGCGTGCCGGTGCCGGAGGGTCGCCTGGTCGACAGCGAGGACGACGCCTGGTCGGCCGCAGAGGACATCGGCCTGCCGGTGGTGGTCAAGCCGTATGACGGCAACCACGGCCGCGGCGTGTTCACCAACCTGACCACGCGCGAGGAAGTGGTTTCCGCCTACCGCGTCGCCGTCGACGAGGGCAGCGGCGTCATCGTCGAGCGCTTCGTGCTCGGCAACGAACACCGCCTGCTGGTGGTCGGCAACCGCATGGTGGCCGCCGCCGCCGGCGAACCGGCCTGGGTCACCGGCGACGGCAAATCCACCATCACCGAGCTCATCGACAACCAGATCAACACCGACCCGCGCCGCGGCCGCACCGAAAACCACCCGCTCAATCCGGTGCGGCTGGATTCGGCCGCGCGCCTCGAAATCGCCCGCCAGGGCCTGTCCGAAGACAGCGTGCCGGCCGACGGCCAGCGCGTGCTGGTGCAGCGCAGCGGCAACGTCGCCTTCGACGTCACCGACCGCGTGCACCCCAGCGTCGCCGCTACCGTGACCCTGGCGGCCCGCGTGGTCGGCCTGGACATCGCCGGCGTCGACCTGGTGGCCGAGGACATCTCGCGCCCGCTCGACGAGCAGCGCGGCGCCATCGTCGAAGTCAACGCCGGCCCGGGTCTCCTGATGCATCTGAAGCCGGCCGACGGCCCCCCGCGCCCGGTCGGCCACGCCATCGTCGAGCACCTGTTCCCCGAAGGCGATGCCGGCCGCATTCCCATCGTCGGCGTCACCGGCACCAACGGCAAGACCGTGGTCGCGCGCCTGATCGCGCGCCTCTTGCACCTGTCGGGCAAGCGCACCGGCCTGGCCTGCAGCGAAGGCCTGTACCTCGACCGCCGCCTGGTGCAAAAGGGCGACCGCGCCGATTTCGCGTCCGGCACCCGCGTGCTGATGAACCGCAACGTCGACGCCGCCGTCATCGAGAACGACAGCGGCGTGATCCTCGGCCAGGGCCTGGCGTATGACCGCTGCCAGGTCGGCGTGGTCACCAACATCGACGACGCGGACCATCTCGGCGACTTCGACATCAACGAAACGGAGCGCATGTTCAATGTGTTCCGCACCCAGGTCGACGTGGTGCTGCCGACCGGCGCCGCCGTGCTCAACGCGCGCGATCCGCGCGTGGTGGAAATGGCGGAGCTGTCCGACGGCGCCGTGATCTTCTTCGGCATCGATCCCGCCCTGCCCGCCATCACCGCCCACCTGCAACAGGAGGGCCGCGCGGTGTTCGTGCGCGACGGCGCCATCGTGCTGGCGCAAGGCGCGCACGAAGAGCGCCTGGCCGACGTCGCCGCGATCCCGCTGACCCATGGCGGCCGCGTCGCCTTCCAGGTCGAGAACGTGCTGGCCGCGGTCGGCGCAGCCTGGGCGCTCGACATCCCCGTCGAACTCATCCGCGCCGGCATCGAGACCTTCGACATCGACCAGGCCGACGCGCCCTGGCAGTTCACCCTGTTCGAGCGCAACGGCAGCACCGTGGTGGTGGACGACGTCCACAACGCCTCCGCGTTGCGCCCGCTCATCACGGCCATCGACCAGTTCCCAGCGACCACCCGCGCCGCCGTCTATTCGGCTGGCGCCGACCGCCGCGACGTGGACCTGATCGAGCAAGGCAAACTGCTGGGCGATGCGTTCGACCGCGTGGTGCTGTATGACGACACCACTGTCACCAGCAAGCGCCCCGCCGGCCAGGCCCGCGCGCTGCTGCGCCAGGGGCTGGAGCAAGGCAGCCGCGTCAAGCAGATCCTGGACGAGCCGGATCACGGCAGGGCCATCGAGAGCCAGCTCGCCGGCATTGCGGCGGGCGACTTCGTGCTGCTGCAATCCGACGAAGCCTTCTCCGGCCCCACCATCGATCTCGTCCGCCGCTGGATCCAGCAACACTGACATCATCGCGCGCGCCGCGGCGGCCCGCCGCGGCGCGCGCAAGCTAGACAGGAATACCTGCCATGGAAGTTTCCCGTATCCGAGCGCTGCGCGGCCCCAACCTGTGGAGCAAGAACACGGCGATCGAGGCCATCGTGTCGTGCGCCGACGCCGAATGCTCGATCGACAACCTGCCCGACTTCGAAGCCCGCCTGCGCGCGCGCCTGCCGCAGACTGGCCTGCTGCGCCCCGAAGGCCACCAGGGCGCGGTCTCGATCGCGCACGTGCTGCAGATCGTCTCGCTGACGCTGCAGGCCTACGCCGGCTGCCCGGTCACGTTCGGCCGCGCCTCGCCCACCACCGAACCCGGCGTGTTCCAGGTCGTGGTGGAATACAGCGAGGAAGAAGTCGGCCGCCTCGCCATGGACCTGGCGCAGCAACTGGTGCAGGCCGCGCTGGACGACACGCCGTTCGACCTGGCCGACGCCCTCAAGCGCCTGCGCGAGCTGGACGAGGACGTGCGCCTCGGTCCCAGTACCGGCTCCATCGTCAACGCCGCCACCGCCCGCAACATTCCGTACCGTCGCCTGACGCAAGGCAGCATGGTGCAGTTTGGCTGGGGCAGCAAGCAGCGCCGCATCCAGGCCGCCGAGACCGACCTGACCAGCGCCATCTCCGAATCGATCGCGCAGGACAAGGACCTGACCAAGATGCTGTTGGACGCCGCCGGCGTGCCTGTGCCGCTGGGCCGCTCGGTCACCACCGCCGAAGACGCCTGGGCCGCGGCCCAGGAGCTGGGCGGCCCGGTGGTGGTCAAGCCGCGCGACGGCAGCCAGGGCCGCGGGGTGGCGGTCAATATCGAGACGCGTGAACGCGTGATCCAGGCTTTTGAAGTGGCCGAGGAAATCAGTTCCGAAGTCATCGTCGAACGCTACATCCCCGGTCACGACTTCCGCCTGCTGGTGGTGGGCGGCGCGCTGGTCGCGGCCTCGCGCCGCGATCCGCCGCAGGTCACCGGCGACGGCGTGCACACCATCCGCCAACTGGTCGAGCAAGTCAACGCCGACCCGCTGCGTGGCGATGGCCATGCCACTTCGCTGACCAAGATCCGCTTCGATGACATCGCGCTCGCGACGCTGAAAAAGCAGGGCTTCGACGCCGACTCCGTGCCGGCGCCGGGCACCCTGATCTTCCTGCGCAACAACGCCAACCTGAGCACGGGCGGATCGGCAACGGACGTCACGGACGAGGTCCATCCGGAGATGGCGGCGCGCGCCGTTTCGGCCGCGCGCATGATCGGCCTGGACATCTGCGGCGTCGACGTAGTGGCCGAAAGCGTGCACTACCCGCTCGAAGAGCAGAACGGCGGCGTGGTCGAAGTCAACGCCGCGCCCGGCCTGCGCATGCACCTGAATCCCTCGTTCGGCAAGGGCCGCGCGGTGGGCGAAGCCATCATCGCCAATATGTTCGCCGATGGCGAGGATGGCCGCATCCCGCTGGTGGCGGTGGCCGGCACCAACGGCAAGACCACCACGGTGCGCCTGACCGCCCATATCCTCGGCGTGGCCGGCAACCGCGTCGGCATGACCAACTCCGACGGCGTCTACGTCGACAACCTGCGCATCGACACCGGCGACTGCAGCGGCCCGCGCAGCGCCCGCAGCGTGCTGATGCATCCGGACGTCGATGCCGCGGTGTTCGAAACCGCGCGGGGCGGCATCCTGCGCGAGGGCCTCGCCTTCGATCGCTGCAACGTCGCCATCGTCACCAACATCGGCATGGGCGACCACCTCGGCCTGGGCTACATCAGCACCGTCGAGGACCTGGCTGTGGTCAAGCGCGTGATCGTGCAGCATGTGCATCCGAGCGGCACCGCCGTGCTAAACGCGGCCGACCCCATCGTGGCGGAGATGGCCTCCAGTTGCCCCGGCTCCATTACTTACTTCGCCGAAGACCGCAACCACCCGATCATGTCGACGCACCGGGCCCAGGGCCTGCGCGTGGTGTACCGCGACGGCGACGCGATCGTCGCGGCCCAGGGCAGCGAGGAAACCCGTTTCCCGCTGGCCGAGATCCCGCTCACGCGCAACGGCACCATCGTGTTCCAGGTCGAGAACGCCATGGCCTCGATCGCCGCGGCCTGGGCGCTGAATCTGGACTGGAGCATCATCCGCCGCGGCCTGGCCACCTTTGTCAACGACGCCCAGACCGCGCCCGGCCGCTTCAACGTGTTCGACTATCGCGGCGCCACCGTGATTGCCGACTACGGCCACAACCCCGATGCGATCCAGGCGCTGGTACGCGCGGTCGATGCAATGCCCGCCAAGCGCCGCGCGGTGGTCATCAGCGGCGCCGGCGACCGCCGTGACGAAGACATCCGCATGCAGACCGAGATCCTCGGGGAAGCCTTCGACGACGTGCTGCTGTATCAGGACCAATGCCAACGCGGCCGCGCCGACGGCGAAGTGCTGGCCCTGCTACAGCAAGGCCTGGTCAACGCCAGCCGCGCCCGCCACATCGAGGAGATTCACGGCGAGTTCCTGGCGATCGACACGGCGCTGGCTCGCCTGCAGGCGGGCGATCTTTGCCTGATCCTCGTGGACCAGGTGGAAGAGGCGCTGGAACACATCGCCCAACGCATCCGCGAAAGCTGATCCCGATCCGGAAATCGCATGAAGACGGGGCGCGAAAGCGCCCCGTTTCTTTTGGATGGCCGCGGCGGGTCGCCGCCCCACCGGACCTGGCGCCCGATCGTAGCCCTGGCCCTAGCCGTGCGGCTCCGAGACGGGCGCCGCGGCCTGATAGTGGTCCGTCACATGGGCGCATCCCAGCGCGGCCATCGTGGCCAGCGCCAGCAGAATCGTGCCAAGGAATCGTCGGGTCATGCGTGCCCTCTCGTGAGTGATGTCGCCAGACCGCGCCGGTCTCGGAACCGGCCGCGGAGCCTGCCCCGACTATACCGATCCAGCGGGCATGGGGCCAGCGTCGGTGACCCGTCGCGAGGCATCACGCGCCACCGCTTTTATGCGAATCGGCCGTACAGGTCCCGTTACCAGCCCCGCTCAAAAGGGCTCAATAGGTTGCTCAGATGTAACTCCCGCTCTGGTACGCCTGCGCTACCTGACCGTCATAAGACGCACGGTTTGCCCCGTCCCCGGCCGTTACATTTACCCACAGCGCCCCTTTGACAGCCCTCGTCGCCGCCCTGTACCTTGAATCCAAGCTGATCAGTGCCCAACTCAACCGCGAATACAGAGCTTATCGGCCATAAGCCGCTGCGTTCGCCACTAACGAAGAGAGGTCACCATGAACAACGACATCATCGCTGGCAAGTGGAAGCAACTGACCGGTAAGGCCAAGGCGGCCTGGGGTGAACTCACCGACGACGAGCTGACCCGCACCGAAGGCAACGCCGAACGCCTCGCTGGCCTGATCCAGGAGCGCTACGGCAAGACCAAGGAACAGGCGGAGAAGGAAGTGCGCGATTTCTTTGATCGCAACCCCTGATCCCGTACCTCCAGGAGAAGCCGACATGTTGCACTACGCCGTAGTTTTCTTCGTCATTGCGATCATCGCGGCGGTCCTGGGCTTCGGCGGCATCGCCGCCGGCGCCGCGGGCATCGCCAAGATCCTGTTCTTTGTCTTCCTGGTATTGGCGCTGCTGTCCATCCTGGGCGGCGCATTCCGCAAGAAATAGAAGAACATCGCACCCAAAGAACTTTCGCTTAGCCGTTGCGTCCTGAACGCGCTGAAAACCACATACACAAGGAGCACAACTATGGAATTTCGCAAGCTGATCGCCGCCGCCGCACTGGGTACGGGCGCTGTCTTCACTTCCATGGCCTTTGCCGCCAATGACGGCAAGCCCAAGCAATCCGTGGGCGAATACGCCTCCGACGCGACCGTGACCACCAAGGTCAAGGCCGCCTTTGTGGCCGACAAGCAACTGAGCGCGCTGGACATCGCCGTTGAAACCACCGATGGCGTGGCCAAGCTGACCGGCACCGTCGGCACCGCCGCCGAAGCCGACCACGCCGCCACCGTCGCCCGCGGCGTCGAGGGCGTGAAGCAGGTGATGAACAACATCAAGGTCGACCCGGCCAAGAACAAGAAGTAACCCGCCGGGCCTTGATGGCCATGCAATGAAAAACGGCGCCTGTGCTCACACACAGGCGCCGTTTTTCATTGCGCGCGGGAAGCCGGCAGCCCAGAGCCCGCACCGGACCGCTTTGCCGCCAGCGGCGCCACGGCCCGCGTGACAGGCACAGCCCGGTCATGCCGGACCCGCGCGCACACTCAGACGTCCACCGTGCCGCGCCCGATCTCCAGCGCGCGGCCGCCCACCTGGATGCGGCCATCGGCCTGCACGTCCAGCAGCAACCGGCAAGGACGGCCCATCTGATCGCCCTGCTCCACCAGGAAACTGGCGGGGAGCGCATGCTGCCGATGCCGCAGCCAGCCACCCAGGTTGGCACAGGCCGATCCGGTCCCGGCATCTTCCTGCACCCCGCCGCCGGGCTTGGCGTAGAAATAACGCGTCACCACGACGTCGCGCCCATCCTGCCGGCGGCTCTGGTCGAAGGCGAACAGATAGCAGACCTTGCGTCCCAGGCTGTTGGCCTGCCAGCGATCCAGCCGCGAGGCATCCGGATTCGCGCGCCGCAACGCGTCGACGTTCTTGAGCGGCACCAGTAGCTGGTCCGCGCCCGTATCCACCCAGAGGGGATCATCCGCCAGATCGTCCATGTCCAGCCCCAACAGTGCGGCAATATCAGCGGCCGGCAGCGTCGGCGCCGCCGTGCGCACGCCATTCGGGCAAGGCGCGGTGAAAGTCCAGGCGTCACCCTGCGCGGTGACCGGCACGACGCCGGCCTTGAATTCCAATGTCAATGCATCGCCGCGCTTGAGCAGGTCGCGCACCACCTGCGACGTGCCGATGGTCGGATGGCCCGCGAAACCCATCTCGAAGCCAGGCGTGAAAATGCGCACCCGCGCATCGGCCACGTCGGACGGCAGGATGAAAGTGGTTTCGGAAAGATTGAACTGCGCCGCCAGCTCGCGCATGGTGGCATCGTCCATGCCACGCGCGTCTTCGAATACACAGAGGGGGTTGCCGGTGAAGGTGCTGGAGGCGAAGACGTTGAGAAGACGGAATGCGTAGGTGGCCATGGGCTGGAGGGAAGGTTGCCGTGGGGAGGAAAATAGACCCTCCACTTTATCGCACCACGCCGGGCCAAGGGACGCTCCCGCGGCCGGGATAATGCCGCGCCGGCCCCCGGCACCGGCCCCCCCCAACGGCCGCATCGCATCCCTGCCACTGTCACCAGATGGCGAAGAACAGCACCCAGGCCCAGCAGAACGGCGCCAGGCCGGCGGCCAGCACCAGCCACGCCGCGCCCTTGCGCGCCAGGCTTACCGGGCGCTGGTTGAGCAACCGCGCGAACAGGCGCAGGGTCCACAGCACGGCCAGCGTCAGCAGCGTAAAGCGCACCGGCGCCGCCCACGCGGCGCGCACGCCCTCGTGCTTGAGCAGGTTGATGGTGGTGGCCGACAAGCCCAGGAACACGCCGATGCCGGCCGAGGGAATCAGGCCCTGCGCCAACTTGTGCAATCCGGGGCGGAACCAGCCGCCCGCGGGCTGTCCCTCCACTGGCGCCGCTGGCGCCAACCGGTCGGCGATCCACAGCGACAGGAAGCTGGCGCCGCCGATGCAGATCGTCGCGCCCACCACGAACATCATGATGCCGGCGCCGTCGAGCCAGGAGAAGCTGTCGTTCACTTCCGGATAGTGGGTCAGGATGAACCACGGCGCGTTGTCCATCAGAGGCCACATGATGTCATGCTCGACCAGCCAGGTCGCGGCCCACTGCTTGGCGGTCACGTACCACGGACTGGCGCTCCAGAGGAAGGCGCCCATGGCAATGCCCATCAGGCCGAAGCACAGCAGCGCGGTCTGCCACGGTTCGCCATCGGTGACGCTGACGACCTCTTCCTCGGGCGAGCGCGGCGTCAGCGCAATGGCGCCGCGATAGCCACTGCACCGGCCGCACACGTGGCAATCGCCGGCACCCTTCATGTGACGCAAAGGCACCAGCGGCGCACAGTTGATGGGTTCGATCCGGATGACCGGATGGCGCCACTTTTCCTCGTCGACCTTGAAGTGCCACGGCGCCAGCTTCGCCAGCAGGTTGAAGACGCCGTTGACCGGACAGAGGTACTTGCACCAGACCCGTTTGCTGCGGCCATAGCGCCAACCGACGATCATCGCCGCCACCGTCGAACCGCCCAGCACCGCCAGCACCGCCAGCGGATACTGGTAGACGCTGACCAATTGGCCGTAGATGGTGGTGAGCGCGAAGGCCACGAAGGGCCAGCCGCCCCAGCGCATCCACTTGGGAATGGCATGCCCCTGGCCGCGTTCGCTGGCCCATTCGGTGAGCATGCCCTCCGGACAGAACCAGCCGCACCAGGCGCGTCCCAGGATCGGCATGGAGATCAGCACGAACGGCCACCACACGCCCCAGAAGGCGAACTGCGCCACGATGGTCAGGTTGTTGAATACCGAGGCCGAATTGTCCGGCAGCGGCATGATGGCCGGCACGATCAGCAGGAACGCGTATATCGCAACAATGCCCCACTGCAGCTTGCGCAACAGAGGGGCATGGTCTCGAAGAAAGTCGGCGATACGGGAGGTTGCCCTCCCGAGTGCAGCTGCCATGGTCAAACCTTCATTAATTCAGTCCGATAGACACGTTGGAATCGGCGCTCAAGAGGCGGCGCGGGTGACCGCGACCGGCGCGGACTTGCCGCCCACCCAGCGCAGCAACGTCCACACCACGATCCAGTACGCAACCCACAACAGTACCGAAATCAGGGCGGGCAAGGCGCGATAGCCCGCGAAATCAGCCAGAATCTTGCCAACGCCGGTGCTGTCGCTCAACAGCCACGAGCTGTCCCAGACCGGGTCGACGAGGGTCGGCAGCACGTCCAGCGAAATCAGGTGATCCAGGCCGCCCACCAGCAACGAGCCGGCCAGCAAGAGCAACAGGATTTCGGTCACGCGGAAAAAACGACGCCAGGTGATGAGCTTGCCACCCAGTTGCAGCAGCCAGAAGGTCAGCAGCGCCACCAAGAAACCGGCCACCCCGGCCAGCGCCAGCATCAGCATGTCGCTGCCGCCATCGCCCGCCGCGACGGTGCCGTACAGGAACACCACGGTTTCGCTGCCTTCGCGGGCCACCGCGATGGCCACCAGGACGAACAGGCCCCACCAGTTGTCGTGGGCCACCGAGGAGCGGGCGCCGCTTTCGAGCTCGCTCTTGAGGGTGCGACCGTGCTTCTTCATCCACACGACCATCTGCACCACCAGCACGCAGGCCGCCAGCGACATGATTGCCTGGAACCATTCCTGGCCTTCGTCGCTGAGCCACGACGATACGCCCAGCAGCACCAGCGCCAGCGCGATTGCCAGGGCCAGCCCCGCGCCAACGCCACCCCACAGATACTTCAGTCCGCGCTTGCCTTCCGGCGTCGCGCGCAGCCAGGTGTACAGAATGCCCACCACCAGCATGGCTTCGACGCTTTCGCGCCAGACGATGAAAAGAACCTGTTCCATGTGGTGCGGCCGCCTATTCCTTGGGCTTGACGATCAGGGTGCCTTTGACCGCCTGGTGAAAATCATCGAAGAATGGATACTCGCCGGGGCGCGAGATGGTGATGACCACGAACGACTTGACCCCGGGGCCGAGCACCTTCTCCTTGCGCAGCGGAATGCTCTCGAACTCCACCGGCTCGTTGCTTTCGTTGATCAGTTCGATCTTGAAGCGGCCGGCCGGCACTTCCAGCGTGGCCGGCTCAAAGGTGCCATTGGGCTTGAACGTCAACGTGAAGGTAGGCAGTTCGTCCGCCTGCGCGGGCGCCATGCCGGCGATGCCAGCCAGGCCAACCAGCAGCACGCAGATGACGCGAGACAGGCGACGCACGATCAGTAACCGCCCTTCTTGCCGGTGCCGGCGTAGACGAAGTCGTATTCGAGTTCGATCGGCTTGAACCAGTCGCCCACCCCGGTTTCCTTGTCAATGTGACGACCGAAGTGGTTCATCTTGTTGGCCGTCGGCGGCAGGATGGTGTACTTGAGCTTGTACTTGCCCGGGCCTTCGAGCTTGATGTTCTCGCCGTAGTGCGGGCCATCGTTGGCCACCATGGGCATGAGCTCACCCTTTTGCACGTTCTGGCTGCCGACCTTCTGGATCTCGTAGTTCACGACCAGGTAGGGCATCCACTCGCCTTCCGGGAATCCGGTGGGGTTGCCGGCGGTGGCGTGGATATCGGCTTCCAGGTGGACGTCGGAATCCTTGGCGGGACGCATCATGCCCGGCGGGTCCATTTCGATCGGCTGCAGGTAGACCGCGCCGATTTCCATGCCGCCTTTTTCAACGGGCTTGCCGATGGGGTATTCGGCCGCTTGGGCGGCGGACACGCTCAAAGCGACAATGGCCAGCGCCAAGGCTTTCTTCATCATGTGGGTCATCCTCAAAGCTCGATTGAAACGACGGTGTTCAAAACATAAACAAGAACCGTTTGCATTAATGTAACGAAAAAATCTGACATCACCCTGAATCGGAATGGTCCGAAACAAGAGGATGCTTGCGTACCGTCAAGCCAAAAGAAAGCCGGCGGGCAATCGCGCCGCCGGCTGGCTGGTTTTCTCGACCGCGGCCAGGCCGCGAGTCCGGAGGATCCGCTACGGCTTGCGGCCGCCGCCTTGCGAACCGCCCGGCGTGAACGGGAAGTTCGAGAACATGGCCCGGGTCTGGTCTTGCATCTGGTCCTGCATCTGGACGAACAGGTTTTTGCTCTGGTCGATGTAGTTGTTCATCATGTTCTGCAGCATCGGCGTCTGCACGTTCATGAACTGGGTCCAGGCCTCGGGGCCGAACTGGCTGCCGTACAGCCCCTTGGACTGCTCGGCCATGCGCTGCTGGATTTCCATGAAGGCCTGGATGTTCTTTTCCAGGTAGGAACCCATGATGCCCTGCATCGCGTGGCCGTAGAAACGGATGATCTGCGACAGCATGTTCGATGAGAACATGGGCATGCCGCCGCTCTCCTCTTCGAGGATGATCTGCAGCAGGATGCTGCGGGTGAGGTCCTCGGCGCTCTTGGCGTCGACAACCTGGAATTCTTCGTTGGCCAGGACCAGTTGCTTGACATCCGCCAAGGTGATGTAGGTGCTGGTCCGGGTGTCGTACAGGCGACGGTTGGGGTACTTTTTAATCAGGCGCAGGCTGGCGCCGGTTTGTGCTTGCGTCATGGTTGTCCCCGGATCGGGCGATCTCTAAGACTTCGAATAGGGTGAAGTGTAATGCCGCGGCGCCTTCTCCCCGAAGCGCCGCGGCCTGGAACGGCCGCCCGAGGGCAGCCCGCGATGCGTCAGCCCATGTGCAGGCCGCCGTTGAGCGAGAAGTCCGCGCCGGTGGAAAAGCCGGATTCATCGGAAGCCAGCCATGCCGTCATCGAGGCGATTTCTTCGGGCGTGCCGAGGCGACGCACCGGGATGGTGGCGACGATCTTCTCGAGCACGTCGGGGCGGATGGCGCGCACCATGTCGGTCCCGATGTAGCCGGGCGAGATGGTGTTGACGGTGACGCCCTTGCTCGCGACTTCCTGGGCCAGCGCCATGGTGAAGCCATGGATGCCGGCCTTGGCCGTGGAGTAGTTGGTCTGGCCGAACTGGCCCTTCTGGCCGTTCACCGAACTGATGTTGATGATGCGCCCCCACTGCCGCTCGACCATGCCGTCGATGACCTGCTTGGTCACGTTGAAGAGGCTGTTCAGGTTGGTGTCGATGACCGCGCGCCAATCGTCGGCGGTCATTTTCCGGAACAGGCCATCGCGGGTGATGCCCGCGTTGTTGACCAGCACATCGACCTGGCCAAGTTCCGCCGTGACGCGCTCGAAGGCGGCGACGGTGGAATCCCAGTCGGACACATTGCCGACGGAAGCATGGAAGGTATATCCCTGCGCCGCCTGCTCATCCAGCCATTGCTGGTAATTGCGGCTCGGGCCGCAGCCTGCCACGACGCGAAAGCCCTCTTTGGCCAGGCGCTGGCAAATAGAGGTGCCGATCCCGCCCATCCCGCCTGTAACGTAAGCCAGTTTTCCGCTCATTGGACTTCCTCCTGTGTGCGACGGACGCCTCGTTGATTGACTTCTACTTCTTCTACTTCTTATTGGCCCGGGGCCCACCGCAAGCGCGGTTTCAGGTGGCCCTGACCTTCACATACCTGCCAGGCGCCGGCTCGATCGGCCGGTATCTGGCGTTACCTGATTTTGCCCGAGCCTTGACCTGCTTGCCGGAATGCCCGGCCAGCCAGTCCGCCCAGTCGGGCCACCAGCTTCCTGGTTTTTCCTGCGCCTGCGCCAGCCAGGCGTTGGGATCGCCCGGCAGGGGGCGGCCCTCGGCGCCGGCGCCTTCGGCCACCCAATAGCTGCGGCGCTTCTTGGCCGGCGGGTTGACCACCCCGGCGATGTGGCCCGACGCGCCCAGCACGAAACGCTGCGGACCGCGCAGCACCTGGGTCGAGGCATAGGCCGAGACCCACGGCACGATGTGATCTTCGCGCGAACCGAAAATATACGCCGGCATCGACAGTCGCGTGAGGTCCAGTGGCAGCCCCGCCGCCTGGGCGCGGCCCGGCACCTTGAGATTGTTCTCGAGATACGTGTTGCGGAAGTACCAGGAAAAGAACGGCCCCGGCAGGTTGGTGCTGTCGCCGTTCCAGAACAGCAGATCGAAGGCCGGCGGCTTCTGGCCCTTGAGATAGTTGCCGACCACGTAGTTCCAGACCAGCTCGTTTGGCCGCAGGAACGAAAAGGTGGTGGCCAGATCGCGGCCCGGCATCAGTCCGCCGGCGCCCAATTGGTGGTCGCGCAGCAAGGCGTGGGTCTCGTCGACGAACACGCTCAGGATGCCGGTGTCATGGAAATCGAGCAGCGAGGTCAGCAGCGTCAACGCCGCGACGGGATGTTCGCCGCGCGCCTCGGCCAACGCCAGCGCCGAGGCCAGCATGGTGCCGCCGACGCAGAAACCGAGGGCGTTGACCTGCGGCTGGCGCGTGATGTCGCTGGCCACGCGCAGCGCCTGCAGCACCGCGTCGTCGAGATAGTCGGACCAGGTGGCGCGATCGACGCCGTCGGTATCGCTGGCCAGCGGGTTGCGCCAGGAGATCAGGAAAACGGTGAAACCCCGTTCGACCGCATGGCGCACGAACGAGTTATCGGGCTGCAGGTCGAGGATATAGAACTTGTTGATGTTCGGCGGCACGATCACCAGCGGCACCTCGTGCACCGTGGCCGTGGCGGGGGCATACTGGATCAGCTGGAACAGCCGGTTCTCGAACACCACTTCGCCGGGCGTCACCGCCACGTTGCGGCCGATCTCGAACTGCGTCTCGTCGGTCTGGGTGATGCGGCCTTTCTTGACGTCGCCCAGCAGATTGGCCAGGCCCTCGTTCAGGGCGCGGCCGGCGCTTTCGACGATGGACTGCTGGGCGTCGGGGTTCAGGGCCAGGAAGTTCGAGGGAGACAGCGCGTCTACCCACTGCATGATCGAAAAACGCAGCCGGTCGCGCATCGGCTCGCTGACCTGCGCGGCATCGACCATGCGCGACATGGCGCGGGCCGACAGCAGATAGGTATGGGCCATCAGCAGGTGCTGGCCATTGGCGGCCCAGGCCTGGCCAGCGAAACGCCGGTCGGCCGGCGGAGCCAGCGCGCCGCGACGGGCGTCGTCGCACAGGCGCTGCCATTCGCGCGAGAATTCAGCCTGGATATCGGCCAGGACGTCCGGAGCCACGCTCACCGGAAGGGGCCCTGAGGCGGAGAGATTGGCATTCACTTCGACACCTTGTTATCGAGACTTCCCGATTGATGTTGCATGTCGGGTTCAGCACTGTCAATGCGGGTATTCAATGAGGCCAGCAAGCCTAGCCGCCCGCGGGCGCGGCCGCTTTGCGCTGGATCAGACCGGGTCGAGCCAGGCCAGCAAAGCCATCCTGCCGGTCTCGCTGTCGCGACGGTAGGAAAAGAAGCGTCCGGCGTCCGCCACGGTGCACAGGCCGCTCAGCGTGACATCCTGCACGCCGGCCCGGCGCAGGCGGAATTCGGCCAGGCCGGCCAGGTCGGCCAGCCATTTGCCCGAAACGCCCGGACGCGGCCGGAAGTAGGTTTCCGTGGCGGGATCGTCCGCCAGGAAGGCGTCCAGCACGTCGCGACCGACCTCGAAGGCTTCCGGCCCGATGCCCGGGCCGACCCAGGCGCGCCAGGCGGTAGCGGCCGGGGCCTTGGCGCGCATGGCGGCCAGGGTGTTTTCCAATACGCCGCCGGACAGGCCGCGCCAGCCAGCGTGGGCCGCGCCCAGGACGCTGCCGTCGGCGTCGGCGATGACCACCGGCAGACAGTCCGCCACCATTACGGCCAGCACGCGGCCCGGGCGCGCGGTGACGCTGGCGTCCAGCGCCGGCTCGTCGGGCAGGTCGGCGGCGTCGGCGTCGACCACGTCGCTGCCATGCACCTGCCGCAGCCACAGCGGCTCGGCCGGAAGCGCCGCGCGCAAGCGGCGGCGGTTCTCGGCCACGGTATCGGGATCGTCTCCGGCGCGGCGGCCCAGGTTGAGGGTGTCGTGCGGCGCCACGCCCACGCCGCCGGCGCGGGTGGTGCAGAAATAGTTGACGCCGGCCCACGCCGGGCCGGTCACCACGGGCAAGCCTTCAATCATGCGTTCCATGCGATCGCTTCCTGGACCAGGGTCATGTCCGCCGGCACGGGGGCGGCGAACTGAACCTCGCCGCGACCGCCCGGATCATCGAAATGCAGGGCGCGGGCGTGCAGCATCTGCCGCTGCGCGCCCGCGATGTTCTTGCCGCCGTAGATCGCATCCGCCAGCAGCGGATGCCCGAGGCTGGCAAGGTGCACCCGGATCTGGTGGGTGCGGCCGGTTTCCAGGCGGCACACCACCTCGGTGACGCGGCCGCCGGGATCGACCTGGCCGCACCGCGCGGGGGCATAGTGGGTGATGGCGGGTTTCGGCGCCACGGGCCGCTCGACGCTCATGCGCACCGGCACGCGCGGGTCGCGGCCGATCGGGCGGTCCACCTTGCCGGCGCGGACCAGCCAGCCGTGCGCCAGGGCGACGTATTCACGCCCCATGCTGCGCGCCTGCAACTGGCGCACCAGATGGGTCTGCGCGATTTCATTGCGCGCCACCACCATCAGCCCCGAAGTGTCCTTGTCCAGCCGGTGAACGATACCGGCGCGGGCCACCTGCGCCAGTTCGGGATAGCGGTGCAGCAGGCCGTTGAGCAGCGTGCCGCTCCAGTTGCCGGCGCCGGGGTGCACCACCAGGCCGGCGGGTTTGTTCACCACGATCCAGTCGGCGCTTTCATCGACCACGGGGAAATCGATGGGTTCGGGGGCGAAAGCCAGCGTCTCGGGAGCCGGCTGGGCCCAGACCGTGATTTCGTCGCCCGGCCCCACCGTCTGGCGGACCTTGCCGGGCGCGCCGTTGACGTGGACGTTGCCGGCCTCGATCCAGCCCTGCAGCCGGCTGCGGGAATGGTCCGTCAACAGTCCGGCCAGCACCTTGTCCAGCCGGTCGGCGCGGGTGCCCGCGGGCACCGTTACAAATTGCGGTTCGCCGCGCGGGTTTTCGCCGGAAAGGCTCAGGAGCTCATCGTCGGAAACGAGATCTGCGCTGATGGCTGTATCGGACATGGAGACAAATCATATAATCAGCCTGCCATGCTAACACCAAGGATACGATTCTCGTGATTCACCACTCCGCAGCTCCCTTGAACCCCGCCTCCCGAAGCGGGTCGGTTTTGCGCGTGGTTATCGCGCTATTTGCCGTCATCGCGATCGCCGGTTGCGGTTCGACCAACAGCAAGTACGACAAGACCACGAACTGGAGCGCCGAGCAGCTCTACGCCGACGCCAAGGCCGAAATCTCCTCGGGCGGCTGGAAAGAAGCGCGCGAGCGCCTGACCGCCATCGAGAGCCGCTATCCCTTCGGCGTCTACGCCCAGCAGGCCCTGCTCGAGCTGGCCTACGTCAACTGGAAGGATGGCGAAAACGAACAGGCGCTGGCCGCGATCGACCGCTTCCAGCAGCTCTACCCCAACCATCCCGGCACCGACTACGCGCTGTACCTGAAGGGCCTGATCAACTTCACGCCGGCCAGCGCCTTCATGAGCAACATCACCGGCCAGGATCCGGCCGAACGCGACCCCAAGGGCCTGCGCGCCTCGTATGACGCGTTCAATGACCTGATCAAGCGCTACCCGGACAGCAAGTACACCCCGGATGCCATCAAGCGGGTGGCCTGGCTGGTCAACACCATCGCCATGAACGAAGTACACGTGGCCCGCTACTACTACGAGCGCGGCGCCTACATCGCCGCCGCCAACCGCGCGCAGACCGTCATCACCGACTTCGAGGGCGCCCCCGCCACCGAGGAAGCGCTCTACCTGATGGTGCAGTCCTACGACAAGCTCGGCATGACCGAACTGAAAAACGACGCGCAGCGCGTGCTCGACAAGAACTTTCCCAACAGCTCGTTCAAGGACAAGGGCCTGAAGGCCGACAAGAGCTGGTGGAATCCGTTCAACTGAACACCGACAGTATGGGAAGCCCCTCGATCTCTCGAGGGGCTTTTTTTGTCCGGCGACGTCCTTGGGTCCTATTCGCGCGGTGCGAGTCAGGACGGTCCGCTTCTGCCTGGCCAGCCCGCCCTATTCCTGCTTGCGGCGGTAGAAAGCCAGCACCTCTTCCAGTTCGCGCGTCCGCGCGAATGGCGGCAAGCCGCGCCACAGGCGCTTGCCATAGGGCTTCTCGACCAGGCGGGCATCGCCCACCATCAGTACGCCCCAGTCCGATTCCGTGCGGATCAGGCGGCCAGCGCCCTGCTTGAGCGAGATCGCGGCCTCGGGCAACTGGTATTCCGAGAACGGATTGCCGCCGTGGGCGCGACAGGCCCGCAGCCGCGCCTCGATCACCGGATCGTCCGGTGGCGCGAACGGCAGCTTGTCGATCGCCACCAGCGTCAGCACGTCGCCCGGCAGGTCGATGCCCTCCCAGAAGCTGGCGCTGCCCACCAGCACCGGGTGCGTCAGCTTGCAGAAACGGTCCAGCAGGTCGCGGCGCGTGCCCTCGCCCTGCTTGAGCAGCGGCCAGTCGTGGCCGGCGTCGTCGAAGGCGTCGGCCAGCAGGTTGGCGACCTTGTCCACGGCGCGCAGCGTGGTGCACAACACCAGCGTGCCGCCCGGGCTGGCTTCCAGCAACGGCAGCAGCGTCTGCACGAAGCGGTCCAGGAACTGCGGCGATTGCGGCTCGGGCATGCCGCGCGGCACGAACAGCAGCGCCTGCTCGGGATAATCGAAGGGCGATTCCCACTTGCCGGTGCGGGCGCGATCCAGGCCCAGTTGGCCGGTGAAGTGCGTGAACTCGCCATTCACCGACAATGTGGCCGAAGTCATGATCCAGGCCTGGCCCGGCTTGCGGTATTTGGAGAATGCCTGCGCCACCGACAGCGGCGCCGAATGCAGCCGCACATGGTGTTGGCCATGCTCGACCCAGCGCACCGCCGGGCCGGTCCATTCCACCGCCGCGGCCGCGCCTTCGAGGATCGCGGCAGGCGTGGACAGGCCATCGCCCAGCGCCGGTTGCGGGGCCGATGCCGGCGCCTGGTCGTCGCGGCCCCAGCCCTCGTCGTCGAAGCCGGCGCCGTCGCGGCCCGGCGTGGCCCAGCGCTTGAGGCGCACGGCGATTTCAGCGCCGCTGCGGGCGGCGGCCACCAGGTCGGGATGGCGCTCGGCGACCGAACCCAGCGCGTTGGTGGCGATGTCCACCGCCTCGCGCAACACCGCGAACGCGGCATCGAACTCATCGGCGTTGGGAATGGCCTCGAACGTGGCCTTGCGGCCCGGCAGACGCTCGAGCGGCGCACAGACCAGGCGCAATTCGCGCGTGGCGGTTTCCAGGTGCCGCGCGACGTCGCTCCATTTGGTGGCTTCGCGCGCATAGGCCAGGCCGGCGGCTTCGAGCGCGCGGCCGAAATCCAGCAACTGGTGCGTCGACACGCTGCTGCCAAGGAAGCGGGTGGCCGTGTCGGGCAACTGGTGCGCTTCGTCGAAGATGACGGTGTCGGCCTCCGGCAGCAGGTCGGTGACGCCCTCTTCGCGCAGCACCAGGTCGGCCATGAACAGGGCGTGGTTGACCACCACCACGTCGGCTTCCTGCGCCTGACGGCGAGCCTTGACCACGAAACAGTCGCGGATGCGCGGGCATTCCTGGCCCAGGCAGTTCTCGCGGGTCGAGGTGACACGCTGCCAGATGTCGGCGTCTTCGGGCACCTGGGCCAGGTCGCCGCGGTCGCCGGTCTTGGAAATGCCGGCGAACACCTGGATCTGGCGCAGTTGCTGGATTTCGGTGCGCGACTTCAAGGCGCGTTCGTCGCCCTGCAGGCGATCAAGATGGTAGTGACAGACGTAGTTGCCGCGCCCCTTGAGCAGCGCGGCCGTCACCGGGGCCGCCAGCGCCGCCCGTACCCGCGGCAGGTCGCGCGTGAACAGTTGGTCCTGCAGCGTGCGGGTACCGGTGGAAATCAGCACCTTGCCGCCCTGGATGAAGGCGGGTACAAGATACGCCCAGGTCTTGCCGATGCCGGTGCCGGCCTCGGCCACCAGCGTGGCGCGGTCCTGAATGGCCTGGCCGATGGCCTGGGCCAGTTCCACTTGGGAAGGGCGCGGCTTGTAGCCGGGCAAGGCCGACGCGAGCGGGCCGTCCTCGGCGAAGAATTCGGAGATGTCCAGGTCCAGCATGGATACAGCCTGGCGTCGAAGGCGACCGTGCCGGTGGACGGTCGGGGCGCCAGACCCAGAATGGGTGGGAAAGGACCAAATGATACCCGCTGGCGCTGCGCTTTTCCGCCCAACGCGTCGCAAACGTCCCGTCCCATGGGGACGGATGTGTCCACCCTGGCACGTTCTGTAACAACGGCTTATGGCACAATCCGCCCCTTGTTTTTCCTTTTTTGCCGTCGTATCGAGATGTCTGAAACTTCCGTTATCACGAACGTCGCCGCCGGCGTCGACAATGCCCGCATCGTTGCCCAGCTCGCCACCGAGCTCGGCGCACGCGCCTCCCAGATCGCCGCGGCGGTGGAACTGCTTGACGACGGCGCCACCGTGCCGTTCATCGCGCGCTACCGCAAGGAAGCCACCGGCGGCCTGGATGACACCGTCCTGCGCAACCTGGAAGTGCGCCTGGGCTACCTGCGCGAACTCGAAGAACGCCGCGGCGCGATCCTCGAATCGATCTCGCAGCAAGGCAAGCTGACGCCCGAACTGCAGCAGGAAATCGCCAGCGCCGACACCAAGCAGCGCCTGGAAGACTTGTACGCGCCGTACAAGCCCAAGCGCCGCACGCGCGCCCAGATCGCCCGCGAGGCCGGCCTGGAGCCGCTGGCCGACGCCATCCTGGCCGACCCGGCCTGCGACCCGGCCGCGCTGGCCGCGCAGTACCTGAATCCCGAAGCCTCGATCAACGACACCAAGGCGGCGCTGGACGGCGCCCGCGACATCCTGGCCGAGCGCTACGCCGAGAACGCCGACCTGCTGGCCGACATGCGCGAGCACCTCTGGTCCACCGGCTATCTGTATTCCAAGATGGTCGACGGCAAGGAAACCGAAGGCGCCAACTTCCGCGACTGGTTCGACTTCAACGAGCCGCTGCGCACGCTGCCGTCCCATCGCATCCTGGCGCTGTTGCGCGGCCGCCAGCAAGGCGTGCTGGAAATCCGCCTGGGACTGGAAGCAGAACTCGAAGCGCAAACCCCGCATCCCTGCGTGGCGCGCATCGCCAGCTTCCTGAAGCTGGGCAATGGCCTGTTCGCCCTCGACGCCTCGCCGCGCGCGCGCTGGCTGGGCGAAGTCTGCCGCTGGACCTGGCGCGTCAAGCTGGTGACGGCTTTCGAAAGCGAACTGATCGGCCGCCTGCGCGAGACCGCCGAGGCCGAGGCCATCCGCGTATTCGCCGCCAACCTGAAAGACCTGCTGCTGGCCGCGCCGGCCGGCCCCAAGGCCGTGCTGGGCCTGGACCCTGGCATCCGCACCGGTTGCAAGGTGGCCGTGATCGACCGTACCGGCAAGGTGGTCGACACCACCACTGTCTACCCGTTCGAGCCGCGCCGCGACCGCGAGGGCACCATCAACACCCTGGCCGCGCTGGTCGCGCGCCACAAGGTCGACCTGATCGCGATCGGCAACGGCACGGCATCGCGCGAAAGCGAGAAGCTGGTGGGCGACATGCAGGAACGCTTCCCCGACCTGAAGGTCACGCGTGTGGTGGTATCCGAGGCCGGCGCCTCGGTGTACTCGGCATCGGAAACCGCCGCGCAGGAATTCCCCGATCTCGACGTGACGCTGCGCGGTGCCGTGTCGATCGCGCGCCGCCTGCAGGATCCGCTGGCCGAGCTGGTCAAGATCGATCCCAAGGCCATCGGCGTCGGCCAATACCAGCACGACGTCAACCAGCGCGAGCTGGCGCGTTCGCTGGACGCGGTGGTCGAGGACTGCGTGAACGCGGTCGGCGTGGACGTCAACACGGCCTCCGCCGCGCTGCTGGCGCGCGTGTCGGGCCTGAACTCGCTGCTGGCCAAGAACATTGTGGCCTGGCGCGACGAGAACGGCGCCTTCCCCACCCGCGAACAACTGCGCAAGGTGCCGCGCTTCGGCGACAAGGCTTTCGAGCAGGCCGCGGGCTTCCTGCGCATTCCCAACGGCGACAATCCGCTGGATGCCTCGTCGGTGCACCCGGAGGCGTATCCGGTGGTCGAGCGCATCGTGGCCAAGATCAAGGCCGAGGTGAAGCAGATCATCGGCCAGCGCGACGCGCTCAAGGGCGTGTCGCCCTCTGATTTCACGGACGAGCGCTTCGGGCTGCCGACGGTGCGCGACATCTTCGCCGAACTGGAAAAGCCCGGCCGCGATCCGCGTCCCGAGTTCAAGACCGCCCAGTTCAAGGAAGGCGTCGAGACGCTCAATGACCTGTATCCCGGCATGGTGCTCGAAGGCGTGGTGACCAACGTCGCCAACTTCGGCGCGTTCGTCGACATCGGCGTGCACCAGGACGGGCTGGTCCACATCTCGGCGCTGGCCGAGAAGTTCGTGAAGGATCCGCGCGACGTGGTGCGCGTGGGCCAGACCGTCAGCGTGAAGGTGCTGGAAGTGGACGTGGCGCGCAAGCGCGTGGCCCTGACCATGCGCATGAACGACGCCGCCGTGCCCGCCCGGCGCGGCGCTGACGCCCCCAAGGGCGGCGATCGTGGCGGCCGCCGCCCGCAGGGCGACGGCGGCCGCGGCAACGCCGGCGGCAGCGGCGCAATGAACAGCGCCATGGCCGACGCATTCGCCAAGCTCAAGCGTTGAGCCCCTCCCCTGGCCGCTCCCCGCAGGAGCCGGCCAGGCGGCCTGCCCAAGTCTCACCAACCGGCGCACATGCGCCGGTTGTCATTCACGGTTGTCATTCAACTAAGGACTTTCCCTCAGAGTCCGCCCCTCCTTGCGTTGTCTCAAGCCGGACGCAACAAAAATAAGAGAAAATATCGAATTGTGTCTAAATAATAAGCCGGCGGATCGGGCACGCACGGCGGAAGCAAACCCATGATCAGGCGAGCTGCGGCGCAAACGTCTATCAGGTCGAAGCACAAGAAAAACAGCGCCATACCAGAGACACCGGAGATCCGTCCCGCCATGCGCAACACAATTACGCTTGCCGCCAACGAAACGGCAATCATCACCAAGAAGGAAGCCAGCCCGAGCGGCGCCTACAACGAGGTCACTCTCGGCCAATATGCCCACCTGACCGTGGATGGCGCCGAAGTCACCTTCAAACACATCACGCTGGAACGCCTGGGCAACCGGGTCATCGAGCTGGCCAACGGCGCGCAACTGCACGTGGGCGCGCTGGGATTCGCCAGCATGGGCGCCAGCATCACCTACCGCATCGGCGCCGGCTGTGCGCTGACCTTCGATGCCAGCCAATGGGATCCGGAAGTCGTGGCCAACACCACGTTCGATTTCGTCAGCCAGGGCAGCGGCACGCTCAAGTATTTTCCGTTCATCAACCCCGAGTGGCTCGACTGCCCCAACGTGACAGGCTATTCCGAAGGCGACATGCTGGAAATCGCGGGCCAGGGCAGCGCGCAACGATTCCAGGTGCGCGACGGCCGCATCGTTTCCGCCAACGCGCGCTAACGGCGACGACGCGCGGCAAGCCTTTCCTGGAGAACAAAAACGACAAGGGCGGCGCAATGGCGCCGCCCTCGTCTTGCCGCCTGCGCGGCGTTATTCCTGAGCCATCGAGCGTAACGCGTCGCGCGTCTTCGCCAATTGCGCCTGGGCGTCGCCGACGGCGCCGGCCGGCGCCGTCGCCACGGTGACGCCGTCCAGTACCGCAGTCAGGCCCTCAGCCGTGGCTTGCAACAGAGCCTCGGGAGACTCCGCCTGCAGGCGGCGCATCAGCACGCCGGCTTGCTTCGGATCGGCAAAGCGTTGCGACAACAGCAGCTCCTCGCCATCGGCGGCCAGGAAGCGGAAACGGAAGCCGCCGTCCTCGTCACGGAAACTGACGAAACGCGCGCCCTTGCCTTTTTCCTTCCTGGCCGGCGCGTCCTTGCCCGGCGCCTGCGCGTTCAGGTTGCGCAGGCCCACGGCCTCGCGCAGCTCGCGCATCATCGGCACCGCCAGCTTGCGCGCCTTGGCGGCGCCGGCCTGCAGCACGTCCTCGATGCGGCCGGGGTTGGCCATCAGGTCGAAGTAACGCTCGCGCATCGGCGCCAGCAGGTTCTCCAGGTGATCGTAGAGCGCCTGCTTGGCCTCGCCCCAGCCCAGGCCTTCCTCGAGTTGCTTGCGGAAGGCCGCGGCCTGTTCGTGCGTGGCGAAGGCGCGGTAGATGGTGTACAGGTGCGAGCCTTCGGCGTCCTTGGGTTCGCCCGGTTCGCGCGAGTCGGTGACGATGCGCATGATCGAGGCGCGCAGCGCCTTGGCGCCGCCCTCGAACAGCGGGATGGTGTTGTTGTAGCTCTTGGACATCTTGCGGCCGTCCAGGCCCGGCAACGTGGCCACGTCCTCTTCGATGGCGACCTCGGGCAGCGTGAAGTATTCGCGGCCGTACAGGTGGTTGAAGCGCTGGGCGATGTCGCGCGCCATTTCCAGGTGCTGGATCTGGTCGCGGCCCACCGGCACCTTGTTGGCGTTGAACATGACGATGTCCGCCGCCATCAGCACCGGATACGAGAACAGGCCCATGGTCACGCCGTCATCGGGATCCACACCCTTGGCCACGTTCTGGTCGACCGAGGCCTTGTAGGCGTGCGCGCGGTTCATCAGGCCCTTGGCCGTGACGCAGGTCAGCAGCCAGCTCAGCTCGGGGATCTCCGGGATGTCCGACTGGCGGTAGAAGGTCACGCGCTCGGGATCGAGCCCGACCGCCAGCCAGGTGGCGGCGATTTCAAGCCGCGAACGGGCCACGCGGGCCGGGTCGTCGCACTTGATCAGGGCGTGGTAATCGGCCAGGAAGAAAAACGCGTCGACGCCCGGTTGCGTGCTCGCCTGGACCGCCGGGCGGATCGCGCCAGCGTAGTTGCCGAGGTGGGGGGTACCGGAGGTGGTGATGCCAGTAAGGACGCGGGTGTTCATGGACGATGCAGGCGTTTGCTTGGTGAAACGCCCAGTGTAACGTGCCGCGCGGGCGACGCCGTGGTTACAGGACGGCCAGCAGCGGCGCGGCCAGCGCGCACACCCCGCCGGCCGTCAGCGCGGCGCGCGGCCGGAAGGTCAGGAACCAGATCAGCAGCAGGCCGGCGATGCTGAGGATGCCGATCCATTCGACCGTGCCATAGCTCCAACCCCAGACTGCGGCCGAGGCGCACAGCGACAGGGCCAGCGCCAGCCAGCCGAAGACCCGCAACGGCACGCGATGGCGGCGTGGCAAAGCGCGGTCGAACAGGTCTTCGTAGTGACGGTCCATGCCCAGGCACAGGGCGGAGAACCCCGCATAGGCCAGGCAGAAGGCGGCGAGCGTCATGGCGTATCACCTCGATTCATAGGCGGCTTCGGAAGGGGAATGCGGCGGCGTCGGGACGGATGACTCGGCGGGACGGGTCCGGGCCTGCACTTGCGCCGCGGCGGGCGCGGACGCTTCAGCGGCCGTGGCGGCGCGAGCACGGACGGGCGTCTTGGCAGCGCCCCTGGCCGGCGCCTTGCGCGCCCGGGCAGCCTTGCGCGCTATCCAGCCCAGCAGCAACGCGCCCGCCAGGCAGGTCAGGTCGAATCCCGCCATGACCCAGTCGCCCGCCGCCAGCGACACGCCAAGGTGACGCGAAGTGGTCAAGGCATTGACCACCGGCACCAGCGCCAGCGAAACGGCGGCCAGTCTCAGCAGATCCACCCACTTGCGCTTCGGGAACAGGAACGCGTATGCCAGCGACAGGCCCCAGGCGGCGAAGAACGCGCGCACTTCCCACAACTGGCGACCCGGGAGCTCGGCCGGCACCAGCCGGTTGGCCCAGAAGAACGCGGCGACCGCGATGAACAGGCCGGCGATGGTGCCGGCATTCAAACCGTCCACCAGGCGCAGCGAGAAGGCCTCGCGCGCACCGGGGCGCGCCTTCTGGCGGCGCTTGGCGATCCATAGCACCAGGCCGGAACCGACCATGCCCGTGCCCGCCAGGCTGACCAGGAAATAGAACCAGCGCAGCAGCGGCTCGGCGAACAGGCCCAGGTGCAGGCCGACGACCACGCCGGCGGTGCGCACGGTGGGGCTCAGTTCGTCCTGCCCTTCCTGGTAGGCGCCGCTGACGCCATCGAATCGCATGTAGGGCGCCAGGCGGCCGTAGGACACGCCATCGGCCGCATCGCGGGTGACGGTGACCGTGGCGCCGGCATCGCCGGGATTGTTGACCGTGACGCGGCCCACGCGGCCATGCCAGCGCTGCTGCGCCTGCTCCACCAACGGTGCGAGCGCCGTCAGGGGCGCCGCCTCGTTGCGCGGCGGCGTGACCTTGAATGCCGCGAACACGTCATCCGAATATTGCCGCGGGTTTTCATAGACCGCCATGATGCCGGCGGGCATCAGCATGGCCATGAACAGCACCAGGCCGCTGAAGGTGATCATCAGGTGAAACGGCAACCCCAGCACCGACAGCGCATTGTGGCCGTCCATCCAGGCCCGCTGGCCGCCCTTCTTGGGGCGGAAGGTGAAGAAGTCGGCGAAGATCTTCTTGTGCGTGATGATGCCGCTGATGATGGCCACCAGCATGAACATGCCGGCGATGCTGGCAAGCCAGCGTCCCCACGGGAACGCCATCTCGAGTTCGAAATGGAAGCGGTAGAAGAAGTCGCCGCCGCGCGTTTCGCGCCCGCTGACGGCCAGCCCGGTCCGCGGATCAAGCTTGGCGCGCACGAAGCCGCGTTCGCCCGGCTTGGGCTTGGGCACCTGGTACAGCAGCTGGATCAGCGGTTCGCGATCGGTTGGCGGCGTGATGAACCAGCGCTTGGCGTCGGGCGCGTGCTCGGCCAGGTAGCGCTGCGCCATGGCCACGGATTCGAGCGTGGGCGCGGCCTGCGCCTGGATCTCGGGCTGCATCCAGCGGGTGATCTCGGGACGGAAGAATGACAGCGTGCCGGTCAGGAACATCGGGAACAGCACCCAGCCGAAGATCAGGCCCGACCAGGTGTGCAGCCACGACATGGATTGGCGCAGGCCCTCTTCGCCTTGCGCTTTTCCGGTGCTGGGTTTCATGCGCCCCCCACCATGCGACCGATCAGGAACAGGCCGCCGAACAGCGCCGCCGGCAACAGGATGCCGGCCCAGGCGCGCCAGGCGTTGCGAGTGGCGAACACCCAGATGACGCCACAGGTGTAGACCACGAAGGCCGACATCTGCGCCGTGACGACGGCGTCGGCGCGCTGCATGGGCAGCCAGACGGCCAGGCAGGCCGCGGCCGCCGAGGCCAGGCCGTAGCCGCCGAGGATGGCGGCCAGGGCCCGCGAGGCCACGGCCAGACGGTAGCGCATCATGCCTGCGCCGGCTGCGGGAGCTTTCACTTGGTCACGTTGAAGGTCAGGGTGGAAACGTAGCGGATCTTGGCGTAGGCCTTGCCATCGGCCTCGCCGGCCTTGTCCTCGACGTGGGCGGCTTCCAGCACGTACTGGCCCGGCCACGGCGTGGTGATCTCGATGCGGCCGTTCTCGTCGCTGCGCAAGCGCTTTTCCCACTTGGGCGGGCCGAACACGGTGACCTCGGTCTTGGCCAGCGGCTTGCCCTTGAACTGCAGCACGAAGGTGTTGCTGCCCGCGGCGGCCGGCACCAGTTCCAGGTCGAGCTTGCCCTGGGTGTCTTCGCGGCCGGCCTTGGCGCCGTACTGCATCAGCGTGTCCTTGAACTGGATCGGCTGCGACAGGCGCACGTCGCCCTTGCCGCTGGCGGCGAACTCGACGAAATCCGCGCCCTCGGCCGACGCCTTGAGCGCCTTGCCGTCGGCACCGGTCACCACCGGCGCCACCAGGACCTTGCCCAGCAGGCCGTCGCGCTTTTCACGCAGGTCGTCCGCCCATTCGCCGAAGTACGCCTTTGCCGCCCCCTGGTCGGCCCGCTCGAGCCAGACGAAGTGCGCCTGCGCCGCGCCGGCGCTGCCCAGCAGCGCGATGGCTGCCAAAGTCCTTGCGAATTTCATTGTCGATCTTCCTGTTGTGAATGCCGGTCTGGAACCGCCCCGCGACGACTCTCTCTCGGCAAGGGTCTGAATTATAACCATTCTCACTACGATGTGAGGCTTTGCGTGCCTGCCCGTCCACGGCTACGCCGCGAACGGGCCGTCCGGCCTACCAGCGATAACGCAGGCTGGCCTTGATCGAGCGCTGGTAGCCGTACCAGCACCAGGAATCGCCCGAGCAAGAAGCGATGTATTCCTTGTCGAACAGGTTCTGCACGTTCAGCGCCACCTGCATGCCCTTGAGCGACGGCGACACGCGGCCCAGGTCGTAGTCCAGCATCAGGTCGAACAACGTGACTGACGGCACCTTCATGGTGTTGGCCTCGTCGCCGTACGACGACCCGATGTAGCGCACGCCGCCGCCCACGCCCAGGCCGGCCAGCGCACCGCCCTGCAACTGGTAGCGGGCCCAGGCCGAAGCCTGCTGCGAGGGCACGCCCACCGGCGCCTTGCCCTTCAGGTTCAGCCCGGAGGTGCTTGGATTGGCCTTGGAATAGGCGTTATCGAGCAGCGAATAGCCCGCCATCAGTGTCAGCCCGCGCAGCGGTTCGGTCTTGGCTTCCAGCTCGATGCCCTGCGTACGCAACTCACCGGACTGGATCTGGCAGCGCGCGTTGGACGTGCCGCACAGATGCGTCGGGTCCGGATCGGTGGTCAGCATGTTTTCGCGGCGGATGTCGAACGCGGCCACCGACAGCAACGTCGCGCTGCCCGGCGGCTGGTACTTGATGCCGACCTCGTACTGGTTGCCCTCGATCGGCTTGAAGGGCGCGTTGTTCCAGCCCGTGCCCGACTGCGGTTCGAACGATTCGGAGTAGCTGAAGTACGGCGCCACGCCGTTGTCGAAGTTGTAGATCACGCCGAAACGGCCGGTGAAGGCCTCCGCGCGCAACGACGAGGGCGTGGTGCGGCCGGTGGCGATGGCGGTGCTCTCGCCGACGTTGCGCGACCAGTCGTAGCGTCCGCCCAGCAGCACCGAAAGGCGGTCGATCTTGATCTGGTCCTGGAAGTACAGGCCGGTCTGGTACTGCTTGGTGGTGGCGTCGGTGGAGAACGCCGGCACCGGGATGTCCTGGTGGTTGTCCGGGTTCATCACGTTCAGCGCGGGCGCGCTGCCAAAGCCGGACAGCGTGTCGGTCTTGACATGCTGGTAGTCGAAGCCCAGCAGCACCGTGTGGCCGAAGGCGCCGGTATCGAAGCGCGCCTGCAGGTTGTTGTCGATGGTCAGCGCGCCGACCTCGACGTCGGTCGCGATCGCGGCACGCTGCTGGTACAGGTAACGGCTGTCGGTGTAGCCGTAGAAGCGACTGGACGCGCCATAGATGCTGCGGTATTTGGCGTCGGAATGGGTCCAGCGCAGGCTCTGCGTCGCCTTCAGGGCATCGCTGAAGCGGTGGTCCAGCACGTAGCCGAGCGAATAGCTCTTGCGGTCGCTCTTCTCGAAATTGGCGTCGCCGTCGTAGTAGCGTGGCGACAGGCGGATGCCGTCCGGCGCCGACAGCAGCGTGCGCATCGGCGGCGCGGCGCCATACGACCCCATGTCGGGATCGCGTTGGAAGTTCGTCAGCACGGTGAGCGAGGTGTCGCCGTTGGGCTTCCAGGTGAAGGCCGGCGAGACGAAGTAGCGGCGCTCCTTGGTGTGGTCGATCTGGCCGTCTGACATGTAGCCCGATCCCACCAGGCGGTACAGGTACTTGCCCTCTGCGTCCAGCGGGCCGCCGAAGTCGAAGTTGGCGCGCCGGTAATCGTAGTTGCCAACCTGAAGCTCGACTTCATGCAGCGCTTCTTCCAGCGGCCGCTTGCTGACCTGGTTGACCACGCCGCCGGGGCCGCCCTGCCCGTACATCACCGAGGCCGGCCCTTTCAGCACGTCGACCCGCTCCAGACGATAGGCGTCCACCTGCGGCAAGGCATCGCGCCCGCCGAACACACGCAGGCCGTCCAGGTAGGTCGATGCGGAGAAGCCGCGCACGCTGAACTGGTCCAGCCGCGTGGCGGTCGCGCCGCGCGTTTCGGTCGCCACGCCGGGCGTGTAGCGCAACACCTGGTTCAGCGTCTGCGCGCCCTGCTCCGCAATCTGCTCGCGCGTGACCACGGACACCGATTGCGGCGTCTCGATCAGCGGGGTGTCGGTCTTGGTGGCGCTGACGCTGGCGCCGGCCACGTAGCCCGCGGTCGGCGCAAAGGCGCTCAGGGAACTGGCCGACACCGTCACCGGCGCCAACGTCAGCGTGTCGCCGGAGGGCGCCGCCACCAGCGTCCAGGAATTGCCGGCCTGGGCCCGCGCCTGCAGACCACTGCCAGCCAGGATGCGGGCGAAGCCGGCGCCCACCGGATAGGCGCCGTTCAGGCCTTCGGACCGCAAGCCGCGCACCTGCGCCGGATCGAACGACAGCACCACGCCCGCGCTGCGCGCGAATTGGGTCAGCGCATCGCCCAGCGGGCCAGCGGCGATCTGATAGGTGCGCGGCGCCTGGGCCGCGGCGGGCGAGGCTTGCGCCCAGGCGGCGGGCGCGGCGGCCAGCCAGGCGCCGGCGCAAGTGGCGGCGAGCACGGCCAGACGGCCGGCGGTCAAGGATGCGCCCAGGCGCGGGCAAGATGAAGCGGACACGAAAAACTCCCTTGTACGTAGGTCTCTATCTCTGCCTTTCCGTACCAGGAAGGAAAACCTGCAATGCATCGATCAGGAAATTTGTAACGCTCAGGCCGCGCGTGGCCCGACCTGCAGCCAGTACTGTGTGTGGCGCGTCACCACGATGGGCAGCGCCGGCTCCAGCGCCCGGAGCGCGCGCTCGGCGTCGTCCAGCGGGAACACGCCCGACAGCCGCAGGCCCGCCACTGCCGGGTCCACCCGTATCACGCCGACTCGCTGGCGCGCCAGGTAGTCGGCGAAATGGTCCAGGCGCCAGTCCTTGGCCACCACCAGACCGTCGACCCAGGCCAGGCGATCCGGATCGGCCGCCTGCCGCTCGACCCCGCCCAGGTCGTCGTAGCTCAGGCGTTCGCCCGCTTCGGCAGCCTGCGTCGACGCGCCATCGCGCAGCAAGGCGACACTGCCCTCGTAGACACCCAACTGTGCGCCACCCGGCGTGCGGCGCACGTCGAAACGCGCGTTGTCCGCCAGCAGCACACCATGGCCGGTGTCCACGCGCACCGGGGCGGCGCCTGGTCGCGCCTGCGCGCTCACCAGGATCTCGCCGCGCAACAGGTGGATGCCGCGCGCGCCGCTTGCCAGCCGCAGCGCGCTGTCGCTGTTCAGGGTGACGTGCAGGCCGTCGGCCACCGCCACCGCGCGCCGTTCGCCGATGCCGGTGCTGACATCGGCGGCCAGGCGCTGCCACGGCGCATGCCGGTAGCCAGCCCAACCCGCCACGCCCACCCCAGCCAGCGTCAGCAAATTGCGCAGGGCCACGCGGCGGTCGGGCGTCGCCGGGCCGTCCAGCGCCGTATGCGCCAGCGCCGCCGGCACGCGGCGCGCATCGCGGCCGATCGTTTCCAACCGCTCCCAGGCCTTGCGATGCGCCGGATCCTGCGCCAGCCAGGCCTGACAGGCCTCGCGCTCGCCGGCATCGGCTATGCCCGACTGCAGGCGCGCCCACCAGGCGATGGCCTGGCGCACCACGGCATCGGGCTGCGTGGCGGCGCTAGTCATAAAGCGCGGCATAACAGGCCGACATGGCGCGCACCATGTACTGCTGCACGGAACTGAGCGACACGCCCAGCCTCTGGGCGATTTCGGGATAGGTCAGGCCGTCCAGCTGCGACAGCAGGAACGCCGAGCGCGCCTTGGGCGGAAGGCTGTCGAGCAGGCGGTCAAGTTGCATCAGGGCCTGCATCTGCTCGGCCTGTGTCTCGGGCGACGGCGCATGGGCCTCGGGCAGGTCGGCCAGATAGGCCAGGTAGGCATGTTCCAGCGCCGCGTGGCGCTGATGATCGATCACCAGCCCCTTGGCGATGGTGGTCAGCAGCGCCCGAGCCTCGCCGGCCCGCACCGTCTTGCGGCCCTGGATCACGCGCACGAACACGTCCTGCGCCAGGTCCTCCGCGCGATGCGCGCAACCGAGCTTGCGGCGCAGCCAGCCGAACAGCCAGGGCCGATGGTCCCGGTACAGGCCGTCGACCTGCGTGGCGGGCGCATCGGCGCAGGAGGCCGGAGACGAAAGGAGGGGGGAGGACACGGGAAGACTGCGGCGCGGGACCAGAAGTCTTCGGATGTTAATTGATAATGACTTGCATTACCAACGCAAATGCCGCAAATTGCGCCACGTCCGCCCCGCGCGCGGACGCTTGCGGCATAACTACAACGTTGCGGTCAGGCGGCGTTCCGACTCGAGGTATTCGCGCGACTGCATTTCCAGGATGCGCGATACCGTGCGATGGAACTCGTTGGCGAGCGCGCCCTCGGTGTAGATCTCTTCCGGTTCGCATTCGGCCGACATGATCAGCTTGACGCGATGGTCGTAGAACACGTCGATCAGCCAGGTGAAGCGGCGCGCCTCGGAAGCCTGGCGCGGCCCCATGCGCGGCACGCCGGACAGGATCACCGCATGGAAGCGATTGGCCAGCTCCAGGTAATCGTTCTGCGAACGCGGACCGCCGCAAAGCGTGGCGAAGTCGAACCACACCACCGAACCGGCCAGCGCCAGCGCGCGGATCTCGCGATGCTCGATATGCAGCAGCGGCTCCTGCGGTGGCGTGTCGGCCAGGCTGTCGAAGGCCTGCTGCAAGGCCTGTTGCGCGCTCTCGTCCAGCGGCGTGTGGTAGCACTGCACCTGCTCGAGCGAGCGGCGGCGATAGTCGACGCCGGCGTCCACGTTCATCACGTCCATGCGCGCCTGGATCAGCTCGATCGCCGGCAGCACGCGGTCGCGGTGCAGGCCGTCGGGATACAGCGTCGACGGCTCGTAGTTGGAGGTCATCACGAACGAAGTGCCGTACTCGAACAGCTTGAACAGCAGGCGGTGCAGGATCATCGCATCCGCCACGTCCGACACGTGGAACTCGTCGAAACAGATCAGGCGGTAGCGCTTGGCCACGCGCCTGGCCACTTCGTCCAGCGGATCCTGCATGCCCTTCACCTCCTCCAGTTCGCGATGCACGCCGCGCATGAATTCGTGAAAGTGCAGGCGCGTCTTGCGCACCACCGGCACGGTGGCATAGAAGGCGTCCATCAGGAAGCTCTTGCCGCGCCCCACCCCGCCCCACAGATAGACGCCACGCGGCACATCGGGACGGTTCAGCAGCTTCTTCAGGGCGTTCGAGCGCATCGCCTTGAACTTGACCCACTCGTCGTAATAGCGCTGCAGCCGGTCGATCGCCTTCTTCTGGGCTTCATCGGGCTTGTAGCCGCGTTCGGCCAGGGCGTGTTCGTAGTATTCGCGGACGTTCATGGAGATGACACAGGCAAAAGAAAAAAAGGGCGGGTCCGAAAACCCGCCCCCTTTGGCAGAGCCGCAGCGTGGCGGATCAGAAGTTCAAGGCGCGCTTGTCGACGGCCAGGGCGGCTTCCTTCACGGCTTCCGACAGCGTCGGATGCGCGTGGCAGATGCGGGCGATGTCTTCGGCGGCGCCGCGGAATTCCATGATGGTCACGGCTTCCGAGATCAGTTCCGAGGCCATCGGACCGACGATGTGCACGCCCAGGACCTCGTCGGTCTTGGCGTCGGCGATCACCTTGGCAAAGCCGGTGGTGTCGCCCAGCGCGCGGGCGCGGCCGTTGGCCAGGAACGGGAAGCTGCCGGCCTTGTACTCGCGGCCTTCGGCCTTGAGCTGCTGCTCGGTCTTGCCGACCCAGGCGATTTCCGGCGAGGTGTAGATCACCCACGGCACGGTGTCGAAGTTGACGTGGCCGTGCTGGCCGGCGATGCGCTCGGCAACCGCCACGCCCTCTTCCTCGGCCTTGTGCGCCAGCATCGGGCCGCGCACCACGTCGCCCACCGCCCAGACGTTAGGCAGGTTGGTCTTGCAGTCGCCGTCCACGGCGATGAAGCCGCGCTCGTCGAGCTTCAGGCCCACGGCATCGGCGTTCAGGCCGCCGGTGTAGGGCACGCGGCCGATCGAGACGATCAGCTTGTCCACCACCAGCTTCTGCTCGGCGCCCTTGGCGTCGACGTAGGGCACGGTCACCGACTTGGCGGTCGCCTTGATCTCGCCGATCTTGACGCCCATCTGGATGTTCAGGCCTTGCTTGGTGAAGGCCTTCAGGGCTTCCTTGGCCACTTGCTGGTCGGCGGCGGCCAGGAACTCCGGCATCGCTTCCAGGATGGTGACTTCCGCGCCCAGGCGGCGCCACACGCTGCCCATTTCCAGGCCGATCACGCCGGCGCCGATCACGCCCAGCGTCTTCGGCACGGCGCCGATGTTCAGCGCGCCGTCGTTGGACAGCACGACCTTTTCATCGAACGGCAGGCCGGGCAGCTCGCGCGCCGACGAACCGGTGGCGACCACCACGTGCTTGGCAACCAGGTCTTCCTCGGCGGTGCCGGTGACCTTGATGGCCCAGCCGCCCTCGACCTGGCCGGCGAACGCGCCCTTGCCATGGAAGAAGGTGACCTTGTTCTTCTTGAACAGGTACAGGATGCCGTCGTTGTTCTGCTTGACCACCGAGTTCTTGCGGCCGATCAGCGTGTCGAGCTTCAGGCTGACGCCCTTGACTTCGATGCCGTGCTCGGCGAAGTGGTGGTTGGCCTGCTCGAAGTGTTCGGACGATTGCAGCAGCGCCTTGGACGGGATGCAACCGACGTTGGTGCAGGTGCCGCCGGGAGCCGGGCCGCCTTGGCCATTCTGCCAGGCGTCGATGCAAGCCACCGACATGCCGAGCTGCGCGGCGCGGATGGCGGCGATGTAGCCGCCGGGGCCCGCGCCGATGACGACGACGTCGAATTGTTTGGACATAGTGTTCTCGCGAATGAGGAGGGAGTGAAACTCGCCCCGGCCCGCGCAAGCCGGCCCGTGGGGCCGGCCGGGCGCCGCCGACACACAGGTCGCGCGGGCGCCGGGCTCAGGGCGCCGAGATTACAGGTCCAGCAACAGGCGCTGCGGATCTTCCAGGGCGTCCTTCATGGCGACCAGGCCCAACACGGCTTCGCGGCCGTCGATGATGCGGTGGTCGTAGGACAGGGCCAGGTAGTTCATCGGACGGATGACGATCTGGCCGTTTTCCACCACGGCGCGATCCTTGGTGGCGTGCACGCCCAGGATGGCCGATTGCGGCGGGTTGATGATCGGGGTCGACAGCATCGAGCCGAACACGCCACCGTTGGAGATCGAGAACGTGCCGCCGGTCATCTCTTCGATGCCCAGCTTGCCGTCGGCGGCGCGGCGGCCGAAGTCGGCGATGGTCTTTTCGATTTCAGCGATCGACAGTTGGTCGGCGTTGCGCAGGATCGGCACCACCAGGCCACGCGGGCTGCCGACAGCGATACCGATGTCGAAGTAGCCGTGGTAGATGATGTCCTTGCCGTCGATCGAGGCGTTGATCAGCGGGAACTTCTTGAGCGCGGCAACGGCGGCCTTGACGAAGAACGACATGAAGCCCAGCTTGATGCCGTGCTCCTTCTCGAACTTGTCCTTGTACTTGTTGCGCAGATCGATGACCGCTTGCATGTTCACTTCGTTGAACGTGGTCAGGATCGCGTTTTCCTGTTGCGATTGCAGCAGGCGCTCGGCGATGCGGGCGCGCAGGCGGCTCATCGGCACGCGCTGTTCCGGACGGCCGTCCAGCGACAGCGTGGTCGGGGCGGGGGCGGCCGGGGCCTTGGCCGGGGCGGCCTTGGCGGCGGGGGCGCTGGCGTTCAGGGCGTCGCCCTTGGTGACGCGGCCGTCACGGCCGGTGCCGGCGACGCTGGCGGCGTCCACGCCCTTTTCGGCGAGGATCTTGGCGGCGGCGGGCGAAGCCACGCCGGCGGCGGCGGTCGAGGCGGGAGCGGCCGGGGCGGCGGCGGCTTGCGCGGCGGCCTTGGGCGCTTCGGCGGCGGGGGCGGTGGCCGGGGTGGCGGCGGCCTTGCCGGCGGTGTCGATACGGGCCAGGACTTCGCCCGAGGTCACGGTGCTGCCATCGCCCTTGACGATTTCAGCCAGCACGCCCGAGGCGGGGGCCGGCACTTCCAGCACGACCTTGTCGGTCTCGACTTCGATCAGGATTTCGTCCGCTTCGACGGCAGCGCCGGGCTGCTTCTTCCAGGTCAGCAGGGTCGCTTCGGAAACGGATTCGGAGAGTTGGGGGACGACGACGTCGGTGATAGCCATTTTGTTTATTCCGTAGAGTGTGTGTTCTGGACCGCGCGGCGCGGGCAAAGTTCGAAATTGGATTTCTGCAACTTGCCGCACGCCGCGCGTGCATCGGGTTGGGTTACTTGGTCAGCATGGCCTTGAACTTGGGCGCGAAAGCCGCTTCGATCAGCGCCTTCTGCTGCTCCTGGTGCTTGGCCAGGTAGCCCACGGCCGGCGAAGCCGACGCGGCGCGACCGGCGTAGCCCAGCTTCTGGCCTTCGACCATGTTCTCGTACACGTGATGCTGAACGTAGAACCACGGGCCCTGGTTCTGCGGCTCGTCCTGGACCCAGATCACTTCGGTGGCCTTCGGGTACTTGCGCAGTTCGGCTTCGAACGACTTGTGCGCGAACGGGTACAACTGCTCGACGCGGACGATGGCGACGTTGTCGGCGCCACGTTCACGGCGGGCATTGACCAGATCGTAGTAGACCTTGCCCGAGCAAGCCAGCACGCGCTTGACCTTGGCGGCGTCGATGGCCTCGTCGACCTCGCCGATCACCGGGCGGAAGCTGCCGCCGGCCAGTTCGGTCAGGGGCGAGCCGGCGTCCTTGTTGCGCAGCAGCGACTTGGGCGTGAACAGCACCAGGGGCTTGCGGAACGGACGGATCATCTGGCGGCGCAGCACATGGAAGATCTGCGAGGCCGAGGTCGGCTGGATCACTTGCATGTTGTTGTCGGCGCAAAGCTGCAGGAAGCGCTCGATGCGGCCCGACGAGTGCTCGGGGCCCTGGCCTTCGTAGCCGTGCGGCAGCATCAGGGTCAGGCCCGACTGGCGGCCCCACTTGGCTTCGCCGGAGCTGATGAACTGGTCGATCACGACCTGGGCGCCGTTGACGAAGTCACCGAACTGGCCTTCCCAGATGGTCAGCGTGTTGGGTTCGGCGCTCGAGTAGCCGTATTCGAAGCCCAGCACGGCCTCTTCGGACAGCACCGAATCGATCACGGTGAACGGGGCCTGGCCTTCCGAGACGTTCTGCAGCGGAATGTAGGTGCCGTCGTTCCAGCGCTCGCGGTTCTGGTCGTGCAGCACGGCATGGCGGTGCGTGAACGTGCCACGGCCCGAGTCCTGGCCGGTGATGCGGATGGCGTAGCCCGAGGACACCAGCGTGGCGAAGGCGAGGTGTTCGCCCATGCCCCAGTCCAGGTTCATTTCGCCCTTGGCCATGGTGCGGCGGTCGTTCAGCAGCTTGGCGACCAGCGGGTGCACCGTGAAGCCTTCCGGCACGGTGGTGATGCGCTCGCCGATGCGCTTGAGCTCGGCCAGCGGCACGGCGGTGTCGGCCTGGTCGGTCCACTTGGCGCCCAGGAACGGCGACCAGTCGATCGCGTACTTGCTCTTGTAGTCGGTCAGCACCGGTTCGATGGTGCGCTGGCCGTCTTCCATCAGTTGGCGGTAGTCCTTGACCAGTTGGTCGGCTTCGCCCTCGGACAGCACGCCCTGCGTGGTCAGCTTGTCGGCGTACAGCTTGCGCGTGCCGGGGTGATGGCCGATGCGCTTGTACATCAGCGGCTGCGTCAGCGACGGGGTGTCCTGCTCGTTGTGGCCCAGCTTGCGGAAGCAGACGATGTCGACCACGACGTCGTGGCGGAACTGCAGGCGGTAGTCCAGGGCCAGCTTGGTCACGAACACGACGGCTTCGGGATCGTCGCCGTTGACGTGGAACACCGGCGCTTCGATCATCTTGACGACGTCGGTGCAATACAGCGTGGAACGCGAGTCGCGCGGATCCGACGTGGTGAAGCCGATCTGGTTGTTGATGACGATGTGCAGCGTGCCGCCCGTGCCGTAGCCGCGGGTCTGGGCCAGGTTCAGGGTTTCCATCACCACGCCCTGGCCGGCGAAGGCCGCGTCGCCGTGCACCAGCACCGGCAGCACTTGCTTGCCTTCGGCGTCGCCGCGGCGTTCCTGGCGAGCGCGCGCGCTGCCTTCGACCACGGGGTTGACGATTTCCAGGTGGGACGGGTTGAACGCCAGCGACAGGTGCACCGGACCGCCACGGGTCGACAGGTCGCTCGAGAAGCCGTTGTGGTACTTCACGTCGCCGTCGGTCAGGCCTTCGGCGTGCTTGCCTTCGAACTCGGCGAACAGGTCGCCGGGCATCTTGCCCATGATGTTCACGAGCAGGTTCAGGCGGCCGCGGTGGGCCATGCCGACCACGATTTCCTGGACGCCGTTTTCACCGGCGTGGTTCACCACTTCGTCCATCGAGGCGATGAAGCTTTCGCCGCCTTCCAGCGAGAAGCGCTTCTGGCCGACGTACTTGGTGTGCAGGAAACGCTCGAGGCCTTCGGACTCGGTCAGTTGCTGCAGGATGTGGCGCTTTTCTTCGGCCGTGTAGGTCGGCGCACCCAGCGTGGTTTCCAGGCGTTCCTGGATCCAGCGCTTGGCGGCGGGGTCGGAGATGTGCGTGAATTCGGCACCGATGCTGCGGCAGTAGGTGTCGCGCAGCGCCTTCAGGATGTCGCGCAGCGTCATGGTGCTGGCGGTCGTGAAGTAGGTGTTGGTGGCCGAGTAGGTCTGGTCCAGGTCGGCTTCGGTCAGGCCGTAGAAGGCCGGATCGAGTTCGGGGATCGGCGGACGTTCCTGGCGCTTGAGCGGATCCAGGTCGGCCCAGCGCGAACCGAGCGAGCGGTAGGCGGCGATCAGCGATTGCACCGAGACTTGCTTGGAGGCGACGCTCAGGTCGGGTTCGGCGGCGCGTTGCACGAAGGCATTGGCCTTGGCGCGCTGGGCGAACGATTCGACGATGGGAGCGTGGGCCTGGTCGCGGGTGGATTCCTGGCCGTCGGTGGCGGGAGCGTGCTGCAGCTGGTCGAAGTATTCGCGCCAGTTGTCAGGTACCGAACCGGGGTTGTCGAGGTAGGCTTCGTAAAGCTCCTCAACGTAGGGGGCGTTTCCCCCAAACAAGTAAGACGTGGATAGGGATTCTATTTCCGAAGACATAATCGCTTCACCTTTACGAGTGCTTCACTCGATTACGATGCAGGAAAACCTTCCGCGACACGGGCTTCCCGTTTAGCGGATAGCAGGGGCAGAAGGCGCGTACAAGCCTTGAAAGCCGTATGCATGAAAGTATAACCCTTTGAGTTTACGGGCGTCTTTTTGCGATTGCGTGACGCAAAAGCGCGCCAGGAATGGTTTCATGCGGCGTTGGAATGTCCATGCAACCCCTGCAATTACGCCGTCTACGCGCCCGCAAATTCCGCGAACGAAAAATGCCGCATTGCGGCATTTTTTTCGATCCGTGCGCGAGGTGTTGCGCAATTGCCTCGTCAGAGCGGCAGTTCGGTGGTCGACAGGATCTCTTTCAGCACGAAAAAAGTGCGGATCTGGCGCACGCCGGGCAGCTTGATGATCTCGCCCGCGTGCAGCTTGTTGAAGCGCTCCAGGTCGCGGATGCGCAGCATCAGGAAGTAGTCGAACTCGCCCGCCACCAGATGGCACTCGAGGCAGCCGCTGATGCCGCGCGCGGCCTGCTCGAAGTCGGTGAAGGACTCCGGCGTGGAGCGATCCAGCACCACGCCGACGATCACCAGCGTGGCCATCTCGACCTCGGCCGGTTCGAGCAGCGCCACCGTCTTTCTGATGATGCCCTCGGCCTTGAGCTTTTCCACCCGCCGCAGGCAGGCGGCGGGACTGAGATGCACGCGCGCGCTCAGATCAAGGTTGGTGATCTGGGCGTCCTGCTGCAGCAGGCGCAGGATCTGGCGGTCGATGCGATCCAGCCCGGCGATGGCGGCCATCTAATATGTCCCTATAAAATTTAATTTGGTTTTTATTTTTTATTCATAAATATTAAATCCAAAAATCGAATTTCCTAAAAATTTAAAAGGAAGAAACCAAGAAAATACACAATTGACCAACAATCTGGCGGATTCCTATGATTTTTCCATCC
The DNA here is from genome assembly GCF_046535435.1 of Achromobacter sp. SIMBA_011. NCBI lineage: Bacteria > Pseudomonadati > Pseudomonadota > Betaproteobacteria > Burkholderiales > Alcaligenaceae > Achromobacter > Achromobacter sp. SIMBA_011. The sequence continues at coordinate 415,452 of NZ_JAWRWN010000004.1, read as the reverse complement.
GCGGCGGCCCGCCCGGATCCCCCTTCCCCCAGGAGCCCGCATGGATCTGCAACGCTTTCCCCGCCACCGCCTGACCTTCGGCGACACCCCCATCGAAAAGCTCGAGCGCCTGTCCGCCCACCTCGGCGGCAAGGTCGAGATCTACGCCAAGCGCGAGGACTGCAACAGCGGCCTGGCGTTCGGCGGCAACAAGCTTCGCAAGCTGGAATACCTGATTCCCCAGGCGCTGGAACAGGGTTGCGACACGCTCGTCACCATCGGCGGCATCCAGTCCAACCACACCCGCATGGTGGCGGCCGTGGCCGCCAAGCTCGGCCTGGCCTGCGTGCTGGTGCAGGAAAACTGGGTGGACTACTCGGATGCGGTCTATGACCGGGTCGGCAACATCATGATGAGCCGGCTGATGGGCGCCGACGTGCGCCTGGTGGACCAGGGCTTCGACATCGGTTTCCGCCGCAGTTGGGAAGAGGCGCTGGAGGACGTGCGCAAGCGCGGCGGCAAGCCGTACGCGATTCCGGCCGGCGCCTCCGACCATGAGCTGGGCGGGCTGGGCTATGTCGGCTTCGCCGAGGAAGTGCGGCGGCAGGAGGCCGAGCTGGGCTTCAAGTTCGACTACATCGTGGTCTGCGCCGTCACTGGCAGCACGCAGGCCGGCATGGTGGTGGGCTTTGCCGCCGACGGCCGCGCCGACCGCGTCATCGGCATCGACGCCTCGGCCACGCCGGACCAGACCCGCGCGCAGATCCTGCGCATCGCGCGCCGCACCGCCGACATGGTGGGCCTGGAGCGCCCCATCACGGACGGCGACGTGGTGCTGGATACGCGCTATGCCTACCCGGCCTATGGGCTGCCATCGGCCGAGACCAACGAGGCGATCCGCCTGTGCGCGCGGCTCGAAGGGATGATGACCGACCCGGTCTACGAGGGCAAATCGATGCAGGGCATGATGGACATCGTGCGGCGCGGGGAAATCCCCGCCGGTTCCCGGGTGCTGTATGCGCATCTTGGGGGGGTGCCGGCGATCAACGCCTACAGCTTTCTCTACCGCAACGGCTGACGGCGGCTATGGCGCCAGCGGGTGGCCCTGCGGCGACCTGCGCTGAACCGCTCTTGCCGATACCCAGGAACCACCCGCCGGCGGCGCACGCCGGCGGGTGGTTCGCTTCATGGCGATCGGATTTGCCTGACGTATTAGGGTCATCACTAATGATGTACATAAATTGTATACAGACAATGCGGTTTACCTTATCGTGTCGAACACGATGTCCACGCCCGCCTTGTCATGAGCACCTACGACTCAACCCAGCCCTACCCGCGTGACCTGATCGGCTACGGCCGCAACCCGCCGCATGCGCAATGGCCCGGCAACGCCCGCATCGCGGTGCAGTTCGTGCTCAATTACGAGGAAGGCGGCGAAAACTGCGTCTTGCATGGCGACGCGGGATCCGAACAATTCCTGTCCGAGATGTTCAACCCGGCCAGCTACCCGGAACGCCACCTGAGCATGGAAGGCATCTACGAGTACGGCTCGCGCGTGGGCGTCTGGCGCATCCTGCGTGAATTCGAAAAGCGCGGCCTGCCGCTGACGGTGTTCGCCGTCGGCATGGCGCTGCAACGCCACCCCGAGCTGGCCGCGGCGCTGGTCGAGCTGGACCACGAGATCGCCTGTCACGGCTGGCGCTGGGTGCACTACCAGAACGTGGACGAAGCCACCGAACGCGAGCACATGCGCCTGGGCATGGAGGCCATCACGCAACTGACCGGCGCCCGCCCGCTGGGCTGGTACACCGGCCGCGACAGCCCGCGCACGCGCCGCCTGGTGGCGGACTACGGCGGCTTCGAATACGACAGCGACTACTACGGCGACGACCTGCCGTTCTGGATGCGCGTGCAAAAGAGCGACGGCAGCGTGGCGCCGCAACTGATCGTGCCCTACACGCTGGACTGCAACGACATGCGCTTCGCGCTGCCGCAGGGCTATTCGCACGCCGATCCGTTCTTCCAATACCTGAAGGACAGCTTCGACGCGCTCTACGCGGAAGGCGACGAGGCGCCCAAGATGCTCAGTATCGGCATGCATTGCCGCCTGCTGGGCCGGCCCGGCCGCATCGTCGCCCTGCAACGCTTCCTGGATCACATCGCGCGCCATGACCGCGTGTGGGTCTGCCGCCGCCTGGACATCGCCCGGCACTGGCAGGCGCGCCATCCCTATCAACCCGCTGCCTGAACCGCGCAACCATGGCCCCTACCCTCGCCCGATTCAACGACGCCGCGCCGCAAGACGCCGCCGCCATGCTGGCCGACCTGTATCCCCACGCGCCCTGGGCCGCCGAACAGGCGGTGCGGGCGCGCCCGGTGCACAGCGTGGCGCAGTTGCAGTTGGCCCTGCAGCGCGCGGTGGACGACACTGACGCCGCCGCGCAATTGGCGCTGCTGCGCGCTCAGCCCGTCGCCATGCTCGACGCGGCGGCGGACGCCGCCGCGCTGGCCGCCGACTATGCCGCGCGTTTCGGTTTTCCCTTCATCCTGTCCCAATACGGCCCGCGCGGCGCCGGCCCGCAAGACGGGCAATGGCGCCAGGCGCTCGAACGCCGCCGCCACAACGCGCCGGACGACGAACGTCGCGAGGCCCTGCGCCAATTGCACCGCGACGCCGAAGTGCGGCTCTACGACCGTTTCGGCGTCGAACCGGACCTGGGCAACGACATCTGGGACTGGCAGGAAAAGCTCAGCGCGCACAGCGATCCGGGCTACGCCGAGAACGGCCAGCTCACCGTCACCTACCTGACCGACGCGCACCGCGCCTGCGCCCAGCGCATCTCGCACTGGATGCGCGATTGCGGCTTCGACGAAGTCGGCATTGACGCAGTCGGCAACGTGGTCGGCCGCTATCACGCCAACCGCGCCGACGCGCCCATCCTGATGAGCGGCAGCCATTACGACACGGTGCGCAACGCCGGCAAATACGACGGCCGCCTCGGCATCTTCGTGCCGATGGCCTGCGTGCGCGCGCTGCACCGCCAGGGTCGGCGCCTGCCCTACGCGATCGAAGTCGTCGCTTTTTCCGAAGAGGAAGGCCAGCGCTATCCGGCCACCTTCCTCGGCTCCGGCGCGCTGATCGGCGACTTCCAGCCGCGCTGGCTCGAACAGCGGGACGCTGACGGCATCAGCATGCGCGACGCCATGGCGCACGCGGGGCTGTGCGTGGACGACATTCCCAAGCTCAAGCGCGACCCGGCCCGCTATCTGGGCTTCATCGAAGTGCATATCGAACAGGGCCCCGTGCTGAACGAAATCGGCCTGCCGCTCGGCGTGGTCACGTCGATCAACGGCTGCGTGCGCTACCGCGTTCAGATCCACGGCACCGCTTGCCATGCCGGCACCACGCCGATGGACCGGCGCCGCGACGCCGCCGTGGCCGCGGCCGAGCTGATCGTGTTCGTCGAAGGCCGCGCCGCGCGCGACGGCGATTCGGTCGGCACCGTCGGCATGCTGGAAGTGCCCAATGGCTCGATCAACGTGGTGCCCGGCGAATGCCGCTTCAGCCTCGACCTGCGCGCGCCCAGCGATCCGCAGCGCGATGCGCTGGCCAAGGACGTGCTGGCCGAACTGGAGGCGATCTGCCAGCGCCGCGGCCTGCGCTACACGCTCGAGGAAACCATGCGCGCCGCCGCCGCACCCAGCGCGCCGGCCTGGCAGCAGCGCTGGGAACGCGCGGTGCAGGCCCTGGGCGTGCCGGTCCATTGCATGCCGAGCGGCGCCGGCCACGATGCCATGAAGCTGCACGAGATCATGCCGCAGGCCATGCTGTTCGTGCGCGGCCAGAACGCCGGCATCAGCCACAACCCGCTCGAATCCACCACCAACCACGACATGCAGCTGGCCGCGCAGGCAATGCAGCGGCTGCTCGACGATCTCGCCAACGAAGCAACGAGCTGAACCATGACCGATTACGCCCGACTCGACGCCTGGGTGGACGCCCACTTCGATGAAGAAGTGCGCTTCCTGCAGGAACTGGTGCGCGTGCCGACCGACACGCCGCCGGGCAACAACGCCCCGCACGCCGTCCGCACCGCCGAACTGCTGCAAGGTTTCGGCCTGCCGGCCGAGTCCCATCCCGTGCCCGCCGACGAAGTGCGCGCCTACGGCATGGAGTCCATCACCAACCTGATCGTGCGCCGCGAATACGGCGCTGGCGGCCGGCGCATCGCCCTCAACGCCCACGGCGACGTGGTGCCGCCGGGCGACGGCTGGGAGCACGATCCGTATGGCGCCGAGATCGAGGACGGCTGCCTCTACGGGCGCGCCGCCGCGGTCAGCAAGAGCGATTTCGCCAGCTTCACCTTCGCGCTGCGCGCGCTGGAAGCGGTGGCGCGCCCGAGCCATGGCGCGGTCGAACTGCACTTCACCTACGACGAGGAATTCGGCGGCCTGCTCGGTCCCGGCTGGCTGCTGCGCCAGGGCCTGACGAAACCCGACCTGCTGATCGCAGCCGGCTTCAGCTATGAAGTCGTGACGGCCCACAATGGCTGCCTGCAAATGGAGGTCACGGTGCACGGCAAGATGGCGCACGCCGCTATTCCCGCCACCGGCGTGGATGCGCTGCAGGGCGCGGTCGCGATCATGAACGCGCTGTACGCGCAGAACGCGCGCTATCGCGAGATCACTTCGCGGGTCGAGGGCATCAGCCACCCCTATCTGAACATCGGCCGCATCGAAGGCGGCACCAACACCAACGTGGTGCCCGGCAAGGTGGTGTTCAAGCTGGATCGCCGCATGATCCCGGAAGAGAACGCGGCCGAGGTCGAGGCCGACATCCGCCGCATCATCGAAGAAGGCGCGGCCGCCACGCCCGGCCTGCGGGTCGAGATCAAGCGCCTGCTGCTGGCCAACGCCATGCGGCCGCTGCCCGGCAACCAGCCGCTGGTCGACGCCATCCGCAAGCATGGCCAGGACCTGTTCGGCGAGCCGATCCCCGCCATGGGCACGCCGCTCTACACCGACGTGCGCCTGTACGCCGAGGCCGGCATTCCCGGCGTGATCTACGGAGCCGGCCCGCGCACCGTGCTGGAGTCGCACGCCAAGCGCAACGACGAACGCGTGGTGCTGGAAGACCTGCGGCGGGCCACCAAGGTCATCGCCCGAACCCTGGCCGACCTGCTGCGGCCGGCATGAAAAAAGGGCATGACGCACGCGTCATGCCCTTTCGATCCGTGCCTGGCGCAACGCCTGGCCTATGGCCGCGCCAGCCGCGTCACGCGGCGCCAGAACAGCACCGCCACCAGCGCGAACACCGCCAGCCCCAGGAACGAGGCGGTGCGCGCGAATTCCTCGCCCGCGATCGCCAGCGGCGCATCGGTGCCGGCGGCGCCGATGATGGCGGCCATCACCACGCCCACCAGGCTCTCGCCCACGATCAGGCCCGAGGCGATCAGCACGCCGCGCCGGTTGGCGGCGTCGGCGAACGATTCATAGTCCTTGCCGGCGGCCGCGGCGCGGCGGCGCAGCGCGCGCTCCAGCAGCCAGGCCAGCAGCGCGCCGACCACGATCGGCGCCGCCACCGTCGGCGGCAGGTAGATGCCGATGCCCACCGCCAGCACCGGGATGCGGGCGACCTTGCAGGTGCGCTTGAGGATCTCGTCCACCACGATCAGGCCCACGCCCACCGCCATGCCGATCAGGATCATGGTCCAGTTCAGTTGATGCGTGAAGATGCCGCGCGCGATCGCCAGCATCAGCGTGGCCTGCGGCGCCGACAACGCCTGGGACGGGTCCATGCCTGCGCGCGGCATCGCATCGGCGAAGCCGTAGGCGTTGTACAGCAGGTCCAGCACCGGCGAGATCACCGCCGCGCCAAGGACGCAACCGATCAATAGCGCAACCTGCTGGCGCCACGGGGTCGCGCCGACCAGCCAGCCGGTCTTCAGATCCTGCAGATTGTCATTGGAGATCGAGGCCACCGCCACCACCGCCGACGTGCTGAAGATCGCCAGCGCGATGGTCATCTGCACGCCGTTCTGCACCGCCAGCAGGTCGCCGCCCAGCGCCAGCAGCAACAGCGACACCAGCACGATGGCAACGATGCCCACGCCCGAGATCGGGCTGGTCGAGGTGCCCACCAGACCCGCCATGTAGCCGCAGGCCGCCGCCACCAGGAAACCGAAGACGAAAGCAAACAGCACGGCGTAGGCCACCAGTTTCCAGACCGCGGCGGCCGTCAGCGGCGCGTCCGCCAGGAACACCTGGAACGTGATCACCAGCACCGCCACCAGCACCAGCGTGACGACCGAGATCCAGCCCGCCGACAGGTCGCGCTCGGTGCGCGGCGCCTTGCCCGCGCGCGCCGCGCCGGTGCGCGTCAACGCCGAGAACGAGGCCTTGACGCCACGCGCCATCGGCATGAAAAGCGTCGCCAGCGTCCAGATGGCGCCCACGCCGATGACGCCTGCTCCAATGAACCGCACCTGCGACGACCACAGCCCGGTGGCGAATTTCGCCAGCGACATGTCCGCGGGAATCTGGGCCACCGAAGTCAGGATCGGCACCGCGATGCCCCACGAGATCACCAGCCCCGTCAGCATGGCCAGGCCCGCCACGATGCCGATCAGGTAACCCGCGCCCAGCAGCGCCAGCGAAAAACCCATCGGCAGCCGGAACACCGCGCCGCCCAACGAAAACCAGCCGCTGACGCCGTCGCCCAACACCCGCAGGCCGCTGGCCGCGAAGCTGACTGCCGCCGCCACCACGCCGCCGCTGACGATGTCGCCCATGCCGGTGGCCGCCGGCCTGGCCGGCGCCCGAGCGGAATCCTCGGCCGCGTCCTGGGCGCGCTCGGCGCTGCCCACCCGCAGGATCTCGGCGGCCGCCACGCCCTCCGGGTACGGCAGGTCGCTCTGCACCACCATCACGTGGCGCAGCGGAATCGTGAACATCACGCCCAACATGCCGCCGGCCGCGCAGATGCCCAGGGTCTGCCAGAACGGAAAGCCCTGCCAGTGGCCCATCATGACCAGCGCGGGCAGGATGAAGATGATGGCCGACAGCGTGCCGGCAGCCGAGGCCTGCGTCTGCACCATGTTGTTCTCGAGGATGTTGGCGTCCTTGAACAGGCGCAACACCGACATGGAAATGACCGCCGCCGGGATCGCCGACGAGAAGGTCAGGCCGACCTTGAGCCCCAGGAACACGTTGGAGGCGGTGAAGATAATGGTGATGACTGCGCCCAGCAGCACGCCGCGGAATGTCAGTTCCGGTAGCGTGACCTCTGCCGGGACGCTGGTAGGTTGAGTCATTGAAGTCTCCCTTTACTGGCCGGGACACGAGCCCGCCGCTGGGGCGGGACGGCCCCGGCTATCAGGGCGTTGCCGCCCTGTCTGGTTGCCGGTTTGTTTTTTGTGAAGCGCGAATTCTAGCGCCTTGGCGTCCAGCAGGTGGTCACCACCGGTAAGCGGCCGAAGGCGGCAGATCCTGCCGCCGACACGCCAATCGTCAAATGATTATGCTGAAAACCACGATTTCCTCCCGGCATTTTGATTACCCATGCCCCAGCGACAGGACTAGCATGGCGCTTACAAAGGAGACAAAACCATCATGTGCGACGCCAGCCATTCCCCCGCCGGGACCGCCCCCCGGCATGATGCCGATCCCGCCGAAACCGCCGAATGGCGCGACGGCCTGCAATCCCTGGTCGAGGCCTCGGGCGCCGAACGGGCGGGCTATGTGCTGGACAACCTGCTGGGGCACGCCGCCGCCCTGGGCTTGCGCGCCAACAGCCAGACGCGCACCGCCTACCTGAACACCATCCCCGCCGACCAGGAACCGCCCTTTCCCGGCAACCTGGCGGTCGAGGAACGCATCGCCCGCATCAACCGCTGGAACGCCCTGGCCATGGTGGTGCGCGCCAACCAGGCCCATGGCGAACTGGGCGGCCACATCGCCAGCTACGCCTCGGCCGCCGACCTGTTCGAGGTCGGCTTCAATCACTTCTTCCGCGCAGCCACGGCCGACGGCCCGGGCGACCTGGTCTACATGCAGCCGCACTCGGCGCCCGGCGTCTATGCCCGCGCCTACCTGGAGGGTTTCCTCAGCGACGACGACCTGGCCCACTTCCGCCAGGAAATCACCGCCACCGCGCGCGGCCTGCGCGGGCTGTCGTCGTATCCGCATCCCTGGCTGATGCCCGACTTCTGGCAGTTCCCCACCGGCTCGATGGGCATCGGTCCCATCAACGCGATCTACCAGGCGCGCTTCATGCGCTACCTGGAACACCGCTCGCTGGTGCCCGCGAGCGACCGCAAGGTCTGGGGCATCTTCGGCGACGGCGAGATGGACGAACCGGAGTCGATCGCCGCGCTGACCCTGGCCGCGCGCGAAAAGCTCGACAACCTGGTGTTCGTCGTCAACTGCAACCTGCAGCGCCTGGACGGCCCGGTGCGCGGCAACGGCCGCATCATCGACGAACTCGAAACCCTGTACGCGGGCGCCGGCTGGAACGTCATCAAGCTGGTCTGGGGCAGCGACTGGGACGCCCTGCTGCGCCGTGACACCAACGGCGCCCTGGCGCGCGCCTTCGCCAACACGGTGGACGGCCAGTTCCAGACCTTCGCCGCCAACGACGGCGCCTTCAACCGCGCCCACTTCTTCAACCAGAATCCGGAACTGGCGGCGCTGGTGGCCGACTGGACCGACGAGGCCATCGACCGCCTGCACCGCGGCGGCCACGACATGGTCAAGATCCATGCCGCGTACCACCGCGCCGCGCACCATCGCGGCCAGCCCACCGTGATCCTGGCGCAGACCAAGAAGGGCTTTGGCATGGGCACGGCCGGCCAGGGCAAGATGACCACCCACCAGCAGAAGAAGCTGGACGACGAGGCGCTGCTGGCGTTCCGCGACCGCTTCGCCCTGCCGATCTCCGATGCCGATTGCCTGGCGCTCAAGTTCTATCGCCCAGCCGAAGACAGCGCCGAGCTGCGCCACCTGCAGGCGCGCCGCGCCGCGCTGGGCGGCCACATCCCGCGCCGCCAGACCCAGGCGCCGCGCCTGGCGCCGCCGGCGGTGGACCAATGGGCGCGCTTCGCGCTCAGCGCCGACGGCAAGGAGATGTCGTCCACCATGGCCATCGTGCGCATGCTGACGGCGCTGCTGAAAGACCCGCAGGTCGGCCCGCGCATCGTACCCATCGTGGCCGACGAAGCGCGCACCTTCGGCATGGCCAACCTGTTCCGCCAGATCGGCATCTATTCGGCGCAAGGCCAACTGTACGAACCCGAGGACATTGGGTCGGTGCTGTACTACCGCGAGGCGCGCGACGGCCAGATCCTGGAAGAAGGCATCACCGAGGCGGGCGCGATCTCGTCGTGGACGGCGGCCGGCACCAGCTACTCGGTCAACGGCCTGCCGATGCTGCCTTTCTATATCTATTACTCGATGTTCGGTTTCCAGCGCATCGGCGACCTGATCTGGGCCGCGGCCGACCAGCGCACGCGCGGCTTCCTCATCGGCGCCACCTCCGGCCGCACCACGCTGGGCGGCGAAGGCCTGCAGCACCAGGACGGCTCCAGCCACATCATGGCCGCGGCCGTGCCCAACTGCCGCGCCTACGATCCCGCCTACGCCTACGAAGTCGCGGTGATCGTCGAGTACGGCATGCGCCGCATGCTGGACGAGCAGCGCGACGAGTTCTTCTACCTGACCGTCACCAACGAGAACCTGGCGCAGCCCGACCTGCCGCAGGACGGCGCGGCGGCCGAAGGCATCCTGCGCGGCATGTACCGCCTGCGCCCGGCGCGCCAGCAGGCGGCGGTGCGCCTGTTGGGCGCCGGCCCCATGCTGCGCGAAGCGGAAATCGCCGCCGAGCGCCTGCACGCGGAATACGGCGTGGATGCCGAGGTCTGGAGCGTGACCAGCTTCTCCGAACTGGCGCGCGATGGCCGCGAGGCCGAACGCGCGCGCGCGCTCGGCCTGCCCTCCGCGCCGGACGCGGACTGGGTGCGCGCCTGCCTGGGCGGCAGCGATGCGCCGGTGGTGGCCGCCACCGACTACGTGCGCGCCGTGCCCGAACAGATCCGCGCCTGGGTGCCCGCGCCCTACCGCACGCTGGGCACCGACGGCTTCGGCCGCAGCGACACCCGCGCTCGCCTGCGCGACTTCTTCGAAGTCAGCGCCGACTGGATCGTGCTGCACGCCCTGGACAGCCTGGGCCGGCAGGAGCAAGCCGACACCTTGCGCCAGAAGCTCGGCGCCGCGACCCGCGCCACGCCACCCTGGGCGCAATAACGCACTGAAAGGAAAGGAAAAAGCCCCGACGGCCGGGGATTTTTCCTTTTGCGCACAGGCGGCGTGAAAGTACGCCGGCTTGATCAAAATCGGACGATCGCTGCGCTGCAGCAACCAATTCGCGCCGCTTTCTGTTGAAATACGGGTGTTCCCTAAGCATTTCCCAAAGAATACGGCGGGCCGCGAGCCCGCTTTTTGCTTTCCGATTTACCTTCTCGCTTTTATCTCCAGTTAGCGCCGAAAAGGCTGTATCCCATGGACGAAACCCTCACCAAACTGGCGTTGGATTACCACGCCTATCCCACCCCCGGAAAGATCTCGGTCACCCCGACCAAGACCCTCGCCAACCAGGACGACCTGTCGCTGGCGTACTCGCCCGGCGTGGCCGCCGCGTGCATGGCCATCTTCGACCAGGGCGACGACGCCGCGTCCAAGTACACCTCGCGCGGCAACCTGGTGGGCGTGATCACCAACGGCACCGCCGTGCTGGGCCTGGGCAACATCGGCCCGCTGGCCGCCAAGCCGGTCATGGAAGGCAAGGGCTGCCTGTTCAAGAAGTTCGCCGGCATCGACGTGTTCGACATCGAACTGGCCGAGAACGACCCCGACAAGCTGGTCGACATCATCGCCGCGCTCGAGCCCACGCTCGGCGGCGTCAACCTCGAGGACATCAAGGCGCCCGAGTGCTTCTACATCGAGAAGAAGCTGCGCGAACGCATGAAGATCCCCGTCTTCCACGACGACCAGCACGGCACCGCCATCATCTCGTCGGCCGCCATCCTGAACGGCCTGAAGGTCGTGGGCAAGGACATCGGCACGGTCAAGCTGGCCTGCTCGGGCGCCGGCGCCGCCGCCATCGCCTGCCTGGACCTGCTGGTGCACCTGGGCGTCAAGCGCGAGAACATCTACGTGGTGGACTCGCGCGGCGTGATCTGGGACGGCCGCGATGAAAACATGGAAGCCAACAAGAAGCGCTACGCGCAGAAGACCGACGCGCGCACGCTGGCCGACGTGGTCAACGGCGCCGACGTGTTCCTGGGCTGCTCGACCGCCGGCGTGCTGACCGCCGACATGGTCAAGACCATGGCCGACCGTCCGCTGATCCTGGCGCTGGCCAACCCGGAGCCGGAGATCCGCCCGGAAGTCGCCAAGGCCGCGCGCCCCGACTGCATCATCGCCACCGGCCGTTCGGACTACCCGAACCAGGTCAACAACGTGCTGTGCTTCCCCTTCATCTTCCGCGGCGCCATGGATGCCGGGGCCTCGCGCATCACCGAGGAAATGAAGCTGGCGTGCGTCAAGGCCATCGCCGAGCTGGCCCAGGCCGAGCAGAACGATGAAGTGGCCCGCGCCTACGCCGGCCAGGAGCTGTCGTTCGGTCCCGACTACATCATCCCGAAGCCGTTCGACCCGCGCCTGATCGTGCAGATCGCCCCGGCCGTGGCCCAGGCCGCCGCCGACTCCGGCGTGGCCGCCCGTCCGATCGAGGACATTGAGGCCTACCGCCAGAAGCTGATGGGCTTCGTCTACCACTCGGGCCAACTGATGCGCCCGCTGTTCGCCCAGGCCAAGAAGGCGCCCAAGCGCGTCATCTACGCCGACGGCGAAGACGAGCGCGTGCTGCGCGCGGTGCAGACCGTGGCCGATGAAAAGCTGGCGTTCCCGATCCTGATCGGCCGTCCGTCCGTGATCGAGATGCGCATCAAGAAGTTCGGCCTGCGCCTGGTCGCCGGCCAGCATTTCGAGATCGTCGATCCCGAAGACGACAGCCGCTTCAACGAAACCTGGAACGCGTACTACCAGCTCAAGGGCCGCGAAGGCGTGACCCCGGCCATCGCCAAGGCGATGATCCGCAAGCACAACACGCTGATCGGCGCGATGCTGCTGCGCCGCGGCGACGCCGACGCGCTGCTGTGCGGCGTGGCCAGCAAGTACGACAACCAGCTCAAGTACATCGACGAAATCATCGGCAGGAAGGAAGGCCAGACCTACGCCGCCCTGAACGTGCTGATGCTGCCCGACCAGACGCTGTTCGTCACCGACACCCACGTCAACGAGAACCCGTCGGCCGAGGAAGTCGCCAACATCACCATCCAGGCCGCCGACGAGATGCTGCGTTTCGGCGTGGTGCCCAAGATCGCCCTGCTGTCGCACTCGAACTTCGGCAGCCGCGTCACGGAGTCGTCGCGCAAGATGGCCGCCGCGCGCCAGTTGGTGCAGGACCGCGCGCCCGACCTGGAAGTGGATGGCGAAATGCACGCCGACGCCGCCCTGTCGGAAAAGATCCGCGTGCTGGCCTACCCGGACAGCACCCTGAAGGGTCGCGCCAACCTGCTGGTCATGCCGACGCTGGACACCGGCAACATCACGTACAACATGCTGAAGATGACGGGCAGCAATGGCGTCGCGATGGGCCCGATCCTGCTGGGCGCCGCGCGTCCGGTGCACATCCTGACGACAAGCGCCACCGTGCGCCGCATCGTCAACATGACCGCCTTGGCCGTGGTCGATGCGCAGCAGGAAGCCGCCGAGGCCGCCAAGAAGCGCCGTTGATCGCGCTGCGCTGATCGGCACGCAAGGGACGCCCCACGGGGCGTCCTTTTTTTTGGGCCGCTTGATGCCGCGATAGTGCGCCGCGCCGGGCGAATGGTAAAACGGGGCAGCGACTCCCCTCTACCCTTCCCTACCGGAGCCCGACCCTATGTTGCTCGACGCCTTCCTGGCCTGGTTTCACTTCCTGGCCATATTCGTCCTGGTGGTGGTGCTGACCGCCGAAGCGGTGCTGCTGCGCCCCGACCTGACACCGGCCACGCTCAAGCGCCTGGTGGTCTATGACCGCCTGTATCTGCTGAGCGCGATCCTGGTGCTGGCCACCGGCGCGCTGCGCCTGACACTGGGGGTCAAGGGGGCCGCGTTCTACATGGGCAACCCTTGGTTCCACGCCAAGATCACGCTGTTCGTCATCATCGGCCTCTGTTCGATCCCGCCCACGCTGGCCTTCCTGCGCTGGGCCAAACAGGCGCGCCAGCAGCCCGCTTTCGTGCCGGACGCCGCGCAGATCAAGCGCGCGCGCCGGTGGGTGATGATCGAATCGCACCTGTTCATCTTGCTGCCGCTGTTCGCGGTGCTGATGGCGCGCGGCATCGGCGCGTAGGGCGCGCCGCGATCCACGCGGCCCGCCCGTCTCAGGGACAGCGCGCGCGGGTCGGCCGTGGCGTGTCGTCGCCGACGGTGATGGTCGCGAAGTGGAACACGCCCACGGCGTCGTTCCGGACCACGTCGATCACTTCGCCGGACAGCGTCTGCCTCACCGACATGCCTTCGGGCACATCGGGCTGGCCATCGCGCCGGGCGACATCGCCGTTCCAGGGACTCAGCACCAGCACACCCGGAAACGGCTCGCGGGCATCGCCGCGGCCGCGCCGCATCGACTGCACCTGGGTGCCGGCGGCATAACGGACGCCGCCGAACGTCGTCGGGCAGGCCAGCTCGGCATCGCTGACGCGCAACAGGCGCCGCTCGCCATCCAGGTAGAGCCGGGGCTCGCTCAACGGCAGCCCGAACACCTTGACCGCCACCGGGTCCTTGACCTCGATACGCCATTGATCCGGATCGCGCGAGCCATCCGTGTAGACGGTGCCGCTCGATCCATACACGATGGAGCCGGGCGCAAGATCCAGCGTGTCGACCCGGTTGCCCGGCCCCAGCACGCACTTGTTCAGCGCCATCATCGCGCCATCCTTCGCCACGTCGAATTCAATGTCCTGGGTGGCGTCGCATTGCCAGCCCAGCACCGTCTGGCTGCCAGCGCCTCGCAGCAGGACGCTGCGCGGATGCCGGCCGCGCAGGGCGTAGGTTTCGCTGTCGTACTCGGCGTCCAGATAGCGTTGCGCCCGCGACGCCTGCACGCCGTACATGGCCACGGGCTGCGGAAACTCGGCTTCGACGTAGGTTTCCAGCTTGCCCTCGTCCTGCAGCTTGAGGCGCGTGCCCGCGGGCATGGCGGTGCCGCCTACCGTCGTCGGCGCTTCCAGGGTGACGTTGCGGGCGGCCTCGCGGCGCGCGCCTTCGCGCTCGATCTGCCAGATGACCGTCTGGACCCAGGCATAGAAGGCAAAGGGGACCAGCAGCACCACGAACAGCAGTCCGGAGGTCTTCCAGTATTTGCGAACCGTGCGGCGCGCGCCGCCGCTGGCGACCAGCACCAGCGCCCAGCCAAGCAGCACCAGGCCGGCAAGAAAACCCAGGGAAACGAAAATGTAGAAGCCCGCTGAGGGCAGCGCTATTGGAATCATGGCAGGGATGATAAACGCCAAACCGCATTACCGCGACGGCGGGGCGGCCATCGGCGGAGCACGACGAGGAGCGAGCGGACAACAAAAAACCGCCCGAAGGCGGTTTCCTGGTCAAGCGTGGCGGCGTATCAACGCTTGTCCATCGGCGGCACGTCGCGCGTGACCGAACCGGTGAACAACTGGCGCGGACGGCCGATCTTGTAATCGGGATCCGACAGCATTTCGTTCCACTGGGCGATCCAGCCGACCGTGCGGGCCAGCGCGAAGATGGCCGTGAACAGCGAGGTCGGGATGCCGATGGCGCGCTGGACGATACCCGAGTAGAAGTCCACGTTCGGGTACAGCTTGCGCTGCACGAAGTACGGATCTTCCAGGGCGATGCGTTCCAGTTCCATGGCCAGCTTGAACAGCGGGTCGTTTTCCAGGCCCAGGGCCGAGAGCACTTCCTTGCACGTTTCCTGCATCAGCTTGGCGCGCGGGTCGTAGTTCTTGTAGACGCGGTGGCCAAAGCCCATCAGGCGCACGCCCGAGTTCTTGTCCTTGACCTTCTCCATGAACTCGCCGACCTTGGCGATGCCGCCGTTGGCTTGCAGCTCTTCGAGCATCTGCAGGCAAGCTTCGTTGGCGCCGCCGTGAGCCGGGCCCCACAGGCAAGCCACGCCGGCCGAGATGGCGGCGAACGGGTTGGTGCCCGACGAACCGCACAGGCGGACCGTGGAGGTCGAGGCGTTCTGCTCGTGGTCGGCGTGCAGGATGAAAATGCGGTCGAGCGCGCGCTCGACGACTTCGTTGACCTTGTACTCTTCGCACGGCGTGGCGAACATCATGCGCAGGAAGTTGCCCGTGTAGGACAGGTCGTTCTGCGGATAGATGAACGGTTGGCCTTGCGAGTACTTGTACGCCATCGCGACCAGCGTCGGCATCTTGGCGATCAGGCGGATGGCCGAGATGTGACGATGCTGCGGGTTCGTGATGTCGGTCGAGTCGTGGTAGAACGCCGACAGCGCGCCCACCAGGCCCGTCAGGACGGCCATCGGGTGGGCGTCGCGACGGAAGCCGCGCAGGAAGAAGTGCAGCTGTTCGTTGACCATCGTGTGATGGGTCACTTGCGAATCGAAGTCGGCCTTCTGTTCCTGGTTCGGCAGTTCGCCGTTCAGGATCAGGTAGCAGATGTCCATGAAGTCGCAATTGACGGCCAGTTGCTCGATGGGGTAGCCGCGGTACAGCAGCTCGCCCTTGTCGCCGTCGATGTACGTGATGCCCGATTCGCAGGCCGCGGTCGACATGAAGCCGGGGTCGAACGTGAACATGCCCGTCTGGCCGTACAGCTTGCGAATGTCGATCACATCCGGACCGACCGTGCCCTTGTAGACAGGGAACTCAATGGGTGCGCTGCCGTCCGAGAAGGACAGAGTGGCTTTTTTGTCAGACAGGTTCATGTTTTTTCCTCTCAATTAATCAGAGCGACCGCATCTGGCCGATGATGCCGCGGAGCCGGGGCGTGTCGAGCGCGCCCTCGAGCTCCTTGCGGGCCAGCAGCAGGTCGAGAAGATCGTTGTCTCCCAACTCGAAGAGCTGCGTCAATGCCGTCACGTCATCGTCGGTAAGCTCGGCCTCGTAGGCGTCGAGATACCGGGTGATGATCAAGTCGTTTTCGAGCAGGCCCCGGCGCGCCCGCCAACGCAGACGCGCCCGTTCCAGTTCAGTAAGCCTGCTCATCATTACACCTTAAATACACCAAACTACTAGACCGCGCGACGGACCATCAGTTCCTTGATCTTGCCAATGGCCTTGGTCGGGTTCAGCCCCTTGGGACAGACGTCGACGCAGTTCATGATGGTGTGGCAACGGAACAGGCGGTACGGATCTTCCAGGTTGTCCAGACGGCTGCCGGTGGCTTCGTCGCGGCTGTCGGCGATGAAGCGGTAGGCTTGCAGCAGGCCGGCCGGGCCGACGAACTTGTCCGGATTCCACCAGAAGGACGGGCAGGAAGTGGAACAGCACGCGCACAGGATGCACTCGTACAGGCCGTCCAGCTCTTCGCGCGCCTCGGGCGACTGCAGGCGCTCTTTCTCGGGCGGCGGCGTGTCGTTGATGAGGTACGGGCGGATCGAGTGGTACTGGTTGAAGAAGTGCGTCATGTCCACGATCAGGTCGCGGATCACCGGCAGGCCCGGCAGCGGGCGCAGCACGATCGGTTCCTTCAGCTCGCGCAGGTTGGTCGTGCAGGCCAGGCCGTTCTTGCCGTTGATGTTCATGGCGTCCGAACCGCACACGCCTTCACGGCACGAGCGGCGCAGGGCCAGGCTGTCGTCGACGTCGTTCTTGATGCGCACCAGCGCATCGAGCAGCATCTTGTCGGTCGGCTGGAGTTCGACCTCCAGCTTCTGCATGTACGGGCGCTCGTCCTTGTCCGGATCGTAGCGGTAGATTTCGAACTTGACGATTCTCTTGGTGCTCATAGTAGGCTCTATCCGGACTTAGAAGGTACGCGCCTTGGGCGGGAAGGACTCGACCGTCAGCGGCTTCATCTGCACAGGCTTGTAATCCAGGCGGCTGCCTTCGGAGTACCACAGCGTGTGCTTGAGCCAGTTCTCGTCGTCGCGGGTCGGGTGGTCGTCCAGCGCGTGGGCGCCCCGGCTTTCGGTGCGGTTGGCGGCCGACTTGATGGTGGCGCGGGCCACTTCGGTCATGTTGGCCAGTTCCAGCGCCTCGACGCGCGCGGTGTTGAACACCTTGGACTTGTCCTTGAAGTAGATGTTGTCGGCTTGCTTTGCCAGGTCTTCGATCTGGGTCACGCCTTCGTTCAGCAACTCCAGCGTGCGGAACACGCCGCAGTGGCGCTGCATCGAGAAGCGGATGGCGTTGCCGATATCCTGGGTCTTCTCGCCCGAGGTGCGCGATTCCAGCTTGTTGATGCGGTCCATCGAGAATTCGACGGCCTGCTGCGGCACGGGCTGGTGCGCGTGCTGGCGTTCCGGATGCGAATTGACGATGTGGTTGCCGGTGGCGCGGCCGAACACGATCAGGTCCAGCAGCGAGTTGGTGCCCAGGCGGTTGGCGCCGTGCACCGACACCGCGGCGCATTCGCCGATGGCGTACAGGCCGTTGACGATCTTGTTCTCGCCGTTTTCGCGCGTCAGCACCTGGCCGTGATAGTTGGCCGGGATGCCGCCCATCTGGTAGTGGATGGTCGGGACGACGGGGATCGGTTCCTTGATCGGGTCGACGTTGCCGAACTTGATGGCGATTTCGCGGATCGAGGGCAGGCGCTTGTTGATGACGTCGGCGCCGAGGTGATCGAGCTTGAGCACCACGTAGCTGCCGTCCGGACCGCAGCCGCGGCCTTCCTTGATTTCCTGGTCCATCGAGCGCGACACGAAGTCACGCGGGGCCAGGTCCTTCAGCGTGGGCGCATAGCGCTCCATGAAGCGCTCGCCATCCTTGTTCAGCAGGATGCCGCCTTCGCCGCGCACGCCTTCGGTGATCAGCACGCCGGCGCCGGCCACGCCGGTCGGGTGGAATTGCCAGAATTCCATGTCCTGCAGCGGGATGCCCGCGCGGGCGGCCATGCCCAGGCCGTCACCGGTGTTGATGAAGGCGTTGGTGGAAGCGGCCCAGATGCGGCCGGCGCCGCCGGTGGCCAGCACCGTGGTCTTGGCTTCCAGGATGTAGATCTCGCCGGTTTCCATTTCGAGGGCGGTCACGCCCACGACGTCGCCGGCTTCGTTGCGCAGCAGGTCCAGCGCCATCCATTCGACGAAGAACTGGGTGCGGGCGGCGACGTTGCGCTGGTACAAGGTGTGCAGCAGCGCGTGGCCGGTACGGTCGGCAGCGGCACAGGCGCGCTGGACCGGCTTTTCACCGAAGTTGGCGGTGTGGCCGCCGAACGGACGCTGGTAGATGGTGCCGTCGGGGTTGCGGTCGAACGGCATGCCGAAGTGCTCGAGCTCGTACACGGCGTTGGGGGCTTCGCGGCACATGAACTCGATGGCGTCCTGGTCGCCCAGCCAGTCAGACCCCTTGACGGTGTCGTACATGTGCCAGTACCAGTTGTCTTCGCTCATGTTGCCCAGCGAGGCGCTCACGCCGCCCTGCGCGGCAACGGTGTGCGAGCGCGTGGGGAACACTTTGGACAGCACCGCAACGGACAGGCCCGCTTGGGACAGTTGCAGCGAACAACGCATGCCGGCTCCGCCGGCGCCAACGACCACCACATCAAACTGGCGGCGCGGCAAGGATTTCATGACAGAGACCACGGCTTAGATGCTCCAGAGGATTTGCGCGAAGTAAACGACCGTACCGATCAACCAGAGGATCGTCAGCACTTGCAACAGCAGGCGCAGGCCCACCGGCTTGACGTAGTCCATCCAGATGTCGCGCACGCCGATCCAGGCATGCCAGGCCAACGCAAAGAAGGCAAGGGAGGCCAGGATCTGGCCAACCGGAATGAAGCCCACGTAGAAATTGAACAGCTTGACCCAGTGTTCGTACGTGAAGGCGGGCATCGTCAGGATGCCGATGAGCAGCACCAGCGTGTACACGGCCATGACGACGGCGGTGACGCGCTGAATGATGAAGTCCATGACGCCATAATGGGCGCCGACGACCAGGCGCTTGGGTCCGTAGTTTTTAGCGGCGGCCATTTACAGCACTCCGAACAGTTTGAGACCGAACACCAGCGTCAGCGCCAGGCTGACACCGAAGACCACGCCGGCGCTTTTCTTGGCCGACAGCTTGTCGATGCCCAGGTGCAGATCCAGCAGCAGGTAGCGGATGCCGGCACAGAAATGGTGCAGGTAGCCCCAGATCAGGACCAGGAAGACAAGCTTGACGATCGGGTTGGCCGCGAAGGAAGCGATCCATGCGAACGACTGCGGCGCGGCCACGCTCGCTGCGAACAGCGGAACGATGACCAAGGGCAAACAGAGGAACAGCAATATGCCGCTGATGCGGTGCAGGATGGACAGCTTGCCGGCCAGGGGCAGGCGATAGGAGAACGCAACTTGGGCAAGCCCAATATTGCGAAACTGCGGACGTGGCTTGGCAGCGGTGTCGGACATGACGGCCTCGGTGTTTCGGAACTAGGGAATCGTGACGGCGCTAATGCCGTGGCCCTTGCGGGCAAACACAGTATTTTCGCCCAGAGAACGGGTCGGTATCAAATCGTAGGTAAAAAGCTCATCAATTCAGACTATTGCGGTAGTGGTATCGATCGGTCAAGTACAAACCCCGTCGGATTTCCATGGGGCGGTCACCATACGTGTACGACACGCGATCCACCTGCAACAACGGCGCGCCGGCGGCAACATTAAGCAACGTACAGACTTCGGCCGGCGCCGCCACGGCACGCAGCTTTTCGTCCGCGCGCACCATGCTGACGCCGAACTCGGATTCGAACAGGCCATAGAGCGGCGCCTTGTTGGCGGTCAGCAGCTCCTGGGTGAGGCCACGGAAGATGGATCCGGGCAGCCAGATGTCGTCAAGCACGGTGGGCACCTGCCCCATGCACAGCAGCCGGCGGATCGAGATCACGGTTTCGCCGGCCCGCAGGTCGAGCGCGCGGGCGATCTCGGCCGGCGCGCGCAAGCGGCGGCATTCGAGGATGCGGCTTTCCGCCCGCACGGCCTCGCCCTCTTCGTCGGGGGCCAGGCGCAGGAAACGATAGCGCACGCGGGCTTCATGATGGGTGGCGACGAAGGTGCCCTTGCCCTGGCGGCGCAGCAGCAGATGCTCGGCCGCAAGCTCGTCGACCGCCTTGCGCACCGTGCCCTGGCTCACCTGGAAACGGGCGGCCAGATCGATTTCGCTGGGGATGAGTTCGCCGGGCTTCCATTCGCCGCGGTCCAGGCTCTGCACGAGCAGGTCCTTGATCTGGCGGTACAGCGGACTGAAAGCGGCCCCCTCGCCCGTCGGACGGGCGGCGCGAGTGCGTAGGGGAGTTTCGGGCCGGGGGTCTGCCATGGATCGTCTTGGAAGTGTCATGTTCATCCGGAGAATGGAAGGCAGCGCAAACGATGCGGTTTCCATTCGCGTGCGCTGCTGCGGTGCCGGTATTCTGGCCTGATACAGGCGCGCAGCCGGCGGTGCTGCGGCGCATTCGAACAAACGCTCTATTGTGGCATATCGGGGGTGACGCTGTCCAACGTCTTATGTCTTATATAAGATATAAGATCAATTGACGCACCCGTAAATTAGTTCTAGGATTCCTGGCTGTCCGGCGACACATCCGCCCCCTCGCGCGCGGGCCGTCTTCGCCGTTCAACGGATTACACTGATTGGTGAGATTATTTTCTCGCCACACCATTACGGAGAACGTCCATGTCTAAGCCTGCCTTGCGTGTCGCCGTCACCGGCGCCGCCGGCCAAATCGGTTACGCACTGCTGTTCCGCATCGCCTCGGGCGAAATGCTGGGCAAAGATCAGCCCGTCATTCTGCAACTGCTCGAAATCCCCGACGAGAAAGCGCAAAAGGCCCTGAAGGGCGTCATCATGGAACTGGATGACTGCGCCTTCCCGCTGCTGCAGGATGTCACCGCCCACAGCGACCCGCGCACGGCATTCAAGGACGCGGACGTGGCCCTGCTGGTCGGCGCCCGCCCGCGCGGCCCCGGCATGGAACGCAAGGACCTGCTGTCGGTCAACGCCCAGATCTTCACGGCCCAGGGCAAGGCCCTGAACGACGTCGCCAGCCGCAACGTCAAGGTCCTGGTGGTCGGCAACCCGGCCAACACCAACGCCTACATCGCCATGAAGTCGGCGCCGGACCTGCCCGCCAAGAACTTCACCGCCATGCTGCGCCTGGACCACAACCGCGCCCTGTCGCAACTGGCCGCCAAGTCGGGCAAGGCCGTGGCCGACATCGAGAAGCTGGTCGTGTGGGGCAACCACTCGCCCACCATGTACCCCGACTACCGCTTCGCCACCGTCGGCGGCGAATCGCTGGCCAAGCTGATCAACGACGACGCCTGGAACCGCGACACCTTCATCCCCACCGTGGGCAAGCGTGGCGCCGCCATCATCGAGGCCCGTGGCCTGTCGTCGGCCGCCTCGGCCGCCAACGCCGCCATCGACCACGTCCGTGACTGGGTCCTGGGCAGCAACGGCAAGTGGGTCACGATGGGCATCCCGTCGGATGGCTCCTACGGCATCCCCGAAGGCATCATCTACGGCGTGCCGGTGACCACCGAAAACGGCGAATACAAGCGCGTCGAAGGCCTGGAAATCGACGCCTTCTCGCGTGAGCGCCTGGACTTCACGCTGAAAGAGCTCCTCGAAGAGCGCGACGGCGTCAAGGACCTGCTGAAGTAAGCAGCCAGCAAGCAGAATTGGGCCCGTTGACGCGGGCCCAATTCGCAAGCGGACGGCGCGTCAACGGATGCGCCGCCCGCGGAACGCAAACCTGTCTCTTTGCGCCCGCGCAATGAATTGTCGCGAAGGGGACAGATTTTCGTTCCGCGACCGCGGTAAGGTCGTGGCCAGGCGCCGGAACCCGATGTCCGGCACGGCCACACGCCGCGGGCGCGCAGACCCAGCCATCCCAGCCGGGGCAACGTCACGACACCCGGCCCCTATAACGGAGACTCCCCATGTCCAGACCCGAATCCGCCGGCGCCCTGTTCCGCCGCGCGCTCGCCGAAGAAAGCCCGCTGCAGATCATCGGCGCCATCAATGCCAACCACGCCCTGCTGGCCAAGCGCGCCGGCTACCGCGCCATTTATCTGTCGGGCGGCGGCGTGGCGGCGGGCTCGCTGGGCCTGCCCGACCTGGGCATCAACACCATGGACGACGTGCTGACGGACGTGCGCCGCATCACCGACGTCTGCGACGTGCCGCTGCTGGTCGACATCGACACCGGCTTCGGCCCGTCGGCGTTCAACATCGCCCGCACCGTCAAGAGCCTGATCAAGTTCGGCGCCGCCGCCTGCCACATCGAAGACCAGGTCGGCGCCAAGCGCTGCGGCCATCGCCCGGGCAAGGAAATCGTCAGCACCGAAGAGATGGCCGACCGCGTCAAGGCCGCGGCCGACGCCCGCACCGACAGCGACTTCTACCTGATCGCGCGCACCGACGCCATTGCCTCGCACGGCGTGGACGCCGCCATCGAGCGCGCCCTGGCCTGCGTCGAAGCCGGCGCCGACGCCATCTTCGCCGAAGCCGCCTACGACCTGCCGACCTACGACCGCTTCGTCAAGGCGGTCAAGGTGCCGGTGCTGGCCAACATCACCGAATTCGGCAAGACGCCGCTGTTCTCGGTGGAAGAACTCAAGAGCGTGGGCGTGGGCATGGTGCTCTACCCGCTGTCGGCCTTCCGCGCCATGAACAAGGCCGCCGAGGCCGTCTACACCGCCATCCGCCGCGACGGCCACCAGAAGAACGTGGTCGACCTGATGCAGACGCGCGAGGAACTGTACGACCGCATCGGCTACCACGAATTCGAATCGCGCCTGGACGCCCTGTTCCAGAAAGGCAAGGCCTGACGCGCGCCACCGCATCCGGCGCCACGGCGACCCCGCGGCGCCCCGCTTCCCCATTGCATCGACCACCGCGAAAGGAAAGGAGTAGAGACATGAGCACGGCTCCCAAGAAGCAGGCTGCCAAAACGGATACCACCGCGGACGCCGCCCCGGCCGCCAAGCCGGAAGAAAAGGCCGGCTTCAAGCCCAAGAAATCGGTCGCGCTGTCCGGCGTGGTCGCCGGCAACACCGCGCTGTGCACGGTCGGCCGCAGCGGCAACGACCTGCACTACCGCGGCTACGACATCCTGGACATCGCCCACACCAGCGAGTTCGAGGAAATCGCCCACCTGCTGGTGCATGGCAAGCTGCCCAACAAGGCCGAACTGGCGGCCTACAAGCAGAAGCTGCGTTCGCTGCGCGGCCTGCCCGTGCAACTGCAGGATGCGCTCGAGGCCCTGCCGGCCGCGAGCCACCCGATGGACGTGATGCGCACGGCCGTCTCGGTGCTGGGCTGCGTGCTTCCCGAGAAGGACGACCACAACCTGCCCGGCGCGCGCGACATCGCCGACCGCCTGATGGCCAACCTGGGCTCGGCCCTGCTGTACTGGTACCACTACAGCCACAACGGCCGCGTGATCGACGTGCAGACCGACGATGACAGCATCGGCGGCCACTTCCTGCACCTGCTGCACGGCGAGAAGCCGAGCGACGAGTGGGTCAAGGCGATGCACATCTCGCTGAACCTGTACGCCGAGCACGAGTTCAACGCCTCCACCTTCACCGCCCGCGTCATCGCCGGCACCGGTTCGGACATGTACTCGGCGATCACCGGCGCCATCGGCGCGCTGCGCGGCCCCAAGCACGGCGGCGCCAACGAGGTCGCCTTCGACGTGCAGAAGCGCTACGAGACGCCGGACGAAGCCGAGGCCGACATCCGCCGCCGCGTCGAGGCCAAGGAAGTCATCATCGGCTTCGGCCACCCGGTCTACACCGTGTCCGACCCGCGCAACAAGGTCATCAAGGAAGTGGCCAAGAAGCTGTCCAAGAAGGCCGGCAGCACCAAGATGTTCGACATCGCCGAACGCCTCGAGACGGTCATGTGGGACATCAAGAAGATGTTCCCCAACCTGGACTGGTTCTCGGCCGTCAGCTACCACATGATGGGCGTGCCCACCGCCATGTTCACCCCGCTGTTCGTGATCGCGCGCACCGCGGGCTGGTCGGCCCACATCATCGAGCAGCGCGTGGACAACAAGATCATCCGCCCGACCGCCAACTACGTCGGACCGGAAGACCAGAAGTTCGTGCCGCTCGACAAGCGCAAGTAGGACGACGACATGGGCCTGCCGACGCCTTCCCCCGCGCCGCGCGGGCCCAGTGCCGCCTGTATCCACTCAGGAGAGGTACCCAATGTCTGCCCCGATCTCCAACGTCCGTCCCGAGCCCGACCAGGTCCTGGTCGATATCGCGGACTACGTCCTCAACTATGAAATCCAGAGCGGCCTGGCCTACGAGACCGCTCGCAACTGCCTGATCGACACCCTGGGCTGCGGCCTGGAAGCGCTGGAATACCCGGCGTGCCGCAAGCTGCTGGGCCCCGTCGTTCCCGGCACCATCGTCCCGCACGGCGCCAAGGTGCCCGGCACCCAATTCCAACTCGATCCCGTGCAGGCCGCGTTCAACATCGGCGCGATGATCCGCTGGCTCGATTTCAACGACACCTGGCTGGCCGCCGAATGGGGCCACCCGTCCGACAACCTCGGCGGCATCCTGGCCACCGCCGACTGGCTGTCGCGCACCGCCGTCGCCGCCGGCAAGCCGCCGCTGACCATGCGCGCCGTGCTGACCGGCATGATCAAGGCGCACGAGATCCAGGGCTGCATCGCGCTGGAAAACTCCTTCAACAAGGTCGGCCTGGACCACGTGGTGCTGGTCAAGGTGGCGTCCACCGCCGTCGTGGCGCAGATGCTGGGCCTCACCCGCGACGAAGTCATCAACGCCGTCTCGCTGGCCTGGGTCGACGGCCAGAGCCTGCGCACCTACCGCCACGCCCCCAACACCGGCAGCCGCAAGAGCTGGGCCGCCGGCGACGCCACCAGCCGCGCCGTGCGCCTGGCGCTGATCGCCCGCACCGGCGAGATGGGCTACCCCTCGGTGCTGTCCGCCAAGACCTGGGGCTTCTACGACGTGCTGTTCAAGGGCCAGCCGTTCAGGTTCCAGCGTCCCTATGGCAGCTACGTCATGGAAAACGTGCTGTTCAAGATTTCGTTCCCGGCCGAGTTCCACTCGCAGACCGCGGTCGAATGCGCCATGCAGATCCACGACCGCCTCAAGTCCCTGGGCAAGTCCACCGACGACATCGCCAGCATCACTATCCGCACCCACGAGGCGTGCATCCGCATCATCGACAAGAAGGGCCCGCTGAACAACCCCGCCGACCGCGACCACTGCATCCAGTACATGGTCGCCGTGCCGCTCCTGTTCGGCCGCCTCACCGCCGCCGACTACGAGGACGACGTCGCCGCCGACCCGCGCATCGACTCCTTGCGCGACAAGATCACCTGCGTCGAGGACCCGGCCTACACCCGCGACTACCACGACCCCGACAAGCGCTCCATCGCCAACGCCCTCACCGTCCGGTTCACCGACGGCACCCAGCTCGACGAGGTCGTCTGCGAATACCCCATCGGCCACAAGCGCCGCCGCGCCGACGGCATCCCCCTGCTGGAAGCGAAATTCCGCACCAACCTGGCCCGCATCTTCCCCGCCCGCCAACAGGCCCGCATCCTGGAAGCCTCGCTGGACCAGAAAAAGCTGGAAGCGATGCCGGTCCACGAGTACGTCGATCTGTATGTGATCTGAGGCGACACGCGCGGATCTGATCCGAAGCGACAAGCGCAGATCTGAAGCGACAAGCTGCACTCCCCACGGCCCCATCACGGCAAAACCGTCCGGGGCCGCTCTTCTCCCTTCCTCGCGGCTGCGCGCCAAGCAAGCACCTGTCCACCACCGCGCAGCGCCCCCCGTCCCGACGCAAACCACCGCGTAAGTCAGGACCGGCCGCCCGCGCGGCCGGCCTTGACGGGCCCCGCAAACCTCTCCATAACCCCACCGGCCTGGCAGCGCATCATTTCTCGAAGCCCGTAGCCCGTCGCGGCGGCGGTTTGGGGGGCGGGCAACCTCGATGCGCCCGACGGAAACCGAAGGCAGCCGCCGAACGGCGGCCACGAGGTTGAGGCAGGGGCAGTCCGGAGCGAACGCTCCGGACCGCAATCGTGGGCGCCCGCCCCCCAAACCGCCGCCGCGACGGGCGACCTACGAAGAACCCCCAGCCCTCAGCAATTACAATCCCCCTTCCCCAAGAAACCAAAGACCGCCCCCCATCATGTCCATGCTCTGGGTAAAAACCTTCCACATCGTCTTCATCGCCTCCTGGTTCGCCGGCCTGTTCTACCTGCCCCGCATCTTCGTGAACCTGGCCCAGCAATCGGATTCGGCCGTGCAGGTCACCCTGCTCGGCATGGCGCGCCGCCTCTACCGCTTCACCACCATCCTGGCGGTCGTCGCCGTCGCGCTCGGCATGTGGCTGTACCTGGGTTACGGCATCGGCGTCGGCCCCGGCAACGGCTGGATGCACGCCAAGCTCTTTTTCGTCCTGCTCGTCATCGGCTACCATCACGCCTGTGGCGTCATGCTGCGTAAATTCGAACAGGGCAAGAACACCCGTTCGCACAAGTTCTATCGCTGGTTCAACGAAGTTCCCGTCTTGCTGCTCTTGGTGGTGGTGGCGCTGGTCGTCGTCAAACCCTTCTGATTCCCCCTACCCTTTGCACATTCGCCAGGATTCGTATGTCCGCTGATGACCAGGACCGCCCGCGCAAGACGCTGACGATCAAGAAAACCGCGCGCGACGCGCACGCCGAAGCCGCCCCCAAGCGGGTGCGCACCGGCGCCCGCGCCCGCCTGGTCGCCCAGAACGAGCGCGCCAAGGACAACATCGAGCGTCAGAAGGACCCCGAGGGCTACCAGCAGCGCCAGGCCGCCGCCCGCGCCGCGCGCCGGCCGGACGATCGTGAACGCGGCGACGGCCCGCGCCGTGGCGATGGCCCGCGCGGAGACCGCCCGCGCCGCGATGCCGCGCCGGCGCCGCGACCGGGCCGTACGCCGCAGCGCGCCCCGCGCCTGGACGACAAGTACGTCGCCCCCGCCACGCCCGCTGGCCGCTTCTACGATCCGTTCGAAGACGACGGCCCCGCGCCCGAATTCGCGCCGGAACCCGATTACGACGACGAGGCGCCGGTCGACGCCGGCCCGGCGCACGGCGCCGACGCGCCACATCGTCGCGCCCCGACCGTCGAGGTGCGCGAACGCCGTCCGCGCGAACCGCGCCAGGCCGAACGCTTCAAGGTGTTCGCCCCCTGCCCCCAAGGCCTGGAGGAAGCACTGACGGCCGAGATGCAGGCCCTGGGTTACGAAGATGCCGAAGCCGGGCGCGCCGGCTGTTCCTTCACGGCCGATTGGGCGGGCGTGCAGCGCGCCAACCTGTATTCGCGCCTGGCGACCCGCATCCTGGTGCAGGTCGCGCACGCCGAGATCTCGCACGAAGACGACATCCTGGATCTGGCCCGCGACACGCCCTGGGAGCGCTGGTTCGGCGCCGAACAGACTCTGCGCGTGGACACCTCGGCGATCAAGAGTCCGGTGCAAAGCCTGCAGTACTGCAACCTGCGCGCCAAGGACGGCATCTGCGACCGCCTGCGCGAGCTGGAAGGCGAACGCCCCAGCATCGACACCGTCCGCCCCGACGCGCGCGTACACCTGTTCCTGACCGGCCACACCGCCACCCTGTACCTGGACACCTCGGGTGAATCGCTGTTCAAGCGCGGCTGGCGCCTGGACAAGGGCGATGCGCCGCTGCGCGAGAACCTTGCCGCCGGCATGCTGGCGCTGGCGGGCTGGGACCCGGCCGCGCCGTTGCTGGATCCTTTCTGCGGCTCGGGCACCATCCTGATCGAAGCCGCCTGGATCGCCCTGGGCGTGCCCCCCGGCATCTCGCGCCCGTTCGGCTTCGAGCGCCTGCGCGGCCACGACGCCTACCGCTGGCGCGACCTGAAGGACGACGCGCGTTCGCGCATCCTGCCGCAGTTGGACGCGCCGCTGGTGGGCTACGACCTCGATCCACAGGCGGTCGAATTCGCCCGCAATAACGCCGAGCGCGCCTGGCTCACCGCCGACACCATCCGCTTCGAAGTGGGCGACGCCCGTGAAATACAGGCGCCGGCGGATCATGGCTGGATCGTCACCAACCCGCCCTACGGCGAGCGCATGGCCACCGAACAGGATGCCGACCTGTGGCGCGACTGGGCCGCGTGCCTGAAGCGCAATTTCGCCGGCTGGCAACTGCACATCATCACCAGCGACCTGACCCTGCCCAACCAGATGCGCCTCAAGCCCAGGCGCCGTGTGCCGCTGCACAACGGCGCGCTGGACTGCCGCCTGTTCGGCTTCGAACTGGTCGCGGCCGGCTACCGCGACGCCTGACGTCATCCCCGCCACCCCCGGGGCGGTTCTTCCCCGGGGCGTCATCCTTTTTCCACGGCCCGCGCGTTGTAAAAGCGCCGCAACATCGCGCCCGTATCTTTGCTTATGGTGCCCCGCAGCGCCGATTTGGGGCATCATCAGCACCAGGGTGTTGCCAATGCGCACCAGGTGCTTGCACAGTTTCAGGGTTAACCCTATAATTCGGGTTATCCCTAGTAGCTAAACAACAGTGCAAGCCCGTGGAGGCTATTGTGATCAACCCGAACAACACCATCCGCCTGACCGACGAACTCGAGCGTCAACTGATGCTCCAGGCCATTGAAGAACAGTTCCGCCCGCACCCGATGCGTGCGTTGGCCGCGGGCCTGCGTAAGCTGGCCCACGGCGTCCGTGCCCTGGCTGGCAAGACGAGCGCCAAGAACGCGCACTCCGCCGCCTGAGCAGGACCCAGGCCTTCGGGCCTGAACGATTTCCCCTTGGGGGCTGCATAGCCCCTTTTATAGACCCGCCCTTACCGGCGGGTTTTTTTTATGGCCGGCACCGGGAAATCGTCAACCCACCGGGCGGTGGCTTTGTCGGATAATACCGGCCCATGACCGACGCCTCCCTCGACCAGACCCCCAACCGGCTGCGCCGGTTCGCCTGCATGATGTACGAAGCCGTGCTGCTGTTCGGCGTGGTTTTCCTGGCGGGATACCTCATGGATACCCTGACCCAGAGCAAGAACGCGCTGGAACTGCGGGCCGCCCGCCAGGCCTGGCTGTTCGTGGCCATTGGCGCCTACTTCGTGCTGTGCTGGCGCCGCCGCGGCCAGACGCTGCCGATGAAGACCTGGAACATCCGCCTGGTCGATCGCGACGGCAATCCGCCCTCCACTGCCCGCCTGATCCTGCGCTATGTGCTGGCCTGGCCCCTGGTGCTGGCCGGCGCCGCCGTGGTCTGGGCCGCCGCCAGCGCCACCGGCTGGCCGTCGATGGACATGTTCATCGTGGCCGCGCCGTTCACGATCTTCGTCTGGTCGTGGTTCGATCCCGACGGCCAGTTTCTGCATGACCGCCTGCTAGGCACGCGCCTGCGCAATGCGCCGCAGCGCAAGAAAACCCGGTGAGCAAGCATTGAGTCAGGTGCCTGACCACACGCTGAACATACCTGCTTACAACTGGCAAAATCATGCGGCGAATTAGGCGCCGCCTTTCAGAAAGTTGAAAGTCGCGCGCAAAGACAATGGGGCCCCTTTCATAGACGCTCCAATAACTAATCATGCGCGCATTCCTTTCCCGCCTGTCGCTGGCCGCCGCCAGCGCCCTCCTGTTCCTGCCGTTCGGCGCCTCGGCCCAGAATGCCGCCGCGCAACAGGAGATCGAAGCCGCGATGAAAGCGGCCTACGCGGCCGCCCAGGAAGGCCCGGCGGATGTGAAGCTGGGCGACCAGGCCGTGGTGCACCTGCCGGAATCCATGTTCTTCGTGCCGCGCCTCCAGGCCGACCGCCTGATGGCAGCCTACGGCAATGGCAAGGACCCCTCGCTCTTGGGCGTGGTCATGCCCAAGAGCGACGATGACGACTGGGTCATCACCATCAACTTCGACAAGGCCGGCTACATCAAGGACGATGACGCCAAGAACTGGAACGTCAACGAGCTGCTGGACAGCCTGCGCGACGGCACCGAGGAATCCAATGTCGAACGCAAGAAGCGCGGCTTTCCCGAACTGGTGATGGACGGCTGGGTCGAGGCGCCGAAGTACGACAGCAACACCCAGCGCCTGGTCTGGTCGGTCGCCGTCAAGCACAAGGGCGAGACGGCCAACGACAACCCCACCGTCAACTACAACACCTATGCGCTGGGCCGCGACGGCTACATCACGCTGGACCTGATCACGCAGAAGAACCTGGTGCCGAAGGACAAGACCGCGGTGCTGACGCTGCTGGACAACCTGAAGTACGTCGAGGGCAAGCGCTACGCCGACTTCAACTCGTCCACCGACAAGGTCGCCGAATACGGGCTGGCCGCGCTGGTCGCGGGCGTCGCCGCCAAGAAGCTGGGCCTGTTCGCCGTGATCGCGGCGTTCCTGGCCAAGTTTGCCAAGGTCGGCATCCTGGCCGCCGCGGCGCTGGGCGGCGGGCTGTGGAAGCGTTTCCGCGGCAAGAAGGCCGAACAGCAGCAACCCTGAGCAATGAAGCTGCTCCTGCTGCTGTTTTCCGGTATCAAATACCTGAAATTCGGCAAGCTGTTCGCCACCGGCGGCACCATGCTGCTGTCGGTGGCCGTCTACGCCTTCGTCTTCGGCTGGCGTTACGCGGCCGGCTTCGTGCTGTTGCTGCTGGTGCATGAACTGGGCCACTACATCGCGGCGCGCCAGCGCGGGCTGGACGTGGGTGCGCCCGTCTTCATCCCGTTCGTCGGCGCCTGGATCCAGCTCAAGGACATGCCGCACGATGCCGACACCGAGGCCTATGTGGGCCTGGGCGGGCCGCTGGCCGGCACGGTGGCGTCGCTGGCCTGCTATTTCGCGGCGCGCAGCACCGGCAGCGACCTGCTGCTGGCGCTGTCGTACGCGGGCTTTTTCATCAACCTGTTCAACCTGATCCCGCTGTCGCCTTTCGACGGCGGCCGCATCACCGCGGTGCTGTCGCCGCGCATCTGGCTGGTGGGCGTGCCGGTGCTGGTGGCCCTGTTCTTCTGGCGTCCCAGCCCGATCCTGATCCTGGTGGCGGTGCTGGCCTTTCCGAACGTGCTGCGGGCCTTCAAGTACGACCCGACGCTGCCCGAGAACCAGGCCTATTACGGCACCACGCTGGAAAGCAAGCTGACCTATACCTGCGCCTACCTGGGCCTGGTCTGCGTGTTGGCCATCATGGCCCACGACGTGCACGACATGCTGGGCCATCTGCGCGGCTGATCCCGCCTGTTTGACGGCCGCCGCCGCCGAAACGGAGGCGGCCGTCACAACAGCGTCACTTTTTTTTCATGTCACGGTCATCGCGGGGTGGTTTCATTCCCAGGCATGACGACAGCCCCCATGGACAGCACCGTGAACGAAATCCGCCCCACGCACTGGCGCGCTCTCTGGATTTCCGACATTCACCTGGGCACCGCCGGGTGCAAGGCGGAATTCCTGCTGGATTTCCTCGAGCATAACGATTCCGACACCCTGTACCTGGTCGGCGACATCGTCGACGGTTGGCAACTGCGAAAGCACTGGCACTGGCCCAGGGCCCATAACGACGTGATCCAGCGCATCCTGCGCAAGGCCCGCAACGGCACCCGGGTGGTGTTCATCCCCGGCAACCATGACGAATTCGCGCGCGAATTCGCCGGCTACGCCTTTGGCGACATCGAGATCCTGGACGAAGACGTGCACGTGACGGCCAAGGGCCTGCGCCTGCTGGTGCTGCACGGCGACCAGTTCGACGGCGTGATCCAGCACAGCCGCTGGCTGGCGCACCTGGGCGACGGCCTCTACCAACTGGCGCTGTGGATCAACCATCATTTCAACCGCCTGCGCCACCGCCTGGGACTGCATTACTGGTCACTGTCGCAGTACCTCAAGCACAAGGTCAAGAACGCGGTGTCGTTCATCACCGACTTCGAGGAAGCGCTGGCCGGCGAGGCCCGCCGCCGCGGCCTGGACGGGGTGGTGTGCGGCCACATCCACAAGGCCGAGCTGCGCGACGTGGGCGGCATCCTGTACTGCAACGACGGCGACTGGGTGGAAAGCCTGTCGGCCCTGGCCGAGACCCATGACGGCCAGTTGCAGTTGCTGGACTGGGCCGCGATCCAGGCCGAGCGCCAGGCCGACCCGACGCCGCGCAAACCCCGTTCGCTGTCCCTGCCGGCGCTGCCGTCGGCGCTGCGCCGCCAGGGCAAACACCCGTGATAACCCTTATACGTCCCCGTTACGCAACGCGGATATTGCAGTTCACGGCCCTCTAGGTCATGCTTGCAATTGGGGCAACGGGCAAAAACTGACCCGTTCACGCTGCAACATGCTCACAACATAGGGCCATGAACGACCAATATCAGGTGCTCTACCAAACATTCCGCTGGCTGGTTCCCACCCAGTTCAACATAGCGGAAGCGTGCTGCCACCGCTGGGCATCCAGTAGTCCGGATGCGCGGCGCATCGCCATCTACTACGAAGATGAAGCCGGCAACCGCGAGGTCTGGACCTATGCGCGGCTGGCCGAGGCCGCCAATCAGTTGGCCAATGGCTTGGTCAAGATGGGCGTGGGCCGCGGCGACCGGGTCGGTGTGGTTTTGGGGCAACGCCCGGAGACCGTGGTGGCCCACATGGCCATCTACAGCGTGGGCGCGGTGGTGCTGCCGCTGTCGGCGCTGTTCGGCCCCGAAGCCCTGCAGAGCCGCCTGTGCGATTCGGAAACCCGCGTCGCCATCGTCGACCATGCTTCCAGCGCCAACCTGCTGGCCGTCAGCGACAATTGCCCCAACCTGCAACAGATCATCGGCATCGGTTTCGCCGACGAGCGCGTCCTGCCCTGGCGCAGCCTGCTGGCGCGCCAACCCAGTGAATTCAAGCCGGTGCCGACGCGTTCGTCGGATCCGGCCATCCTGCTCTATACCTCCGGCACCACCGGCGCCCCCAAGGGCGCCCTGCTGCCGCACAGCGCGCTGATCGGCAACCTGCCGGGTTTCGTCGCTTCCCAGGACTGGTTTCCGCGGCCCGCCGACGTATTCTGGTCGCCCGCCGACTGGGCCTGGACCGGCGGCATGATGGACGCGCTGCTGCCGACGCTGTATTTCGGTCATCCCATTGTCGGCACCCGCGGCCGTTTCTCCGTCGAGCGCGCCTTCGAGCTGCTGGAACGCTACCAGGTCACCAACACCTTCCTGTTCCCGACCGCGCTGAAGATGATGATGAAGGCGGTGCCCGAGCCTCGCAGTCAATACCAGTTGGCGCTGCGGTCCATCATGAGCGCCGGCGAAAGCGTCGGCGAGACCGTATTCGAATGGTGCCAGTCGGCGCTGGGCGTGACACCCAACGAGATGTTCGGCCAGACCGAGATGAACTACGTGGTCGGCAACAGCCAGAAGCGCTGGCCGGCCAAACCGGGCAGCATGGGCCGGCCCTACCCCGGCCATCGGGTCGCGGTGCTGGACGACGCCGGCCAGCCGGTGGCGGCTGGCGAAACCGGCGAGATCGCCGTGAATCGCTACGACATCCACGGTTTTCCCGACCCGGTCCTGTTCCTGGGCTACTGGCGCGACGAAGCCGCCACCCAGGCCAAGTTCAAAGGCGACTGGTGCCTGACGGGCGACCTGGCCCGGATCGACGCTGACGGCTATCTCTGGTACGCCGGCCGCGCCGACGACGTGTTCAAGTCGTCCGGTTACCGCATCGGCCCCGGCGAGATCGAAAGCTGCCTGGTCGGGCACCCGGCCGTGGCCAATGCCGCGGTGGTGCCCAAGCCGGACGCCGAGCGCGGCACGGTGGTCAAGGCCTATGTGGTGCTGACGCCGGAATTCGCCCAGCGCGACCGCGGCGACATCATCGAGAACCTGCAGGAACACGTGCGCGAGCGCCTGGCGCCCTACGAGTACCCGAAGGAAATCGAATTCGTCGAAGAATTGCCCATGACCACCACCGGTAAAATCCAGCGTCGCATCCTGCGCCAGCGCGAAGAAGAACGCGCGCGGGCGTCCAGGCCCCAATGACGCGGGCGGGTCCGCAGAGATCCGCCGCCGCACCCGGAGACAGGGCATGCCCATTTACCAGCTCGACGACCTCATTCCCCGCATCGATTCGGCCGCCTACGTGGCCGACAGCGCCGACATCATCGGCAACGTCACGCTGGAGGCCGGCGTCAGCATCTGGTCACACGTCTCGATCCGCGGCGACAACGACGCCATCCTGATCCGCCAGGGCACCAATATCCAGGAAGGCAGCGTGCTGCACGTGGATACCGGCTGTCCCATGAGCATCGGCCCGAACGTCACCGTGGGCCACCAGGCCATGCTGCATGGCTGCACCATCCACGAAGGCGCGCTGGTGGGCATGCAGGCCATCGTGCTGAACAATGCCGTGATCGGCCGCAACTGCCTGATCGGCGCCGGCGCCATCATCCCGGAAGACCGGGTGATTCCGGACAATTCCCTGGTCATCGGCATCGGCAAGATCGTGCGCGAACTGTCGGACGAGGAAATCGCCAACCTGCACAAGAACACCGCCCATTACGTGGCGCGCGGCCAACACTACAAGACGGCCCTGAAACGTCTGGCCTGAGCCCGCCGCCGGGGACGCCCCGGCAACCGCCGACACCCCTGCCGCCGACAGGGGGAATCGGCCGTCCGATCGGCTAACATTCTTCCATGACCGATCAGCTCAAGAAATACCTCCTCGAAGACCGTAGCGTCCGCGTCCAAGCGGTCCGCCTCACGGATACCTGGAAGGCCGTCCAGGCCAACCACGACTACCCGCCCGCCATCACCCACCTGCTGGGCGAATTGGTGGCGGCCTCCACCCTGCTGGCCGCCAACATCAAGTTCGATGGCTCGCTGGTGCTGCAGATCCAGGGCGACGGCCCGATCGCCCTGCTGGTGGTGGAATGCCGCTCCGACCTCAGCCTGCGCGCCACCGTCAAGGTGCGCGAAGGCCATGACGTGCCAACCGATGGCGACATGCAAAGTCTGCTGAACCCGGGCGGCAATGGCCGCTTCATTGTGGTGTTGGACCCCCAGCACAAGGTGCCCGGCCAGCAGGCCTACCAGGGCATTGTGCCGCTGGAAGGCGAAACCGTCGCCGAAGCCCTGCAGCACTACATGAAGGCCTCCGAGCAGCTCGACACCCGTCTCTGGCTGGCCGCCGACGCCGACCATGCCGCCGGCATGCTGATCCAGCGCCTGCCCCACCACGGCGGCTCGGACACGACGACGCTCAGCGAGCAGGCTGCCACCGAGACCTGGGACCGCGCCACGGCGCTGGCCACCACGCTCAAGCGCGACGAACTGCTGACCACCGAGATCGACACCCTGATCCACCGCCTGTTCTGGGAAGAAACGCTGGTGGCGTTCGATCCGCTGCCGGTGCGCTGGCACTGCCCGTGCACCCGCGAACGCGTGGCCAACATGCTGCGCTCGCTGGGCCAGGCCGAAGTCGACGACATCCTGGCCGAACGCGGCCAGGTCGACGTGGCCTGCGATTTCTGCGGCAAGCCCTACGTCTTCGACGCGGTCGATTGCGCCGCGCTGTTCACCGGCAGTCAGCCGGCCAACGGCGACGCGCCGCCCACCGTGCATTGAACCGCGCCGGGGCCCCTGCCTCGGCTTGTACGAATCGACAGGCGGTCATGCCCGCGCCACACTGGCCGGCCATGACCGCCTTTTTTGTCGCCTCGCGCTCCCGCGCCGCGCGCCCGCTGCAGCGTGGCGCTGCCGCGCTCGAGTTCACCCTGATCGCCGCCCTGATGCTGCTGCTGGCGCTGGGCACGGTCGAGGCCGTCCGCTGGCAACTGACACGCCAGATTGTCCACCTGGCGTTGTTGCAGGCGGCCCGCGCCGGCGCCACGACCCACGGCGATCCGGTCCACATCCGCGCGGCATTCCAGCAGGCCCTGCTGCCGCTGCACGCCGGCGCCGGCGGCCAAGCCGGCGCCCGCCACCGCCAGGCCCACGCCCAGGCGCGCATCGCCGGGCAAGTGGGCGCGTCCCCATGGCGTATCGAGATCCTGCGGCCCGATGCCCAGGCCTTCCGCGATCATGCCCGGCCGGGGCTGCGCACCGACGCGCCCGCCGGCCTGCCGGCCATCGACAACGCCTACCAGGCGCTGCAATACGCGCGCCGGCCCGATTTGCCGGACAGCCGCAGCATCTTCCGAGCCAATACGCTCAGGCTGCGGCTGACCTATCTGTACCGTCCCCTGCTGCCGCCATTGCGCCCACTGCTGGCGGCATTGGCCGGGGCCGACGGCAGCTACGCGGCCGCGGCGCGGGCTATCGGTCTCGCGCCGATCGGGATGGAACTCGAGGTGGAAATGCACAGCCATCCCGTGGACTGGCGCGGCGCCCAGCCGTATCCGCCCGGCATGGTGGCCGGGGCGTGCCGCGGCCTCCACTGCCCGTGAACGGACCGGGTGGCGCGGACATCAGCACTGGAGTATGACGGGACCGTTGGCGGGTCCGGGCATTGCCCGGACGCGTGGCGGATCAGCGTTGGGGAGTGGCGGTGCCGTTGGCGGGCCGGGCATTGGCCGGCCGCGTGGCGGAAGTGGCGGCCGGGGCCGGCCTGGCGGGCGTGGCCGGCGCGCTCGCACGCACCGGAGCGGCCGGGCGGGTGGCGGCCTCGGTGGCCAGCGACGCGCCGCCCGCGGGCGGCTGGGTGTTCTGCGGCAGGATGTGCACGAAGACTTCGCCGTCGCGCATCATGCCCAGTTCACCGCGGGCCCGTTCCTCGATGGCGCCCGACCCGTTTTCCAGGTCGCGGACTTCGGCCTCCAGGGCCGCGTTGCGCGCGCGCAGGCCTTCGTTGGTCTCGCGCTGCGCCGCCACCTGGCGTTGCAGGTCCCAGACCTTGAACCAGCCGCCCTTACCCAGCCAGAGCGGGTACTGGATCAGCCCTACCAGCACGAACAGCACCAGGAACAACAGGCGCATACGCGGGAACCCTCAGCAGTCGTGGCGCTAACAAGGCCGCGGCGCGTGCCGCGGCCCGCTTACATTAACGCAAGTTGTAGAAGGCTTCCAGGCCGGGGTACGACGCGACTTCGGCCAGTTCTTCCTCGATGCGCAGCAACTGGTTGTACTTGGCCATGCGGTCCGAACGCGACAGCGAGCCGGTCTTGATCTGCATGGCGTTGGTGGCCACGGCGATGTCGGCGATGGTCGAATCCTCGGTTTCGCCCGAACGGTGCGAGACGACGGCGGTGTAGCCGGCGCGCTTGGCCATTTCGATGGCGGCGAAGGTCTCGGTCAGGGTGCCGATCTGGTTGATCTTGATGAGGATCGAGTTGGCCACGCCCTTCTGAATGCCTTCGCGCAGGATCTTGGTGTTGGTGACGAACAGGTCGTCGCCCACCAGTTGCACCTTCTTGCCGAGCTGGTCGGTCAGCAGCTTCCAGCCTTCCCAGTCGTTTTCGGCCATGCCGTCTTCGATCGAGATGATCGGGTACTTGTCGCACCAGGTCGCCAGCAGGTTGGTGAATTCCTGCGAGGACAGCGAGATGCCTCCTTCGCCGGCCAGGGTGTACTTGCCGTCGCGGTAGAACTCGGAGCTGGCGCAGTCCAGGCCCAGGGCGATCTGCGTGCCCGGCTCGTAGCCGGCTTCGGTGATGGCCTTCAGGATCAACTGGATCGCGGCTTCGTGGCTGGCCACGTTGGGGGCGAAACCGCCCTCGTCGCCCACCGCGGTGGACATGCCCTGGCCGTGGATCAGCTTCTTGAGCATGTGGAAGACTTCGGCGCCCCAGCGCAGGGCTTCGCGGAAGCTGCCCGCGCCCACCGGCAGGATCATCAGTTCCTGCAGGTCGAGGGTGTTGTTGGCGTGCGCGCCGCCGTTGATGACGTTCATCATCGGCACGGGCATGCTCATGGGGCCGCTGCCGCCGAAGTAGCGGTACAGCGACAGGCCGGACTCGTCGGCGGCGGCGCGCGCCACGGCCATGGAGGCGGCCAGGATGGCGTTGGCGCCCAGGCGTTCCTTGGACTCGGTGCCGTCCAGTTCGATCAGGGTGCGATCGACGAAGGTCTGCTCCTGGGCGTCCAGGCCCATCAGCGCTTCCGAGATTTCGGTATTGAGGTTCTCGACGGCGCGCAGCACGCCCTTGCCGAGATAGCGGCCCTTGTCGCCGTCGCGCAGCTCGATGGCTTCGCGGGCGCCGGTGGACGCGCCCGACGGCACGGCCGCGCGGCCCATGGCGCCGGATTCCAGCAACACGTCACATTCGACGGTCGGGTTGCCGCGCGAATCCAGAATCTCGCGGCCGATGATATCGACGATTGCACTCATGACTTTACATTCCCTGAACGATAAACATATTCATCACGGCCGCGCCTTCACGGGCATTGCGGGCGCGTCGGTACTGCCAGGAGTCGTAGAAGGCCTGGGCCGCGGCCATGGACGGAAACTCCATGACGACGGTGCGGCCGGGCTCACGCCCCTCGAGGTGCCGGGATTCGCCGCCGCGCACCAGGATCTTGGCATCGTACGCGCGCATGGCGAGCGTGGACAGACGCTTGTAATCCTCGTACTGCGCGGGCTTGGTCACTGTGACGTCGGCGATGAGATAGGCACTCATGGGGTTCCTTCAGGACAGTTGCATTGATGGGGTCGCGGCGCCGGACAGCGAGACACGGGCAGTGTCGCGCAACACGGCGGGGCCGTGCCTGTCCGATGCTAAGTGGTTGTATCCGAAAGCAGCGCCGCGGCGCGAGGCCGCGGCGCATTGTCCGCCAGGAGCGACGGCGGGAACGGGGCCGGCGGCCCGGGCGGCGCAGATGCGCGGCTCGGTGCCGCCGACCGCCATTACGCCCCCTGGCCGCGGCGAGCCTTCTGCTCGATGGCGGCGCGGATGTAGCTGGAGAACAGCGGGTGGCCGTCACGCGGGGTGGACGTGAACTCCGGGTGGAACTGGACGCCGACGAACCAGGGGTGGTCGGGCAGTTCCATGATTTCCGGCAGGTTCTCCGTCGGGGTGCGCGCGCTGATCACCATGCCGGCCTCTTCAAGGCGCGGCACGTAGACGTTGTTGACTTCGTAGCGGTGGCGATGGCGTTCGTTGACTTCGTCGCCGTAGATCGACTGGGCGCGGGTGCCCGGCTTGATCGGCACGCGCTGCGCGCCCTTGCGCATGGTGCCGCCGAGGTCGGACGAGTTGTCGCGCTTCTCTACCTTGCCTTCGCGGTCCATCCATTCGGTGATCAGGGCCACCACGGGATGCGGCGCCGACGG
Source organism: Achromobacter sp. SIMBA_011 (assembly GCF_046535435.1). Taxonomy (NCBI): domain Bacteria; kingdom Pseudomonadati; phylum Pseudomonadota; class Betaproteobacteria; order Burkholderiales; family Alcaligenaceae; genus Achromobacter; species Achromobacter sp. SIMBA_011. The sequence goes on along the minus strand of NZ_JAWRWN010000004.1, from coordinate 375,980 downwards.
ATCGAACTCGGTGCTGTTGGCGCCGCCCAGGCCGGCCACGTGGCGCGCGAATTCGATCACGGCCAGTTGCATGCCCAGGCAGATGCCCAGGTACGGCACGCCGTTTTCACGGGCGTAGCGGATGGCGGCGATCTTGCCCTCGGTGCCGCGCTTGCCGAAGCCGCCCGGCACCAGGATGGCGTCCAGGTGCTTGAGCTGGTCGGTGCCGCGGGTTTCGATGTCTTCGGAATCGATGTACTCGATGTTGATCTTCGAGCGCGTGTGGATGCCGGCGTGCACCAGGGCTTCGGTCAGCGACTTGTACGACTCGGTCAGGTCGACGTACTTGCCGACCATGCCGATGGTGAGCTGGTGTTCGGGGTGTTCGAGCGCCTCGACCAGGTTGTCCCACATGGACAGGTCGGCCGGCGGCGGGGTCAGGCCCAGCGCTTCGCAGACGATATTGTCCACGCCCTGCTTGTGCAGCATGGCCGGGATTTTGTAGATCGAGTCGGCGTCCCACACCGAGATGACGGCATCCAGGGGGACGTTGGAAAACATCGAGATCTTGGCGCGCTCGTCGTCCGGGATGGGACGGTCGGCGCGGCACAGCAGCGCGTTCGGGTAGATGCCGATTTCGCGCAGCTTCTGCACCGAGTGCTGGGTGGGCTTGGTCTTGAGTTCGCCGGCGGACGCGATGAACGGCACCAGCGTCAGGTGCACGAAGGCGGCATTGTTGCGGCCCATGCGCAGGCTCATCTGGCGCGCGGCTTCCAGGAAGGGCAGCGATTCGATGTCGCCCACGGTGCCGCCGATCTCGACGATGGCGACGTCGGTGTTGCCGTTCCAGGCGGCGTCCGCGCCACGGGCGATGAAGTCCTGGATCTCGTTGGTGATGTGCGGAATGACCTGGACGGTCTTGCCCAGGTAGTCGCCCCGGCGCTCCTTGCGCAGCACCGATTCGTAGATCTGCCCGGTGGTGAAGTTGTTCACCTTGTGCATGCGGGCGGAGACGAAACGCTCGTAGTGGCCCAGGTCCAGGTCGGTCTCGGCGCCGTCTTCCGTGACGAACACTTCACCATGCTGGAACGGGCTCATGGTGCCCGGATCGACGTTGATGTAGGGGTCGAGCTTGAGCATGGTGACCTGCAGACCACGCGACTCGAGGATGGCGGCGAGCGACGCAGCGGCGATGCCCTTGCCCAGGGAAGACACCACTCCGCCGGTGACAAATACGTATTTGGTCATCGTAATAAGCGCCCGGGACGAGCGGGCGCGTGCGGGAAATTTGGATTATAGCCGGGAGGCGGAACTTGTCTGGGTTTTCCCCTAGCGGCCAGGCGTAACATTTGGCTGCACTCGCGCGCAAGACCGAAATGCCGTGACGGTGGCCATCATGCTATGGTCGTCCCCGATTTTCTTGTCCCGAGGCCCCTGCGATGAACCTTCCGACCGCACACCCGAACGCGCTGGCCAGGCGCCTGACCACCGCCGCCGTCGGCCTGCAGTTGCTGGGCGCCATCCTGGTCCAGCTCTACCTGATAAGCGCCGGACCGCTGGCCGCGCTGACGCGCGAGGCGTTTGCCCGGCCCGACATGCTGGCGAGCACGGTCGTGAACATCGTCGCCGGCTGCATCCTGGTCGGCCTGACCACCTGGGGAGCCACGCAGCGCTGGCTGCGCCGGCACAACGCGGGCGAAGTCGACCGCCCGGGCAGGATGGTGGCCGTGCTGCTGGCGGTCTCGCTGGTGCTGTTCGTGCTGATCTCGACCGGGCTGGCGTTGCTGCAGCACGGTTTCTACACGCTCATCGTGAGGCACAAGGAATGGGTGGACGAGGCCTTCGGCTATTACGGCGTCCGCCGCATGCTCCTGATGGCCCTGCCGCCCAAGCTGTGCGCCATCCTGCTCACCATCCTGGGCAGTTGGCTGGCGGTGCGCATCGCGGCCTGGAGCGTCACCCCCGTAGCAGCGCAGGCGCCGTTCCTGCAGCGGCGCCACGCCGCGTGGATCGCCGCGCTGACGCTGCTGCTGTGGCAATTGCACGTCGCGCTGGTGATCGGCCTGTACTTCATGCCCGATGCGGGATCGGCCGGCATGCTGGAATACGCGATCGGCTATTGGATACTGCCCGCTTTGCTGCTGGCGCTGGCCGCATGGGTCTGCCTGCGCAGCCTGCCGCAAGCACTGGGCGCGGCAGGCATGGGCCGCGCCATCGCCCACGGCACTTTCGCGTTCTGGCTGACCCAGGTGCTGGGAATCGGTCTGGCGCTTTTGATCATCTGGTCCATGACCTGGAGCCAGTTGATACGCACAGCCGCGTCATACACGACCTCGGTGGTGTCGGTGCTGATCTACAGCGTGCTGCTGGCGCTGAGCTGCTACCTTGGCGCCCGGTTGCTCTACCGCCGCCGCGAGACGCCGCCGGAGAGCGCGTCGGCCTGAGCGCCGCGCGAAGGCGCAACGCCGCAAGCGCAATGACAAAAGGCCCCGACGGGGCCTTTTGTCATTGCAGGACGCGACCGTCAGATCGCCGCGGTGCGGCGTTCCAGCCAGGCCAGCGCTTCGCCCTCGACCAGCGGCGACAGGCGCTCGAACACGGTCTTGTGATAGTCGTTGAGCCACGCGATTTCATCCGCGCGCAGCAGCGACGGTTCGATGCAGCGCGTGTCGATCGGGCACAGCGTCAGCGTCTCGAAACACAGGAACTCGCCCAGCTCGGACGTCAGCCAGGCGCGGTTGGCCACCAGGTTCTCGATGCGCACGCCCCAGCGGCCAGGACGATAGATGCCCGGTTCGTTGGACGTGATCATGCCCGGCTCCATGGCCGTGTGCGGACCGGGAACCGCGCGATACGAGATGACCTGCGGGCCTTCGTGCACGTTCAGGAAGTAGCCCACGCCGTGGCCGGTGCCGTGGCCGTATTCGGCGCCGCCTTCCCAGATCGGGGCGCGCGCGATGGCGTCCAGCATCGGCGACGGCGTGCCGCGCGGGAACGAGGCGCGCGACAGCGCGATCATGCCCTTGAGCACCAGCGTGAAATCGACCTTCTGGTCGGCGCTGGGCGTGCCTACCGCGACCACGCGGGTGATGTCGGTGGTGCCGCCCAGGTACTGGCCGCCGGAGTCGATCAGCAGCAGGCCGTCGCCTTCGATGGTGGCGTGCGATTCGGCCGTGGCGCGATAGTGCGGCATGGCGCCGTTGGCGTTGAAGCCGGCGATGGTGGCGAAGCTGGGGCAGACGTAGTCCGGCCGGCGCGCGCGGGCGGCGGTGATCTGTTCGTCGATGGTCAGCTCGGTGATGCGCTCGTTGCCCAGCGCGCCCTCGAACCAGGCGAAGAATTCGCACAGCGCCGCCCCGTCCTGCGCCATGGCCTGGCGCACATTGGCCAGTTCAGCGTCGGTCTTGCGCGACTTGAGCAGCGTGGACGGATTGATGGCCTCGACACGGGGCACGGCGGGGTCCATCGCGTGGAACACGCCACAGGTGACGCGCGCCGGATCGATCAGCAGCTTCTGGTCGGGTTCGAGCGAGGCCAGCGCGTCGGCGGCCTGGGCGTAATCGGCCACTTCGACGCCATCGGCGGCCAGCGTGGCGCGCAGCGCGGCGTCGATCTTGCCGTCGGCCACGAACAGCGTGGCGTGGTCCAGGCCAAGCAGCGCATGGCCGACGAACACCGGGTTGTAGTCGACATCGGCGCCGCGCAGGTTGAAGAGCCAGGCGATGTCGTCGAGCGTGCTGATGAAATGCACGTCGGCGCCATGGGCGCGCATGGCGGCGCGCACCTGGGCCAGCTTGTCGGCGCGCGTGACGCAGGCCTGCGGCGCCACGTGTTCGTAGATAGCGGCCGGCGGCAGGCCGGCCCGGTCGGCCCAGATATCGTCCAGCAGGTCGGCGCGGATCTCCAGCGTGGCGCCGGACGTGGCGGCGGCCACCGACAGCGCGCGGAACGCGGCCAGGCCCAGCACCTGCCCATCGACGCCGATGACATCGCCGGCGCGGGTGTTGGCGGCCAGCCAGTCCACATGGCCCGGCGTGGTGGCGACGGCGATCTTCATCAGTTGCACGCCGGTGCCGGCCAGTTGCGCCTCGGCCTGCACCCAGTAGCGGCTGTCGACCCACAGGCCGGCGAAATCGGCGGTCACCACCAGCGTGCCCACCGACCCCGTGAAGCCCGACAGCCAGCGCCGGCCCTGCCAGCGCGCCGGCAGGTATTCGGACAGGTGCGGATCCGAGGACGGCACGATATAGGCGGACAGGCCGCGGCGGCGCATGGCCTGCCGCAGTTGGGCGATACGGGTGTCGGTGCTGGACATGGGTTTCCTTAGCGCAACATGAAGGACATGGCGGCCAGGCTGTTCAGCGTGCGGATGGCGGCCTGCATGCTGTCCGTGGTGAACCGCAGCGTCACGCCGTCCACGCGCTCCAGCGTGGGCCACATGCAGAACAGGTCGGCCAGGGCCGACGACTGCGTCTGCAACCGGCATTCTATAGGGGCGGGGATGCGGAACGGAATTGCCTTTCCACCGCTGGGCCGCCCAGAGGTGGAAACGTCCCCTTGAGGGGCAGCAAGCCCGCCTTGCGGGCGCGGCGTGGGGGGCGTTCCCTTCAAGTTGCGCACGGCCGTCTCGGCAGCGGCGGCGATCGCGCGGCGCGAGGCCGCCGGCGACAGCGTCACGCCGCTGCCCTGGCCGTGCGCCACCTTGGTCTGCACCCACTGCGCGCCGGGGAACAGGTCGGTGGTCTCGGCGATGAACACGTCGTCGCCGGTGGCCAGGATGACGGGCACGCCCATTTCACCGGCCAGCGCGCCGTACAGGCCGGCCTCGCCCAGCTCCATGCCATTGATGAAGACGCGCGAGAAAGCGAAGCTGTTGATGGTGTGCGCGAGGATGCCGCGCCCCTGCGAGCGCGAATGGTAGCCGATCATGAAGACGGCGTCGCAGCCCTCTTCCAGGCCGCCCATCATGCCCAGGTAGCGCGGCTTGCCCAGCACCAGGCGGGCGCGTTCGTCGATGCCGTCCGGCAGCAGGTTGCGGAAGCCGCCGTGCGAATCATTGACCAGGACCTCTTCGGCGCCGCCGGCGATGGCGCCCTGCACGGCCGCGTTGGCCTCGGCGGTCATCCAGGCGCGGGCGCGCTCGTATTCGCCGTTGCCCGCGCGGACTTGTTCGGCGTGGAAGACGCCGGCGACGCCTTCGATATCGGTGGAAATCAGGATCTTCATGGAGAGTGCCTTCGTAGGATTCAGAATTCGGTGTCCGCCAGCCATTGGCGCCAGTCGGGCGCGGCGTCGCGGATGGCGGCGCGGTGATGGCCATCGCGGCCCAACACGCCGTCGGCCTGCCACAGCGCGGCGATGATGGCCTGCTCGCAGGCCTCGGCCGCCGCCTCGAACAGCGGATCGATGCGGGTCTCGTGCAGCATGGCGATGGCCGGCATCGGCCGCTCGGCCTGTTGCGGCACGGTGTAGGCGGTGGAGAACGCCAGCGCGATGTCGCCGCTGCCATGGCCGAACACCGAGCCGGTGCGGGCCAGGCCGGCGCCGGCGCGCAGCGACAGGCGGCGCAACTGGCGCGCGTCCAGCGGCGCGTCGGTCGCCACCAGCAGGATGATGGAGCCCTTTTCCGGCACGATGGCGGCGTTCTCGCCCGCCTGCGCCAGGCCTCGGTCCAACTGGTCCGCCAGCCGCCGGCCGAAGGGCCGGCCGGCCACGGTCAGGTTGGGCAGGCGGCCGAAATTGGCCAGCACCAGCGCGCCGACCGTGTAGCGCAGGCCAGGCTGGATCGCGGCCACGCGCGAGGCCGAGCCGATGCCGCCCTTGAAGGAAAAGCACGACATGCCACGGCCCGCGCCGACCGCGCCCTGTGCCATGCGCTTGTCCGCGGCGGCCAGCGCCTGGACGTAGTGCGATTCCTGCACCGCCATGGCCTGGATGTCATTCAGATAGCCGTCGTTGCACTCGAACACCAGCGGATTGACCGTCGACATGCCGCGGCCGATCTCGGGCGTGGCCGCCACCGCCGCGCGGATCTGGGCGTTGGCCACGGTGCCCACGCCGAAGGTGTTGGTCAGCGCGATCGGCGTTTCCAGCACGCCAAGTTCCTGCACCTGGACCAGGCCGGTGCTCTTGCCAAAGCCGTTCAGCACCGTGGCGGCGGCCGGCACCTTGTCCAGGAACAGGTTGCCGCCATGCGGGCGCACCACGGTCACGCCGGTCTGCAGCGCGCCGTCGTCCAGCGTGCTGTGGCCAACGGTGATGTCGCCCACGTCGCAGATCGAATCGAGCGCGCCGGCTTGCAGCTTGCCGATGCGGGGTTGGTCCAGCGCTTGTTTGTCCATGCTTGTCGCTGCGTGTCGCCACGCTCCAGAATGCAAAATGCCGCCGTCCCGCGCGGCCGTGGCGCGCGCCGCGAGGCGGGCGCCCGGACGCGGGCGGCGGCAAGGGGACCGATGACACGCGCCGAGCCCCGAGGGGCGACCGACGCGGCGGCCATCATCCGCTTGGCGGTTACTTGCGGTCGATCTTGGGATCGAGCGCGTCGCGCAGACCGTCGCCCAGCAGGTTGAACGCCAGCACGGTCAGGAAGATCGCCAGCGCCGGGAAGATCGCCACGTGCGGGGCGATCACCATGTCGGCGCGCGCCTCGTTCAGCATCGCGCCCCACTCCGGCGTGGGGGGCGATGCGCCCATGCCCAGGAACGACAGGCTGGCCGCAGTGATGATCGAGGTGCCGATGCGCATCGTGCCGTACACCACGATCGGCGAGATCGTGCCGGGCAGGATGTGGCGCATGATGATGGTCCAGTCGGACGCGCCCACGCTCTTGACCGCCTCGACGTAGGTCATCTGCTTGATCGACAGCGTGTTGCCGCGCACCAGGCGGGCGAACGCCGGCACGCTGAACACGGCCACGGCCACGATCACGTTGACCATGCTCGAGCCCAGGATAGCGACCACGCCGATGGCCAGCAGCATGCCGGGGAACGCCAGCAGCACGTCGGAGACGCGCATCGTGATGCGTTCCCACCAACCTTCGTAGTAGCCGGCCATCAGGCCCATGAAGGTGCCGACGATGGCGCCCATGGCGACGGACAAAAAGCCCGCGGCCAGCGAGATACGCGCGCCCATGATGATGCGGCTGAAAATGTCGCGGCCCAGCGAATCCACGCCCAGCCAGTGCGTCCAGGACGGACCGGCGTTGAGCGCGTCGTAGTCGAAGAAGTTCTCCGGGTCGAACGGCACGATCCAGGGGGCCAGGATCGCCACCACGACCAGCAGCAGGACGAAGACGCCGGCGCCCACGGCCAGCTTCTGCTTCTTGAACTTGCGCCAGAACTCGGTGGCGGGCGTGCGCACGTCGTTCTTGGGCACGGCGGCGGCAACGGTTGCGGCGGGTGTCGTATTGCTCATGGCCGCCTCACTTGTAACGGATGCTGGGATTGATGACGCCATAGAGCACGTCGACAATCAGGTTGATCAGGATGAATTCCAGCGAGAACAGCAGCACCAGGCCCTGGATCACCGGATAGTCGCGTTGGGTCACGGCGTCGACCAGCAGGCGGCCGAGGCCGGGCCAGTTGAACACCGTCTCGACCACGATCGAGCCGCCCAGGAGGAAGCCGAACTGCAGGCCCATCATGGTGACGACCGGAATCAGCGCGTTGCGCAGCGCGTGCTTGATGACCACGCGACGCTCGCTCAGGCCCTTGGCCCGGGCTGTGCGCACGAAGTCTTCCTGCACCACTTCGACGAAGGAAGCGCGGGTAAAGCGCGCCATCACCGCGGCCACCGCCGCGCCCAGCGTGATGGACGGAAGAATGTAGTGTTTCCAACTGGAGGCGCCCACGGTCGGCAGCCAGCCCAGGTTCACGGAAAAGATCTGCATCAGCATCATGCCCAGCGCGAACGCGGGGAACGAGATGCCGGACACCGCCAGCGTCATGCCGAGGCGGTCGGGCCAGCGATTGCGCCACACGGCCGACACGATGCCGATGATCATGCCGAAGGTGACGGACCAGACCATGCTGGCGATCGTCAGCCACAGCGTGGGCATGAAGCGATCGGCGATTTCGGTCGAGACGGGACGCTTGGTGCGCAGCGAAGTGCCGAGGTCGCCTTGCAGCATGTGGCTGAAGTAGCGCACGAACTGCTGCGGCAGGGGCAGATCCAGCCCCAGTTCCTTGCGCACCAGTTCGACGGTCTGCTGGTCGGCCTCCTGGCCCGCGGCCAGTCGCGCCGGGTCGCCCGGCAGCATGTGCACAAACAGGAACACGACCACGGCCACCAGCAGCAGCGTGGGGATCATGCCCAAAAGACGTTTGACGATGTAGGTCAGCATTGAAATTCCTGCAACATCGGCGGGGACACCGCGTCCCCGCCGTATGTGGCCTTGCAAGGGGCCGAACGGCCCCGTGAGTTACCGCCGGTTTACTGCTTCAGGTCGATGTCGCCGAACCAGAACGAGGTGTCCGGTTCCACGTACACGCCCGACAGGTTCTTCGACTTGACGTACAGGTTGTTCTGGGTCACCAGGAAGGCCCACGGGGCGTCCTTCCAGATGGTTTCCTGAACGGTCTTGTAGATCTCGGTCTTCTTGGCGCGGTCGGTCGTCGCCAGGGCCTGCTGGATGCCGTCGTCAACCGACTTGTTCGAGTAGTACGACACGTTGTTGAGCACCGGCGGGAACGCGGCGGTGGTCAGCAGCGGACGCAGGCCCCAGTCGGCTTCGCCGGTCGAGGACGACCAGCCGGCGTAGTACATGCGGACCTTGGCGTCTTCAGGCTTTTGCACCTGTTGCACGCGCTGCACGCGCTGGCCCGATTCCAGCACTTCCACCGACACCTTGATGCCGACTTGCGCCAGTTGCTGCTGCAGGAACTGCACCACCTTCACCGAGGTGCCGTCGTTGTAGGCGGACCAGAGCTGGCTTTCGAAGCCATTGGGGTAGCCGGCTTCGGCCAGCAGGGCCTTGGCCTTCTTGATGTCGTACGGCCACGGGCCGGTCTTGTGGGCGAAGTCGACGCCGGTCGGCACGACGCCGTCGACGACGGTGGCGTAGCCCGAGAAAGCGACCTTGGCCAGGGCTTCCTTGTTGATGGCGTAGTTGATGGCTTCACGCACCTTGACGTTGTCGAACGGCTTTTGCTGCACGTTCATCGACAGGTAGCGGGCCATGATCGAGTTCTTGTGGTCAACCACGTCCAGCTTGTCGTTCTTGGACAGCACGGCGGCCTGCTCGAACGGCACCGGGAAGGCGAATTGCGCTTCGCCCGTCTGCACCACGGCGGCGCGGGTGTTGTTGTCGGTCACGGTGCGGAAGGTCAGGGTGTCGACCTTCGGGTAGCCCTTCTTCCAGTAGCCGTCGAACTTCTTGACCTTCAGGTATTCGGCGGGCTTCCATTCGACGAATTCGAACGGGCCGGTGCCGACCGGGTGGAAGCCGATTTCCTTGCCGTACTTGGCCAGGGCGGCCGGCGAGATCATCATGGCGGCCGGGTGGGCCAGCGCGTTGATGAAGGCCGAGAACGGCTTCTTCAGGGTGATCTTGACGGTCAGCGGATCGACCACTTCGGTCTTCTCGATGACGCTGAACTGGATGTAGCGCGACAGGCGGTTTTCCGGGTTGGCCGGACGGTCGAAGTTGATCTTGACGGCTTCGGCGTTGAACGGGGTGCCGTCATGGAACTTGACGCCATCGCGCAGCTTGAAGGTGTACACCAGGCCGTCTTCGCTGACGGTGTAGTCGGTGGCCAGGACCTTCTGGACCTTCAGGTCCTTGTCGAACTCGAACAGGCCTTCGTAGTAGGCCTTGCCGGCCGCCTGGTTCAGCGTGCTGTTGGTGTTGTACGGGTCGAGCGTTTCCAGCGCGATGGAGACGGCAAACGTCACGTCTTTGGCAGCATGCGCCAGCGGCGAGGTGAGCACGCCGAAGGCCACCGCGGCGGCGGCCATCAGCTTGGTGGGGCGCAGAACTTTCATCATTGCAACTCCTGGTTCCTGTGCGGAATTAGGGGGTTTGGTGGAAGAAAAACAAGTACGACAACTGACTCAATACGCTCCGCCGACCGCGTGGCGGGCGACAAAGTGATCGGTTCCTACCTGCACCAGCGGTTGCACCACCGGCTCGTCGCCGAGCTTGCGGATCGGGCTGGGAATTTCATCGGACAGCAAGGTGCGTTTCATGTGGCGGCGCGCCGGATCGGCGATCGGCACGGCGGCCATGAGCTTCTTGGTATAGGGGTGCTGCGGGTTCTCAAAGATGGCCCGGCGCGGACCGATCTCGACAATCTGCCCCAGGTACATGACCGCCACGCGATGGCTGACGCGCTCGACCACGGCCATGTCGTGAGAAATGAACAGGAACGAAATGCCCATGTCGCGCTGCAGGTCGATCAGCAGATTGACGATCTGCGCCTGGATCGACACATCCAGCGCCGACACCGATTCGTCCGCGATCACGACCTTGGGGTTCAGGGCCAGGGCGCGCGCGATACAGATGCGCTGGCGCTGGCCGCCGGAGAATTCATGCGGGTAGCGCTGCGCCATTTCGGGCGGCAGGCCGACGCGCTCGAGCAGTTCTGCCACGCGCTGTTCGGCCTCTTTGCCCTTGGCCACGCCGTGCACCAGCAGCGGTTCCATGATCGAGAAACCGACGGTGACGCGCGGATCAAGCGAGGCGAACGGATCCTGGAACACGAACTGGATGTCGCGGCGCAAGGCTTGCAGTTCGGAAGTCTTCAGGCGCACGATGTCGCGCCCGCCGAAGCGGATCTCGCCGCCCTGGCTGTCCACCAGGCGCAGCAGCGAGCGGCCGGTGGTGGATTTGCCGCAACCGGATTCGCCCACCAGCGACAGCGTCTCGCCGGGGTACAGGTCGAAGCTGACCTTCTCCACGGCGTGCACGCGGCGCTGCACGCGGCTCAGGATGCCGCCGCGCAGGTCGAAGCGCGTCACCAGGTCGCGCACGCTCAGGATCGGCTCGCGGCGCGCGGCCGGCACTTCCTGGGTGCTGGTGGCGCCGGGTTCGGCCACCGGCTGCGCCTTGCCGTCCACCTGCAGCAGCGGGAAACGCGCCGGCAGGTCGGTGCCCTGCATCGCGCCCAGCTTCGGCACGGCCGACAGCAGCGCCTTGGTATAGGCATGCTGGGGCGTGGCGAACACCGACGCCGACGGGCCTTCCTCGACCTTGTCGCCGCGGTACATAACCAGCACGCGGTCGGCCACTTCGGCGACCACGCCCATGTCGTGGGTGATGAACACCACGCCCATGTGCATTTCTTCCTGCAACTGGCGGATCAGTTGCAGGATCTGCGCCTGGATGGTGACGTCCAGCGCGGTGGTGGGCTCGTCGGCGATCAGCAGCGCCGGCTTGCAGGCCAGCGCCATGGCGATCATGACGCGCTGGCGCATGCCGCCCGACAACTGGTGCGGGTAGCGGTCCAGCACCGACTTGGCTTCCGGAATGCGCACCTGTTCCAGCATGCGCAGGGCTTCGGCGCGCGCGGCCGCGGCGTCCATGCCCTGGTGCTCGCGGATCGACTCGGCGATCTGGTCGCCGGCCGTGAACACCGGGTTCAGTGACGTCATCGGCTCCTGGAAGATCATGGCCATGTCGGCGCCGCGCACGTTGCGCATGGCGCGCTGATTGGCGTTGACCAGGTCGATCACGGAGCCGTTGCGCCGGCGCAGGGCCATGCTGCCCTGGGCGATGCGGCCGCCGCCGTGCTCCACCAGGCGCATCAGCGCCAGCGACGTCACCGACTTGCCCGACCCCGATTCGCCCACGATGGCCAGGGTCTCGCCCCGGTCCACATGGAACGACAGGTTGCGCACGGCTTCGACCGTGCGCTCCGAACCCACGAAGCGCACCGTCAGGTCGTCGACCTGGACCACGCGGTTATCCGGCAGCGCCAGGCTGTTTGCGCGATCAACCATATCTCTAGTAATCCCTAAAACTGACAAAAACGAAGCCCGTCGCCGCTCAGCGATAGATGGCGGTGACCGGCTTCTCACCGACGCGGGCGTAACCGCGGTACATGCCTTCCGTGTTGAACGGCAAGGCCACATTGCCCTGGGCGTCAACGGCCACCAGGCCGCCCTTGCCGCCGATGGTGGGCAGTTTTTCCATCACGACGCGGTCCGCCGCCGTTTCCAGCGAGGCGCCGCAATATTCCATCTGGGCCGCCACGTCATAGGCGGCGACCATGCGGATGAACATCTCGCCCGTGCCCGTGGTGGACACGGCGCAGGTCTTGTTGCTGGCGTAGGTGCCGGCGCCGATCAGCGGCGCGTCGCCGACGCGGCCGACCTGCTTGTTGGTGATGCCGCCGGTGGAGGTGGCCGCGGCCAGGTTGCCCTGCGCGTCCACGGCCACGGCGCCCACGGTGCCGAACTTCTTGTCGGAATCGAGCGGATCGGCCGGCGCCGGCTGGCCGCGCGCGACCATGGCCTGGCCGTCGTGGTCCAGCACCGCCGCTTCCGGCGTTTCGCGCTGCACGCGCAGCAATTGCTCGCGGCGCGCCTCGGTGGAGAAATACGAGGGGTCGACGATTTCCAGGCCGGCGTCCTTGGCGAAGGCTTCGGCGCCCTCGCCCACGAAGAACACGTGCTTGCTGGTTTCCATGACCTTGCGCGCGGCGAACACCGGGTTGCGCACGCAGTTGACATTGGCGATGGCGCCCGAACGCAGCGTGGCGCCGTCCATGATGGCGGCGTCCAGCTCATGGGTACCGGCGCTGGTGAACACGGCGCCATGGCCGGCGTTGAACAGCGGGCAATCTTCCAGGAGGCGCACGGCTTCGGTGACGGCGTCCAGCGCGCTGCCGCCACGGGCCAGCACAGCCTGGCCGGCCGTCAGGATGGATTCGAGGGCGCTCAGGTATTCCTGCTCTTTCTCGGGCGACATGGCCGCGCGGGACATCGCGCCGGCGCCACCGTGAATCGCGATCACGGGTTGAATCATCGTTTACCTACTCCATGGATGAGCCACGGCATCACGGACTGGGTCACCCCAGCGGCGGCCGCGACGGAATTCTTGGCCCGATAGGCCACCGCCGCCGAAAGGGCTTCGATCAGGCCCAGCGCGGCGGTTTCGGAATTGGGAATCAGTTGGCGCGTGGACACCGCGTACAGCACCACCGACGCGGTCGGCGCCAGCGGCGAGGTGGGCTTGTCGGTCAGCACCAGCACCGGCACGCCGGCCTGCTTGGCGGCGCCCGCCAGGGTCACGGTGTCTGCCAGATAGCGCGGAAAGCCGATGGCGATGACCAGATCCTTGCTGGTCATGCGCGACATCTGACGCGCCGCGTGCGATACGCCGCCCGGGCCGGCCAGCGATTCGACCGAATGCAGGTGCATGCACAGGCCACGCTGCAGCATGCCGGCCAGGAAGCCGCTGGCGCCAAACCCGATGATGAAGACGCGGTCGGCGGCCAGGATGGCATCGACCGCCTGCTCACAGGCGGCGGCATCCAGGCTCTGCAGGTTGCGCTGGGCGTTGCGGATGTCTTCTTCGAGGGTCGCGGCAAAGATCTGCACCGCGCTGGCCGAGTGCGCGAGTTCGGTGCGCAATTTTTCGACCGGCTCCAGCGCCGCCTCGAAACCGCGTGCCAGTTCGGCGCGGAATTGCGGGTAACCGGGCAGGTCCAGGGCGCGCGCGAAACGGTTGGCGGTGGCGACCGACACGCCCGCCGCCGTCGCGAATTCGTCGATGGTCATCGTGGCGACGCGGAACTGGTGCGCCAGGACGTACTCGGCCATCTTGTGCTGCGTGCGGCTCAGCGCGGGCTGGGCCCGGGCGATCCGATCAGCGATCGTGAGTGCGGCCTTGTTCATCGAGAAAGAGGGGGGAAACGTAGCGAAGGTTTGTGTAAATCTGTTTACACGCAAATTTTAGATAAGAAAATTCATTTTCATACTAAGGGTATACCCGTGAATTTATGTAACAGTGCTTCAAAAGAAACGGGGCCGGTTTGATGTACGCTTGATCCCAGCCCTTCTTCCCCGCATTTCGGACTTTTCAAATGCCTCTCTGGACCTGCAAGCCCCACGCCGAACTGACCCTGGCCGAGCTCTACGCGATCCTGCGCCTGCGCTCGGAGGTCTTCGTGGTGGAACAGGATTGCGTCTTCCTGGACATGGACGGCAAGGACCTGCAGGGACAGACGGAACACCTGATGGCCTGGGAAAACGGCGCGCTGCTGGCCTATTGCCGCCTGCTCGAACCCGCGCTGAACGACGGCCAGGCGATCATTGGCCGCGTCATCACGGCGCCAGCGGCGCGCGGCACGGGCCTGGGCCACGAACTGATGCGCCGCGCCAAGGGCGAAGTGGCGCGACTGTGGCCGGGCCAGCCGGTCTACCTGGGCGCGCAGGCCCGGTTGCGCGGCTATTACGGCGGGCACGGCTTCGTGCCGGTGACCGAGGAATACATCGAGGATGGCATCCCGCACGTCGGCATGCTGCTGCGCGAAGCGGCCTGAACGCCACGCCCCGGGGCGCCCTGCCCGCCACGCCTGGCGTGGCCCTCAATGAATAACGCCCCTTGCGGGGCGTTATTCATGATGCCTTGGCGGCGGATTACTTGACCGCCGACACATCCATCTTGGCGGCCGTCTTGGACTGGATCTCGTCCACCGTCACGCCCGGCGCCGTTTCCAGCAGCTTCAGGCCGTGGTCGGTGACTTCCATCACGCCCAGGTCGGTGATGATCAGGTCGACCACGCCCACGCCCGTCAGCGGCAGGTTGCATTCGGGCAGCAGCTTGATGTCCTCGGTGCCGTCCTTCTTCTTGGCCACGTGTTCCATCAGCACGACCACGCGGCCGACACCGGCCACCAGGTCCATCGCGCCGCCCATGCCCTTGACCATCTTGCCCGGGATCATCCAGTTGGCCAGGTCGCCCTTTTCGGACACCTGCATCGCGCCCAGGATGGCCAGGTTGATCTTGCCGCCGCGGATCATCGCGAACGAGTCGGCCGACGAGAAGATCGACGAGCCGGGCAGCGTCGTGACGGTCTGCTTGCCAGCGTTGATGAGATCGGCATCGACCTCGGCGTCGGTCGGGAACGGGCCGATGCCCAGCAGCCCGTTTTCGGATTGCAACCAGACCTCGACGCCCTTGGGAACGTGATTGGCCACCAGGGTCGGCAGGCCGATACCCAGGTTCACGTAAAAACCGTCTTGCAGCTCGCGCGCGGCGCGCGCCGCCATTTCATCGCGGGACCATGCCATGTCGTGTTCTCCTTAGGCCGGGCGAGTGGTGCGTTGTTCGATGCGCTTTTCCGGATTGGCGTTCAGCACGATCCGGTGCACATAGATGCCGGGCAGGTGGATCTGGTCAGGGTCCAGGCTGCCGGTGTCGACGATCTGCTCGACCTCGACCACCGTGAACTTGCCGGCCATCGCCACGTTCGGATTGAAATTGCGCGCCGTCTTGCGGAACACCAGGTTGCCGCTGCGGTCGGCGATGTGCGCCTTGACCAGCGACACGTCCGGCACCAGCGAGCGTTCCATCACGTATTGCTGGCCGTCGAATTCGCGGATTTCCTTGCCATCGGCGACGATGGTGCCCACGCCGGTGCGGGTGAAGAACGCCGGAATGCCGGCGCCGCCGGCGCGCAGCTTCTCGGCCAGCGTGCCCTGCGGCGTGAATTCGAGCTCGAGTTCGCCCGACAGGAACTGGCGTTCGAATTCCTTGTTCTCGCCCACGTACGACGCGATCATCTTGCGGACCTGGCGCGTGTTGAGCAACTGGCCCAGGCCGAAGCCGTCGACGCCCGCGTTATTGCTGATGCAAGTGAGATCCTTCACGCCCGAATCGCGCAGCGCGGCGATCAGGGCCTCGGGAATGCCGCAAAGGCCGAAACCGCCGACGGCGATCATCTGGCCGTCCTTGACGATGCCTGCCAGCGCCTCCTGGGCGCTTGCAAAAACCTTGTCCATCGCTCCAACTCCTAGTTAAGGTCGAACTGAAGAGGATCCGCCCGCCTTGCCGGACCGCTTGCCCCGAGAAGGAGGCCGGCGATCCTGGGTGGACCCTGTTTTTACTTGGGGCGCGGCTGCCGGTTTCGCGGTCCGGCGGCATCGCGGCCGGGCCCGATGCCTGCTGGTTCGCGGCGCCGAGGGTGGCGCGCCCTGTCATTCGTATTGTGGTTCTGTCCTGGATTTTAACGGCATGGCCGGCAAATGCGGGCGTCGTTTCAAACGCCGCATCGAAGTCGGACCGCCACCGCCCCCGCGCCTAGGCGGCCGGCTGGAACTGCGTGGCCATTTTCGCCAGCACTTCGGGCGGCCACGGAGCGGACGTATTGGCCACGTAATCCATCCACACCAGCACGTTGCGGCCGCGGGCATAGGGACCCGCGTCATCGCCGACCTTCTCGAGCAGCAGCTCGAATTCCGCGCTGGAACGACCGATGCGCGTCACCTTGTGCGTCACCCGCACCGTCGCCGGATAGGTCAACGGGCGCAGGAAATCACAGGATGCATGCGCCAGGATGGCGCCGTCATCGGCCGGCAATTCGAAGCCCGCGTCATAGAGGATCTGCATGCGCGCCTCTTCCATGAGGCGGAAATACAGCGTGTTGTTGAGATGGTTCAAGGCGTCGGAATCGCCCCAACGCAAAGGCAAATCCACTTGGTGGGTGTCGCCCACCGCCAGAATCCGCGCAGACAGAGTGTCCGGGTTCACCAATTGCTCCTGATGTCTGATGGAAATGCGAAGACGTGCAAGGTCTCCGCCTGCAATACAATCGCCGATAATACTTCCAGCCATATATGGAATACATACGGGGAGCTTTGCAATGTCTGAACGCGAGTCGATGGAATATGACGTGGTCGTGGTTGGCGGGGGTCCCGCCGGCCTGGCCACCGCTATCCGTCTGAAGCAGCTAGCCGCTGAAAAGAATCAGGAAATCGGCGTCTGCGTCCTGGAAAAAGGCGCCGAACTGGGCGCCCACATCCTTTCCGGGGCGGTGATGGATCCGCTGGCGCTGACCGAACTGATTCCCGACTGGAAAGACAAGGGCGCCCCGCTCAATGTGCCCGTGACGCAGGACAAATTCCTGTTCCTGTCCGAGAACGGCGCGCGCGCCACCCCCAATTGGCTGCTGCCGCCCTGTTTCCACAATGAAGGCAACTACATCGTCCGCCTGGGCGACGTGGTCAAGTGGCTGGGCGAGCAGGCCGAGGCGCTGGGCGTCGAGATCTTCCCCGGCTTCGCGGCGGTCGAAGTGCTGTACGACGAGAACGGCGCGGTGCGCGGCGTGGCCACCGGCGACATGGGCGTGGCCCGCGACGGCAGCCATACCGCCCACTACCAGCCCGGCATGGAACTGCACGCGCGCTACACGGTGTTCGCCGAAGGCGCGCGCGGCCAGCTCGGCCGCCAATTGATCGAACGCTACAAGCTCGACGATGGCCGCGACCCGCAGGCCTACGGCATCGGCATCAAGGAAATGTGGGAAGTCGATCCGGCTCAGTCCAAGCCCGGCCTGGTGATCCACACCGCCGGCTGGCCACTGGATTCCGACACCTACGGCGGCTCGTTCCTCTACCACCTGGACAACAACCTGGTGGCGGTGGGCATGATCGTCGGCCTGGACTACGCCAACCCCTGGCTGTCGCCGTTCGACGAATTCCAGCGCTACAAGACCCACCCCGCCATCCGCGGCACCTTCGAAGGCGGCAAGCGCATCGCCTATGGCGCGCGCGCCATCACGGCGGGCGGCCTGCTGTCGCTGCCCAAGCTGACCTTCCCCGGCGGCGTGCTGGTCGGCTGTGAGGCCGGCTTCCTGAACGCCTCGCGCATCAAGGGCAGCCATGCCGCCATCAAGTCCGGCAAGCTGGCCGCCGAGGCCGCGTTCGACGCGTTGGTGGCCGACCGCCGCCACGACGAACTGGCCGCGTATCCCGAGGCCTTCAAGAATTCGTGGCTGCACACCGAGCTGAACAAGGCGCGCAACTTCAAGCAGTGGTTCAAGAAGGGCCGCACGGTGGCCACGCTGATGACCGGCATCGAGCAACTGGTGTTCAAGGGCAAGATGCCGTGGACCCTGCGCCACAGCAAGCCCGATCACGCCTGCCTTCAGCCGGCCTCGCAGTGCGCCCGCATCGATTACCCCAAGCCCGACGGCAAGCTGACCTTCGACAAGCTCAGCTCGGTGTTCATCTCCAACACCAACCACGACGAGAACGAGCCCGTGCACCTGACGCTGAAGGATCCCTCGGTGCCGGTGCAGGTCAACCTCGCCAAGTACGGCGGTCCGGAATCGCGCTACTGCCCTGCTGGCGTCTACGAGTTCGTCAAGGACGACCATGGCGAGGACCGCCTGCAGATCAACGCGCAGAACTGCGTGCACTGCAAGACCTGCGACATCAAGGACCCGACCCAGAACATCGTCTGGGTGGCGCCGCAGGGCGGCGAGGGCCCGGTCTACAGCGGCATGTAGCAGGCGTCGGCGGCCATGGCTGAACGCGTGCTTTTCATCGGCTGCGGCGATCTCGGCCAACGCGCCGCGCGCCGACTGCTGGCGCGCGGCGACACGGTCTACGCATTGCGCCGCCACCCGCCGGCCGACGACGCCAGCGGCATCCGCTGGCTGGCAGGCGACATCAGCCAACCGGATAGCCTGCCGGCGCTGCCGGCCGGCATCACCCGCGTGATCCACGTCGCCACGGCCGGCGCGCGCGATCCCGCCGCCTATCGCGCCGTGTTCGTCGACGGCCTGAACCACGTGCTGGATGCGCTCGACACGCGCCAGGTCGAGCGCGTCGTGTTCGTATCGTCCAGCGCGGTGTATGGCGAACATCGCGGCGACTGGGTCGATGAAGACACGCCGCCCGCGCCGCAAGGCTTCAACGGCCGCATCCTGCTCGAGGCGGAAGCGGCGCTGGCCGCGCGCGCGATCCCGCACACCACCCTGCGCTTCGCCGGCCTCTACGGCCCCGGCCGCCTGCAACTGATCGAACGGCTGCGGACGGGCAAGGCCAGCGCGCCGCTCGAACCGCCGCACTGGGCCAACCGCATCCACATCGACGACGCCGCGGCCGCCATCGCGCACGTGGCGCTGCTGCCCGATGCGTTGCCAGTCTACATCGGCTGCGACGACACGCCCCTGCCGCTGCATGAACTCTATGCCGAGCTGGCGCGGATGATCGGCGCCCCGGCGCCTGGCGACGGCCCCGCGCCCAATGGGGTCGGCAGCAAGAAGCTCAGCAACGCCCGTCTGCGGGCCAGCGGCCTGGCGCTGCAATGGCCGGACTCGCGCGCCGGCTATGCCGCGCTGCTGGCGGACACCGCGCAGGCATAGTTCGACCCGGGCCGAATCGTCGCTGGCGCGACGCGGTGATACTGGCGGTCCCCGAGCCAGCCGCGCCGCCCATGTCCACGCCCTTTCCTACCGATCCGCTGCAGGCGGTCACGCACGTCGATCCCTATCCCTATTACGCCGCGCTGGCCCGCGATCGCCCCCTCTACCGGGACACTCGGCTGGGCCTATGGGTGGCCAGCGATCCAAGGCTGATCCGCGACATCATGCGCCATCCCGCCGCCCGTGTGCGCCCCCTCGCCGAGCCAGTGCCCAAGGGAATCGCCGCGGGTCCCGCCGGCCTGCTGTTCGGCCGCTTCCTGCGGATGAACGATGGTCCGCGGCAGCGCCGTCTCAAGACATTGTTCAGCGGCTTCCTGGCGCGACAGGCGCCGCTGGCCCCCGCGCCCGACTGGCAACGGCTGGACCTGGACGCACGCTCGGCCAGCGGCGTCGACCGCTGCCTGCACGCCGCCCCGGTTTTTGCGCAAGCCTGTGCCATCGGCCTGTCTGGCGCCGTGGCCGCGGAATGCGCACACGATATCGGCGCGTTCCTCGCAGCCCTGCCGCCCTCCGCCGCCGAGGACCGGACGGCGGCCGGACACGCGGCGGCCGAGCGCCTGCTGGCGCGCCTGCGCGCCCATTTGGACGACCCCGCCGCCAGCCCGGCCTTGCGCGAATTGCGCGTCCTGGGCGCAGAGGCCGGCCTGGATCCGATGCTGCTGGCCGCCAACCTGGCGGGCCTGCTGTTCCAGGCCTGCGAAGCCGGCGCCGGCCTGCTCGGCAATGCGCTGCTGCGCGCCGCGCGCCTGGGAGCCGGCGCGGACCTGACGCGGGCGCAGGCCTGGGAAATGGTCGATGCGACGCTGCGGCACGACCCGCCCATCCACAACACCCGCCGCTTCCTGGCCGGCCCGATTGACCTGGACGGCCAGCGCATCGAGGCCGACGAGACCGTGCTGCTGGTGCTGGCCGCGGCCGCCATGGCGCAACCCGATGCGCACTGGACTTTCGGCGCACAGAGTCATGCCTGCCCGGGCCGCGACGCGGCACGGCGCGATGCGGCCGGCGCGCTCGTTCACCTGCTGAAGGCCGGCATCGATGGCGCCGCCCTGGCGGCGCGCTTTCGCTACCGCCCCCTGCCCAACGCGCGCATTCCCCAATTTGATTTCACCGAGGAGCCCACCCCATGATCGCCGTGATATTCGAAGTCGAGCCCGCCGACGGCAATGCCGCGCCCTATCTGCACATCGCCGCGGGCCTGATCGATGAACTGAAGACCATAGACGGCTTCCTTTCGGTCGAACGTTTCCAGAGCCTGACGACCCCAGGCAAACTGCTGTCGCTGTCGTTCTGGCGCGACGAGGACGCGGTCAGGCGCTGGCGCTCGCTGGAATCGCATCGCCGCGCCCAGGAAGCGGGACGGGGCGGCGTGTTCGCCAACTATCGCCTGCGCGTCGCGCAGGTGCTGCGCGACTATGGCATGCGGGACCGCGACCAGGCGCCGGGCGACAGTCGCGCGCATCATGGCTGAGGCCGCGTCTGTCCGTTACCATTGCAGCACCGCCGTTCCCGCGCTCCTCCATGCCTCCTGCCGCTCCCGCCCGCCCCACTGCGCTGCAAGTCGACCTGGCGCGCCTGATCGCGCAGGACATCGTGGCGCGGCGCTACGCGCCTGGCGCCCACTTGTCCGAGGAAGCGCTGGCGGCGAGCTATGAGGTATCACGTACCCCGGTGCGCGGCGCGCTGCGGCTGCTGGCTACCCAGGGGCTGATCACGCATCGTCCCAACAGCGGCTACACCGTGGCCGAAAACGTCGCCCAGGCCTCGCCCGCCATCGCCGGCGCGGGTCCGACCCAGGACGAACTCTACCGCCGCCTGATCGCCGACCGCGCCACCCGCGTGCTGCCCGACCAGTTCACCGAGCGCGAGCTGCTGCAGCGCTATCCCGCGCCGCGCAGCGTGCTGGCCAAGGCCCTGCTGCAGTTGTCGGCCGACGGCCTGCTGGAAAAGCGCAAGGGCCACGGCTGGCAATTCGCGCCCTCGCTGGAGAACCGCGAGGCGCTCGACGAAAGCTACCGCTTCCGCATGACGATCGAATGCGCCGGCCTGCTGGAGCCAACGTTCCGGCTCGACCGTAATGCCCTGGAGCGCATGCGCGCCGCGCACGAGGCGCTGATCCAGCGCGACGACGCCGGGATCTCGGCCGCTGAGTTCTTCGGCCTGAACGCCGCGTTCCACGAAATGCTCGCGCGCTGCTCCGGCAACCGCTACATCCTGCAGGCCGTACAACAGCAGAATCAATTGCGCCGCCTGGAAGAACACGCCGCGTTCCACCGCGAAGCGCGCTTCGTGGACTCCAGCAACGAACACCTGCGCATCATCGCCGCGCTGGAAGCCGGCGACCAGGAAAAGGCCTCGCAACTCATGCGCGAACACCTTTCGACCTCACTGCGGCAATCCTGAACCTGCATTCCCGAACCGCCGTTCCGTCTTTTCTGCCCCCTAAATTGTATTTTTCTTATTATTAATACAAAATGGTCGCACCTGAACTTCCTTGAAGCAGCAAGCCCATGCCCTCGCCCACGCCTCATCTGTCCTCTCCCCTCAACGCCGACGCCTATTGGATGCCCTTCACCGCCAACCGTCGCTACAAGCGCGATCCGGTGCTTTTCAGCGCGGCCGAGGGCATGCACTACATCCGGCCCGACGGCCGCCGCGTGCTGGACGGCATCGCGGGCCTGTGGTGCGTCAACGCCGGCCATCGCCGGCCCGAAATCGTCGAGGCCATCGCCCGCACCGCCTATGAGCTGGACTACGCGCCGTCGTTTCAGATGAGCCATCCGCTGGCGTTCGAATTGGCCGAAAAGCTGTGCGTAGAGGCGCCCGCCGGTTTCTCCAACGTGTTTTTTTCCAACTCCGGATCCGAGGCCGTCGATACCGCCCTCAAGATTGCGCTGGGCTACCACCGCGCGCGCGGCGAAGGCCAACGCGTGCGCCTGATCGGCCGCGAACGCTCGTATCACGGCGTGGGGTTCGGCGGCCTGTCGGTCTCGGGCATCGGCGGCCATCGCAAGCCGTTCGGCAACCTGCTGCCCTATGTGGACCATCTGCCGCATACCTACGACCGCGAGCGGATGGCCTACAGCCGCGGCCAGCCGGACTGGGGCGCGCACCTGGCCGATGCGCTCGAGCGCATCGTGTCGCTGCACGACGCCTCCACCATCGCCGCTGTCATCGTCGAACCGGTGGCCGGATCCACCGGCGTGCTGGTGCCGCCGCGCGGTTACCTGCAGAAGCTGCGCGAGATCTGCGACCGGCACGGCATCCTGTTGATCTTCGACGAAGTGATCTGCGCCTTCGGCCGCGTCGACGGCGCCTTCGCCTCGGCGCATTTCGGCGTCACGCCCGACCTCATCACCAGCGCCAAGGGGCTGACCAACGGCGCCATTCCGATGGGCGCGACGCTGGTGCGCCAGCATGTCTACGACGCCTTCATGCAAGGCCCGGAGAACGCCATCGAGCTGGCCCACGGCTACACCTACTCGGGCCACCCGGTGGCCTGCGCGGCCGGGCTGGCAATGCTGGACATCTGCCGCCGCGACGGCCTGTTCCAGCGCAGCCGCGACCTATGGCGCTATTGGGAGGATGCGGCCCACGGCCTCAAGGGCCTGCCGCACGTGGTGGACATCCGCAACATCGGCCTGCTGGCCGCGATCGAACTGGCGCCGCTCGCGGGCAAGCCGGGCCAGCGCGGCTATGCCGTGCACCAGGCCTGCCTGGAACGCGGCTGCCTGATCCGCGCGGCCGGCGACACCATGCTGCTGTCGCCCCCGCTGGTCATCGAGCTCGCGCAGATCGACGAGCTGTTCTCCGTGCTGGCGCAGGTGCTGCGCGCCGGCGACTGACCCGACGTGGCGGGAGGCATGCCGGCATGGGCGGTCCCTTGCGGGCCAGCCCGCCTTACGCTATCGGTCATCGCAGATGGCGAGCGACGGCCTCGATCACCCGGCGCACGTCCGCGCTCGACACATCCAGATGCGTCACCAGGCGCGTCGGCCCGCCGTAGACCGCGCGCATCAGGATGCCATCGGCAGCCAGCGCGGCGGTCAGCGCATCGCAACGCGCCGGCTCGAATTCCGCGAACACCATGTTGGTGTCCTGGCTCAGGACCCGCACGCCGGTGATGCCGCGCAGGCCGTCGGCCAGCAGGCGTGCGTTGGCGTGATCCTGCGCCAGGCGTTCGACGTTATGTTCCAGCGCGTACAGGCAGGCCGCAGCCAGCACGCCCGACTGGCGCAGGCCGCCGCCCAGCACCTTGCGCCAGCGGCGCGCGCGGGCGATCAGTTCGGCGCTGCCCACCAGCACCGAACCGACCGGCGCCCCCAGCCCCTTGGAAAAGCAGATCGACACAGAATCGAATGGCTGGCACATCTCGGCCAGCGGCTTGCCGCTGGCGACGGCGGCGTTGAACACGCGGGCCCCGTCCAGGTGTGTGGCGAGGCCATGGCCGCGGGCCCAGTCGGTCGCCGCGCGCACGTAATCCGCCGGAATCAGCTTGCCATGGAAGGTGTTCTCCAACGCCAGCAGCCGGGTGCGGGCGAAGTGCGGATCGCCTTCGGGCTTGAGCGCGGCAGCGAGCTTCTCCAGCGGCAGAGAGCCATCCTCGGCGTGCTCGATGGGCTGGGGCTGGATGCTGGCCAGCACCGCCGCGCCGCCGCCCTCGTACTTGTAGGTATGGGCCTGCTGGCCCACCAGGTACTCGTCGCCGCGTTCGCAATGGGCCATCAGGCCGGCCAGATTGCTCTGCGTGCCCGACGGAAAGAACAGGCCCGCGACCTTGCCCGCGCGCTCGGCAACTGCCTGCTGCAACTGAATGACCGTGGGGTCATCGCCCATCACATCGTCGCCCAGCGGCGCGCTGACCATGGCCTGCAACATGGCCGGAGACGGCCGGGTGACGGTATCACTGCGCAAATCGATCATGAAGCTTCCTTGAAGGAAAACGGAATCCGGTTAACGGGCCGATCAGCCCGCGCGCGCGGCAGGCGCCGCGCGACTAACGACAAAAATGCCGGCAAGGATCAGGGCCATGCCGCCCAGCTCGACCGGCGACGGACGCTC
Organism: Achromobacter sp. SIMBA_011; assembly: GCF_046535435.1. Lineage (NCBI taxonomy): Bacteria > Pseudomonadati > Pseudomonadota > Betaproteobacteria > Burkholderiales > Alcaligenaceae > Achromobacter > Achromobacter sp. SIMBA_011. The sequence goes on along the minus strand of NZ_JAWRWN010000004.1, from coordinate 351,567 downwards.
GGACAGCACCGCCCACGCCATCAGCATCGCCACCACCGGCACGCCCAGGCTGGAAAGGCCGGCAATCGAAGCCGGAACCCGCCGCACCACCTGCAGCCACAGCAGCCAGCCGGCGGCCGTGGCGATCAGGACGATATAGACCATGCCGGTCCACAGTTGCCAGCCCCACTGCGCCGGGATCTGCGGCGCCAGCCACGCCACCGGCGTCATCACCAGTCCGCCGAACAGCATCTGCCAGGCCGTGAAGGTCATCACGTCGGGCGCGTGACGCTCGAACATGCGCTTGGACAGCACCGTGCCCACGCCCCAGCACAGGCCGCTGCCCAACCCCAGCAGCACCGGCCGCATTTCGCCCACGCCGTGCCAGGGTTCGATGAACAGCACCAGTCCGATCGCGGCCAGGCCGATGCCGACGCCGTGGCGGGCCGTCGGCCGCTCGCCCAGCAGGCCCCACGCGAACAGCACCACCCAGAACGGCATGGTATAGGCCATCAACGACACCTTGCCGACGCCGCCGGATACCAGCGCAGTCTGCACGAAGCCCTGGAAACCGGCGGTCTGGGTCAGGCCGATCAGCAAGGTCAGCTTCCACGACGGCAGGCCCAACGGCCGCCGGGTGGCGGCAGCCAGCGCAAACAGCACCAGCGCGCCGGTCACGTAGCGCAGCGCCACGAAATCGAACGGACCGATGTACGGCACGATCAGCTTCATCGCGATCCAGCTCCCCGCCCACACGAGGATGGTGCTGAACATCAGGGCCAGCCCTGCGCGATCGAAACTGCTGCGGCTCACGGCGGCGTCTCCAGTGAAAGTGGCGAAGGAAAAAACGACGATGCCCATGCCGGCAAACCGGCATGGGCATCTCGCATTATGCTCCCGTCGCGCGGGGAACCGTCCGCGCCGTCCGCATGACGGACGGCGCGCGCCGCGTCACAGCGGCTTGGACAGTTGTTCCAGGATGGCGGGGTTTTCCAGCGTCGACACGTCCTGCGTCACTTCCTCGCCCTTGGCGACCACGCGCAGCAGGCGGCGCATGATCTTGCCGGAGCGGGTCTTGGGCAGGTTGTCGCCGAAGCGGATGTCCTTGGGCTTGGCGATCGGGCCGATTTCCTTGGCCACCCAGTCGCGCAGCGTCTTGGCGATGGCCTGCGCCTCTGCGCCTTCGGGACGGGCGCTCTTGAGCACCACGAAAGCCACCACGGCTTCGCCGGTGGTGTCGTCGGGACGGCCGACCACGGCGGCCTCGGCCACCAGTTCGTGCGCGACCAGCGCGGATTCCACTTCCATCGTGCCCAGGCGGTGGCCCGACACGTTGAGCACGTCGTCGATGCGGCCCATGATCCAGAAGTAGCCGTCCGCATCGCGCTGCGCGCCGTCGCCGGCCAGGTAATAACCGCGCAGTTCCGACGGGAAGTAGCTCTTCTTGAAGCGCTCCGGGTCGCCCCAGATGTTGCGGATCATCGCCGGCCACGGACGCTTGATCACCAGGAAGCCACCGTTGCCCTGGTCGACGTCGCCGCCGGTCTCATCGACGATGGCGGCGGCGATGCCCGGCAGCGGCAGGGTGCACGAGCCCGGCTTGGTCGGCGTGGCGCCCGGCAGCGGCGTGATCATGTGGCCGCCGGTCTCGGTCTGCCACCAGGTGTCGACGATGGGGCAGCGCTCGCGGCCGACGTTCTTGTGATACCAGATCCAGGCTTCGGGGTTGATGGGCTCGCCCACCGTGCCGATGATGCGCAGGCTATCCAGGTCGTATTTGGACGGATGGGTCTCGGGCGCGGCCTCGGCGGCCTTGATCAGCGAACGGATCGCGGTCGGCGCGGTGTAGAAGGTGGTGACCTTGTGGCGCGCGATCATGTCCCAGAAGCGGCCGGCGTTGGGGAACGTCGGCACGCCCTCGAACACCACCTGCGTCAGGCCCGCGGCCAGCGGACCGTAGGTGATGTAGGTATGGCCGGTGACCCAGCCCACGTCGGCCGTGCACCAGTAGACGTCGTCCTTGCGCGCGTCGAAGGTCCACTTGACGGTCAGCAGCGCCCACAGCAGGTAGCCGGCGGACGAGTGCTGCACGCCCTTGGGCTTGCCGGTGGAACCGGAGGTGTACAGGATGAACAGCGGATGCTCGGCATTGACCGGCACCGGCTCGCAGGTGTCGGCCTGGCCGGCCTCGACGTCGTGCATCCAGAGATCGCGGCCTTCGTTCCAGGCCACCTTGCCGCCGGTGCGGCGATAGACGATGACGCGCTTGACGGCTTCGCAGCCGCCCATGGCAATGGCGTCTTCCACCGCCGGCTTGAGCGGAATGGTCTTGCCGCCGCGCACCTGCTCGTCGGCGGTGATGACCAGCGAGGCGCCGACGTCGACGATGCGCTCCTGCAGGCTCTTGGCCGAGAAGCCGCCGAACACCACCGAATGCGTCACGCCCAGGCGGGCGCAGGCCTGCATCGCCACCACGGCCTCGATCGACATGGGCATGTAGATGATGGCGCGGTCGCCCTTCTTGTAGCCCAGCTTGGCGATGCCGTTGGCGAAGCGGCACACGCGCGCCAGCAGTTCGCGGTAGGTGACCTTGACGACCTTGCCGTCATCGGACTCGAAGATGATGGCGGTCTTGTCGGCGTTGCCGTTGGTCAGGTGCACGTCCAGGCAGTTGGCCGAAACGTTCAGTTCGCCGTCGCCGAACCAGCGGTAGAACGGCGCGTTGGATTCGTCCAGCACCTCGGTGAACGGCTTGGTCCACTGCAGGTTGTCGCGGGCCTGGCCGGCCCAGAAACCGTCGAAATCCTTTTCGACCTGCGCGCACAACGCGTTGTAGGCGTCCATGCTGGGAATCGCGGCGCCCTGCGCCGCGCGCTCCGGCGGCGGGAACACCCGGGTTTCCACCAGTACGGACTCAATAGCATTCGACATGATCTTGTCTCCAATCTGTGATTCTGTTGTTGATGCCGTTTTTATCTGACTGCCCACTCGCAACCGTATCGCCGCGCTCTTACGGGCACCTTACGCAAAATACGGGCCATAAGCCCGTATCCCGCGGGAACGCGCGCCAAACATGGCGGCAACGGCATCGACAACTGACAGCGCAATACGCAACCCGCCGGACATCGCGCCGCCATCAGGCGCAGCGATTGTCCGGGACTTCATAAGAATATCAGTTGCGGCGAACGCCCGCGCCGTCATGCGGCGCGGCGCGCCAGGCCGCGCGCCATGTCCACGCGCGACAGCAGGATCAGGCCGCCGACAAAGAACAGCCCGGTGACCAGGATGGCCAGGCGGTGGTTGCCATGCGTGGCCCAGGTCACCAGTCCGTAGGTCAGCGGGCCGATGACCGCGGCCAGTTGCACCGCGAACGTCCACAGCGAAAAGAATTCGGCCAGGCGTCCGGCCGGCGCCAGCGCGCCGGTCATGGCGCGGCCCGCGCTCTGCGTCGTGCCCATGCACAGGCCGGCCAGCGTCGCGGCCACCCAGAACACCGGCGCCGTCACCGCGGCGTAGGCCACCAGCACCATCAGGATCCAGCCGCACAGCGTGATCGCCAGCGCCGGCTTGTGGCCGATGCGGTCCTGCACATAGCCGAACGAGAACGCGCCGGCCGCGGCGCCGATGTTCACGGTGAACACCAACAGCATGATCTGCGGCGTGGTGAAACCCATGACCTCCGAGGCATACACCGCGGCAAGCGTGATCACCACCGAAATGCCGGCCTGATAGCAGGCGATGCACATCAGCAGGCGGCGGAACTCGGGAAAATGCTGGCCGGTTTCGCGCCAGGCGTAGGCCAGGCGCTTGAGCATCGCCAGCGCCGCTTGCGGTTCGCCGGAAGGCCGCGCGCGCTCGCGCAACAGGAAGAACGACGGCAGCGCCGCCAGCGCGAACACCGCGCAGGTCACCAGGATGACGCGCGGCACGAAGTGTTCGGCGTCGAGGCCGTCGGCCTCGGCCAGTTTCACCACCACCAGCGACAGGCCCAGGGTGAGCATGCCGCCGCAGTAGCCGAAGCTCCAGCCCCAGCCCGACACCCGGCCCAGCGCCGACGGCTTGGCCAACTCGGGCAGGAATGCCGCCACCACGGACTCGCCGACGCAGTAGCAATAGTTGGAGACGACGATGGCGGCCAGCGCCAGCCATACATCGCCCGGCCCCGCCTGGGTCAGCACCAGCGTGGCGGCCACGCAGCCGATCGTGCTGCTGTACAGCAGGCGCCGCTTGCCGGCGCGCGCGTCGGCGCGCGCGCCCAGCGTGGGCATCGTCAGCATGATGAGCAGATAGGACAGCGACAGCGCCGCGGTCCAGGCCAGCGTGGCCCACGGCGCGCGGCCGCCGACCACGCCGACGAAATAGGTGCTGAACACCGCCGTGAGGATCACGGTGGTGTAGCCGGAATTGGCGAAGTCGTACATGGCCCAGGCCCAGACTTCGCGCTTGGCCACGCCGGGGTTCAGCGGACTCCTGTCCGCCGCCCCGCCGGCGGAGACGGCGGCGCCATCGGGCGCCTGCCGCGGCGTTTCCTGGCTCACAGACCCAGCGCGGCGATGCCAGCCTGGGCGATCTGGGCGTCTTCGGTGGACTTCACGCCCGACACGCCGACCGCGCCCACCACCTGGCCGTTGGCCACGATCGGCACGCCGCCTTCCAGCATGCCTTCGATCAGCGGCGCCGACAGGAAGGAATAGCGGCCGTTGTTGATGATCTCTTCGTAGACGCGCGACTCACGGCGGCCCAGGGCCGCGGTCTTGGCCTTGGCCGGCGCAATGTGCGAGGAAATGGGCGCGGCGTCGTCCAGTCGCAGCATGCCGAGCAGGTGACCGCCGTCGTCGGATACGGCGATGGTGACGGCCCACTTGTTCTGCTGGGCGTGTGCTTCGGCCGCGGCCAGGATCTTCTTGACGTCTTCGGCGGTCAGCACGGGTTTGGTATTCATTGCAGCGACTCCTTGATCTGTTCGAGGGCGGTGGGATCTTCGATCGTGGTCAGGTCGCCGGGATCACGGCCTTCGCATACCGCGACAATGGCGCGGCGCAACACCTTGCCCGAGCGGGTCTTGGGCAACGCGCCCACGAACCGGATGCGGGCCGGTCGCGCCACCGCGCCCAGCTGATCTTCCACCAGCCGCATGATATCCGCTTCCAGTTGCTTTGCGCCCTCCGCCGTCTCCGCCGCCGCGGGATTCTTCAGCACGGCGAAGGCCATCGCCGCCTGCCCCTTGAGCGCGTCCGCCACGCCCACCACCGCGCACTCGGCGATGCCGCTATGGCTGTTGACCGACTCCTCGATCTCGCGCGTGCCCAGGCGGTGGCCGGCCACGTTGATCACGTCGTCGGTGCGTCCCAGGATGAACCAATACCCATCCGCGTCGACCAGCCCCCAATCGAAGGTCGAATACACCTGGCGCCCCGGGATCGACGTGAAATAGGTCTGGACGAAGCGCTCGTCGTCGCCCCAGATGGTCGACATGGCGCCCGGCGGCAACGGCGGCACAATGGCGACCACGCCCTTCTGGTCGGGTCCGAGGTCCTCGCCGCTGGACTCGCTGACGATGCGCGCATCAAAACCATAGACCGGGAACGATGGACTGCCGAAGCGCGTCGGCACCTTTTCCACGCCCGGCTGCGCCGACAGAATGGGCCAGCCGGACTCGGTCTGCCAATAGTTGTCGATGATGGGCTTGCCCAGGCCCTCGGAAATCCATTGCGCGGTGGGCTCATCGAGCGGCTCGCCCGCCAGGTACACCGCCCGCAGCGAGGACAGGTCATGCTTGCGCAGCAAGGCCGGGTCCTGGCGCTTGAGCACCCGCACCGCCGTCGGCGCCGAAAACAGCGTGTTGACGCCGAACTGCTCCACCAGCTTCCACAGGATGGCGCCGTCGGGGCGCACCGGTGTGCCTTCGTACAGCACGGTCGCCTGCCCGCCAATCAGCGGGCCATACACAATGTAGGAATGCCCCACCACCCAGCCGATGTCGCTGGTGCAGAAGAACGTGTCGCCGGCCTTGCCGTCGAACAGATATTCCATCGACGACGCCAGCGCCACCGCATAGCCGCCGGTGTCGCGCTGCACGCCCTTGGGCTTGCCGGTGGTGCCGGACGTGTACAGGATATAGCTGGGTTCGGACGACTCCAGCCAGGTCACCGGCACGTGGACGCCGCGCTGCGCAGCGCGCAGGGTGGCGTAGTCCAGGTCGCGGCCGGCGACCGGCTCGAACGGCGCCAGGCCACGGTCGAACACCACCACCGAGGCCGGCGGCGTCTTGCACAGCGCCAGCGCCCGGTCCAGCAGCGGCTTGTAGGGCACCACCTTGCCGCCGCGCGAGCCGCCGTCGGTGCACACCACCACCTTGGGCGCGGCATCGTCGATACGCTGTGCCAGGTTGACCGAGGCGAAACCGCCGAACACCACCGAATGCACCGCGCCGATGCGGGCGCAGGCGAGCATGGTGAAGACCGCCTCGGGCACCATCGGCATATAGAGCAATACGCGATCGCCGCGTCCCACGCCCAGATCCTGCAGCATCGCGGCGGCCGCGTTCACTTCGTCATAGACGTCCTGGCGGGTGTAGATGCGCTCGCGCTCGACTTCGGTGGAGACCCAGATCAGGGCCGGCTTGTCGGCCTGGGTCGGCAACCAGCGGTCCACGGCGTTGTAACAGAGGTTGGTCGTCCCGCCCACGAACCACTTGGCGAAAGGCGGCCGGGAAAAATCCAGGACCGACTCGAACGGCGTATCCCAGTGCACCCGGCCGGCCTGCTCGCGCCAGAAGGCGTCGCGGTCGTGCACCGAGCGGTAATGGAAATCCCGGGTTTTTTGCATTTTTGTCTCCTGTTATTGTGCATACGCCGTATGGCTGATTGCTTTCTTTTCGAATCCTTTGGTCATTCTGGTGGGCAAACCTTGCACGAGGCTTGCCGCAGGTCAAAAAATTCTGCCACGCGTCTACGCCTCACGGGCGCCGGGCTGGTTACAGTAACGAACCAGTCTTAAAAGTTTGGTAGAATCCCCGCGAAGTTGTAGACAACATATCTGTTGGTTGGCTGCTTGATTTCGGCTATTCAGGTGTTTTTTAGCGTTTTTGACGCTTTATTGCCCGAAAATTGCGAAACAGGCGGCGACCTTCCCCAGGCGAATGCATCGACACTCCAAAAGCGCGCGACTGAATTCATCCTCTGGCCAGGCAAACCGCGGTCTGCGTTTGCTGGCGCTGGCGGCGTGCGTCGCGGGTCTGGCGGGTTGTGCAAACACCTCTCAAAAATCCACCGCCTATACGTCCGAGATCGATCCCTACGAGACGGAATGGGTCGCCACCGCCGATGATCCCATCGGCATGCTGGTGGTGCAGAAGTTCAAGCGCGAACGCCAACGCAACCACAGCGAAGTCAACAGCGACAACGCGATGGTCAGCGAAGCCCTGAACTACCTGGGCATCCGCTACCGCTTCGGCGGCAACTCCCCCGATACCGGTTTCGACTGCAGCGGCCTGGTCGCTTACACCGCCGAACGCTCGCTGGGCCTGAAGCTGCCCCGCAACGCCGCCGAAATCGCACAGCAAGGCATTTCGGTCGCCAAGAACGAGCTCAAGGCCGGCGACCTGGTCTTCTTCAACACCCTGGGTCGCCGCTACTCGCACGTCGGCATCTACCTGGGCGACGACCGCTTCGTGCACTCGCCCAGCGCTGGCGGCGTGGTGCGGGTCGAAAACATGACCATGGCCTATTGGAGCAAGCGCTACAACGGCGCCCGTCGCCTGGACAACAGCCTGGTGGCCAGCGCCCGCGCGGCCAACTGACCGCGCTTGTAGTGTGACGCGCCGGCCGCGACGCGGCTATCCTCCAAACGGCGCGATGGGCCGACGCAATCCGACACAGACAGCAAAACGCCGCCGGACTTTACAGTCTGGCGGCGTTTTGCATTCCTCTTCGCGGCCTTGAGCCGCGGGCCTTTTCGGCCTCCCCAGTTTTCAGTGTTGGCGGCGGCGTGGCATGGCAGGGTCAGTGGACCGCGGCGCCCCGGCTGCACAGGCCGCATTGCTGCAAGGCCTGCTGCATGCTGCATACCGAACGGCGACAAGCCACGACACGGATGCCACCACGCTGCGCGGCATTGCGGAAGGTCTTCATGACGTTGTGGCCGAGGAAATCGGTCAGCAAGATGACCAGTTGGGTGCCCGAGGGCAATTGCAGCGTCTTCTTCTGATGCGAGGGATCACGACCACTGATGTGGTGCGTGATCGAGATGTTGTGTCCTTTGAGCAGATCCGGAATGTTGCCGAGCCTGTCGGCGCCCACCACCACTGCACTCAATCCTGCCGTCATGTTTAACCTCACTGGGTCGTTGAGACTGTATGTAATGATAATGATTCCTATTTTTTAGTCAACCCAAATGAGATCGGTTCTTATTTAATATTTTTTATGAGCTTATGAAAAGGGATAGCGAGACACCTTGTCCGCGCCCTTCCCCGCCCCCGCTTCCATGAAAAAAAAGCGGCTCCCCACCAAGGGAACCGCTTCTTCTCGTCCGACTTCCACGGCGCTCGTCATGGCCCAGCCTACTTCGGCGTTCCCTGCACGGCCTCGGTCACGACCGCGCGCGTCAGGGAAGGCGCCAGCATTTCCAGGAAGGTATAGACGTAATCGCGCAGGAACACTCCGGCCTTTACCCCGACGCGGGTGGTGTGTGTGCCGAACAGGTGGCCGACCGGCAGGCCCACCAGGCTGGAATCGCGCCGCGGGTCATAGGCCACGCCGGCGATGATGCCGATGCCCAGCCCGACGTCGACGTAGGTCTTGATCACGTCGGCGTCGATGGCTTCCAGGACGATGTCCGGATGGATCCCCTGGTTGGCGAAGACCTCGTCGATCGTGCTGCGGCCAGTGAAGGCGCGGTCATAGGTCACGATGGGGTATTCCGCCAGTTGCGCCAGCGACAGGCGCTTGGCGGCGCTGGACGTCAGCTCGGCCAGCGGATGATCGGGCCGCACCACCACGGTGTGCTCCCAGGCATACACGGGCAATGTCGCCAGGCCCGGCGTCAGGGCCAGCGACTCGGTCGCCAGCGCCAGGTCGGCCTGCTCGTGCAGCACCATCTCGGCCAACTGCGCCGGGCTGCCTTCGGCCAGCGACAGGTGCACCTTGGGGAACTGCTTGCGGAACGCCGGAATCACGCGCGGCAGCAGGTAACGCGCCTGGGTGTGGGTGCAGGCGATCACCAGGCCGCCTTCGTCGCGGCGGGCGAATTCGTCGCTGACCTTCTTCAGATTGTCGACCTCGCGCATGATGCGGTCGATCACCTGCGACACGGCCAGGCCGGGCTTGGTCAGCCCCTTGATGCGCTTGCCGTGGCGTTCGAAGATCTTGATCCCGAGTTCATCCTCGAACTCGATGATGGCCTTGGACACGCCCGGCTGTGAGGTATAGAGCATCCGGGCGGCTTCGGTCAGGTTGAAGTCGCGCCGGATGGTTTCGCGCACAAAACGAAATTGCTGCAGGTTCATGAATTGGCCCCTGATAGACGGGCCAATTATAAGTAATAAGGACGCCTTGTCATATGACTTATTAATATAAGCTTAGGACAAGGCGTCCCTTTTTCAGCGCATCGAGATCGTGGTGTTCACGGTCTTGGCGTGGGCCGACCAGCGCGCCGTGACGGTCTTGGTCTGGGTCCAGAACTGCACCGCCTGCTTGCCGTTGGGGCCCAGGTCGCCCAGCTTGGATCCGCGCGAACCGGTGAAGCTGAACCACGCCACCGGCACCGGGATCGGCACGTTGATGCCGACCTGGCCGACGTCGATGTTGTTCTGGAAGTAACGCGCCGCGCCGCCGTCCTGCGTGAACAGGGCAACGCCGTTGCCGTTGGGATTGCGGTTGATGAATTCCACCGCCTCTTCCAGCGTTTCCGCGCCGACCACGCACAGCACCGGGCCGAAGATTTCCTCGGTGTAGATGGTCATGTTCTCGGTCACGCCGTCGAACACGGTCGGGCCGACGAAGTTGCCCTGCTCGAAGCCGGAGACCTTCAGGTTGCGGCCGTCCAGCAGCAGCTTGGCGCCTTCGTCCACGCCCTTCTGGATCAGGCTTTCGACGCGCTTCTTGGCGTTCGGCGAGACCAGCGGGCCCAGGTCGGCGGCGCGGTCCATGCCCGAGTTGACCTTGAGCTTCTTGGCGCGCTCGACGAAATCAGGCAGCCAGTTGCGGGCCTCGCCCACCAGCACAGCCACCGACGAGGCCATGCAGCGCTGGCCGGCGGCGCCGAACGCGGCACCCAGCAATTGGTTCAGCGCGACTTCCGGATCGGCGTCCGGCAGGATCACGCAGTGGTTCTTGGCGCCCATCATCGACTGGCAACGCTTGCCGGCCGCCGAAGCACGGTTGTAGATCTCGGTGCCGACGCGGGTCGAACCAATGAACGACACGGCCTTGATGTCGGGATGCTCGCACAGCCCGTTGGCCGTTTCCGGACCGCCATGCACCACGTTCAGCACGCCCGGCGGCAGGCCGGCTTCCAGCGCCAGTTGCGCCAGGAACAGCGACGAGCTGGGGTCCTGCTCGGACGGCTTGAGCACGAAGGTATTGCCGCAGGCCACCGCGATCGGGAACATGAAGCACGGCAGCATCACCGGGAAGTTGAATGCGGTGATGCCCGCGCACACGCCCAGCGGCTGGATCAGCGTGTAGACGTCGATGCCCGAGGCGGCGTTCTCGGCGTACTCGCCCAGTTGCAGGTTGGCGATCGAGCAGGCGTGCTCGACCACTTCGAGGCCGCGGCCGACTTCGCCCTCGGCGTCGGGCAGCGTCTTGCCATGCTCGCGGGTGATCATCTCGGCCAGCTTGGCGGTGTTGGCGCGCAGCAGCTCCTGGAACTTCAGCATGACGCGCATACGCGCGCCCTGGCCGCTGTTGCGCCAGGTCTTGAAGGCTTCCTTGGAATTGGCGATGGCCTCGTCCAGTTCCGCGCGCGTGGCGAACGGCACCTTGGCCACGACTTCCTGGGTGGCGGGGTTGATCACGTCGCGCCATTCGGTGGTCTTGGACTGCACGAGCTTGCCGCCGATCAATAGCGGAACGCGGGGGACTTCACTCATTTGATGCTCCTCACACTGCATTGTCGATGCGGATGGAATCCGCGTTCTTGGATCTCGCGCGCGCGCGCCGGGCGAGCCCGGACGGCGCGCCACGCCTTACTTTTGCACCAGCGGGCAGGCCGAATCGGCCAGCGGCTGGAAGGCCTCGGCCGCCGGGATGGTGGCCACCAGCTTGGAATAGTCCCAGCCGCCCTTGGACTCGGACGGTTTCTTCACTTCGTACAGGTACATGTCGTGGATCACGCGGCCGTCGGGCCGGATCGAAGCGTTGCGCATGATCGGATCCTTGATCGGCAACGCGCGCATCTTGTCGGCCACCACCTTGCCGTCGGTGCTGCCCGAGGCCGCCACCGAACGCAGGTAGTGCAGCACGCTGGAATACACGCCGGCCTGCGTCATGGTCGGTTTCAGGCCGCGGAAGGCCTTCTCGAAGCGGGTCGACCACTGGCGCGTGGCGTCGTCGTAATCCCAGTAGAAGCCGTCCACGTAGGACAGGCCCTGGGCGCTTTCCAGCCCCAGCGCGCGCAGGTCGGACAGGAAGATCAGCAGCGACACCAGGCGCTGGCCGCCGGCCACGATGCCAAACTCGCGCGCCTGCTTGACGGCGTTGACGGTGTCCTGGCCGCCATTGGCCAGCGCCACCACCTGCGCCTTGGAGCTTTGCGCCTGCAGCAGGTAGGAGGCGAAGTCCGGCGCGTTCAGCGGATGGCGCACGCTGCCGGCAACGGTGCCGCCCAGCGCCTTGACCGCCTTGGCCGTGTCGGCCTCGAGCGAATGGCCGAAGGCGTAGTCGACGGTGATGAAGTACCAGGACTTGCCGCCCGCCCTGACCGTGGCCTTGGCGCCGCCGGCGGATTGCGAATAGGTGTCGAACATCCAGTGGAATCCGACCGGCGAGCATTCCTTGTTGGTCAGCGCCGTGGTGGCCGGGCCGGAAAACATCACGACCTTATTCTTTTCGCGCGCGATGCCCTGCACCGCCAGCGCCACGGCCGAATTGGTCAGGTCGGCGATGGCGGTGACGCCGTCGCGGTCGAACCATTCGCGCGCCTTGGCCGCCCCCACGTCGGCCTTGTTCTGGTTGTCGGCCGACACCAGCTCGATCTTCATGCCCTTGCATTCCGCGGCCAGGCAATCGTCGATGGCCAATTGCGCCGCCGCCACCGAACCGGGCCCGCCCATGCCGGCGTAGGTGCCCGACATATCGGTCAGGATGCCGATCTTCACCGGCGGTTTATCCGCCGCGTGCGCCTGCCCCAACAGCGCTGCGCCCAGACACAAGCCTGCGGCCAGCCCGCGTGCGTGCAATTCCATGGATTTGTCTCCTGAGTTTTATGCGTTATGGCGCCGTCTTCGCGGCGTGCGGCTCCCGGAGCATTCCCCCAGGGCTGCCGACCCAGTGTAGATGTGTGAAAATCAACAAGCAACACCAGAAATGCACATTCCTTGTGCATCAATGCACAACCTTATCAGGGGCGGATAACGTGCTGGATTGGGACAGCCTGCGGTACTTCCTGGAGGTCGCGCGGACGCAGCGCGTCAGCGCCGCGGCGCGCAAGCTCGGGGTCGAGCACACCACCGTGTCACGGCGCATCCGCGCCCTGGAAGCCGAATTGGACACGCTGCTGTTCGAGAAATCGCGCAGCGCCGGCTTCGTGTTGACCGAGGACGGCCAGCGCCTGTTCGTGCACGCGGAGCAAATGGAAAGCACGGTGCACAGCGCCCGCGAGACGCTGTCGGGGATCGGCCAGGCGCTGTCCGGCCACCTGCGGATCGGCGCCACCGAGGGCTTCGGCAGCTACGTCTTGACGCCGCTGGCGGCCGATTTCCAGCGGCGTTATCCGCACATCACGCTGGACATCCTGCCGGTGCCGCGCTTCGTCAGCCTGTCCAAGCGCGAGGCCGACCTGGCCATCACCATTGAGCGCCCCCAGCGCGGCCCCTATGTATGCAGCAAGCTGTGCGACTACACGCTGCGCCTGTATGGCACGCCCGAATACCTGGCGCGCCATCCGCCGATCCGCGGCCGCGCCGACCTGGCCGGCCACAGCTTCATCGGCTATGTCGACGAACTGCTGTTCAGCGAGCGCCTGCGCTACCTGGAAGACCTGCTGCCAGCCAGCCGGGTGGTGTTGCGCAGCACCAGCGTGGTGGCGCAGTACCACGCGGCGCTGCAAGGCCAGTCGCTGGCCATCCTTCCCTGCTTCATCGCGGCGCAGGATCCGCGGCTCAAGCCGGTGCTGGAAAAGGAGGTGGAGATCACGCGCTCGTTCTGGATGTATTGCCACGAGGACCTGCGCAAGCTCAAGCGCGTGACGGTGCTGTGGGAATTCATCCGCAAGTCGGTGCTGCGCAATGCCGACCTGCTGGCCGGCAAGCGCGGGACGATGAAATACCTGCCCTGAAAGCGGCAGCGGCGGCGCGATCACGGGCCCCCGCGGTCGGCGGCCCGCCTTGCCTATCCCCCCGCCAATGGATCGGGCCGCGGGTGGGACCGCTAGCTGTTCTTGGGCGCCTTGACGCGCAACCGGCGCATCAGCAGGAACGCCGTAAACGCGGCCACCACCAGGTGGATCGCCACGGTGCCCACGCCGAAACTGAGCTTGCCGTTGGAAATCCAGGCACGCGACAGGTTGATCAAGTTCATATACAGCAGCCCCACCAGGCCGGCAATCAGCAGGTCGCCGGAGCGGCCCAGTCGCGGGTTCACGGCGCCCAGCGGGATCGCCAGCAACGCCAGGTTCAGCGCGGCCAGCGGCAGCGAGATGCGCCACATCACCTGCGACCAACTGCTGGTGGTGTTGTCGGCCATCAGTTGCGGCGTGGTGCGCGCCTTGGCCGAGCGTTCGGCGGCGGCGCGCGCGGAAGCGACGGGGTCATCGCCGCCCTTGCTTTCCAGGCGCAATCCGTATTTCTCGAAGTGCACCAGTCGGATCTCGGGCGTGCCCGGCTTCAGGTCGTAGCGATGCCCCTCGCCCAGCACCAGGAAGCGGTCGCCATTGGGCAGCGTTTCGCTGTGGGCGCTGCTGGCGGTCAGGACGCTGAGCCATTCCGGTCCGGTTTCGCGCGCGAACACATTGCCCAGTTCGTCTGTCGGCTTGGCCGGATCCTCGGCGAAGAACACGCGGTTGCCGCCTGCCGATTCCGCGAACTGGCCCGCCGTGACCTTGGACAGGTCGGAGCGTTGTTCAAAGCGCTCGTGGTATTCGCCGATCTGGCGATACGCCCAGGGCGCGGCCACCAGCGTCAGGCCGGCCACCGCGATGGCCACGGGAATGGCGACGCGCAGCACCGGCTTGAGCCAGTCCGCCAGCGACAGGCCGCTGGCGAACCAGACCACCATCTCGGATTCCCGATAATTACGCGTGACGGTGGTCAACACCGCGATGAAGACCGAGACTGCCAGGATGGTAGGCAGCGCCGTGATGGTGGACAGCGCGGCCAGCACGAGCACGACGTCCGCCCCGATGTTGCCGCCCGCCGCCTCGCCGAGCAGGCGCACCAGCAGCACGCTGAGCCATACGATGAGCAACGTGGAAAAGACAACGCCAGCGTGACTGGTGATCTCGCTGACGACAGAGCGTTTGAATAGAGACATGGGAGAATATGCGGGATAATCGACCGCATCATACAGACGCACACGGGAAACCCTCATGGAATTTAGCACACAGACCACTGCTTCCCTGCACCAGATCAAGACCGCCGCGCTGGCGGTCGGGGTCTTCGCCGACGGCGTGTTGAGCCCCGCCGCCGACCTGATCGACCGCGCCTCCAACGGCGCCGTGCGCGCCGTCGCCAAGAACGAGTTCCGCGGCCGCGCCGGCTCGACCCTGGTGCTGCGTTCCCTGCCGGGCGTGTCGGCCCAGCGCGTGGTCCTGGTCGGCCTGGGCAAGCAGGACGAATACTCGGCTCGCGCCCACGCCTCGGCCGAACAGGCCTTCGCCGCCGCCTGCGTCGCGGCCCAACTGACCGAAGGCGTGTCCACCCTGGCCGCCAACCCGATCGCCGACGTGCCCCTGGTTGCCCGCGCCCGCAGCGCCGCCATCGCCGCCGGCAGCGCCACCTATCACTACGACGCCAGCTTCGGCAAGCCCGACCGCGACGCCCGTCCCAAGCTCAAGAAGATCGTGCAGATCGTCGAGCGCGCCGACGCCGCCCAGGTCCAGAAGGGCCTGCGCGAAGGCGCCGCCATCGCCAACGGCATGGAACTGACCCGCACCCTGGGCAACCTGCCGGGCAATATCTGCACCCCCACCTACCTGGGCGACACCGCCAAGCGCCTGGCGCGCGAATTCAAGTCGCTCAAGGTCGAGGTCATGGACCGCAAGCAGGTCGAAGCGCTCGGCATGGGCTCGTTCCTGTCGGTGGCGCGCGGCTCCGAGGAAGCCCTGCGCTTCATCGTCCTGCGCCATGCCGGCAAGCCCGCCAAGAAGAGCGCCAAGGCGTCCGAAGGCCCCATCGTGCTGGTCGGCAAGGGCATCACCTTCGACGCCGGCGGCATCTCGCTCAAGCCCGCGGCCACCATGGACGAAATGAAGTACGACATGTGCGGCGCGGCCAGCGTGCTCGGTTCGTTCCGCGCACTGGCCGAACTGGAACTGCCGCTGGACGTGATCGGCCTGATCCCGGCCTGCGAAAACCTGCCCAGCGGCAAGGCGAACAAGCCGGGCGACGTGGTCGCCAGCATGGCCGGCCTGACCATCGAGATCCTCAACACCGACGCCGAAGGCCGCCTGGTGCTGTGCGACGCACTGACCTACGCCGAGCGCTTCAAGCCGTCCACCGTCATCGACATCGCCACCCTGACCGGCGCCTGCGTCGTGGCCCTGGGCCATGTCAATACCGGCCTGTTCACCAAGGACGACGCGCTGGCCGAGGCCCTCTCGTCCGCCGGCCGCCAGGCCCTGGACACCGCCTGGCGCATGCCGATGGACGACGCCTACCAGGACCAGCTCAAGTCCAACTTCGCCGACCTGGCCAACATCGGCGGCCCCCCCGCCGGCGCCGTCACGGCCGCCTGCTTCCTGTCGCGCTTCACCAAGTCGTATCGCTGGGCGCATCTGGACATCGCCGGCACCGCCTGGAAGAGCGGCAAGGACAAGGGCGCCACCGGCCGACCCGTGCCGCTGCTGATGCAATTCCTGCTGGACCAGGCTTGAGCGGCAGCCCGCGGATCCCGGCATGACGCGCATCGATTTCGCCTTTGGCGCGCCCGACCGCCTGCGCATGGCCTGCCAGGTGGTGCGCAAGCGCTACCTGGCGGGCCAGCGGCTGGTGGTGTATTGCCGCGAGGGCTCGCGCCTGGCCCAGTTCGACCGCATGCTGTGGGCCTTCGATGACACCTCGTTCGTGCCGCACGTCCTGGCCAACGATCCGCTGGCGGCCGAGACGCCCGTCGTCCTGACCGCCGGCGATCCGCAGCAGGCGGCGCAGGCCGCCGGCGACGGCCCTTCGCCCTGGCTGCTCAATCTCGACGACGACTGCCCGCCGGGCTTCGAGACCTTCGAGCGGCTGCTCGAGATCGTCTCGGACGATCCCGACGACAAGCAGGCCGCGCGCCAGCGCTGGCGCGTCTATCAGGGCGCCGGCCACACGCCGCAAAGCCACGACCTGAGCCAACGACAGCAGGGCGCCTGACCGCCCTCCCCGCCTCCCGCGCCGCCCCCGGCGGCGCCATCTCGACCCTCGGGAGCCCCCATGCCCCACCGCCCCTCCGACCCCGGCATCCCCACCCTGACCCAGCGGGCCGAACCCACGCTGTCGCCTCCGGAAGCACCACTGCTGACCGACGCGCCCCAGGATGACGACGCCTTCCCACTGCTGACTGAAGTTGCCCCGAATGACGACGCCTTCCCGCTGCTGACCGACGTTGCCCCGAATGACGACGCCTTTCCGCTGCTGACCGACCTCGCCCGGGATGACGATGCCTTCCCGCTGCTGACGGATGTCGCTCAGGACGGCGCCGACGCGCCGCGTCCGGCTGAAGCGGCCGATACGCCCGCCCTTCCGGCCCTCGCCGCGGCGGTCGCGCCCGACGCCCCGGCCGCCGCACCGGCAGAGGCCTCGGTGCTGGCCGCCCGCCTGCAGGCGGAAGTCGAACAGGTCATGCGCCAGGCCCTGGCCGACGCCATCGAACAGATCCAGGCGCGCATGGACGAGGAACTGCCGCGTATCGTGGCGCGGGTGATGCAGGACGTCAGGCCCGGTTGAAACCGGCTTGACCATCCCCATAACAGGGTCATGCCTGCCCGCCCTGCGCGCTAATTCTTCTGAAAACTGGATTCTTCAGGGAACTGTAAGGTATCCTTGGCATCTAAGCCTTCTAGGCAAATCAATTTCTGCCGTACACAGGAGTCCTCCATGAACGAATATCGTCCGTCCCCCTTTAACCGTTCCGGCACCCTCGCCGGCGCGCCGGGCGAGGTCGTGCGCAACAAAGTCCTGCGCAACACCTATTGGCTTCTGGCGCTCTCGCTGATTCCGACCGTGCTCGGCGCGGCCGTGGGCCTGTACACCGGCATCAACCGCGTCATGGGCGCCAGCCCGGGCCTGTCCGCCATCGTGTTCCTGGTGGGCGCTTTCGGCATGATGTTCGCCATCGAGAAGAACAAGAACAACTCGCTCGGTGTGGTCCTGCTGCTCGCCTTCACGTTCTTCATGGGCGTGATGCTGTCGCGCCTGCTGGGCTTCGTGATGGGCTTCAGCAACGGCTCGCAACTGGTCATGACGGCCTTCGGCGGCACCGCGATCGTGTTCGGCACGATGGCCACGCTGGCCACCACCATCAAGCGCGACCTGTCCGGCCTGCAGAAATTCCTGTTCATCGGCGCGGTCGTGATCCTGGTGGCGGCCCTGGCCAACATCTTCCTGCAGTTGCCCGCGCTGATGCTGACCATCTCGGTGCTGGCCATCGTGATCTTCTCGGCGTTCATGCTGGTCGACCTGCAGCGCGTCGTGAACGGCGGCGAGACCAACTACGTGTCCGCCACGCTGGCCATCTACCTGGACGTCTACAACGTCTTCTCGAACCTGCTGATGCTGCTGGGCATCTTCGGCGGCAACCGCGAGTAAGCGCGCGGCTGTCACAGTCACAAGGGCCTGCATGAACCATGCAGGCCCTTTTTCATTGGAGCGAGCCATGCCTGATCGCCGTCGATTCCTGCAGGCCGCCGCCTGCGCATCGCTGCTGGCCCAGCCCTGGACGGCAAGCGCCCTGAGCCTCCAGCGGCCGATGCTGACCCGCCCGATCGGGGCCACCGGCGACATGCTGCCGGTGATCGGCCTGGGCACCGCCGACACCTTCAATGTGTCGCCCTCGGACGCGGCCGCCATGGCGCCGCTGGCGCAGGTCGTGGACGCCTTGCTGGAGGCGCGCGGCTCGCTGATCGACACCGCCCCCAGCTACGGACAGGCCGAAGCCGTCACCGGGGCGCTGCTGGCGCGCGAGCCGGACCGGCGTCCGCTGGTGTTCCTGGCCACCAAGATCAGCACCCAGGGCCACGAGGCGGCCCGGCGCCAGATCGAGAACTCGCTACGCGCGCTGCGGACGCAGAAGCCCGACCTGATCCAGGTCCACAACCTGATCGACACCCGCAACCAGTTGGCGCTGCTGCGCGAACTCAAGCAGCAGGGCGTAACGCGCTACCTCGGCATCACGCACTACACCGACGCCGCCCATGACGAACTGACCGAGCTGGTCGAAAAGGAAAAGCCCGACTTCCTGCAGATCAATCTGTCGGTGGGCGCGCGCAACGCCGAAAAGCGCCTGCTGCCGGCCTGCCAGGCCAATGGCGTCGCGGTGCTGATCAACCGCCCGTTCCAGGACGGCGCGCTGTTCCGCCAGGTCCGGGACCGGCCGCTGCCGGCCCTGGCCGGTGAAATCGACTGCACCTCGTGGGCGCAGTTGTTCCTGAAATTCATCATCGGCCATCCCGCCGTGACCGCCGTCATCCCCGCCACCTCCAAGCCGGCCAACATGGTGGACAACGCGCGGGCCGGCTTCGGTCCGCAACCGGACGCGGCGCTGCGCGAACGCATCGCCGCCCTGCTGGGCTGAAGCCATGCGCGCCGCCGGCTCCTGGCGCCAGCGGGCGGCGCAAGCGCTGGGGCTCCAACCCGGCGAGGTGGCGGCGGGCGCCTGCGGCTTCGCCTTCTTCTTTTTCCTGTTCTGCGGCTATTTCATGCTGCGGCCGATCCGCGAGACCCTGGGCATACAGGCCGGTGTTGACCAACTGCAATGGCTGTTCAGCGCCACGTTCCTGGCCATGCTGGCGGTGGTGCCGCTGTTCGGCTGGCTGTCGGGCCGGGTGCCGCGCGCCACGCTGGTGACCTGGGCCTACGCGGTGTTCGCCGCCACCATGGCGGGCTACGCGGCGCTGTTCCACTGGCAGCCCGATGGCGTCTGGGCCGCGCGCAGCTTCTACGTGTGGTTGTCGGTCTTCAACCTGTTCGTGGTCTCGCTCGGCTGGAGCCTGATGGCCGACGTCTTCCGCATGGCGTCGGCCAAGCGCCTGTTCGCCTTCATCGCCGCCGGTGCCAGCGCCGGGGGATTGTGCGGCCCGTTGCTGGGCGGCCTGCTGGCGGGCACGCTCGGCACGGCCGGCCTGCTGCTGTTGTCGGCGCTGCTGCTGGCGGCCACGCTGCCGCTCAAGCGCTGGCTGCTGCGTTGGCGCGCCGCGACCCGCTCCGAAGCCGAGACCGCTGAACTGGCGCGCCCGATCCCGGGCGCCATGCTGGCGGGGCTGGCACGGGTATTCCAGTCGCCTTACCTGCTGGGTATCGCCGTGCTGGTGCTGCTGCTGGCCACCCTCAGCACCTTCCTGTACATGGAGCAGGCGCGGCTGGTGGCCGAAACCTTCCCGGACAGGGCGCAGCGCATCCGCGTCTTCGCCACGCTGGACTTCATCGTGCAGGCCCTGGCGCTGTTGTCGCAGCTATTCCTCACCGGCCGCGTCGCCGCCTGGCTGGGCGTGCGATTCCTGATGGCGGCGGTGCCGCTGGCCATGGCACTGGCGTTCCTGGCGCTGGCGGCCTACCCGGTGTTCGCGGTGCTTGCCGTGGCCATGATCCTGCGGCGCGCCGGCGAATACGCGTTGGTCAAACCCGGACGCGAGATGCTTTTCACCGCGGTCTCGCCCGAGGACAAATACAAGACCAAGAACGTCATCGACACCGTGGTCTACCGCGCTGGCGACGCGGCCAGCGGCTGGGTCAAGGCAGGGGTCGATGCGCTGGGACACGGCGTGGCGCTGATCGCCCTCCTGGGCGCGCTGTGCGCGCTGGCTGCGGCGGCGCTCGGCTACGGACTGGGGCGCAAGGCCGATCGGCAGCCGCCACCCCAGCCTTAGCTTTTATCGAACAACCATCTGATAAAACCAAACGGATTCCCCGCGCGGCCGCCGCACAATAGCGCAGCCCTCAACGTCCCGGGAACCGTCATGAAACGCTCCGCCAGCCTTGCCGCCCTGTTGCTTTGCCTGACCGCGCAGCCCGCGCTGGCCGAATACCCGGAACGGCCCATCACGATGTTCGTGCCGGCCGCCGCCGGCGGCAACGCCGACATCACCGCCCGCCTGGTCGGCCAGGAAATGAGCCGCGTGCTCGGCCAGCCGGTGGTGATCGAAAACCGCGTGGGCGCGGGCGGCCGCATCGGCACCCAGGCGCTGGTGCGCGCCGCGGCCGACGGCTACACCATCGGCTACGCCCACGTCGGCACGCTGGTGCTGCATCGCTATCTCTTCAAACAGCAGCTCTATGACCTGGACCGCGACATCACGCCGATCGGCCTGGTGGCCGAAACCCCCAACGTCATCGTCGTCAACGCGGCCTCGCCCTACCGCGATCTCAAGAGCTTCATCGACGCCAGCCGCGCCCAGCCCGACCGCCTGACCATGACGTCGGCCGATCCCGGCACCACCAGCGAAGTCGGCGTCAAACTTTTCATCGCCCAGACCGGCGCGGCGGTGCGGCAGATTCCCTATAAGGCCACGGCCGCGCAGTTGGCCGACCTGCTGGGCGGCCACGTCGATTCGATGATGGAGAATCTGCCGCCCCTGATCGGCAATCTGAAGGACGGCCGCCTGCGCGCGCTGGCTGTCACCACCAAGGCCCGCGCGGCATCCAATCCGGACGTGCCGACGGTGGCTGAGCAAGGCTATCCCGACTACGAGCAATCGGCCTGGAGCGCGCTGGTGGCGCCTGCCGGCACGCCGCCCGCCGTCATCGCGCGGCTGAACGCGGCGATGAACGCCGCGCTGCGCGCGGAACCCGTCGCGCGCGAACTGCGCAGCCGCTCGCAGGAGCCGCTCGGCGGCGCGCCCGCCGACGTCCAGACCCAGATCCAGAAGGAACTGCCCAAATGGGAAACCCTCATCAAGGCCGCCGGCACCACGCTGGATTGACACCCCCTCGCCCGCGACCGGAGGCCACGCCATGATCCAGGTAAGCCGCGAAGACTTCACCTGCGCCGCCGCCACCAACGCGTCGGCCTACCGGCGCGTCACCATCCCGGTGCTGAAGATCGAGGCCGGCCCCGGGCCGGCCGTGGCGCTGATGGCCGGCGTGCATGGCGACGAATGGGAAGGCCAGGCGGCCATCCTGCAGCTCTGGCAACTGCTGCCGGGCGTCCTGCAGCGCGGCACGGTCTACCTGCTGCCCGCCGCCAACGCCGAGGCCTCGCTGGCCGGCACGCGCCTGTCGCCTTCCGACGGCGGCAACCTGAACCGCGCCTTTCTCGGCGCGCCGGCGCGCGGCTATACCGAGAGCGTGGCCGCCGCCCTGGAGGCGCGGCTGCTGCCGCGCATCCAGGCGCTGGTGGACATCCACAGCGGCGGCGCGTCGCTGCGCTATCTGCCGTCTTCGGTCATTACGCGCTACGGTGATGATCCCTATGATGAACGCCTGCCGGCCCTGGCCCGCGCCTTCGGCCTGCCGCATTGCGTGTTCTTTCGCGGCGGCGAATCCGGTTCGATGCCGGCCGCCGCCAGCCGCCTGGGCGTGCTGCGCCTGAGCGCGGAAATCGGCGGCGGCGGCGAGACCACCCGTGCTCTGGTGGAACGCTGCCGCGACGGCCTGCTCGGCTGCTTGGCCGAACTGGGCTTGCTGGCCGCCGCCACGCCGCGCCAGCCGGCGCCGTTGCTGCACGACCTGGACGCGCCGGCCGCCACCCTGCGCAGCCGCGAACCGGGCGTGTTCATTCCCGCCGTCGATCTGGGCCAGACCGTGACCGCCGGCCAGACCATCGGCCAGCTCATAGAACCCGCCCGCCCCGACCTGCCCGCGCGCGCTCTCGCCAGCCCGCAGGCCGGCACCGTCGTCTGCCTGCGCGCCATCGCCCGCAGCGACGACGGCGACTGCCTGCTGCAGGTCGCGCCCGCCCTTCCCCTGGACTCCCTTGCCTCGTTGTACTGACCCATGCTGATGAACCCCCGCTTGTCCGGCCTGCGCTGCATCCGCTGCGACAGCCACCTGCCGCCCGCCGACTACCCGGAAGGCTGCCCGCATTGCCTGGAGGCCGGCCATCCCGCGTCGCTGGAATGCCAGTACGCCGCAGGCTCCGGCGACGCAATCGACCTGCCGGTGCTGGGCCCCGTCACGCTCGGCGAAGGCGCCACGCCCTGCCTGGATGCGCCCGCGCTGGCGCAGGCGGAGGGCGTGGGACGGCTCTGGCTCAAATGCGAGAGCGCCAACCCCACCGGCAGCCACAAGGACCGCATGGCCGCGCAACTGGTGTCGCGCGCCCGGCTGGCCGGCGCCACGCGTGTGGCCGCGGCTTCCAGCGGCAATGCCGGCGTCTCGCTGGCGGCCTATTGCGCCGCCGCCGGTTTGCAGGCCGACATCGCCATCACCCGCAACTGCCCGCCGCTGCAGCGCGAGGCCATGCAGCGCTTCGGCGCCCGCCTGACCGCATTCGACGACAGCCTGGGCCGCTGGCCCCATGTCGCCGACCTGTGCCGCAACCAGGGCGCTTTCGCCGGCACCAACTATCTCAACCCGCCGGTCGGCACGCATCCCTACGGCGTCGAAGGCTACAAACCAATCGCGCAGGAATTGTTCGACCGCTGCGGACTGCCCACCGACATCGTCGTGCCAACCGCGCGCGGCGACCTGCTGTGGGGCATTCTGATGGGCTGGCAGCAATTGCTGCGCGCCGGCCGCATCCCGCGCCTGCCGCGGCTGCATGCGGTGGAACCGTTCGCCCGCCTGTCGCGGGCGCGCGCCGCGGGCGATGCGCGCGGCCTGTGGGAAGGGGCCACCGATCAATACTCTATCGCCGGCGGTACCGTCACCCTGCAATCGCTCGAAGCGCTGGCGCGCTCGGGCGGCTCGCCGGTCGAGGTCTCCGATGCCGCCGCCGCCCAGGCGCAGCAGCGGCTGGAGCGCCTGGGCCTGGCCACGGAACTGTCATCGGCCGCCGCGCTTGCGGCGGTCACGCGGTTGCGCCGCGCCGGCCAGCTTGATGCGGAATCGTCGGTGGTGCTGATCCTGACGGCGGACGGCCGCCGCGGCTAGGCGGCGGCAACGGCTGCGCGGACCGCGAGCCCGTCAGCCGCGCTTGACACCGTAGCGTTCCACC
This sequence comes from Achromobacter sp. SIMBA_011, assembly GCF_046535435.1. Taxonomy (NCBI): domain Bacteria; kingdom Pseudomonadati; phylum Pseudomonadota; class Betaproteobacteria; order Burkholderiales; family Alcaligenaceae; genus Achromobacter; species Achromobacter sp. SIMBA_011. The sequence goes on along the minus strand of NZ_JAWRWN010000004.1, from coordinate 327,922 downwards.
AACGGCGCCAACGCCGCGCGCAGACAGGTCGCCCAGTACTTGCCAGCCTCCGACAGCGGCCGGCTGCCATGCAGGATCATGTGGCATTCAAAATGCACCGGCGCAGCCAGCGGCCGGTGGCACAAGCCCGCGGCTTCCAGCCCCACCGCGGTGGCGGGGTTGGCGATGCCGACGCCATGGCCGGCCAGCGCAAGCTGGCACACCGTGCTCGAGTACGGCGTCTCGATCGCGACGCGCAGGCCGAGGCCGGCCTGCAGCACCAGCGCGTCCAGCCGCTGGCGCGAGGCATCCTCGGCATTCAGGGCGATCACATCCACCTCGGCCAGTTGCGCCAGTCCGACCTGCTCCAGGCGCGCCAGCGGATGACCGTCCGGGAACACCGTCACGGCCCGCAGGCTGGCCAGGCGATGGCCGCGCAGGCCCTCCAGCTCCGACTCATCCGCCACGGCGGCCAAGTCCAGCTCGCCTGACACCACCATGTCGCGCAGTGTGTTCGAATCCCGGATCTGCAGATACAGGGGCGTGTCCGGATAACGCTCGCGAAAGCGCGCGATGGTATCGCTGACGACCGCCCCGCTGTAGGCATGGATGCAGCCGATGCGCAGACGCGGCTGGGCCGCGCCGCGGATCGCGCGGATCTTGCGGCCCAGGCTTTCCAGGCCGACGTTCAGGCGGCGGATCTCCTCGTACAGCAGCGTGGCCTCGGGCGTGCGCTGCATGCGCTGGCGCACGCGCTCGAACAGCCGCAATTCGATGCTGGCCTCGAGCGCGGCCAGCGTCGCGCTGACCGTGGCCGGCGACACATCGAGCCGCCGCGCCGCGGCGGTCACGCTTTCCGTTTCATAGACGGTGCGGAAGGTCTCGACCTGCTTGAGCGTGAAGGTCATGGCAGGCGCGCCGCGGGTTCAGATGCGCTGCAGGTCCATCAGCACCCGGCGCGTGGCCAGGGGCCGGCCCGCCAGGTTCTCGGCCAGGCGTTCGCGCAGGTCGCGGCGCAGGGCCGGCTCGATGACGGGATCGTCGAAATCGGGTTCCGCCTCATCCACGCCGTAGCCGGTCTCGCGCAGCAGCGTCCATTCGAAGCGGCGCAAGGCGCCCGCCGCGCGCGTGCCGCCCGACAACTGCTGCAGCGCCATGTCGTAGGCGTCGAACAGCAGCGGATGGGCATCCTCGCGCGGCAACAGGCGCAACAGCAGTTCATTCATGTACCACGCCGACATCAGCGCGGTGCCGTTCAGGGCACGCACGCCCATGATCTCGGCGCGGGTCAGGGTCTTGACCTCGCCGTTGCCGGTCCACGACAGCAGCAGCGGCTGGAACGCCGACAGCACCGGACGCAGCACCGAATACGGGCGCTTGGCGCCCTTGGCGACCATGGCCACACAGCCGTGGTCGCGCGAGAAAGTCTGAACGATGAGGGACGTCTCGCGCCACGCGGTGGCGTGGAGCATGTATCCCGGGCGATCCTGGACGCGAGGCGCCCGTTTACTCATAGCCCAGGTCGCGCAGCGCACTCTCGCGGTCGGACCAGCCCTTGCGCACCTTGATGTAGATCTCCAGGTGCACCGGCTTGTCCAGCAGCTTGGCAATGTCCTGCCGCGCCTCGGAGGCGATGCGCTTCATGTGCATGCCGCCGGTGCCCAGCAGGATCGGCTTGTGGCTGTCGCGCTCCACCACGACGCAGGCGGCAATGCGCGCGCCCTTGTCGGTCTCTTCCCACTGCTCGATCACGACCGTACAGCCGTAGGGCAGTTCGTCGCCGACCAGGCGGAAGATCTTCTCGCGCACCAGTTCGGCGGCGATGAAGCGCATCGGCCGGTCGGTCAGGGTGTCTTCCTCGAACATCGGCTCGCCTTCCGGCAGGCGCGCCGCGATTTCCTGCAGCAACTGGTCGAGCTGCTGGTTCTTGGTGGCGCTGACCGGCACCACGGCGCCAAACGGATGCAACGCCATGATCTTCGAGACGAAGGCGAACAGTTCATCGCGGTTCTTGAGCGCGTCGATCTTGCTGACGGCCAGGATGGTGCGCTCCGGCGCAGGCAGCAGCGGCAGCAGCTTGGCGTCGCCCTCCGACCACTTGCCGGCCTCGACCACGTGCACCACCACGTCGACGTCGGCCAGCGCCTGCGTCACCACGCGGTTCATCATGCGGTTCATGGCGCCGCCATGGCGCGTCTGGAAGCCCGGCGTATCCACGAACACGAACTGTTCGTGGTCGCGCGTCAGCACCCCGTGGATGCGGTGGCGCGTAGTCTGCGCCTTGCGCGACACGATGGATATCTTGGAACCGATCAGCGCGTTCGTCAGCGTGGACTTGCCCACATTGGGGCGGCCGACGATGGCCACGAAACCGGTACGGAAAGGGGTATCGCTCATTTAGTCTCTTGGGACACTGCCACGGGCAGCGACAACTGCGCGGTCTTGCGCGCCTTGCCCGACTTGCGGGCGGCCTTGGACGCCGGGCTGATGGCCTGCGCGGCCTCCAGCGCCAGCTTGGCGGCCGACTGCTCGGCCGCGCGGCGGCTTGCGCCGGGCGCGTTCACCTTGATCTCGAGCGCCGGAATGGCGCACTCGACCTCGAACTGCTGGCTGTGGGCCGCGCCATGCGTGGCCACCACGGTGTACACGGGCAAGGCCAGCTTGCGGCCTTGCAGGAATTCCTGCAACAAGGTCTTGGCGTCCTTGCCCAGGGTCTTGGGGTCGACCGAGGCCAGCACCGGCTGGTACTGGCGCACGATCACGCGGCGGGCGGCGTCGAAGCCGGCGTCCAGGAACACGGCGCCGAACAGGGCTTCGACCGTGTCGGCCAGGATCGATGGCCGGCGAAAACCGCCGCTCTTCAGTTCGCCTTCGCCCAGGCGCAGGTACTGGGACAGCTCCAGGCGCTGGGCGATGTCCGCCAGCGAGGCCTGCTTGACCAGGTTGGCGCGCAGGCGCGACAGATCGCCCTCGTCGATCTTCGCGTAACGCTCGAACAGCATCGCCGCGACGACGAAGTTGAGCACGGAATCCCCGAGGAACTCCAGGCGCTCGTTGTGGCGCGCCCCATGGCTGCGGTGGGTCAGCGCCTGTTCAAGCAGTGCTGGGTCACCGAAGTGGTGATCCAGCCGGTTTTCTAGCGTGGCTAGCGACATAATCAGTTGAACCGGCCAATGCGGCTGAGATCGCTGAAATTCATCCAGATGAAGAAGGCCTTCCCGACGATATTGGATTCCGGCACGAAACCCCAATATCGGCTGTCGGCGCTGTTATCCCGATTATCGCCCATGGCGAAGTATTGCCCCTCGGGTACTTTGCAGCGTACCCCATCGCGGGAATATTGGCAGTTCCCGAGGTTGGGAAATTGGTACTGCGGGCGATATTCCTGCGGCCGGCTCTCATCAAGCAGGATATTGTGGCCAACTTCGCCCAATTTCTCCTTATATTGTGCAATATAGGAGACACGATCAGGTTCGAAATAGTCACCGTCGCGCGTATGTGGCACCAATTGGCCGTTCACGTACAGTTTTTTGTCGAGGTAGGCGATTTCGTCACCAGGCAGGCCCACCACGCGCTTGATGTAATCGACGTCCGGATCCACCGGATAGCGGAACACGAACACATCGCCACGCTGCGGCTTGCCGATCTCGACGACCTTCTTGTCGATCACCGGCAGCCGCAGGCCATAGCTGAACTTGTTCACCAGGATCAGGTCGCCCGATTGCAGCGTCGGCAGCATCGAGCCCGACGGAATGCGGAACGGTTCCACCACGAACGAGCGCAGCACGAACACGAACAGGATCACGGGGAAGAAGCTGACCGCGTATTCGATCCACCACGGCACGCGGCGGGCCTTGTCGCCGGCCTCGCGCCGCAGGCGCTCGGCTTCTTGCGAATCACCGATCAGCGCCGCGTCGTACTGCGCCATCGCCTCTTGCGCCCGGCGCTCGCGGCCGCGCCGCAATACGGCCAGATCGAGCGCCCAGATAATGCCGGTCAGCACCAGCAGAACAAACAGGATCAGGGCAAAGTTCCAACTCATCAGCTAACCGCCTTCTCGGGTTCTATTTGTCTTCCACTTGCAGGATGGCCAGGAAGGCCTCCTGCGGAATTTCCACCGTGCCGACCTGCTTCATGCGCTTCTTGCCGGCCTTCTGCTTTTCCAGCAGCTTCTTCTTGCGCGAGATGTCGCCGCCGTAGCACTTGGCCAGCACGTTCTTGCGCAGCGCCTTGACGTTCTCGCGGGCGATGATTTCGGCGCCGATGGCCGCCTGGATCACCACGTCGAACATCTGCCGCGGAATCAGGCCGCGCATGCGCGTCACCACGTCGCGGGCGCGATGGCGGGCGTTGCTGCGGTGGACGATCACGGCCAGCGCGTCGACGCGGTCGTTGTTGATCAGCAGGTCCACGCGCACCACGTCGGCCGAGCGGTATTCGAGGAACTCATAGTCCATCGAGGCGTAGCCGCGCGACACCGATTTGAGCTTGTCGAAGAAGTCCAGCACGATCTCGGCCAGCGGGATTTCGTACACCAGGTGCACCTGGCGGCCGTGATAGCTCATGTTGATCTGCACGCCGCGCTTGTTGTTGCACAGCGTCATCACCGGACCGACGTAGTCCTGCGGCATGAACAGCGTGACCTTCACGATCGGCTCGCGGATGTCGGCGATCTTGCCGATTTCCGGCATGCGCGACGGGCTTTCGACGGTGATCACCGAGCCATCGCGCTGCTCGACCTCGTACACCACCGACGGCGCGGTGGTGATGATGTCCATGTCGAACTCGCGCTCCAGGCGCTCCTGCACGATTTCCATGTGCAGCAGGCCGAGGAAGCCGCAGCGAAAGCCAAAGCCCAGCGCCTGCGACACTTCGGGTTCGAACATCAGCGCCGCGTCGTTCAGCTTGAGCTTCTCGAGCGAATCGCGCAGTTGGTCGTATTCGGAGCTCTCGACCGGATAGAGGCCGGCGAACACCTGCGGCTTGACTTCCTTGAAGCCGGGTAGCGGCTCGGCGGCCGGCTTGCTCGCCAGCGTGACCGTATCGCCGACCTTGGCGTCCTCGAGCTGCTTGATGCCGGCGATGATGAAGCCCACCTCGCCCGCCGACAGGTGCGGACGCTGCTGCGACTTGGGCGTGAACACGCCGGTCTGCTCGCACAGGTGGGTGGCGCCGGAAGCCATCAGCAGGATCTTGTCCTTGGGCTTGAGCATGCCGTTGACGATGCGCACCAGCATCACCACGCCAACGTAGTTGTCGAACCACGAGTCGATGATCAGCGCCTGCAGCGGCGCATCGGGATCGCCCTTGGGCTGCGGCACCCGCGCGACGATGGACTCGAGGATCTCGTCGATGCCCATGCCGGTCTTGGCGCTGGCCAGCACCGCCTGCGAAGCGTCGATGCCGATGACGTCCTCGACTTCCTGGCGCGCGCTGTCCGGATCGGCCTGCGGCAGGTCCATCTTGTTCAGCACCGGCAGCACTTCCACGCCCAGCTCGATGGCGGTGTAGCAGTTGGCCACGGTCTGCGCTTCGACGCCCTGCGAGGCGTCGACCACCAGCAGCGCGCCTTCGCACGCCGACAGCGAGCGGCTGACTTCGTACGAGAAGTCGACGTGCCCCGGGGTGTCGATCAGGTTCAGGTTATAGATCTTGCCGTCCTGCGCCTTGTAGTGCAGGGCCGCCGTCTGGGCCTTGATGGTAATGCCGCGCTCACGCTCGATCTCCATGGAGTCGAGCACCTGGGCCGACATTTCGCGATCCGCCAATCCGCCGCAGCGCTGGATCAGGCGATCGGCCAGGGTCGATTTGCCGTGATCGATGTGGGCAATGATGGAGAAGTTGCGAATATGCTGCATGCTTGAATTTAAAAGGGACGGAACATTCGGCAAACTGCCGGAAGACGCCGCCACCAGGGTAGGCACGGCTGACGGGTTGGGGCCACTCGGCCGGCACGCCCGCCGCCGGGCCACGCTTGCGGCGGGCTGCGGACGGCATCTGGCGGGAGGGCCGGGCAAAAACGAGGGGGCGCCAGGCGCCCCCTCTTGCGGCAACCAGCCATTTTAGCCGGTCTTGCGCCTTATTTGCTTGCGGGCACCGCCACCCACTGGGTCTGCTCGCCGCGACGCACCAGCAGGCCGACCGCGCGGCCCTTGTCCAGCTTGCCGACCAGCTCGGCGAACTGCTTGGCGCCGGTGACGTCGGTGTCGTTCAGGGCCAACACAATGTCGCCTTCCTGCAGGCCGGCCTTGGCTGCCGCGCCTTCGGCGACCTTGACCTGCACCCCGCCCTTGATGCGCAGCTTCTTCTGAACGTCGGCGGGCACGTCGATCACGCCCAGGCCCAGCGCGTTGGTCACTTCCGGCGCGGGCGGCGCGCCCTTCTTGCCCGGGGCGGCCTTGTCGACCGGAATCTCGCCGACCTTGACCGACAGGGTCATCTTCTTGCCCTTGCGCCACACTTCCATGTCGGCGCGCGTGCCGGGTTTGGTTTCGCCAACGATACGCGGCAGATCGGACCAGCGCTTGATCGGTTCCTTGTTGAAGGTCAGGATCACGTCGCCCGGCTGCACGCCGGCCTGTTCGGCCGGGCCGTCCACTTCGACGCTGCTGACCAGCGCGCCCTCGGCCTTGGGCAGGCCGATGGCCTCGGCCACGTCCTTGCCGACTTCGCCGATCTGCACGCCGACGCGGCCGCGCGTGACCTTGCCGGTGGCACGCAACTGGTCCACCACCCGCATCGCTTCATCGATCGGGATGGCCAGCGAAATGCCCATGAAACCGCCGCTACGCGAGATGATCTGGGAATTGATGCCCACGACCTCGCCCGCCAGGTTGATCAGCGGGCCGCCCGAGTTGCCCGGGTTGACCGCCACGTCCGTCTGGATGAACGGCAGGTATTCGCCGGTATCGCGGCCGATCGCGCTGACGATGCCCGAAGTCACGGTGGAATCCAGGCCGAACGGCGAGCCGATCGCCAGCACCCACTGGCCCTTCTTCAGTTTCTTGGGATCGCCGATCACCAGCGGCGTCATGTCCTTGGCCTCGATCTTGATCAGCGCCACGTCGGTGCGCTCGTCGGTGCCGATGACCTTGGCCTTGAATTCGCGGCCGTCGGTCAGGGTGACGTAGATGTCGGTTGCATCGCTGACCACGTGATTGTTGGTCATGATGTAGCCGTCTTCGGAGATGAAGAAGCCCGAGCCCACGCCGCGCGGCACGGTGCGCTCCTCGGGCTGCTGCGGCTGCGGACGCTGGCGCGGATTGGGCGACTGCTGGCCCGGCGGCTGGAAATCCGGGCCGAAGAACCAGCGGAACAGCTCCGCCGGATCGTTGCCGCCAGGGCCGACGCCACGGATCGGCACGGTGGCGGTGGTGCGGATGTTGACGACCGCCGGGTCGGCTTTTTCAATGATGCCGGTGAAGTCAGGCAACGCCACCGTCGGGGTGGGCGTTTCGGCCGCAGCGGTCTGCGCCTGCGAGGCGGGCGCGAAGGCGGCCGACATCAGGAGCCCCGCCGTCGCGGCCGCCAGGAAGCGGCGCAGGCCGGGGTTCGACACCATCATTGCTTTCATAGATTGCTCCGAAATCACTTCTTGCCGCAGAGGCCGCTCATTACTTGGAGCCGGCCGCCGGAGCGTTCGCCACGGGTACGTATTCTGTCGCTTGCGCCAATTGTTCCAGCGTCGCCACGGGCACTTCGCCCACGGCCGTCAACCAGTAATCGGCAATGCGCGTGCCATAGACGGTAATCGATCCACGCTGCGCCGCGCCAGGGGGCGGATGATGGCCGCGCTGGCTGTCGTAGGGTTCGATGAACACCGAGATGGCCGCCAGGCCATCGGACAGCACCATCTGATTGACCGTCGCGCCGCGCCCCATCGAGCGCGCCACCTGCATGACGACCGTGAACCCCTTGGGCGCCGGAATGCGCCATCCCAGGGCGCCCAGGTCGACCGTCTTCATGGAGGGCTCGAGCACCTTCCAGTCGCGCGTGTTCCAGCGCGACGACAGCGATTTGGGATCGACCTCGGCGCCCAGGCGCAGCGAAGTGAACGACACCTGCTCGACCACGCCGCGGGCGGCGTTGAGGGTCTGGGCCTTCAACAGCAGATTGGTCTCGACGTCGGCACAGAGGCGATAGCCATAGCGCAACTTGTCCAGCGGCTCGATAGTGATCAGGCGGCATTCGCGCCCGGCGACGCGATGCAGCGCCGATTCGGTGCGGATCTTGTAGTGGTCGGTCAGGTTGGCCGGATCGCCCAGCAACAGGCCGGGAAAGCGATCGCCGCGGCGACGCTCGATCAAAACCGTCTTGCGCTCGGGGATCAGGCACTGCACATCTTCGTTGTGCCGCAAGTATTCGCGCGGCTGCCCGTCCAGGATCTCGAGACGCTCACGCTCGCCGGTGCCGTCCAGGACGTGCACCAGGCGCGAGGACTGGATCATCTCGCCCTGCTGATACATGAACACGCCGGCGTAGTCCTGCTTGCGCGCGGCCTGCTGGATGCGGGAGAGCAACTGGACCACGTCATCGCCCTGCGGGGCGGGCGCGGTGTCGGCGGCGCGCGCGGGGTCATGCGCGGCCAGGAATGCGGTCAGGAGCGTAGCGGCGAACCAGCCGGCGCGGTGGGCCTGCCACGAGGCAGCCCGTCCCAGCGCCGGCCAACGGGTCGGAAGCACCAGGGCCATCAGCGCCCCGCCCCGACGTCGAACGACACCTGACGCACCGCGCTGGGGCCGGCCATCTGGCGATGGGCCTCCAGGTAGTCGCTCAGGCCCGACGTATCGGCGCTGCCGCTGACGCTGGCGTCGGCCAGCACGCGCGTCTCGGTGCCGGAGGAACCGCCCGCCAGGTAGGGCTGGGCGACCCAGGCCACCGTGGCAACCGCGGCCGCCACCGCCAGGCCCGACAGCCCCATGCGCAGCGGCGAGCGGCGACGAGGCGCCGCCACGATCGGCAGTTCGGCATCCAGCGCCCGCGACAGGCGGGCGTGGAAGTTCGCGCTGGGCGTCAGCGCCAGGTCGCTGTTGCGCAGGGCATCACCGATCAGATGATAGGTATCCCAGGTCTGTCGCCCTTCGCGGGTCAACAGGCCGGGGAGAATATCGTCGGTTTCTTCACCGTCCATCCAGGCGGAAACGGATTCCTCCCAGGCGGCATCCGAAGAAACGACGGACTTGGCTGCTGTAGTCTGCATGACTGCCACTCCTTACCAGCGACGCTCGACATCGGTGCCAAGCAAGGGACGCAACTTGGTCGCAATGGCTTCCCGCGCACGGAATATGCGGGAGCGCACCGTACCAATGGGGCAGTCCATGCTCTGGGCGATGTCTTCGTAACTCATACCTTCGATTTCACGCAGGACGATTGCGGTGCGCAATTCCTCGGGCAACTCCTCGATAGCCGCGTTCACCGTCTCGGCGATCTCGCGGCTGGCAACCATCGACTCCGGCGTGCTTATATCGGTTAGGTTGTCGGTTTCGTTAAAAGTTTCACCGTCTTCCGTTTCTATCGCATTGGGCGCGCTCGGCCGCCTGCCCTGGGAGGCGAGCCAATTTCGGGCCGTATTGATGGCGATACGATACAACCAGGTGTAGAACGCGCTCTCGCCCCGGAATTGGGGCAAGGCCCGGTAGGCCTTGATGAACGCTTCCTGGGCCACATCCTCGATCTCGGCGGGGTCGCGGATCATGCGGGCCAGCAGACGGAGAATCTTGCGCTGGTACTTGAGCACCAGCAGGTCGAAGGCCTTCTTGTCGCCCCGCTGGACGCGCGCGACAAGCTCGGCGTCGACTTCGCGCTCGCTCATGTAGCCTCCCCCAGGCGGACCGTCCGGGACGTCTGCCGCGCCGCGCCGGCCAGCAGGCACAGCCGCCGCCAGTCGTCGGGTCGCAACGTCGGTTGCCAGACGGTGAAAGTTACATTTTGGTCGTTAAAGGCCATACTCCCGGGGGGCAAAGGCTGCAGGGTGAGCGAAAGCCAAGCAGGTCCGCGGCGCTGTTGTACCAGCACCGCATCCCGCCAGCCGCCCGGCAGGCGCACCTGCCAGCGGCCGCCACCGGCCGCGGTACGCAGGGCCGATACCGGGGACAGGCTCCGACGGCTCGAGTGTAACAGCCCTGCCGCCAGCGCCAATGACATCAACACGGCGGCGGCCGTCCAGGCGTTGCCGTGCCACGAGGCGGCGGCGACGAGACTGGCAGCCGCGGCCACCAGCCCCAGACCCGGCAGCGCCAAGACGCCGCGTGGCCGCAGGACGGGCACGCGATAAGTCCAGCGCCCCTGGCCCGGGCCTTCCAAATCAGACCCGGCGAACGGCCATCGAGCCGTTGGTGCCGCCGAAGCCGAACGAGTTGGACAGGCCGACGTCGATCTTCATCTGCCGCGCCTCGTTGGCGCAGTAGTCCAGGTCGCATTCGGGATCCTGGTTGAAGATGTTGATGGTCGGGGGCGAGACCTGGTTGTAGACCGCCAGGGTCGTAAACACCGCCTCGATGCCGCCGGCCGCGCCCAGCAGGTGGCCGGTCATGGACTTGGTCGAGTTCACCACCAGCTTCTTGGCGTGGTCGCCGAACGCCAGCTTCAACGCGTCGCTCTCGTTCTTGTCGCCCAGGGGCGTCGAGGTGCCGTGCGCGTTGACGTACTGGACGTCTTCCAGATTCAGGCCGCCGTTGCGCAGCGCGTTGAGAATGCCGCGGCGCGGGCCGTCCTTGTCGGGAGCCGTGATGTGATGCGCGTCCGAGCTCATGCCGTAGCCGGCGAACTCGCCATAGATGCGCGCGCCGCGCTTCTTGGCGTGTTCGTATTCTTCCAGCACCAGCACGCCGGCGCCCTCGCCCAGCACGAAGCCGTCGCGGTCGCGATCCCAGGGACGCGAAGCCGTCTGAGGATCATCGTTGCGGGTCGACAGCGCGCGCATCGCGGCAAAGCCGCCAATGCCCAGCGGCGACACGGTCGACTCGGCGCCGCCGGCCAGCATGACGTCGGCATCGCCGTACTCGATCAGGCGGGCCGCGTCGCCGATGCTGTGCAGGCCCGTGGTGCAGGCGGACACGACGGCGTAGCTGGGGCCCTTCATGCCGAAGGCGATGGACAGATGGCCGGAGATCAGGTTGATCAGCGAACCCGGCACGAAGAACGGCGAGATCCGGCGCGGACCCTTGGCCATGTATTCGACCTGGGTTTCCTCGATGCGCGGCAGACCGCCGATGCCCGAGCCGACGATCACGCCGATACGTTCGGCGTTGGCTTCGGTGACTTCCAGGCCGCTGTCGCGCCAGGCCTGCATCCCGGCGGCCACGCCGTAATGGATGAAGGTATCCATCTGACGGGCTTCTTTGCTCGAGATATAGGTGCTGACGTCGAAGTCCTTGACTTCGCCGGCAATGTGCGTGGTGATGGCCGAGGGATCGAAACGGGTGATGCGGCTGATGCCAGAACGTCCGTTGACGATATTGTCCCAAGCGGTGGTCAGGTCGTTGCCAACAGGCGAAACGATACCAAGGCCAGTGATGACGACACGTCGCTTCACGGATGACTCCTCAAACAGACAAAAGAAAGGCGGTTTTCGGGATGCACTGCGCGTGCGGCACACGCAATAGCGGGTCGGGCGTCAATGCCCTTCCCGCGCGTGGACCACACGGCAAATTCCTGAAACCGCCCCGGTTCCCGGCCGGCCCCGGACGTGGGGCAACCGGAAGGATATAGGCTGAGCTTACTGCTTACCGTTCGAATTGATGTAATCAATCGCTTGTTGCACGGTCGTGATCTTTTCGGCCTCTTCGTCGGGGATCTCGGTCTCGAATTCGTCTTCGAGCGCCATGACCAGTTCGACCATGTCGAGCGAATCGGCACCGAGGTCGTCAAGGAAGGAGGATTCGTTCTTGATCTCGGCTTCGTTCACGCCAAGTTGTTCAGCGACGATCTTCTTGACGCGCTGTTCGATGCTTTCCATGCAGATCTCCAAATGGGAAAAATCCCGCGAATTATAGCCAAGCGCAGAGTACTGCAAACGCCAGGCCGTGACAAAAATAACACCGCGCACGTTGATCTGTCGCCCGCCGGGCGCAGGAAAACCGGTGTGCGGCGTTTCCGGATGAACCGCGCGTTGCCGTACCGGTTCCCCGGCACTGACGCGGCGGCCTGGGCCGCCCGCGCGTTTCGTGACTTATTGCATGTACATCCCGCCGTTGACGTGCAGGGTGGTGCCGGTAATGTAACCCGCCTGCGGCCCGGACAAAAAGGCCACCGCATGGGCGATATCCGTCGGCGACCCCAGTCGGCCCAGCGGAATCTGCTGCAGCAGCGCCGCGGTCTGGCTCTCGCCCAGGGCGCGCGTCATGTCGGTGTCGATGAAACCCGGGGCCACGCAATTGACGGTGATGTTGCGGCTGCCCAGCTCGCGCGCCAGCGCGCGCGACATGCCGGCGACGCCGGCCTTGGCGGCAGCGTAGTTGGCCTGGCCGGCATTGCCGCTCGAGCCCACCACGGAGGTGACATTGATAATGCGTCCCCAACGGGCCTTCATCATATTGCGCAGCACAGCGCGCGACAGGCGAAAGACCGACGCCAGGTTGGTATCGATGACCGCGGACCAATCGTCGTCTTTCATGCGCATTGCCAGCGTATCGCGGGTGATGCCGGCGTTATTGACGAGGATGTGCGGACCGCCGCCTTCCTTGCCAAGCGCGTCGATGAGCGCGTCGCAGGCTTCGGCGTTGGTCACGTCCAGCACCACGCCACGGCCGCCGAACGGCGCCAGCGCCTCGGTGATGGCGGCAGCGCCGGATTCGGAAGTGGCAGTGCCGACGACCACGGCGCCACGGGCGGCCAGCTCCTGGGCGATGGCGCGGCCGATGCCGCGCGTCGCGCCGGTGACCAGGGCGATCTTGCCCTGCAGTTCGATCGAAGTGTTTTCCATGGTCTTAATTTCCGTTGACCGCGGCCAGCGCGGCCTCAAGCGAGGCCGGATCCGTGATGGCCAGGCCGGTGAGCTCGGGGTCGATGCGTTTGGTCAGGCCGGCCAGCACCTTGCCGGGACCGCACTCGATGACGTGGGTCACGCCCTGCGCCTTCATGGCGCGCAGTGTTTCCACCCAACGCACAGGATGCCATGCCTGGCGCACCAGCGCATCCCGGATTGCCCCGGGTTCCGTCGGCGAGGCGACATCGACGTTGTTGATGACCGGGATCTGCGGCGCCGCCACGTTGACCGCAGCCAGCGCGTCCGCCAGCACATCGGCGGCAGGTTTGAGCAGGCTGGAATGGAACGGCGCGGACACCGGCAGCAGCAGCGCGCGCTTGGCGCCCGCGGCTTTGGCCTGCTCGCAGGCGCGCTCGACCGCGCCCTTGTGGCCGGCGATCACGACCTGCGCCGGCGCGTTGAAGTTGACGGCCTCGACCACCTCGCCCTGGGCCGCCGCGGCGCAAGCGGCGCGCACGGCATCATCGTCCAGGCCGAGAATGGCAGCCATGGCGCCGGTGCCGACGGGCACCGCGGCCTGCATGGCGTCGGCGCGCACGCGCACCAGGCGCACGGCATCTTCCAGGGCCAGCGAGCCAGCGGCGGTCAGCGCGGCGTATTCGCCCAGGCTATGGCCGGCGACAACGTCGGGATTGCGGCCACCCGCCGCGCGCCAGGCCGCGAAGAACGCGACACCGGCCGTCAGCATGGCGGGTTGGGTATTGGTGGTCAGGCTGAGCTGCTCGATGGGACCCTGCGCGATCAGTGCGCCCAGGTCCTGGCCCAGCGCCTGCGAGGCGCGCGCCACGGTATCGGTCACGGCAGCGACATCGGCCCAGGCATCCAGCATGCCGACTGCCTGCGAACCCTGGCCAGGAAAGACAAAAGCGATTTTCATGTTCGACCGTGTGGAGTGATTCAGAGTCTGTGGAATGTCGGGCGCGACATCCGGGCGGGCGCGGCAGTCCGCGTCCCGGCCGGACACGCCCTTACATGCGGGCCAGTACCGAACCCCAGGTGAATCCGCCGCCGACGCCCTGCATCAGCACGAGCTGGCCCGGCTTGACGCGGCCATCGCGGCGCGCGGCGTCAAGCGCCAACGGCACGCTGGCAGCGGAAGTATTGGCATGGCTGTCGACGGTGATGACAACCTTCTCGACCGGCACGGCAAGCTTGCGCGCCAGGAAATTGAGGATGCGGACGTTGGCCTGGTGCGGCACCAGCCAATCGACTTCGCTGATGTCGACGCCGGCTTCGGCGCAGGTGTCGCGGGCGGAGCGGTCCAGCACCGTGACGGCCTGCTTGAACACGGCCTGGCCGTCCATGCGCAGGAACGGATCGCCGGTGACGTCGCCATAAGCCACGTTGCCCGCGGCGCTGAGGATCTTCATCTGGCTGCCATCGGCATGCAACTGGGCGGCCAGGATGCCAGGCTTGTCGGAAGCCTTGAGCACCACGGCGCCCGCGCCGTCGCCGAACAGCACGCAAGTGCTGCGGTCGTTCCAGTCGAGAATGCGCGAGAACACTTCGGCGCCGATCACCAGGGCGCAACGCGCGCGGCCGGCACGGATGAAGCTGTCGGCGGTGGTCAGGGCATAGACGAAGCCGCTGCACACGGCCTGCACGTCGAAGGCCGCCGAGCCCTTGGCGCCCAAGTTGGCCTGCACCAGGCAGGCGGTGCTGGGAAACACGAAATCGGGCGTGGAGGTGGCCAGCACGATCAGATCGACCTCGGAGGCGTCCACACCCGCGTCGGCCAGCGCGCGGCGCGAGGCCTCGGTCGCCAACTGGCTGGTGGTGACGCCACGCTCGGCCAGGTGGCGCTGGCGGATGCCCGTGCGCTCGACGATCCACTCGTCGGAGGTGGCGATATCGCGCGTCGCCAGTTCCGCAGCCAGGGCGTCATTCGAAACCACGCGTTCCGGCAGGAAGCTGCCGGTGCCCGCGATCACGGAATATTTCATTGCGGTATCCATCAAGCGGTGTCTCCAGCCGCGCCCGGCTCGAGCGCCGGAGCACTCGAGGCAGACTGGACGCGCTGGTTGAGCTGCGCGACCGTCTGCGCGGTGCGCTCCAGCAGTTTACTCACGACGGCTTCGCGCGCCCGTTGCAGCGCGAAACCGAAGGCGTAGACATCAGCCGAGCCGTGGCTCTTGATGACCACGCCACGCAGCCCCAGCAACGCCGCGCCGTTGTAACGGCGATTGTCGACGCGGTTGCGCAAGCGGTTCAGCACCGGCTTGGCCACGGCGCCGGCCAGCAGCGTGATCAGGTTGCGTTTGAACTCTTCGCGAATGACGCTGGACAGCATTTTGGCCAGGCCTTCCACGGACTTGAGCACGACATTGCCGACGAAGCCATCGCAGACGACGACGTCGACCGTGCCCTTGAAAATGTCATTGCCTTCCACGTTGCCGTAGAAGTTCAGGGGACTGGCGCGCAGCAGCTCGGCGGCTTCCTTGACGACCTCGTTGCCCTTGATGACCTCTTCGCCGATGTTGAGCAAACCCACGGTGGGGTTGTCGCGATGGTCCACCGCCTGCGATAGCGCGGCGCCCATGATGGCGAATTGCAGCAGGTGTTCGGCCGTGCAGTCCACATTCGCGCCAAGGTCCAGCACCGTGGTGGCGCGGCCCGTCTGGTTCGGAATGGACGTGGCGATCGCGGGCCGGTCGATGCCGTCCAGCGTCTTGAGCACATAGCGTGAAATGGCCATCCACGCGCCGGTGTTGCCCGCGGAAATGCAGGCGTCGGCGTTCCCGTCCTTGACGGACTGGGCGGCCAGGCGCATGGAGGAATCTTTTTTGCGGCGCAGGGCGACCTCGACCGGGTCGTCCATGGTGACGACTTCGGAAGCCGCCACGATCTCGAAACGATCACGCTCGACGCCGCGGTGCTCGGAGAGCGCCGCTTCGATGGCGTCGGGAAGCCCGACCAGCAATAGCCGGGTATCCGGGAATTGCCGGGCGAACTCGATCGCAGCCGGAATCGTGACGGGCAGACCGAAGTCTCCGCCCATACAGTCTATGGCGATGCGTATCACGGGTGCCAGGTATCAGCGCTCAGCCGAATTGGTCCGAGTACGAGTTCGGCCCGGGGGCCTTATTCGTCGGCCTTGGTCTTCAGGACCTTGCGGCCACGGTAGAAGCCGTTGGGGCTGATGTGGTGACGCAGGTGCGTTTCGCCCGTGGTCGGTTCGATAGCCGTCGACGGATTCACCAGAAAATCGTGCGAGCGGTGCATACCGCGCTTGGACGGGGACTTCTTGTTTTGTTGAACAGCCATGATGACTCCTAGAAACGGGGCGCATTGTACGCGATGCGGCCCGATGTTGATCTCAATCTTTGTGCTTCAGTTGTTCCAGCACCGCAAACGGCGACGGACGCTTGACAACGGGCTCTTGGGGAGCTTCGCTGTCCTTGGCCTGCGCGCCCGGGCATACATCATGCTTGGGCACATACGGAACGCTCAGAATGAGCTCATCTTCGATCTGGGCCAACAGATCGAAATGATGCGAACCCACCACCTTTTCAGGCTGGTTGGACACAAAACCTTTTCCTGCGTTTCCTGCTTCCTCGCCGTCCTCATCCTCGTCGTCGAAACCCGCGGCGTGATCGCCGGAGGTAAAGCCGTCGTCGAGGTCGGCTTCGGACTTGACCAGTTGCAGCAGGACCTCGCTGTCCACCGGATAGGCGAACGGCTCATTGCACCGCTGACACACCACGACCGGATTCGCCTGCACATGAATGTGCAGGAGCGGCTGACCTTGCAGCAGCCCGGTCTTGCCCATCTCGCCACGCACGGACCACGTCACGAGGCCGGCCTCACCCGCCGGTTGCTCGGGAAGCCCGTCAACCGCGCGCGTCAACCGCACAAGAGGTATGGTGCCTTGCGCTTCCTTGCCCGAATGGGCGAATGCGAATGCGTCGATGGGCTTGATGTTCTGTCCTTTCGCACGAGGCCGCCGGAAATGCGCATCGCGCACAACCCGCACATCCCGTGCATTCGCGACCATCCCAGGGCGCAAAACCGATGACTGACGCGGGGTTGCGCCCCGCCCATGAGTGGGGGTTGCGCCCCGCCCAAAAGTCATGCTGCCCTGCAAAAATGCCGCAAAACGTTAGATAATACTGTGACTTACGTCCCAGCGTCAAATATCGAATGCCCTCACAACCCAGCCTGATCCTCGCCTCCAGCTCGCGCTACCGCAAAGAACTGCTCACCCGCCTGCGCCTGCCCTTCACCGCCATTTCGCCCGATGTGGACGAAACGCCACAGCCAGGCGAATCACCCGAAGCGCTGGCGCTGCGCCTGTCGGTGGCCAAGGCCATGGCGGTGGCCGGCGGGCATCCCGGCAGCGTCGTCATCGGATCGGATCAGGTGGCCACGGTAGACGGCCAACCCATTGGCAAGCCGGGCGATTTTACGCGCGCCCAGGCGCAATTGCGCGCACTTTCCGGGCAGATCGTGGAATTTCACAGCGCGTTGGCAGTGACTGACGGTCATCGCGTGGAAAAAGCCGATATCGTGACGCGGTGCAAATTCCGGCGCCTGAGCGACCAGGCCATCGACGCCTACCTACGCGCCGAGGAACCCTACGATACCGCAGGCAGCGCCAAGGCGGAAAGCCTGGGCATCGCCCTCATGGAAAGCATCCAGAGCGACGATCCCACCGCCATCATCGGCCTGCCGCTGATCACCTTGACCACCATGCTGGCCGAGTTCGGGCTCGACGCGCTGGCGGCGCCGGGAGCGCCCGAATGAGCGGCTCGCTGCACCTGATCCCGGTGGGCCTGGGCGAGGCCGCCCCGGAAAGCTGGCTGCCCGCCGATGCGCGCGCCCGGGCCGGCAGCCTGGACACCTACATCGCCGAGAACGCCAAAACGGCGCGCGCCTTCCTCAAGCTGGTGGGCACCACCCGGCCGTTGCAGGAAATCACCATCCACACGCTCAGCGACAGGACGGACGCGGCCGAGATCGGCGCCTGGCTCGAGCCGGTGCGCCGCGGCGCCGACATCGGCCTGGTGTCCGAAGCCGGCTGCCCCGCGGTTGCCGACCCTGGCGCCAAGGTGGTGGACGCCGCCCATCGGCTGGGCATCGTCGTCAAGCCCTGGGTCGGCCCCTCCTCCATCCTGCTGGGCCTGATGGCCAGCGGCCTGGACGGCCAGCGCTTCGCCTTCCACGGCTACGCGCCCGTGGACGCCGGCGAACGCGCCAGGCAGCTCAAGGCCTGGGAACAGCACTCGGCCCGACACAACCAGACGCAATTGCTGATCGAGACCCCCTACCGCAACGCCGCCATGTTCGCAACGCTGCTGGCCAGCCTGAAGGGCGACACCAAGCTGTGCGTGGCCCGCGCGCTGACCACCGCGGACGAATGGATCGCCACGCGCACCATCGCCGACTGGAAAAAACAGCCCGCCCCATCGCTGGACAAGATGCCCACCCTGTTCCTGTACCTGGCCCGCTGACGATGATCCGATTTGCCGCAGTATGCCTGGCCCTCGCGGCCCTGGCCGGTTGCGCCCAGCGCGGCCCCGCCGGCCTGAACCTGGACACCTCCGTTACCGCGGTCAGCCAGAGCAGCCGGGTGCGTTTCGTCGTGGTGCACTACACCTCCACCGACGACGCCGTATCGATGAAGCTGCTGTCGCAGGGCAAGGTCAGCGCCCACTACCTGATCGAAACCTCCGGCCGCGCCCACAGGCTGGTCGACGAGACCCGCGCCGCCTGGCACGCCGGCGAAAGCGCATGGTATGGCCTGAATGCCATGAACAGCACGTCGATCGGCATCGAAATTGTCAACCCGGGCTGGACCGACGGCACCGACGGCAAGCCGCAGTGGCATGCGTACGGCGACCGGCAGATCCGCGCCCTGACCCTCTTGCTGCGCGACATCATCCAGCGCCACGGCATCGCGCCCGAGAACGTGGTGGGCCACAGCGACATCGCGCCCCAGCGCAAGGTCGACCCCGGCCCGCTATTCCCCTGGAAGCAACTGGCCGCAGCCGGCATCGGCCGCTGGTATGACGAAGCCGGCGCCGCCGCACACCTGGCGCGCCTGCAGGCCCAGGGCACACCCGACGTCGCCTGGTTTCAGCAGCAACTGCAGCGGCTGGGCTACACCACGCCACAGAGCGGCACATTGGACCGCGCCACCATCAACGTGCTGGCAGCGTTCCAGATGCACTACCGCCCTGCCCGCCACGACGGCCAGCCCGACGCCGAGACCGCGGCGATCATGCTGGCCATGCTGTAACCGGATGGCGCATGCCGCTCAGGCCCCGCGACGGCGCCACCAGGCGGCCAGCCGCCAGCCCAGCAGCAGCGCCAGCACCGAGGCATACAGGATCGGCTCTGACAGGTCGTTCTTGCCGGCCTTGTGCCACCAGTAATGCAGCACCGCCAGCAGGCCGATCAGGTAGATGGCGCGGTGCAGTTGCTGCCAGCGCCTGCCCATCTTGCGCATGGCCCACTGGGTGGAAGTGGCTGCCAACGCCGCCATCAGCACGAACGCGGCGAATCCCACGGTAATGAAGGGCCGCTCGCCGATGTCCTGCAACATGGCGGCCGGATCGAAGCCGCGGTCCCACCAGACCCAGGCCATGAAATGCATGGCGCCATAGAAGAACGCGAACAGGCCACACATGCGGCGCAGGCGCACCAGCGCCGGCTGCCCGGTCAGGCGCCGTAGCGGCGTGATCGCCAGCGTCACGAGCAGGCACACCAGCGTCCAGGTGCCCGACGAGCGTGTCAGGAATTCCACGGGATTGGCGGTCAGCCCATTGGTGAAGCCCAACCAGAGCCAGCGCGCGAACGGCGCCAGGCCCAACAGGAACAGCCAGGGCTTGACGCGCCCGACAGCCCGCGCCGACCACTGGGGCTTGCGCGCCGGGGTCGCGCCAGCACTCTCGGCCACGGGCGGTTTCAATAGTTGGCCTTCAAATCCATGCCCTGGTAGAGCGACGCAACCTGCTCGGCATAGCCGTTGAACATCAAGGTCTTGCGCTTGGGCGAGAACAGGCCGTCCTCGCCAATGCGGCGCTCGGTGGCCTGGCTCCAGCGCGGATGCGGCACGGTGGGATTGACGTTGGCGTAGAAGCCGTATTCCTGCGGCGCGGCCTTGATCCATGAGGAGACGGGCTGCTTTTCCACCAGACGGATCTTGACCAGCGACTTGCCCGACTTGAAGCCGTACTTCCAGGGCACGGCCAGCCGCAGGGGCGCACCATTCTGGTTGGGCAGCACCTTGCCGTAAACGCCAAACACCAGCATGGCCAGCGGGTGCATGGCCTCGTCGATGCGCAGGCCCTCGATGTAGGGCCAGTCGAGGATGGCGGCGCGCACGCCCGGCATGTTCTCGCGCTGCACGGCGGTCACGAATTCCACGTACTTGGCATTGCCGGTGGGCTCGACCTGTTTGAGCAGCGCCGACAGCGAATAGCCGATCCAGGGAATCACCATGGACCACCCCTCGACGCAGCGCAGCCGATAAACGCGCTCTTCCATCGGCGCGAGCTTGAGTAGTTCGTCGATATCGAAGGTGCGCGGCTTGCCGACCTCGCCCTCGACGCTGACCGTCCAGGGCCGGGTCTGCAGCTTGCCGGCGTTGGACGCGGGCTCGCCCTTGTCGACCCCGAATTCATAGTAGTTGTTGTACGACGTGATATCAGCGAAAGACGTCTGCTTGTCCATGACGCTGAACGCCGCATTGGGCTGGCCCGCCAGGGCGCCGGCACCGGCGCCCTGGGCGAAGGCGCTGCGCGTCGCCCACGGCAACCCCAGCCCCGCCGCCGCCACGCCGGCGCGCAGGATCAGGTCGCGACGCGACCGCCAGACCGCTTCGGTCGTGATGTCGGAAGGAACGATGTCATGGGGCTTGCGTATCAGCATGGGAATCTCCTAGGGGGCCGGCGCGGCGAGTCGCGTCGCTGCCGCCCCGCTCAAACCGTGGACGTTTCGCGACCCCATGATATTCCGCCGGCGTGGCCGGCGGCGATCCGCAATAGACCGCCCCGCTCTCGCAGCGTTCCCCGGCGCGCCTGCGATCGTCAGGCCGCCGCCGCCAGGGTCCGGCTGAGCAGCCAGTCACGCACCAGCGGCACGCTATCCAGCACCGCCTGCGGACCGCAACCCTCAAGTTCCTTCAGGGTATGCGCGCCGTAGGTCACGCCCAGGCCATGCACGCCGGCATTGGTCGCCATCTGCATGTCGTGAGAAGTGTCGCCCACCATCACCACGCGGGCCGGATCGACGTCCAGCTCGCTCATCAGCTCGTGCAGCATGGCCGGATGCGGCTTGCTGAAGGTCTCGTCGGCGGTGCGGGTGGCGTCAAACATGGGGCCCAGGCCGGTCGCGGCCAGGGCGCGGGTCAGGCCCACCCGGCTCTTGCCGGTGGCCACGGCCAGGCGCACGTCGCGCTCGGCCAGCGCCGTCAACAACTCGGGAATGCCATCGAAAAGGCGCAATTCTGGATCGCGCAGCAGGTAATGGGTGCGGTAGCGCTCCAGGAAGCGCGGCAGCATCGCCTGGGTCAATTGGGGCACGGCGCGGCGCAGCGCGCTTTCCAGCGACAGGCCGATGACCCAGCTGGCGTCGGAGGCCGATGGCACCGGCAGCTCCAGGTCGCGACAGGCACCCTGGATGGCGGCCACGATGCTGTGCGTGGAATCCATGAGGGTTCCATCCCAGTCAAAAACGACCAGCGAATACGACATATCAGACCGACTCCAGTTGTTTCAGTATTTTCCGACAGGCGGGCGGCAGTTCGGCCGTCAGCGTCATCGGCTCCCCCGTCAACGGGTGATTCAGCGTCAATTGATGGGCATGCAGGAACATGCGACCAAAACCCATGCGCGAGAACTCGGCGCGGACCTCGTCGTGGCCATACTTGTCGTCGCCCACGATGGGAAAGCCGCTGGCCGCCAGGTGCACGCGGATCTGGTGGGTACGCCCAGTGCGCAGCTCGGCGTCCACCAGGCTGTAGCGGCCGAAGCGCTGCTTGAGCGTGATGATGGTGTGGGCGGTCTGGCCGTCGGGATCGACCTTGACGCGGCGCTCGCCCGACTGGGTGGTCCACTTGGACAGCGACAGCTTGATGTGCTGGCGGTCATTGACCCAGTCGCCCTCGACCAGCGCGTAATAGTGCTTGTCGCTGCGCCCCTCGCGCAGCATGGCGTGCAGGGCCAGCAGCGCGCTGCGCTTCTTGGCGACCATGAGCAGGCCGGAGGTTTCGCGGTCGAGCCGGTGCACCAGTTCCAGGAACTTGGCCTCGGGGCGGGCGGCGCGCAGTTGCTCGATCACGCCGAAGGAGACGCCGCTGCCGCCGTGGACCGCCACACCGGCGGGCTTGTCCACCACCAGCATCGCGTCATCCTCGAACACCACCGGGAATTCGGCGGCCGGCACCGGTTTGGGCTTGCCAGGGTCGGGCAGGCGCAGCGGCGGAATGCGGACCATATCGCCTTCCGCGACCCGATAGTCCACCGAGATGCGTCCCTTGTTTACCCGGACCTCGCCGCCGCGGATGGCCTTGTA
This sequence comes from Achromobacter sp. SIMBA_011, assembly GCF_046535435.1. Classification (NCBI taxonomy): domain Bacteria; kingdom Pseudomonadati; phylum Pseudomonadota; class Betaproteobacteria; order Burkholderiales; family Alcaligenaceae; genus Achromobacter; species Achromobacter sp. SIMBA_011. The sequence goes on along the minus strand of NZ_JAWRWN010000004.1, from coordinate 305,442 downwards.
GATATGGGTTTTGGGGACGCCCTTGCACAGGCGCATCAGGTAGTTATCCAGGCGCTGGCCGGCATGCTCGGCGCCCACTTCCACCATGCGGACGGAGGGGGTGGCCATAGGGGAGGAAGTTTCTTTGCGCATTGCGGAAAGCGACATATAATCGGGACAGCCTTAAGGGGCTGAATCAGCCGCTGGCGTAGAGATGCAACTCAAGTACGCAACTCCGTCGAGCGCGTGGGCCGCCATTGTACTGCCTGCTCATTCAACCCCTGGGTCATTTGGTCGCCGGCGCAACCGCGCCCTGCCGGATAGTGGTGTGGCATTCATTTTGCCCGCTGTCCCAGCAGGTCCGTTGCCTGCCGCAAGCGGCTTGAAGCACTGCAAGAATCGTCGCATATTTAAAGCACCAGCTGCGCGTCGGCAACCAATCCGGCCGCAACTGCCGTTCACAGCACATTTCCGTCAAACCACATTCAGTGAAGCTGACCCTCCTGCTGAAAGAACCCCGTGCCCCACGGCACGACGTGCCCGCCTGACCCGCGGCGGATACGCCTGGGCGCCGCCCAGGTACGGTCCGCATCTTCTTGCCCGCTTCAGCCGCAGCCCGAGTGGCCCGAGGTCACGCGCCGATATCGGCGCGTCATGACAACGGAGAAACCCTCTCATGAAGCGCATGCTGTTCAATGCGACGCACCAGGAAGAATTACGCGTCGCTATCGTCGATGGGCAAAAACTCATCGACCTCGACATCGAGACTGCCGGCCGCGAACAACGCAAAGGCAACATCTACAAAGGTGTCATCACCCGGATCGAACCCGGCCTCGAAGCCTGCTTCGTCAACTACGGCGAAGACCGCCACGGCTTTCTTCCCTTCAAGGAAGTGGCTCGCAGCTTCTTCAAGGAAGGCGTCGACGTCCGCACCGCCCGCATCCAGGACGCCCTGCGCGAAGGCCAGGAACTGATCGTCCAGGTTGAAAAGGAAGAGCGCGGCAACAAGGGCGCCGCCCTGACCACGTTCATCTCGCTGGCCGGCCGCTACCTGGTCCTGATGCCCAACAACCCCCGTGGCGGTGGCGTTTCGCGCCGCGTCGAGGGCGAGGACCGCCAGGAACTGCGCGACACGATGGAGCAGCTCGAACTGCCCCAGGGCATGAGCATCATCGCCCGCACCGCCGGCATCGGCCGCAACGTCGAAGAACTGCAATGGGACTTGTCGTACCTGTTGCAGCTCTGGACCGCCATCGACGGCGCCGCGCGCGACAACTCCGCGCCCATCCTGATCTACCTGGAATCGAGCCTGGTCATCCGCGCCATCCGCGATTACTTCTCGCCCGAGATCGGCGAGATCCTGATCGACACGGACGAGATCGCCGACCAGGCCACCGCGTTCATGAGCGTGGTGATGCCGGACAACGTCCAGCGCGTGAAGCGCTACCGCGATGACATCCCGCTGTTCTCGCGCTTCCAGATCGAACACCAGATCGAAACGGCCTACTCGCGCACGGTCACGCTGCCCTCGGGCGGCGCCATCGTCATCGACCACACCGAAGCGCTGGTGTCCGTGGACGTCAACTCGGCCCGCTCGACCCGCGGCGCCGACATCGAGGAAACCGCCCTGCGGACCAACTCGGAAGCCGCCGACGAAGTGGCCCGCCAACTGCGCTTGCGCGACCTGGGCGGCCTGATCGTCATCGACTTCATCGACATGGAAGACAGCAAGAACCAGCGCGCCGTCGAACAGCGCCTGCGTGATGCCCTCCATTTCGACCGCGCCCGCGTCCAGATGGGCAAGATCTCGCGCTTCGGCCTGATGGAACTGTCGCGCCAGCGCCTGCGTCCGGCCCTGAACGAAGGCTCGCACATCACCTGCCCGCGCTGCAACGGCACCGGCGTGATCCGCGACGCCGAATCGAGCGCCCTGCACGTCCTGCGCCTGCTGCAGGAAGAAGCCATGAAGGAAAACACCGCGGCGGTCCACGCCCAGGTGCCGGTCGACGTGGCGACCTACCTGCTGAACGAAAAGCGCGCCGACATCACCAAGATGGAAGCCCGCCTGAAGGTCAACCTGGTGCTGATCCCCAACAAGCACCTGGAAACCCCGCATCACCACATCGAGCGCCTGCGCCACGACGATCCGCGCCTGGAAGAAGTGAAGACCAGCTTCGAGCTGGTCGAGGCTCCCGCCACCGACGCCCCCTGGCAGCCGCGCGAAAGCGAGATCAAGGCCCGTCCGGAGGCGCTGGTCAAGGGCATCACGCCTTCGCAGCCGGCCCCCATGTCGACCCCTGCCCCGGCGCCCGCCCCCGCGGCCGCGCCGGCGCAATCGGGCGGCCCCAGCCTGCTCAAGCGCCTGTTCGGCTGGCTGACCGGCAACAGCGAGCCCGCCAAGGCCGCGCCCGCCGCCCAGGAAGAGACCAGCGCCAAGCGCGCCGCGTCGCCGGCCCGCGGCAAGGGCCGCAGCGGCCACGATGGCCAGGAACGCCGCGGCGAACGCCACGGCTCCGACCGCAACCGCAACCGTCGCGGTGAGTCCCGCGCCGAAGGCGCCGAGGGCAGCGAAGGCGGCCGTCCGCACATTCGCGGCAACCGCCGCCCCGAAGGCGAACGTGGTGAACGCCAGGAACGCGGCGAGCGTCACAACCGCAACGAGCGTGGCGAACGCGATCAGGCCATGCAAGCCGCGCAAGCCTCGAACCGCCCCGACATCGCGCCGGAAGCCGCTGGCGATGATGCCGGCGCCGGTCGCAACCGCCGTCGCGGCCGTGGCCGCAACCGCCGCGAGGAAGGCCAGGCCGACGCGCCGATGAGCGAGCAGGAAAGCATGGTCGCCGCGCTGGCCCAGTCGGTCGCCACCGCGCTGCCTGAAGCCAAGCAGCCCGCCGACGCCCAGGCCGAAGCGGCCGAAGCCGTCGAGCAGACCGCCGATGGCGTGCCCGCCGTCGAAGGCGCCGAAGCCGGCGCCGACCCGGAACGCAAGCGCCGCCGCCGCCGTAGTCGTCGTGGCCGCCGCAGCCCGGACGAGGCAGGCGTGGCAGGCAGCGACGAGCAACTGGAAGACGGCGCCGAGGAAGACGCCAGCGAGCCCGCCGAGAACGTGACCGCCGCCCCCGCGCCAGTCGCCGCCCCGGTGGCCGCCGCGCCGGCCGAAGCCCCCGCCCCGCAAGCCGAGGCGCCGGCACAGCAAGCCGAAGCCGTCCAGGCTGAGATCACGCCGGCACCGGCCCAGGTCGAACAGGCATCCGCCGCCGCGCACGAACCGCAGGCCCAGCAGCCCGTACAGGCCGCGGCCCCCGAGCCGATCGCCCCGGTGGCTGTCGAGCCGGCCGCGCCTGTCGCAACCCCGGTGGAAGCCGCCGCGGTCGAACCCGTGGTGGAACCTGCCGTGACGGCCGCGCCGGTCGAACCGGAAGCCACGCCGGCACCGGTAGCCGCCGCGCCTGTGGCGGCGGCGCCGGCCAGCGCCCAGCCCATCGTGGTGCCGGCGACGGCTCCTTCGGCCAAGGCCCAGGCCCTGCACGAAGTGGTCAACGCCGCCGGCCTGCAGTGGGTGGAAACCGACCCCGAGCGCCACGCGCAGACGCAGTTGCGCATCGCCGCGGCGCACACGCCGGTCCGCCTCGGCCGCGAACGCAAGCCGGTGGCCCCGGTTTCGAACGAACCCCTGGTTCAGGTCGAAACCCGCCACTAAAGGCAAGCCGCGCAAGCAAAAGCCCCCATCGAATGATGGGGGCTTTTTTATTTGCCAGCCGACCACGCCGCCCGGGCATGGCGCCGGAACACACCGGCGGAACATGGCGCCGGGATATGGCGCGAACATGGCCGAAAAAAAACCCTCGTCACCGAGGGTTTTTTCGTCAGGCCGGATCGCGCCGCGATCAGAACTGGTACGTATAGGTCAGCTGCACCGTGTCCAGGCCGGGATTCGGGCGCTTGATGCTGGCGTTGGAGAAGTGCGAATAGCGCACGCCGATGCGATTGTTCGGCGTCAGCAGGAAACCCAGACCGACGTGGTCGCCGAACTGGAACGCGGTGCTGATGTTCTCGTTGGCAAAGCGGGTGCGCGAGAACACGGTGGCGCCGATACCGGCTTCGAGGTAGAAGCGCTCACCCGCCCACCAGCGGAACATCGGGATGGCGTTCAATTGCCACACATTGCTCGGCGAGCGGTCGCCGTCAGCCCACCAGTAAGACACGCCGAGTTCGGGCGTCAGATCCAGGCGGCCCCAGTTGCCGCCGAACTGATAGGTCCACACCGACGGCGTTTCGTAGTTCAGGGTGAAGCGTTGATAGTGGTCGCCCACGCCATAGTGCAGGCTCACGCCGCCCTGCGTACCCTCGGAAGACTGGGCGCTGGCGATGGTCGCGGCGCCGGCGAGGGCCAAACCGACAAGGCGGACAAGCATTTTCTTCTTCGTCGACTGCATTGGGAGCAACTCCGTATTTTGTTGGGATGACATCTCGGCGCAATTCACGAGTGTTATCCAGTACTACAGAACATAGCAAAAACCGGGCCAGAAGGCTCGCAATATGTCGCAATAAGGCAACAGAAATCATGGAAAACATTGTTCCGCCCGGCGCACAAAAAATGACGCTGTCAGAGGGCTGAACAAACGGCCATGAAAAAGCCGCCGGCACAAGTGCGCGGCGGCTTTTTCATCTGCCCCCCCCCCAAGCCCGAAAGCCCGGGGAAACGGGATCAGGCGGCGGTGACGACGTCGGCCGGCTGGTTGGTCAACAGCGCCAGCAGGCGGGCGATTTCCTCTCGCAACTGGCGGCGGTCCACGACCATGTCGATGGCGCCCTTCTGCAGCAGGAACTCGGCGCGCTGGAAGCCTTCGGGCAGCTTCTCGCGCACGGTCTGTTCGATCACGCGCGGACCGGCGAAGCCGATCAGGGCCTTCGGCTCGGCGATGACCACGTCGCCCATGAAGGCGAAGCTGGCGGACACGCCCCCCATGGTGGGATCGGTCAGCACGCTGATGAACGGCAGGCCGGCGGCAGACAGGCGCGTCAGCATGGCGTTGGTCTTGGCCATCTGCATCAGCGACAACAGGCTTTCCTGCATGCGCGCGCCGCCCGAGGCCGCCACGCAGATGAAGGGCGTCTTGTTGTCGAGCGCGGCCTGGGCGCCGCGCGCGAAGCGCTCGCCGACCACCGAGCCCATGGAGCCGCCCATGAACTCGAATTCAAAGCACGCCAGCGTCGCCGGCACGCCGCGAATCGAGCCGCTGACCACCACCAGCGCGTCGGTTTCGCCGGTCTGCTTGACGGCTTCGGCCAGGCGCTCGGGGTACTTGCGGGTGTCCTTGAATTTCAGCGAATCGACCGAGCGCGTGCTCTGGCCGATTTCGACGCGGCCTTCCATGTCGAGCAGCGAGTCGATGCGGGCGCGGGCGCCGATGCGCATGTGGTGATCGCACTTGGGGCAGACGTGCAGGTTGGCCGCCAGGTCTTCGCTGTACAGCACCGTTTCGCACGACGGGCATTTCACCCACAGGCCTTCGGGCACGCGGCGGGCGCCGCTGTCGCTGGTTTTGTTGATGCGAGGCGGCAGGAGTTTTTCGATCCAGCTCATTGTTTGTTCATCCCGTAAGGAAGTCGCGCCAGGCCGCTCAGGCCGACGCGCTCGGTCGTTTTACTTGATCCAGCGCCTGCCGGATGGTGCGCAGCCAGCCGCTGGCGGCGGCGACTGCGGCGTCGGTTTGCTGGGCAGCGGGAGCGTTTGCCACCGCCTGCTCCATGGTTTCAATCAGTTTGCTGCCGATGACGACCGCGTCCGCCACGCGCGCCACGCGCTGCGCGCTGTCGGCGTCGCGGATGCCGAAGCCCACGCCTACCGGGATCTCGCGCACATGGCGGCGGATCACCGCCACGCGCTCGGCCACGTCGTCGGTGTTGAGCGAACCGGCTCCCGTCACGCCCTTGAGCGACACATAGTAGACGTAACCGCGCGCCACGGCGGCCACGGCCTGGATACGCGCGTCGGTCGAGGTGGGGGCCAGGAGAAAGATCGGAGCGATGCCATGGCGGCCGAGCGTTCCGGCGAATTCGACCACTTCCTCGGGCGGATAGTCGACCACCAGGACGCCATCCACGCCCGCGGCCTCGGCGCGGCGGGCGAATTCGGCCTGGCCCATGCGTTCAATGGGGTTGGCATAGCCCATCAGCACCACGGGGGTGGCGGTATCGCGCTGGCGGAACTCGGCCACAAGGTCGAGCACGCGGCCCAGGCCCACGCCCTGCGCGATGGCGCGCTCGGCGGCGCGCTGGATCACCGGGCCGTCGGCCATGGGATCGGAGAACGGCACGCCCAGTTCGATGACGTCGGCGCCGGCCTCGACCAGCGCGTGCATCAGGGGAACGGTGGCGGCGGGCGACGGATCGCCGGCCGCGATGTAGGGAATGAGCGCCGCGGCGCGGCCGGATTCGGCGGTGCGCGCAAAGGCGGCGGCAATGCGATCGGAGCGGGTTGTCGTCATATCAGAGTTCGATACCGGCGCGTTCGGCGACGGTATGCATGTCCTTGTCGCCACGGCCCGACAGATTGACCAGGATGACCGCGTCGCGCGGCAGCGTGGCGGCCATCTTAACGGCCTGGGCGATGGCGTGCGAGGACTCCAGCGCCGGCATGATGCCTTCGATGCGGCAGCAATCGTGGAAGGCCTTCAGCGCTTCGTCGTCGGTGATGCCGACGTATTCGGCGCGTCCGGAGTCCTTGAGCCAGGCATGCTCGGGACCGACGCCGGGGTAGTCCAGCCCGGCCGAGACCGAATGCGTTTCCTGGACCTGGCCGTCGGCGTCCTGCATGACGTAGGTGCGGTTGCCGTGCAGCACGCCGACCTGGCCGGCGGCCAGCGACGCGGCATGCTTGCCGCTGTCCATGCCTTCGCCGGCGGCTTCGACGCCGATCAGGCGCACGTTCTCGTAGGGAATGTAGGGATGGAAGATGCCCATGGCGTTGGAGCCGCCGCCGACCGCGGCCACGACGTAGTCGGGCTGGCGGCCGATGGCCTCGGGCATCTGCGTCAGGCATTCATTGCCGATGACGGTCTGGAAATCGCGCACCATGCGGGGGTAGGGGTCGGGGCCCGCCACCGTGCCGATGATGTAGAAGGTGTTCTCGATGTTGGTGACCCAGTCGCGCATGGCTTCGTTGAGCGCGTCCTTCAGGGTGCGCGAGCCGGACGTGACCGGCACCACCGTGGCGCCCAGCAGCTTCATGCGGTAAACGTTGGAGGCCTGGCGACGGACGTCTTCGCTGCCCATGTAGACCACGCATTCCATGCCGTAGCGGGCCGCCACCGTGGCCGTGGCCACGCCATGCTGGCCGGCGCCGGTTTCGGCGATGACACGCGGCTTGCCCATGCGCTTGGCCAGGAGCGCCTGGCCGATGCAGTTGTTGACCTTGTGCGCGCCGGTGTGGTTCAGGTCTTCGCGCTTGAACCAGATCTGGGCGCCGCCCACCAGGTCGGACCAGCGACGGGCGTGGTAGACCGGGCTGGGACGGCCGACGAAATGCTTGAGTTCGTAGTTGAACTCTTCCAGGAAGGCGGGATCGACACGGTAGCGGTCATAGGCGGCACGCAGCTCGTCGAGCGCGTGCATCAGCGTTTCTGCCACGAAAACACCGCCATAAGGGCCGAAATGGCCCTGGGCATCCGGAAAATCGTAAGGTTTCACCAAGCATCTCCCCCGGTATCACGGCCAGCGTCTGCCGCCCGCAAATCCGGTTTGCAACCCGTCATTTTACCTGACGCCGGCCACAGCGGGGGTTGCACCCGAGCCCGCCGGGTACCCCCGGGGGCTCCGGGGAGAATGGCCCGGCCGGTCGCCGCGGTCCGTCGCCTCAGAGCGACTGACCCATGCGGCGCAGGAAGGTCTCGCAGGCGGCCAACTGGTCAAGCGCGACGAACTCGTTGGGCTTGTGCGCCTGCTCGATGTGGCCGGGGCCGCAGACCACCGTGGGAATGCCGATGCCCTGGAACAGGCCGGCTTCGGTGCCATAGGCCACCTTGCGGGTGGCGCGGTCCTCGGTCAGGGCGCGCACCAGTTGGGTGATGGCGGCTTCCTCGGAAGCTTCCAGGGCCGGCGCCGCGGCGCCGGTCTCGATCTCGATGCTGGCGCCGTCGAATTCGGCCTTCATGCGCGGCAAGAGCTCATCGCGCACGTATTTCTCGACTTCCGCCTGGATCTGGTCGGGTTGCATGCCCGGCAGGTTGCGGAATTCATAGGTGAATTCGCACAGTTCGGGAATGGTGTTGACCGCGATGCCGCCGCGGATCTGGTTGGTGGTCATGGTGGAGAACGGCACGTCGTAGAACTGGTCGTACGGGCCGTTGGCCTTGAAGCTGTCGGCCAGGTCGCGGATGCGGCAGATCAGGCGGGCGGCGTATTCGATGGCGTTGCAACCGCGCGGGGTCAGCGACGAGTGCGCCGCCTTGCCGTGCACTTTGCAGCGGAAAAGGTTGATGCCCTTGTGCGCCACCACCACCTGCATGCCGGTGGGTTCGCCCACCACGCAGCCTTCGGGGCGGATGCCGCGGTCGTGCAGGTCGGCCAGCATGTACGGCGCGCCGGCGCAGCCGACTTCCTCGTCGTAGGAGAACGCCAGGTGGATTGGCTTCTTGCGCGGCATGGCCAGGAATTCCGGGACCAGCGCCAGCGAACCGGCAATGAAGCCCTTCATGTCGCAACTGCCGCGGCCGTACAGCAGGCCGTCTTTCTCGACCAGTTTGAACGGATCGGTGCTCCAGTCCTGGCCATCGACCGGCACCACGTCGGTGTGGCCCGACAGGACGATGCCGCCCTGCTGGTTGCCGTCCTGCGCCGGCAGAGTGGCGAACAGGTTGGCCTTGGTGCGCTCGGGATTGTGCGCCAGCCATGCATCGACGCCCTGGCCCTTGAGCCAATCACGGACGGTCTCGATGAGGGCAAGATTGGAATTGCGGCTGGTGGTGTCGAAACCGACCAGCGTCTCCAGCCAGGTGCGCGCGTTCATGTAGCAACTCTCTCGGGTAAAAGCAGCAGTGTAAAGCCAGGACGCGTCCGCGTCCCGCCCCCGCGGCCGGCGGGGCGCGTCGCCTGGGCCTAGAATGACGGCCTCACCACAGCAAGCCCCCCAAGGAGAATCCGTGCAGCACAAAGCAGTTCCCACGCGCAACATCGTGGCGGCAGTCATCGGCAATGCCCTCGAATGGTACGACTTCCTGGTGTTCGCGTTCATGACGCCGATCATCTCGAAATTGTTCTTCCCCACCGACCCCAGCGTTCCCGGCAGCGAACTGAACGCGATCCTGATGACCACGGCGATCTTCGGCGTCGGATTCTTCATGCGTCCCGTGGGCGGCATCATCCTCGGCCTGTATGGCGACAAGAAGGGCCGCAAGGCGGCCATGGTGCTGGTGACCTCGCTGATGGCGGTGTCCATCGCCCTGATCACCGTGGCCCCCACCTATCACGCGGCCGGCATCCTGGCCCCCATCTTCATCCTGATCGCGCGACTGCTGCAGGGCTTCTCGGCCGGCGGCGAGTTCGGCACCTCGACCGCCCTGCTGATCGAGATGGCGCCCAACGGCAGGCGCGGCTTCTACGGCTCGTGGCAGATGGCCGGTCAGATGCTGGCGCTGCTGCTCGGCGCGGCCTGCGGCACGCTGATCACCGAGTTCTTCACGCAGGAGCAGATCGCGGCCTGGGCCTGGCGCCTGCCGTTCGCGTTCGGCCTGGTGATCGTGCCGATCGCCATCTATATCCGCCGCAACATCGACGAAACCGACGCCTTCAAGCAGATGAAGGAAGACGAGCGCCAGGCCGCCGCCCGCGGCGAGGTGCAGCGCCTGAGCCTGGGCGAGATGGTGCGCGCCCACACGCGCGAAACCTTGATCGGCGTGGGGCTGGTGGTGACGGCGACGGTGTCGATCTACATCACTTTCACCTACCTGGTGACCTACTCGACGCAGATCCTGAAGCTGCCGCTGAACCAGACCTTCCTGGTGCAGATGGCGGGCGCGGCGCTGATGGTGCTGCTGACGCCGTTCATGGGCGCCTGGTCCGACCGCATCGGCCGCCGCCCGCTGGTGATCGGTTCGCTGATCGGCTATCTGCTGGTGCTGTACCCGCTGTATCACTGGCTGTCGGACGCGCCGTCGATCGGCCGCCTGCTGACCGTGCAGATCGTGGTCTGCGTGTTCGTGTCGGCCTTCTTCGGCGTGTTCAGCACCGTCATGGCGGAGCTGTTCCCGGCGCGGGTGCGCTCGGTGGGTCTGTCGCTGGCCTATAACGTGGCGGTGATGATCTTTGGCGGTTTTGCCCAGTTCATCGTGACCTGGCTGATCAAGACCACCGGTTCGCCGATGGCGCCGGCCTACTACGTGATGTTCGGCGTGGCGCTGGGGCTGGTGGCGTCGTTCTTCATGCGCGAACGCGCCCACGAGAACCTGGATCGCTGATATTCCCGGGCCGCGATGGGCCCGGGTGGTCCATTGCGGGGCGCCCCGGGCAACGGCCATGCATGGGCGCCCTCTTCCGAGCCGCCCGTCCCCGGGGCGGCCCATCTTGCGCGTCGCAGGCTAGCGGCGCACCGCCGACGATACGCCCGGCACTTCGGCCAGCGCATCCAGCGCGCGCGCCAGCGATTCGCCGCCGCGCACTTCGACCGTGAACACCATATGGGCCAGCGACTGCCGGCTCTGGGTGTTCACGCCCACCACATTCAAGCGCAGGCGCGCGAACACTTCGGACAGGTCGCGCAGCAGGCCGGAGCGGTCGTGCGCGCGCACGCTGATGTCGACCGGATAGAACGTGTCCGCGGGGGTCTCGCCCCAGGCCACCTCGATCACCCGCTCGGGCTCGCGCGCGGCCAGCGCCAGGTAGCTGTGGCAGTCGCTGCGGTGGATCGACACCCCGCGCCCGCGCGTCACGAAGCCGGCGATGGCATCGGGCGGCGCGGGCCGGCAGCAGCGCGCCAACTGCGTCAGCAGCGAGCCCACGCCCACCACCAGCACCCCGCTCTTGCCGCTTTTCTCGGCGCTGCCGGCGCTGGCGTGGCGCAGCGCGGCCGGTTGCGGCTCGGCGGCGGGCGCCGGCTGCTGGAACACGGCGTCGATCTGGCGCAGGCTGAATTCTTCCTTGGCCGCCGCCACATACAGGTCGTCCGCGCGAGCGAAACCGAGGTTCTGCGCCAGTTGTTCCAGGTTGACGGCGGTCTTGCCGAGCCGCTGCAGTTCCTTTTCGACCAGCGCCTGGCCTTGCGTGATGCGCTGCTGCAGTTCGATGGCGTTGAACCACATGCGCACCTTGGCGCGGGCGCGCGGACTGGCGAGGAAACCGAGTTGCGGGTTGAGCCAGTCGCGCGACGGGCCGCCCGACTTGGCCGAGATGATCTCGACCGTCTGGCCGGTCGCCAGGCGCGTCTGCAGGGGCACCATCTGGCCATCGACCCGCGCCCCGCGGCAGCGGTGGCCCAGGTCGGTGTGCAGGTGATAGGCGAAGTCGACCGGCGTGGCGCCGGCCGGCAACTCGATCACGCGCGCCTGCGGGGTCAGCACGTAGATGCGTTCGTCCGTCGGCGTGGGCGCGGCGGCATGGCGGCTCTTGCCCGGGCCCGACTTGGCGGCGGACTTGGCCGCGTCGGGCTTGTCGGCGACGGGCGCCTCGCCCGCCTCGACATCGCTGTTCCAGGCCAGCAACTGGCGCATCCAGGCCAGTTGCCGGTCGTATTCGCTGGACGCCGCCACCTGCCCGCCCTTGGCGCCCGCTTCCTTGTAGCGCCAGTGCGCGGCCATGCCGTACTCGGCGAACTGGTGCATTTCGCGGGTGCGGATCTGCACCTCGAACGGCCGGCCGTCATCGTCCGCCACCACCGTGTGCAGCGAACGGTAGCCGTTGGGCTTGGGCCGCGAAATGTAGTCGTCGAACTCGTCGGACAGCGGCGTCCACATCTCGTGCACCATGCCCAGCGCCATGTAACAGGCGCGCACGTCGTCGACGATGATGCGCAGCGCGCGCAGATCGTACATCTGCGAGAAATCCAGGCGCTTGACCCGCATCTTGTTCCAGATGCTGTAGATGTGCTTGGGCCGGCCGCTGACCTCGGCTTCGATGCCATGTTTGGCCAGCGCCGTCTGCAGGCGCTCGATGGCGCCGGCGATGAAGGCTTCGCGCTCGACCCGCTTTTCCTCGAGCAGGCGGGCGATCTGCTTGTAGCGGTCGGGTTCCAGGAAGCGGAACGCCAGGTCTTCCATTTCCCACTTGATCTGCCAGATGCCCAGGCGGTTGGCCAGCGGCGCGTACAGGTCGAGGGTCTCGCGGGCGAAGTCGGTCGAACAGGGGGTCTTGCTTTCGGCGTGCCAGCGCAGGGTCCGCAGGCGCGAGGCCAGGCGCATCAGCACGATGCGCAGGTCGGCCGCCATGGCCAGCAGCATCTTGCGCTGCATTTCCTTCTGCGAGCCGGTCTCCGCTGCCGCGTCGCTGGCCTGGCGCGCCACCACGCCCAACCGCAGCAGGGCCCGGGTGCCCTGCACCAGGCGGGCGACCTCGGCGCCGAAGGCGGTGGCGACCGGGTCGTTGCGCAGCGCGGGAGCCGGCGCGGTCAGGTCGGTCGGCAGGGCCGCCAGCAGGGCCGCCGCGCGCGTGGCCGCATCGGTATGCAGGCCCGCCAGGATCCGCGCCACGCCGGCGCCGTGCGAGGCCAGCGGTTCGCCCGTCAGGGCCTGCTGGCCCTCGAAACGGGGAACCGACCAGGCCACCGCCTGGTCGATAAGCGCAAGGCCATCGGCGTCGAGGCCCGCCCCCGCCTCCTGTCGCCAGGAAGCGTCGAAAGGCGAAGGCGCATCAGGAACGGGCGGGGCGGACATCGCGGGCGTATTGCGGTTACGGTAATCGAGGATTCCGACACTCTACACTAGGAATCAATGCTGAAAACCCCGGCCAACGCCGGGCACATATTCAAGGAACCCAAGCTTATGTTGCGCTGGCTCAAGGGCCGGGGCGCGCGCGCCGCCGAGGTGGCGCAGATGCGGGCCCGGATCGCACCCGACCTCTGGCGGCAGGTGCTGGACGCCCACCCCTTCCTGGCGGCGCTGGACGCCGACGAATCCGCGCAGTTGCTGGCGCGCTCGGCCTGGCTGCTGGCCAGCAAGACGATCAATGGCGCGCAGGGGCTGGAAGTGACCGACTTCATGCGGCTGTCGATCGCGGCCCAGGCCAGCCTGCCGATCCTGAGCCTGACGCCCGCGCTGTACGAGGGCTGGGAGGAGATCATCGTGTACCCCGCGGGCTTTCGCATCCCGCGCAAGCAGATGGACGAGGACGGCGTGATGCACGAATACCTGGAAGACGCCGCCGGCGAGGCCTGGGACGGCGGCCCGCTGGTGCTGTCCTGGGAGGACACGCAGTTGTCCGAAGGCGGCTTCAACGTGGTGATCCATGAGTTCGCGCACAAGCTCGACCTGCAATCGGGCTTTGCCGACGGCATGCCGTCGCTGGCGGCGCACGGCGATATCAAGCCGCGCGAATGGCGCCGCATCCTGGACGACAGCCTGGATCGCTTCATCGCCGCGGTCGACGCGGTGGAGGCCGCCATTCCGCATGACGTCGATCCGGAAAGCGCCGAGGCCGACGCCTGGTACGGGCGCTTGCCACTCGACCCTTACGCCGCCACCGACGAAGCCGAGTTCTTCGCCGTCAGCTCCGAGCACTTCTTCGTCGATCCCCACCCTATGGCCGAGGCGCTGCCGGAATGGTTCGGCCTGCTGCGGGCCTATTACCGCCAGGATCCCCTGGCGCGCTACGCATGAAACGGCTGCTGATCGTGTGGCATTCCCGCACCGGCGCGGCCCGGCAGATGGCCGAGGCCGCCGCCCGGGGCGCGACCGCGGCGGCGGCGCTGCTGGAACAGCCGGACGAGCTGGCGGTGACCCTGCGCCGCGCCGCACACGCCGGGGCGGACGAGGTGCTGGCCAGCGACGGCTTGCTGTTCTGCGCGCCGGAGAACCTGGCCAGCCTGAGCGGCGAAATGAAGGAATTCTTCGACCGCTGCTACTACGACGCGCTGGACCGCATTGCCGGCCGTCCCTACGCCTGCCTGGTCAGCGCGGGCAGCGACGGCGCCGGCGCGGCGCGCCAGGTGGAGCGCATCTGCACCGGCTGGCGCCTGCGGGCCGCGGCTCCGCCCCTGATCGTCAACCTGGGCGCGCAGACGCCGCAACAGATCGCCGCCCCCAAGACCGTGGCCCCGGCTGAGCTGGCGCGCTGTGAGGAGGTCGGTGGCCTGCTCGCCGGCCTGCTGCTGACAGCGGCTTGAGGCAGCCCTGCCGCCGACAGCGGGCCAGCCCAGGTCCGCCGCTGCGCGCTCCATAGCGCCCTTCCTCCTGGCGGTCGGCGCGCCGTGACGCCACGCGGCGCGTCCAGGAATGAAAAAGCCCCCCGGCCTGCCGGAGGGCTTTTTCATCGCGCGGCCGCGCCAATCAGGCGACGGCGGCGGTGACGACGATCTCGACCTTGAAGTCGGGGTTGGCCAGGCGGGCCTCGACGGTGGCGCGCGGGGGCGAGTTGCCGTCGGCGACCCAGGCGTCCCAGGCCTTGTTCATGCCGTCGAATTCCTTCATGTTGGCCACGTAGATCTGGGCCATCAGGATCTTGGTCTTGTCGGTGCCGGCTTCGGCCAGCAGGCGGTCGATGGTGGCGAGCACTTGCTCGGTCTGGCCGGTGATGTCCAGCGTGGAATCGTCCGGCACCTGGCCCGCCAGGTACGCGACGCCGTTGTAGACGGCCATGTCCGACAGGCGCTTGGCGACGTGGAAGCGCTTGATGCTGCTCATGAATATTCCCCTAATGACGAGTTGCGGGTTGAACAATGCGAAGAATGGCGAACTTTACCCTGCCCGGGCCGAGGCCCGCTAGGCGGGCGGCAGTTGGAACACCTGGCGCAGATAGGCCAGGTAGGCGGGATCGTCGCACATGGTCTTCTCAGGCGCGTCGGACACCTTGGCCACCGGCTGGCCGTTGCAGCGGACCATTTTCATGACGATCTGCAGCGGTTCGTGGCCCAGGTCGTTGGTCAGGTTGGTGCCGATGCCGAACGACACCTTGCAACGCCCGGCGAACTGGCGCGCCAGTTCGATGGCGCGCGGGAAGGTCAGCGAATCCGAGAACACCAGCGTCTTGGCGCGCGGGTCGACGCGGTTCTTGCGATAGTGCTCGAGCAAGCGTTCGCCCCAGACGAAGGGATCGCCCGAATCGTGCCGCGCGCCGTCGAACAGCTTGCAGAAATACATGTCAAAGTCGCGCAGGAAGGCGTCCATGCCATAGACGTCCGACAGCGCGATGCCGAGGTCGCCGCGGTATTCCTTGGCCCACACTTCCAGCGCGAACACCTGCGAATCGCGCAGCCGCGGACCGAGCGCCTGGCAGGCCTGCAGGTATTCGTGGCCCATGGTGCCCAGTGGCAGCACCTCGTGCTGCTTGGCCAGCAGCACGTTGCTGGTGCCCGCGAAATGCGGACCCATCTGGGCCTTCATGGTCGAGACGATCTCTTCGTGCCAGACCTTGGAGAAGCGGCGCCGGGTGCCGTATTCGGCCACGCGGAAATCGGCCAGCGCCGGGTCGTCCAGCACCAGATGCATCTTGGATTGCAGGCGCTTGCGGCCCTCTGCCCAATCCGGGTTCTTGCGCGTGTTGCGGAAGTAGACCTCGTTGACGATGGCCAGCACCGGGATCTCGAAGAGAATGGTGTGCAGCCACGGGCCCTTGACCTCGATGCTGATCTCGCCCGGCCCCTCGCCCTCCTGGATGCTGATGCAGCGCTCGGGCAGGTGGAACAGTTCGAGGAAATCGACGAAGTCGCTTTTGATGAAACGCAAGCCGCCCAGATATTTAAGTTCGTCCTCGGTGAAGCGCAACTGGCACAGTTGGTGCACTTCTTCGCGGATTTCATCCAGGTAGGGGCGCAAGTTGACCCCCGGAGTCCGGCATTTGTAACGGTACTCGACCTGGGCAGCGGGAAACTGATGCAGCACCACCTGCATCATGCTGAATTTGTACAGGTCGGTGTCGAGCAGCGAGGTGATTATCATGATTACGCGTATCGTTTCGCGACACCATAGCACAGCGGGGCCCCGCGATACCCCAATGCGCCACGATGTCAACACGGGTATTGGCGGCGGTTTGGCGCCGCATTGGGTAAAATCCGCCCAACAAGACACACATGCCGCCTGCCCGGAGTTCCTGAGAATGACCCACGTAGTCACCGAAAACTGTATCAAGTGCAAGTACACCGATTGCGTCGACGTATGCCCGGTGGACTGTTTTCGTGAGGGTCCGAACTTCCTGGTGATCGACCCCGACGAGTGCATCGACTGTGCCGTGTGCATCCCCGAATGCCCGGCCAACGCCATCTACGCCGAGGAAGACGTGCCGCAGGACCAGCTCAACTTCATCGCCCTGAACGCAGAACTCTCGCCCGAGTTCGCCAGCATCAGCCGCGCCAAGAAGCCGCTGCCCGACGCCGACGAATGGAACGGCAAGCAGGACAAGCTGCAATACCTGGAAAAATAATCCGCGAGCGCGGGGCCGCCCAGGCCTCGCGACGCGCGATGCCCCGATGACCGACGATTCCAAATACACGCGCCAGACCGTTACCCACGTTCATACCTGGGTGCCCGACAAGCTGTTCTCGGTGCGCGTCACGCGCGACGACGCGTATGCCTTCCAGCCGGGCCAGTTCGCCCGGGTCGGTCTGCCTGGCGCCGAGGATCCCGCCGGCCCGCCCACCCTGTGGCGCGCCTACTCGATGGTGTCGGCCCCGCATCAGCCCTGGCTGGAGTTCTATTCCATCGTGGTGCCCGAGGGCCTGTTCAGCCCGCGCATGGCGCGGCTGCAGCCGGGCGATGCGCTCTATGTCGAAAAAGCGCCCTACGGTTTCCTGACGCTGGAGCGCTTCGCGCCCGGCGGCGACCTCTGGCTGCTGGCCTCCGGCACCGGCCTGTCGGCCTACCTGTCGATCCTGCGCGACCCGGCCGTCTGGCGCGCCTATCGCCGCATCGTCCTGGTGCACGGCGTGCGCACCGCGGCGGAGCTGGCCTACCGCGAGGAAATCGAAGGCTGGCGCAATGATCCGTCCCTGAGCGACCTGTTCGAGGCCGAACCGGACAAGCTGATCTATTTGCCCATCGCCACTCGCGAGGCCCTGCCCGGCATGCCGCAGGCGCGCCTGACCACCCTGATCGCCGATGGCGGACTGGAACGCCTGGCCGGCCTGCCGCTGGCCCCGGAGCAAGCCAAGATCATGCTTTGCGGCAACCCGGAGATGCTGGCCGACGCCCGCAAGTTGCTGGGCGAACGCGGTTTCAAGCCGGGCCGCCGCGGCGTTCCCGGCAACCTCGCGGTGGAAAACTACTGGTGATTCCCCGCCCCTGTCGGATCGGCCCCTGGCCCGTCCGGCCTAGGGCGAAAATCCCCCTTTTTATCCCGCCGGCGCCCCTTGATTTCGCCCTAAACTGGTGCGCAAGGGATGACGGGTCGCATTTTCGCAACACAAAATCCGGTTTTCAGGCGCTTTCGTCAGACAAATTGGAAATACCGTTACTCCCCGGCGCAATAATCGGGGCACACGCACGACCCAGAAGGACTTCCCCAAATGCTGTACCAATTGCACGAAATGCAGCGCGCCTTCCTGACTCCGTTCGCTGCATTCACGGATGCCGGTTCCCAGCTGTTCTCCAGCCCTTACAGCCCCCTCGCCTACACCCCGATCTCGCGCCAGATGGCCGCGGGATACGAGCTGATGACGCGCATCGGCAAGGAATACCAGAAGCCCGCCTGGAACCTGCCCGCCACGGAAATCAACGGCAAGTCGGTCCGGGTCACTGAATCGGTCGTGCTGGACAAGCCCTTCTGCCGCCTGGTGCACTTCCACCGCGACGTGCGGCAGGCGCCGCAGGGCGATCCCAAGGTGCTGCTGGTCGCGCCGCTGTCCGGCCACCACGCCACGCTGCTGCGCGACACCGTGCGCGCCCTGCTGCCTGGCCACGATGTCTACGTCACCGACTGGATCGACGCCCGCATGGTGCCGCTGTCGGCCGGCCCGTTCCACCTGAACGACTACGTGCGCTACGTGCAGGACTTCATCCGCCACCTGGGACCGGACGTGCACGTCATTTCGGTATGCCAGCCCACCGTGCCGGTGCTGGCCGCCGTGTCGCTGATGGCCTCGGCCAACGATCCCTGCCAGCCGCGCAGCATGGTCATGATGGGCGGCCCGATCGATCCGCGCCAGTCGCCCACGCAAGTGAACCGCCTGGCCACCACCAAGCCCTACTCGTGGTTCGAGAACCAGGTCATCCACCCCGTGCCGCCGCGCTATCCGGGTTCGGGCCGCAAGGTCTACCCCGGCTTCCTGCAGCATGCCGGCTTCATGGCGATGAATCCCGACCGCCACATGAAGTCGCACTACGACTTCTACCTGGACCTGCTGCGCGGCGACGACAGCGACGCCGAGGCGCATCGCCGCTTCTACGACGAGTACAACGCCGTGCTCGACATGCCGGCCGAGTTCTACCTGGACACCATCCGCATGGTGTTCCAGGAATTCGCGCTGCCCAACGGCACCTGGGAAGTCGACGGCCAGTTGGTGCGCCCGGCCGACATCAAGAAAGTGGCGCTGTTCACCATCGAGGGCGAGCTGGACGACATCTCCGGCCAGGGGCAGACGCGCGCGGCCATCAAGCTGTGCAAGAACATTCCGGCCGACCGCAAGATGCACTACACCGCGCCCAACTGCGGCCACTACGGGATTTTCTCGGGCCGCCGCTGGCGCGAAATGATCTGTCCTAAAATCGCGGAATTCATCCGGCAATCGGCCTGAGGCCTTTCACCGTCCGTCCACGGGGGCCCTCGCGGGCCCCTTTGCTTTTTCCGTTGCCCGCCATGTCCTGTCGTTCACTCGCCGATCGCATCGACGCCCTGCTGCCTCAGACGCAATGCACCAAGTGCGGCTATGACGGCTGTCAGCCGTATGCCGAGGCCATCGCCGCGGGCGCCGCCCCGATCAACCGCTGCCCGCCGGGCGGCGACGAAGGCATCGCCGCGCTGGCGGCGCTGCTCGAAACCCCCGCCCTGCCGCTGGACCTGAGCCGCGGCGAACCCGGTCCGCTGCTGGTGGCGCGCATCGACGAGGCGCATTGCATCGGCTGTACGCTGTGCATCCAGGCCTGTCCGGTCGATGCCATCGTCGGCGCCAACAAGCACATGCATACCGTGCTGCCTGACTGGTGCACGGGTTGCGACCTGTGCGTGGCGCCGTGTCCGGTGGATTGCATCGAGATGGTGCCGGCCGGTCGCGCCTGGAGCGCCGCTGACGCGGCCGCCGGTCGCCAGCGCCACCGCCACCATCAGGCGCGCATGGCACGACTGGCCGCCGACAACGCCCGCCTGATGGCGCCCGAATCCACGGCGGCCGCCGCGCCCGCCGCGCCCGCCGCGCCCGCCGCCGACGCGCAAACCGAAGACCGCAAGCGCGCCGCCATCGAATCCGCGCTGGCCCGTGCCCGTGCCCGCCGCAACGCCCCGCGCCCATGAACGCCGCCAAACGCCGAGAAATCTTTGCCCGCCTGCAAGCGGCCAACCCGAAGCCCACCACCGAACTCGAGTACGACACCCCCTTCCAACTGTTGATCGCGGTGCTGCTGTCGGCGCAGGCCACCGACAAGTCGGTGAACATCGCCACCCGCAAGTTCTTTCCGCAATACGGCACCCCCCAGGCCCTGGTGGCGCTGGGCGAGGAAGGCCTGTCCGATTACATCAAGACCATCGGCCTGTACCGCACCAAGGCCAAGAACGCCATCGCCACCTGCCGCATCCTGATCGAACAGCACGGCGGCGAAGTGCCGCAGACGCGCGAGGCGCTAGAGGCGCTGCCCGGCGTCGGCCGCAAGACCGCCAACGTGGTGCTGAACACGGCCTTCGGCCAGCCGACCATGGCGGTCGATACGCACATCTTCCGGGTTTCGAACCGCACCGGCCTGGCGCCGGGCAAGAATGTGCTGGAAGTCGAACTGAAGCTGGAGAAATTCGTGCCGCGCGAGTATCTGCTGGACGCGCATCACTGGCTGATCCTGCACGGCCGCTATGTATGCGTGGCACGCAAACCGAAATGCCCGCAATGCGGCATTTCCGATCTCTGCGAATACAAAGATAAAACCCCCGCTTGAAAGGCTCGCCGCCCCTTTCGCGAACCCGCCGGATATTCGTTCGCGCAGTTGCAAAACCGGGTTTTCCCCGAGGCGGCATTCAATGACGGATTGATGACAATCAATACGGTTTTGCTGCAACGCATCGGGTCCCGGCATAGGGTTTCGCCCAGTGGCCATGCGAATTGTCCGCCATTTGACAATTCACCTTTCCGCACCGCAAAACCTATGACAAACCCTCATGGAATTTTGATTCGGAGGTGCGCATACTCGCCGGCAACTCTTATAGAAAACCGTGGTGTTTCCATGATTTTCAATACCCCGCGGGGGCTCAGCGCGTGACGCCGGGCAGGGTCCATATAAATACAACGCCGGTGCAGCGGACATGGACGACACGATCCTGGAGACAAAAGGCCTCACCAAGGAATTCCGCGGTTTCGTCGCGGTCAATGGGGTCGATTTGCGTATCAAGCGAGGCGAGATTCATGCCTTGATCGGGCCGAACGGCGCGGGCAAGACGACATGCTTCAACCTGCTGACCAAGTTTCTCTCTCCCACTTCGGGAACCATCAAGTTCAACGGCATCGACATCACCGGTGAGCGTCCGGCGCAGATCGCGCGGCGCGGCGTGATCCGCTCGTTCCAGATTTCGGCGGTGTTTCCGCACCTGACCGTGCTGGAGAACGTGCGCATCGGCCTGCAGCGCAAGACCGGGCTGTCGTTCCACTTCTGGCAGAGCACCAAACGCCTGGCCGCCCTGGACGAACCGGCGCGCGCCCTGCTCGAACAGGTCGACCTGGGCGCCTTCGCCAACGAGACCACCGTGAACCTGCCATATGGCCGCAAGCGCGCGCTGGAGATCGCCACCACGCTGGCGATGGAACCCGAGCTGATGCTGCTGGACGAGCCCACGCAAGGCATGGGCCACGAGGACGTGGACCGCGTCACGCAACTGATCAAGCGCGTCAGCGCCGGCCGCACCATCCTGATGGTGGAGCACAACATGAACGTCGTGTCCTCGATTGCCAACACCATCACCGTGCTCGCGCGCGGCGCCGTGCTGGCCGAGGGCACCTACGCCGAAGTGTCCCGCCATCCCGCCGTGATGCAGGCCTACATGGGCACCACCGACGGCGAACTCCAAGGAGCGCACGCATGAGCACCCCGGCACTGGAAATCTCGGGCCTGCAGGCCTGGTACGGGGAATCGCATATCCTGCATGGCGTGGATATGCGCGTGGGGCAAGGCGAGGTCGTCACGCTGCTGGGCCGCAACGGCGCCGGCCGCACCACCACGCTGCGCGCCATCCTCGGCCTGACCGGCTCGCGCAAGGGCTCGGTGCGCATCCATGGCACCGAAGCCATCGACCTGCCGACCTACAAGATCGCCCACCTGGGCGTGGGCTACTGCCCCGAGGAACGCGGCATCTTCGCCAGCCTGTCGTGCGAAGAGAACCTGCTGCTGCCCCCCGTGGTGGGCTCGCTCGGCGGCGGCATGTCGCTGGCCGAGATCTACGACATGTTCCCCAACCTGCAGGAACGCCGGCATTCGCCAGGCACGCGACTGTCGGGCGGTGAACAACAGATGCTGGCGGTGGCGCGCATCCTGCGCACCGGCGCCAACCTGCTGCTGCTGGACGAGATCTCCGAAGGCCTGGCGCCCGTAATCGTGCAGGCGCTGGCCCGCATGATCACCGCGCTCAAGCAGCGCGGTTACACCATCGTCATGGTGGAACAGAATTTCCGCTTCGCCGCGCCGCTGGCCGATCGCTTCTACGTCATGGAGCATGGCCAGATCGTCGAGCATTTCGAAGCGTCCGAACTTTCAGAAAAACAGGACACGCTCAACGAATTGTTGGGCGTCTGAATAACCTGTCATCCGCCGGGTTCCCGGCATCCCATATACCAAAGGGAAGAGGAGTCATCCCATGAAGCTGCACACCATCACTGCTGCACTGGCCATGGCGGGCCTGGGATTCGCCGGGGCGACCGCCCAGGCACAAGGCATCTCCGACGATGTCATCCGCATCGGCTTCATCACCGACATGTCCGGCGTGTATTCCGACATCGACGGCAAGGCGGGCCTGGAAGCGGTCCGCATGGCGATCGAGGACTTCGGCGGCAACGTCAACGGCAAGAAGATCGAAGTGCTGTCGGCCGATCACCAGAACAAGGCCGACGTGGCGTCGGCCCGCGCGCGCGAATGGTTCGACCAGCAGAAGGTCGACGTCATCATCGCCGGCACCAACTCGGCCACCAGCCTGGCCATGGCGGCCGTGGCGGCTGAAAAGAAGAAGCCCTTCATCGCCATTGGCGCGGGCGCTTCCGACCTGACCAACGCCCAGTGCTCGCCGTACACCGTGCACTACGCCTACGACACCGTGGCGCTGGCGCGCGGCACCGGTTCGGCGGTGGTGAAGGATGGCGGCAAGAGCTGGTTCTTCCTGACCGCCGACTACGCCTTCGGCCACGCCCTCGAACGCGACACCATGGCCGTGGTCAAGGCCGCCGGCGGCGAGATCAAGGGCCAGGTGCGCGCTCCGCTGGGCGCCTCCGACTTCTCGTCGTTCCTGCTGCAGGCGCAGTCTTCCAAGGCGAAGATCCTGGGCATGGCCAACGCCGGTGGCGACACCATCAACACCATCAAGGCCGCCAATGAATTCGGCGTCACCAAGACCATGAAGATGGCCGGCCTGCTGGTGTTCATCAACGACGTCCACTCGCTCGGCCTGGAAGCCACCAAGGGCATGTACCTGACCGACGGCTGGTACTGGGATCAATCCGACGCCTCGCGCGCCTGGTCCAAGAAATTCGAAGCCAAGGTGGGCCGCAAGCCGTCGATGCTGCAGGCTGGCGACTATTCGTCGGTCACGTTCTACCTGAACGGCGTGAAGGCCACCGGCACCGACGATGCCGACACGCTCATGAAGTGGATGAAGTCGAACAAGATCAACGACTTCTTCACCCAGGGCGGCTACGTGCGCGAAGACGGCCGCATGATCCACGACATGTACCTGATGCAGGTGAAGACGCCGGCCGAATCCAAGGGCCCGTGGGACTACTACAAGGTCGTGGCCACGCTGCCCGGCGACGAGGTCTACACCAAGCTGTCCGAGTCGACCTGCAAGCTGGTCAAGAAGTAATTCCCGTCGATGCGATCCCTTGATGCGACCCGGCCCGCGCGGCCGGGTCGCATCCTGAATTTGCCCGCTTCCCTTCGTACGCGCAGGATTTTCACAAGATGACTGATATTTTCGGCATCCCCATACAGGCCTTGTTCGGCCAGTTGCTGCTGGGACTGGTCAACGGTTCGTTCTACGCCATGCTGTCGCTCGGCCTGGCGGTTATCTTCGGACTGCTGAACGTCATCAACTTCGCGCACGGCGCGCTTTACATGCTGGGCGCCTTCCTGGCCTGGATGGGGCTGTCGTACCTGGGGTTGAATTACTGGGTCATGCTGATCCTGGCGCCGCTGGTGGTCGGGTTGTTCGGCATCATCATCGAAAAGCTGTTGCTCAGGCACCTCTACAAGCTTGACCACCTGTACGGCCTGCTGCTGACCTTCGGCTTGACGCTGCTCATCGAGGGCCTGTTCCGCAGCTTCTACGGGGTGTCGGGCCAGCCCTATCCGACGCCCGACGCCCTGCGCGGCGCCACCAACCTGGGCTTCATGGTGCTGCCGAACTACCGCGGCTGGGTGGTGGCGGCATCGGTGGTGGTGTGCCTGGCGACCTGGTTCGTGATCGAGCGCACCCGCCTCGGCGCCCTGCTGCGCGCCGGCACCGAGAACCCGCGACTGGTGGAAGCCTTCGGCGTCAACGTGCCGCGCATGATCACGCTGACCTACGGCTTCGGCGTGGCGCTGGCGGGCTTTGCCGGCGTGCTGGCGGCGCCGGTGCTGCAGATCTCGCCGCTGATGGGGTCCAACCTCATCATCGTGGTGTTCGCGGTGGTCGTGATCGGCGGCATGGGGTCCATCATGGGCGCCATCGTCACCGGCCTGGGCCTGGGCGTGATCGAGGGCCTGACCAAGGTGTTCTGGCCCGAAGCGTCCAGCACGGTCGTCTTCATCATCATGGCCATTGTCCTGTTGCTCCGCCCGGCCGGGCTGTTCGGAAAAGAGAAATGAATCGTCAATTCCTGGGCTATGCGGTCCTGGCCGTCGTGGTGGCCATTCTTCCCTTCGTCGGGGTGTATCCGATCTTCGCCATGAAGATCATGTGCTACGCCCTGTTCGCCTGCGCCTTCAACCTGCTGCTGGGCTTCACCGGCCTGCTGTCGTTCGGCCACGCCGCCTTCCTGGGCAGCGCCGCCTACGCCACCGGCCACGCGCTCAAGGTGTGGGGCGTGCCGACCGAGATCGGACTGCTGTTCGGCGTCGCGGTGGCCGCGCTGCTGGGCCTGGCGATGGGCGCGCTGGCGATCCGCCGCAGCGGCATCTACTTCGCCATGATCACGCTGGCGCTGGCGCAGATGGTGTTCTTCTTCTTCCTGCAGGCCAAGTTCACCGGCGGCGAAGACGGCCTGCAGAGCGTGCCGCGCGGCACGCTGCTGGGCATCATCGACCTGTCGAAAGACCTGAACCTGTACTACCTGGTGATGGGCGTGTTCATCATCGGCTACTTCATCATCTGGCGCACGGTGCATTCGCCGTTCGGCCAGGTGCTGCAGGCGCTGCGCGAGAACGAGCCGCGCGCGGTCTCGCTGGGCTACGACGTCGATCGCTTCAAGCTGCTGGCCTTCGTGCTGTCGGCCGCCATCGCCGGCCTGGCGGGCGCCACCAAGACGCTGGTGTTCGTGTCGGCCACGCTGTCCGACGCGACCTGGCAGATGTCGGGCCTGGTGATCCTGATGACGCTGATCGGCGGGCTCGGCACGCTGACCGGACCGATTCTCGGCGCGTTCATCGTGGTGCTGCTGGAGAACAAAGTGGGCGACTTCGGCCAGATGATGGCCAGCCTGACCGGCGTCGACTGGTTCCTGCGCCTGGGCGAGTCGGTCACCATCGTGATCGGCCTGATCTTCGTGATCTGCGTGCTGGCCTTCCGTCGCGGCATCGTCGGCGAGATCGGCGCGCTGATCGAGAAGCGGCGCGCCGCGCGCGCCTGATCCGCGCGGCCGCCGGCCGCATCGCCTGCCTGACCCTCGGGGCCGCTGAACGCGGCCCCGATTGCATGGCGCCTTTACAATGACTGGCACGCAATCAGAAAGGTGCTCCATCATGCGCATGAAGCCTTTGCTCGCCGGCGCCCTGGCGCTGTCCGCCGCCCTGCTCGCCCCCGCCGCGGCCCACGCCGCCAAGCCGGTCTGCGAGGTCGACCGCCCGGTCCGTTTCAGCGGCCTGAACTGGGAATCCAACCTGGTGCTGGCCGGCATCGAGCGCTACGTGATGGAGCACGGCTACGGCTGCAAGACCAGCGTCGAGATCGGCGAAACGCTGCCGATGCTGGCCGCCCTGCAGCGCGGCGACGTCGACGTCACGCCGGAGGTGTGGCCGGGGCAGATCGAGATGGCCTGGAAGAAGGCGCTGGCCGGCGGCCGCGTGCAGGGCCTGGGGCATGTCTACGACGCCGGCGAAGGCTGGTACGTGCCCCGCTACACCGTGCAGCGCCATCCCGACTTGAAATCGGCGGCGGACCTGGCGCGCTTCAAGCAGGTCTTCGCCGACCCGGAAGACCCGGGCCGCGGCCGCATCTACGGCTGCCCCGCCGGCTGGGCCTGTGGCACGCTGAACGACAACCTGTTGCGCGCGCTCGGCCTGGACCGCGACTACAGCCTGTTCGCGCCCGGTTCCGGCGCGGCGCAGAAGGCCGCCATCCTGTCGGCCTACAAGCGCAAGCGCGACATCGTCTTCTATTACTGGACGCCCACCGCGCTGGTCGGCGCGCTAGACCTGGTCAAGCTGGAACTGCCGGCCTTCGACCAGACCGCCTATACCTGCCTGACCGATCCCAAGTGCGCCAAGCCGGTGGCCACCGAGTTCAAGCCGAACCCCGTGGTGACGGGCGTGAACAGCGCTTTTGCCAAGGACGCGCCGCAGCTTGCCGCGTTCCTGGCCAAGCTCACCATTCCCAGCGACGCCATCGACGCCACGCTCGGTTGGCTCGAGAACGAAGGCAAGGAACCCGAGGAGGCCGCGCGCTACTTCCTCAAGCAGTACGGACCGGTCTGGCGGCAATGGATGCCGGCCGATGCGGCCGAACGGGTGCAGGCGGCGCTGGACAAGGAGTAAGCGGTCCGCGCCTCATGTATCCTGACGTTTCGGCGCCATTGTCGCGCCACCCGATACCCGCGAAGGAAACCCATCATGGATGCCTTGTTCTGGCACAACGGTCACTGGACCCCTGAAAACCCCAAACTGCTCGGCCCCGCCGACCACGCCTTCTGGATGGCCAGCATGGTCTTCGATGGCGCGCGCGCGTTCCGCGGCCTGACGCCCGACCTGGACCTGCATTGCCAGCGCGTGGTGCGCTCGGCCGAAAAGATGCTGATGAAGCCGCAGATCACCTGGCAGGAAATCCAGGCGCTGTGCCTGCAGGCGGTGGCCAAGTTCCCCGAGGGCAGCGAGCTCTACATCAAGCCGATGTTCTTCTGCGCCGACGGCTTCCTGCTGCCCGACGCCGACAAGACCCAGTTCGTGCTGCACGTGTTCAAGGTGCCGATGCCGGGCGACCAGGGCTTTGCCGCCTGCTTCTCCAGCTTCGCGCGTTCCTGGCCCAACATGGCGCCGACCGACGCCAAGGCCTCGTGCCTGTACCCCAACGGCCAGCGCGCCATCCGCGAGGCGATGGACAAGGGCTTCGACAACGCCATCATGCTGGACGGCGCCGGCAATGTCGCCGAGTTCGCCTCCAGCAACCTGTGGATCGCCAAGGACGGCGTGGTCTCGACCCCGGTGGACAACGGCACCTTCCTGAACGGCATCACGCGCCGCCGCGTGCTGGCGTTGCTCAAGGCCGACGGCGTCGAGGTGCAGGAACGCAGCCTGACGCGCGCCGACATCGAGGCCGCCGATGAAGTTTTCTCGTCCGGCAACTACGGCAAGGTGGTGCACGTGAACCGCGTCGAAGACCGCAAGCTGGAATACGGTCCGCTGGCGCGCCGCGCCCACAAGCTGTACATGGACTACGCCGAAAGCACCCGCAAGCAGTAAGCGCCCCGCGGCGCCATGGAATGCGCCGTCCCGACCGGGGCGGCGCCGCGTGACAAGGATACCCTGCAAGGACACCCAGCATGCAATCCCGACGCGAGTTCCTGCGCGGCGGCGCCGCGATCGCCGGCGCCGGCAGCGCCCTGGCGCTGCTGCCCGCCTCCATCCGCCGCGCATTGGCGATTCCCGCCAACCGCCGCAAGGGCACGATTGAAGACGTCGAACACATCGTCATCTTCATGCAGGAGAACCGGTCGTTCGACCACTACTTCGGCGGCCTCGCCGGGGTGCGCGGCTTCGGCGACCGCTTTCCGATCCCGGTGCCCGCCAGCCCCGACTTCGAACGCCGCACGGTCTGGGCGCAGTACAACGGCCGCCCCGACGAGGGCGCGCCGCGCAGCGTACTGCCATTCCGGCTCGACACCGGCGCGGACTACGAGGCCATGCGCGTGGCCAGCACCCCGCACACCTGGTCCAACGCCCAGGACGCCTGGGACGCCGGCCGCATGGGCCAGTGGCCGGCCGCCAAAAAGAACCATTCGATGGCGTACTACACCGAGGCGGACATGCCGTTCCAGTACGCCATGGCGCGCGCCTTCACCGTGTGCGACGCCTATCACTGTTCGTTCACCGGCGGCACCAACACCAACCGCCTGTTCGTCTGGACCGGCACCAACGACGGCCTGGGCCGCGGCCACGGCCCGGCGCTGGGCAACACCTACAACAAGCTGGGCGGCGGCGATCCCGCCGGCGCCTACACCTGGACCACCTATCCCGAGCGGCTGGAACGCGCCGGCATCCGCTGGCGCATCTACCAGGACATGGCGGACAACTACTCGCTCAATCCGACCGCGGGCTTCAAGGCCTACCGCGACGCCTACCACGGCGTGCCGGGCTCGCTGGCCGCGCTCAAGGACAAGGCGTTGACCACGCGCAGCCTGGACCAACTGCGCCAGGACGTGCGGGATGGCACGCTGCCGCAGGTGTCGTGGATCTGCGCCACCAAAGCCGGCTCCGAGCATCCCAGCCCTTCCAGCCCTGCGCAGGGCGCGGACTACACGGCAAGGGTGCTGGACGCGCTGACCGCCAATCCCGAGGTCTGGAGCAAGACCGTCCTGTTGCTGATGTTCGACGAGAACGACGGCTTTTTCGACCACATGCCGCCGCCGGCGCCTCCCTCGCGCGGCCCTGACGGCCGGCTGGCGGGCGCGTCCACCGTGGACACCGCCGGCGAATACCACGAGATCGTCACCGGCGCCGAAAAGGACGATACGGCCGCCCACCTGCACGGCGTCTACGGCCTGGGGCCGCGCGTGCCGATGTACGTGCTGTCGCCCTGGACCAAGGGCGGCTGGGTCAACTCGGAAGTGTTCGACCACACCTCGGTGCTGCGCTTCGTCGAGCGCCGCTTCGGGGTCGCCGAACCCAACATCTCGCCGTGGCGCCGCGCCGTCTGCGGCGACCTGACGTCGATCTTCGATTTCGCCACGCCCGACGAGGCCGACCTGACCCGTGGCCTGCCGGCCACCGCCACGCGCGCGGCCCAGGCCGCCGCGCTGCCGGGCACCGTCACCCCGCCCGCGCCCGCACGGCCCGCCCTGGCGCGGCAGGCGGCCGGCACCCGGCCGTCGCGCGCGCTGCCCTATGCGCTGTCGGTGCAGGCCAGCGCGGGCAAGGACAGCATCGCGCTGCGCATGGACAACAGCGGCGCCGCCGGCGCCGTGCTGCATGTGTACGACCGCCTGCGCCTGGAGGACGGCCCGCGCCGCTACACCCTCGAGGCCGGCAAGCATCTGGAAGCCAACTGGCCGGTGACGGGCAACGACGGCCGCTACGATCTTTGGCTGCTTGGCCCCAATGGCTTCCATCGTCATGTCGCGGGCCGGCTGCACGCGGACGCCGAGCCGCTGTCGGTCGAGGCCATCTGCGATGCCTCCGGGCCGACGCTGCGCCTGAAACTGCACAACCCGGGCGCATTGCCGCGCGGCTTCCAGGTCGAAGCCAACGCCTACGGCTACGCCGGCCACCACGAGCCGGCACTGGCGCCCGGCGTCGGCGCCACCCTGGCCTGGAACCTGGCCGCCAGCGGCGGCTGGTACGACTTCAGCGTGCGCGCCGACGACGCGCCCGGCTTCCTGCGCCGCCTGGCAGGACGCATCGAAACCGGCGCTCCCTCCACCTCCGACCCCGCGATGGGCCAGGAATTGATTCTGCATTGGACGCTGCCGGCATGAAACCGCCCGCCCCTTACGAGAACGCCGTGACCTTCCAGTTCGGCGATTCGCCCGAGCTGGCCGATGAATTGCTGGCATTGGTGTTGTCGGGCGCCAAGACCGCGACCTGCGGCGCGCTGCGCGACTTCGACGAGAAGGAACCGGTGCCCGAGCCGGGCCGGCGCGACGTGGTGCTGGATGGCCGCCGCCGTCCGGCCTGCGCCATCGAGACGATCAGCATCGTGATCCAGCGCTTCGACGAAGTGGACGAAGCCTTCGCCGTGGCCGAGGGTGAAGGCCCCTACGACGTCTGGCGCACCGGACACATCGCCTATTTCGACCGCAATGGCGGCTACGCGCCAGACATGCTGCTGGTGTGCGAGCGCTTCCGGGTGGTCGAAGTATTTGAACGCGAGGCGGACTGACACGTCCGCCTCGCGGCGGAGATCAGGCCTCGGCCTGCTCCGCGCCCTTGCCCAGGCCGAGATAGCTCTCGATCACCTTGGGATCGCCGGCCAGCTCGCGCGCCGGACCATGCAGGATGACTTCGCCGGTCTCGAGCACGTAGCCGTAGTCGGCCACCTGCAGCGCCGCGCGCGCGTTCTGTTCCACCAGCAGGATCGCCACGCCGGTCTCGCGCAGGCGCGCGATGATGTGGAAGATCTCGCGCACGATGCGCGGCGCCAGGCCCAGGCTGGGTTCGTCCAGCATCAGCAGCGCCGGCTTGGCCATCAGCGCGCGGCCGACCGCCAGCATCTGGCGCTCGCCGCCCGAGAGCGTGCCGGCCTGCTGGGCGCGGCGTTCGCGCAGGCGCGGGAACAGGTCGAAGACTTCGTTGAGCGTGTCGCGCCAGCCGCTTTCGCGGGCGCGGTAGCGGCGGAAACCGCCCAGCAGCAGGTTGTCTTCGACCGACATGCTGCCGAACAGCTCGCGCCGCTCGGGCACCAGCGACATGCCGGCGGCGACGCGGCGCTCGACCGGCCAGCTCGACACATCGGTGCCCGCGTATTGCACGGAGCCGGCCGCGTGGCCGGTCTGCGGCAGCGAGCCCATCATGGCGTTCAGCATGGTCGACTTGCCGGCGCCGTTGGCGCCGATCACGGTGACGATGCTGCCGGCCGGAACCGTCAGTGTGGCGCCGGCCAGCGCGCCGACCTTGCCGTAGCGGGCCGACAGGTTGCTGACTTCAAGAACGGGTTTGGACGTCGTCATTGCACGCCTCCCGCGGACACCGGCTTGGCCTGGTCGGCTTCGGGCAGGTCGTCGTCGATGCCGCCCAGGTAGGCTTCCAGCACCGCCGGGTTCTGTTGCACCTCGGCCGGCACGCCTTCGGCCAGCTTGGTGCCGAAATCCATCACCACCAGGTGGTTGGTCAGGCGCATCACAAAATCCATGTCGTGTTCCACCAGCAGAATGCTCATGCCCTCGGCGCGCAACTGTTCCAGCACGCGCGCCAGGTCCTGCTTTTCCTTGTAGCGCAGGCCGGCGGCCGGCTCGTCCAGCAACAGCAGCACCGGATCGCTGGCCAGGGCCCGCGCGATTTCCAGGATGCGTTGCTGGCCCAGCGCCAGGTTGCCCGCTTGTTCGTACAGGTATTCGCCCAGGCCGACGCGCTTGATCTGCTCGGCGGCCTCGTGCAGCAGTTGCGCCTCGCGTGCGCGGTCGGTGTGCAGGGCGCCCGCCCACACGCCCACGTCGGAACGCAGGTGCGCGCCCAGCGCGACGTTCTCCAGCACCGTCATGCCCGGCAGCAACTGCACGTGCTGGAAGGTGCGGCCCACGCCCAGCTTGGCGATCTCGCGGGCCGAACGGCTGTCGATGCGCTCGCCCATGAAGGTGACCTTGCCGCGCGTCACCGGCAGTACGCCGCTGATCAGGTTGAAGGTGGTGCTCTTGCCGGCGCCGTTGGGGCCGATCAGGCCCATGATCTCGCCGGAGCGGACCTTGAAGCTGATGTCGTTGACGGCGACCAGGCCGCCGAATTCCTTGCGGATGGCGTCCACTTCCAGCACCACCTGCCCGGCCTGTGGCCGCGCGCGCAGCGGCAGCGCCGGCGCCGGTTTGGGCGGCGCCAGGTTGCGGCGCGAGCCGTCGGCGCCGGTGAGGCTGCCCCACCAGCCCGCCAGGATCGGCCAGAGGCCGTTGCGGGCGTATTGCAGCATCAGGATCAGCAGCACGCCGAAGACGATCATCTCGAAGTTGGCGTTGGTGTCCAGCAGCTTGGGCAGCAGGTTCTGCAACTGGTCCTTGAGCACCAGGATGACGCTGGAACCGAGCAGCGCGCCCCAGACGTAGCCGGCGCCGCCGACCACGGCCATGAACAGGTACTCGATGCCGTAGTTGATGCCGAACGGGCTGGGGCTGACGGCGCGCTGCATGTGCGCGTAGAGCCAGCCCGAGACGCAGGCCAGCAGCGCGGCCCAGACGAAGATCACGACCTTGTAGGCGGCCGTGTTCACGCCCATCGACTCGGCCATGCCGGCGCCGCTCTTGAGCGCGCGGATGGCGCGGCCCGGACGCGAGTTCAGCAGGTTGCGGGTCGCCCACAGCGCCAGCAGCACGAACACCCAGATCAGGTAGTAGATGTGGCGGCCGCTGGCCAGCGACATGCCGAAGATGCTGATGGGCTCGATGCCGGCGATGCCGTCATGCTTGCCCAGCCAGTCCAGGTTGCCGAACAGGAAGTACAGCGACAGGCCCCAGGCGATGGTGCCCAGCGGCAGGTAGTGGCCCGACAGGCGCAGCGTGATCGCGCCCAGCAGGTACGCCACCACGGCGGTCAGGATCAGGCCGGCGGGCAGCGCCAGCCAGGGCGACACGTCGTATTGCGTGGTCAGATAGGCGGTGGTGTACGCGCCCAGGCCGACGAACGCGGCCTGGCCGAACGAGGTCAGGCCGCCGACGCCGGTCAGCAGCACCAGCCCAAGCACCACCAGGCTGGCCAGCCCGATGTAGTTCAGTTGCGTCACCCAGAACTCGGGCGTGACCGGCAAGAGCGGCAGCCCCGCCAGGACGACGATGAAGACGACAAGCAGAATGCGGTTCATGGCGTTTACTCCTCTTCGTCCACGTGATGGGTGCTGAACGAACGCCAGACCAGAACCGGGATAATCAAGGTGAAGACGATCACTTCCTTGTAGGCGCTGGCCCAGAAGGACGAGAACGATTCCAGCACGCCCACCAGCAGCGAGCCGGCGGCCGCCACGGGGTAGCTGGCCAGGCCGCCGATGATCGCGCCGACAAAGCCCTTCAGACCGATCAGGAAGCCCGTGTCGTAGTAGACCGTGGTGATGGGCGCGATCAGCATGCCGGACATGGCGCCGATGGCGGTGGCCAGCGTGAAGGTCAGGCTGCCCGACATGGTGGTGCTGATACCCACCAGGCGCGCGCCGCGGCGGTTGACGGCGGTGGCGCGCAGCGCGCGGCCGTACAGCGTCTTGCCGAAGAACAGCCACAGCGCGATGATCAGCAGCGCGCAGGTCGCGACCACGAACAGGCTCTGCGCCGACCAGGTGGTGAAGCCCAGGTCGACCTGGCCGCTCACGAACGCGGGCGTGCGCCAGCCTTCGGCGCCGAAGAACACCAGGGCCAGGCCGGTCAGCGCGAAGTGCACCGCCACCGACACGATCAGCAGCACCAGCACGGTGGCCTCGGCCAGCGGCTGGTAGACGATGCGATAGACCATCGGGCCCATCGGGATCACCAGCAGCAGCGTCAGCAGCATGTTGAGCCACAGCGAATTGCCTGCGGCGGTATAAGTGGTCGTCAGCCACAGCAACGCGAGCGGCACGACGAGACAGGTCAACACGGCCTTGGGCAGGCCAGCCGCGCTGCGGGTCCGCAGCGCGCGCAGCAGCTCGAGCGCCAGGCACACCACGCCCAGCAGCGGCAGGAGATAGGCGGTGCCGGGCACCTTGCCGTCCACCAGCATCGCGAGCGTCAGGGCGCCGAACGCCACGAACTCGCCCTGGGGAATGAAAATGACGCGCGTAACGGCGAACACCAGCACCAGCGCCATGCCCAGCAGGGCATAGATGGCGCCGTTGACGATACCGTCTTGCAGCAGAATCAGCGCAATTGAGGAATCCATCTAACAACCTTATTGATTCTTGGTGTTCCGACCCCGCCCGGAACACTGATACGACACACCGGCCGGAGAGGCCGGTGCGAAGCATGGGGCGCCCGCAAGGGGCGCCCTTGGATCGGGCAATCCAGGGAGATTACAGGCCGGGCTGGTAGACCCACTTGCCGCCTTCGACCTTGACGATGACGCGCGAACGCTCGTCGAAGCCGGCGTGGTCCGTCGGCGACATGTTGAACACGCCTTGCGAGGCGGCCAGGTCCTTGACGTTTTCCAGGGCGTCGCGCATGGCAGCGCGGAATTCCGGCGTGCCCGGCTTGGCGCCCGTCTTCAGGGCCGCGGGCAAGGCCGCCACCACCAATTGGCCGGCATCCCACATGTGGCCGCCAAAGGTGTTGGTCGAGCCGGCGCCGTTTGCCTTCTCGTAGGTCTCGACGTAGGCCAGCGCCGACTTCTTGACCGGGTTGCTGTCGGGCAGCTGGGCCGCGACCAGCAGCGGGCCGGCGGGCAGGTACATGCCGTCGCAGTCCTTGCCGCAGACGCGCAGCACGTCGTTGTTGGCGGCGCCGTGGGTCTGGTAGATGGTGCCGCCGTAGTTGCGGGCCTTCAGTTCCTTTTGCGGCAGCGCGGACGGGGTGCCGGCGCCGGCGATCAGGATGGCGTCGGGCTTGGCGCCGATCAGCTTGAGCACCTGGCCCGTGACGCTGGTGTCGGTGCGGCTATATTTTTCGATGGAGACGATCTCGATGCCCTTGGCCTTGGCGGCCTTCTGCATCACGTCCAGCCAGCCGTCGCCATAGGCGTCGGCAAAGCCGATGAAGCCCAGCGTCTTGACCTTGGACTTGGACATGGCGTCGGCCAGCGCGCCGGCCATCAGGGCGTCGTTCTGCGGGGTCTTGAAGACCCAGCGGCGCTTGTCGTCCACGGGTTCGACGATCTTGGCGCTGGCGGCCACGCTGATCATCGGCACCTTGGCTTCGGCGGCCACGTCCACCATGGCCAGCGAGCCCGGCGTGACCGACGTGCCGATCAGCACGTCGACCTTGTCGTCGGACGCCAGCTTGCGCGAGTTCTTGACGGCTTGGGTCGTGTCGGTGGCGTCGTCCAGGACGATCCACTCGATCTTCTGGCCCGCCACTTCCTTGGGCAGCAGCGCGACCGTGTTGCGCTCGGGGATGCCCAGCGATGCGGCGGGGCCGGTGCTGGACACCGTCACACCCACCTTGACCTGGGCGCTGGCCAGCAGCGGCAGGGTCAGGGCAACGGCGGCGGCGGCCGCGGACAAGCCGAAGTGCTTGCGCATGTTTTGTCTCCTGTGGTGGCTCTTTTTTTGCCCCGGACGAGGCGGAAGCGAGCCTAGTTAAAGTTATACAGAAAAAAATATTATAGGGTTAAAACAGTATCAGATGACTTCGCGCAACTACGGTAAATCCCTGACGTGCTACAGAAACCACAATTCAGCAAACGCATTCGTTAATGGCGAACTTGTACTTGAAAGGCTCGCGGGCGTCAGTTGGGGGATTCCCTTGGACAGGGCCCGCCGGCGCGACGTTCAGCGGCCGCGCATCGGCCACACCCGTTCGACCCGCGTCGCCACCCACGCCGCCAGCGCGGCCTTGATCAGGTCGCCCGGCACGAATACCGCCACCGCCACCGCGGCCTTGGCCAGCCCCATCTTGGTGACCGTCGCCAGCCATGGCACGCCGAACGCATAGACCACCACGATGCCGCCGAGGACGCAGGCGATGGCGCAGCCGGCCAGTTGGCCGCCGAATCCCGCCGCCCTGCCCGTCAGGCGACGCGCAAGCCAGCCGGTCACGAACGCGCCCGCCACCAGCCCCACCAGGAAGCCGCCGGTCGGCCCGAAGAACGCGCCCAGGCCGCCGCGCCCGCCCGGCAGCACCGGCAGGCCGATGGCCGCCAACGCCAGATACAGCAGGCAGGCGAGCGCGCCGCGCCCGGGCCCCAGCATGGCGCCGGCCAGCATCGCGCCCAGTGTCTGCAGCGTGATCGGCACCGGAATGCCCGGCAGCGGGATCGGCGGAATCAGGCTCAGCACCACGATCAGCGCGGCGAACAGTGCCACCAGCACGGTGTTATTGGATTTCATGGCAATGCCCTTTCTATCTAGTGGGACAGGGAATCAGGGATGAGGTTGGACAGTCACACGCTGCGGGCGTCGATGGCCTCGGCCACTTCCTGCGCGCGCTTCAACGTCAGCACCACCAGCGGCACGATCAGCGCCACCGGGTTGGCACCCAGTCCGCGCGCCGCCTGGGCCTCGCGGATCTCGTGGAAATTGCGCCAGATCTCCGGCACGAAGCGCAACGCCAGCGCCAACGCCAGCGACACCTTGCCGGCGTCCAGCAGGCCGACGCGCTGCAACGGCATCAGCACCCGTTCACACACGGCGATCAGGTCCGAACTGCGGGTCGACAGCGTCACCGCCAGTGCCAGGCCGACCATCGCCGCGATGCGCAAGAGCACCGTCAACGCCTCGCGCCAGCCCTGGAACCAGGCCGTGAAGGCGCCGACGGCCAGCAACACCCAGACCAGGCCGCGCACCTGGCGCCAGACGCCGCCGGGCGTGGCGCCGGCGCACCACAGCAGCAGGCCGGCGACCGCGCAGGCGCCCGCCAGGAGGGCGGGATCGCGCACCAGGAACAATCCGGCGCCGGCCGCGGCCAGCGCCAGCAGCTTCAGGCCGGCGGGCAGCCGGTGCAGTGGCGAGTCGCCGGGAATATATAGGGGTTCGATCACGCGCAGTGATTCCGGTACCAGCGCAGCGCGGCGGCCGGCTCGTCGTCGGCGGCGATGGTGCCATCCTGGATCACCAGCACCCGCTCGAAATCTTCCAGCAGCGCCAGGTCGTGGCTGACCACGATCGCGTCCTGCGGCATGGCGGCGATGGCGTCGCGCACCCGATTGCGGTTGCGCAGGTCGAGCTGGGTGGTGGGTTCGTCGAACACCACCAGCCCGGGCCGCATCACCAGCACCGCCGCCAGCGCCACCAACTGGCGCTCGCCGCCGGACAGCGTGTGGCTGGTGCGATCCGCCAGGTGCGCCACGCCCAGGGCGCCCAGCGCGGCCTCGATGCGGGCCTCGCGTTGCGCGCGGTCGGGCTCAAGGTGCTTCAGGCCGAACGCCAGGTCCTCGCGCACGATCGGAAAAACGATCTGGTTCTCGGGGTTCTGGAACACGAAACCCACCTGGCGGCGCACC
This sequence comes from Achromobacter sp. SIMBA_011, assembly GCF_046535435.1. Classification (NCBI taxonomy): domain Bacteria; kingdom Pseudomonadati; phylum Pseudomonadota; class Betaproteobacteria; order Burkholderiales; family Alcaligenaceae; genus Achromobacter; species Achromobacter sp. SIMBA_011. The sequence goes on along the minus strand of NZ_JAWRWN010000004.1, from coordinate 268,603 downwards.
GCCTTCAGTTCATGCCGGGTGTCCAGGCCGCCGACGCGCACGCTGCCGGAGGTCGGCAGCACCAGCCCGTTGACCAGCCGCGCCAGCGTGCTCTTGCCGGCGCCGTTGGGGCCGACGATGCCGACCCGGCGTCCGCCCAGCGCCACGCTCACCCCGCGCAACACTTCCGCCTGGGGCGTCGATACAATCGCCTGGTCAAACTCGATTAACATGGGGCGGGATTATGCCCGAACCATTTCGGGCATCGGGACTCCAAGAGCTGATATGGACAAAGTACGCAAAACCGACGCCGAATGGCGGGCCCAGTTGTCCCCGGAAGAATACGTCGTCACCCGCCAAAAGGGTACCGAACGCGCGTTCACCGGGCGCTACTGGAATACCTTCACCCCGGGCATCTACCGCTGCGTGGGCTGTGGCACGGCGCTGTTCGCGTCGGACACCAAGTTCGACGCCGGCTGTGGCTGGCCCAGCTATTTCCAGGCGCTCGACCCGGAACTGGTGCGCGAGGAGCGCGACACCTCGCATGGCATGGTGCGCACCGAGGTGCTGTGCAACGTCTGCGATTCGCACCTGGGCCACGTCTTCCCCGACGGCCCCGAGCCCACCGGCCTGCGCTACTGCATCAATTCCCTGTCGATGACGTTCGAACCCATAGAAGAATGAAGAAGTTCCTGTTCGACCTCTTTCCGCTGTTTCTTTTCTTCCTGGCCTACCGCTTCACGGATATCTTCGTGGCGACCGGCGTGGCCATGGCGGCGGCGGTGCTGCAGATCGTCTGGCTCAAGGTCACCGGCCGGCCGACCGAAGCCATGCACTGGATCAACCTGACCGTGATCCTGGTGTTCGGCGGCGCCACCATCTGGCTGCACAGCGACGTCTTCATCAAATGGAAGCCGACGGTGCTGTACTGGCTGTTCGGTGGCGCGCTGGTATTCGCCCGCCTGCTGTTCGGCCGCAACCTGATCCGCCGCCTCATGGAAAAACAGATCCAGCTTCCAGACGCTGCCTGGGACAAGCTCAATCTGATCTGGGCTGGTTTTTTCCTGTTCGCCGGCGCCATCAATCTCTACGTGGCGTTTTCGGGGCATTTCACCGAATCCCAGTGGGTCAGCTTCAAGGCCTTCGGCCTGATGGGCCTGATGATCGTCTTCGTCATCGGCCAGTCCCTCTGGCTGGGCAAGCATATCCAGGCTGACGACTCCACTCCGCCCAAGGCCTGACGCCGCGGCGCCGAGGCATCTTTCCCCACACGGCGCGCCCCCGGCGCGCCGGAACTTTACGATCGACCCCATGTCAGAGACCACCGACCGCATCACCCTGATCCGGGAGCGCCTGGCCATCCTGGAACCGGTTTCCCTCGAGATCCAGGACGAATCGCATTTGCATGCCGGTCACGAAGGCAGTAAAAACGGCGCCGGCCATTATCGCGTGCACATCGTGGCGCCCTGTTTTGCAGGACTGAACCCCGTGGCGCGACATCGGCTGGTGTATCATCATTTGCAAGATTTGATCCCCTATCCGATTCATGCGCTTGCGCTAGACGCCCAGGCTCCCAAATAGAAAGTAAAAGGATATTCATGAAACGCATCGTCATGCTGGCCGCCGCCTGCGTCATCGCCGTGCCCGCTTTTGCCCAGAACGTCGCCACCGTCAACGGCAAGGCCATTCCGCAGAAGAGCCTGGATCAATTCGTCAAGCTGCTGGTCAGCCAGGGCGCCACCGATTCGCCCCAGTTGCGTGAACAGGTCAAGCAGGAAATGATCAACCGCCAGGTCTTCGTGCAAGCGGCCGAAGCCGGCGGCATCGCCAAGCAGGCCGACGTCCAGACCGAAATCGAACTGGCCCGCCAGGGCATCCTGGTCCGCGCCCTGATGGCCGACTACCTGGCCAAGCACCCGGTGTCGGACGCCAAGGTCACGGCTGAATACGAGAAGATCAAGAAAGAACAGGCCGGCAAGATGGAATACAAGGTCCGTCACATCCTGGTCGAAGACGAAAAAACCGCCAACGACCTGCTGGCCCAGTTGAAGAGCAACAAGGGCAAGTTCGACGACCTGGCCAAGAAGAACTCCAAGGATCCCGGCAGCGCCGAAAAGGGTGGCGACCTGGGTTGGGCCCCTCCCACCAACTACGTCCAGCCGTTCGCCCAGGCCGTGACCCAGCTCAAGAAGGGCCAACTGGTCGACAAGCCGGTGCAGACCCAGTTCGGCTGGCACATCATCATGGTCGACGACACCCGCCCGGTCGAATTCCCGCCGCTGGACCAGGTCCGTCCGCAACTGGAAGAAATGCTGCGCCAGCAAACCCTGGCCGACTACCAGAAGGAACTGCGCGAAAAGGCCAAGATCCAGTAAATCTGGCGTCTTCCGTCTTCCCCCCGAAAAAACTGCCCGCCCTGCGCGGGCAGTTTTTTTTCCCGCAGATGTCGACATGGCATCGTGGCGACCGGGCCGGAAATGAAAACAGGCCGTGCGCCAAGGGCGGGCGGCCTGTTTGACAGAGCGGGGGAACGGGCCGGCGTGCGGCCCCGGCGCGATCAGGACACGCCCAGCAACGCCTTCAGCGCATCCTCATCCAACACCGTAACGCCCAATTCCTGGGCCTTGGTGAGCTTGCTGCCGGCGTCTTCGCCCGCCACCAGATAGGCGGTCTTCTTGGACACGGAGCCGCTGACCTTGCCGCCCGCGGCCTGGATGCGCATGGACGCTTCCTCGCGGGTCCAATTGGGCAGCGTGCCGGTCAGCACGAAGGTCTTGCCTGCCAGCGTGGTGTCCTGCGGCACGGCTTCGGCCACCGGATGCACTCCCTGCGCCTTGAGCTGGTCGATCACGTCACGGTTGTGCTGCTCGGCAAAAAAGCGGCGGATCGAACCCGCCACCACCGGCCCCACGTCAGGCACCGAGGACAGCGCATCCTCGTCGGCATCCATGATGGCTTCGATGCTGCCAAAATGCCGCGCGACGTCGCGCGCCGTGGTCTCGCCAACGTGGCGGATGCCCAGCGCGAACAGCAGGCGTCCCAGCGCCGGCGCGCGGGCCTTGTCGATGGCCGCGACCAGATTGTCGGCCGACTTCTGGCCCATGCGGTCCAGCCCCACCAGCTCGAGCGGACGCAGGCTGAACAGGTCGGCCAGCGACTTGACGCGGCCGCTGTCCACCAGTTGTTCCACCAGTTTCTCGCCCAGGCCCTCGATGTCGAGCGCCTTGCGGCTGGCGGCATGCCACAGGGTCTGCTTGCGCTGCGCGGCGCAGAACAGGCCGCCGGTGCAGCGGGCGATGGTCTCATCCTCCAGGCGCTCGATCGCCGAGCCACAGACCGGGCAGGCCTTGGGCATGACGAACTCGCGCGCGTCGGCGGGACGTTTTTCGAGCACGGCCCCCACCACCTCCGGGATGACGTCGCCCGCGCGCCGCACGATGACGGCGTCACCGATGCGCACGTCCTTGCGGCGGATCTCGTCTTCGTTGTGCAGCGTGGCGTTGGTGACGGTCACGCCGCCGACGAACACCGGCTTGAGCCGCGCCACCGGCGTGATCGCGCCGGTGCGGCCGACCTGCACCTCGATGTCCAACAGCGTGGTGGTGGCCTCCTCGGCCGGAAATTTATGCGCCAGGGCGAAGCGCGGCGCCCGCGCCACGAAACCCAGCAACTTCTGCGCCGGCAGCGAATCCACCTTGTAGACCACACCGTCGATGTCGTAGGGCAGCTCGGGGCGCAAGGCGCCGACCTTGGCGTAGAAGGCCATCAGGCCCTCGGCGCCGGTGGCGCGATGGTTGTGCTTGACGTTGACGGGCAGGCCGAGCGCGGCCAACCAATCGAGCATGGCGCCGTGCGATTTCTCGGGCAGGGTGGCGGCGGCCTCCGCCGCGCCGGCCGGCGCCTCGTCGAACAGGCCGCTCTGGCTGCCCGGCAGGCCCTGCACCTCGCCCCAGCCGTAGGCGAAAAAGCGCAGAGGCCGCTTGGCGGTGATGCGCGGGTCGAGCTGGCGCAGGCTGCCAGCCGCCGCGTTGCGCGGGTTGACGAAGACTTTTTCGTCGCGCTTGGCCTGCGCCGCGTTGAGCTTCTCGAAATCGGCGCGGTTCATCAGCACTTCGCCGCGGACTTCCAGCACCTTGGGCGCCGGACCGCTCAACTGCAGCGGGATCGCCTTGATCGTGCGGATGTTGGAAGTGACGTCCTCGCCCGTCTGGCCGTCGCCCCGCGTGGCTGCCTGGACCAGCCGGCCGTCCTCGTAGCGCAGGCTGATCGCCAGGCCGTCGAGCTTCAATTCACAGAAATATTCCGCCTGCTGCGCCGGGCCCAGCAGGCCGGCGCCGCGCAGCGTGTCGGTAACGCGGCGGTCGAATGCCACCACGTCCTCTTCGTCGAAGGCATTGCCCAGCGACAACATCGGCACCGCATGGCGCACGCTGCCGAAGGCCGAAACCGGCGCCGCGCCGACCCGCTGCGTGGGCGATTCGGGCGTGACCAGTTCCGGATGCGCGGCTTCCAGGTCCTGCAGCTCTCGCATCAGCCGGTCGTACTCGGCATCCGAGATCGACGGGTCGTCGTAGACGTAATAGCGGACGTTGTGCTGCTCGATTTCCGCGCGCAGGCGCGCCGCGGTTTCCGCCGCGGGGGTCCCTCCGGCCTTGCTCATTATGCAAACACCCGCTGCGCGCGCTCGCTGCCTGCGGGCAGGCCGGCCTGCTCCAACTGGCCGAACAGCACCTGCAGCCGTTCGTCGATGACGCTTTCCGAGCCATCGGCCAGTGGCTTGCCCTGGTCATCGACCAGATCGGCGCGCAGGCGGGCGGCGAGCTCGCGGCCCACGTCGACCATGCGGCCAAAGGCGCGGCTGTCGGCCGGGCTGCAAGGCACATCGAGCAACAGGTACAGGCGCTCGATACCGCCCATGCCGGCGTCGAAGGCGGCGCCGTCGGCGCGCGCCAGGGTGAAGCGGGCCACGCCATTCTCCGCCGGCCAGGCCAGACGGTTGCCATCGGCGACGAAGCCGGCGTCGCGGGCGACGCTCAGCACCTCGGCGGCAGGCTGGGCGGCGCCCAGCAGCAACGTCAGGCCAACCTGGGTATCCAGCGCGGCGCAGGTATCGTCCAGGCGCGCGGCCTGTTCCAGCACGGCTTGCTGGTCGGGGCCTTCGATGGTGGCGTCGAAGCGCTCGGCCATGTCCTGGGCGCGGGCCCATGCCTGCGACCATTCGATCGCGGTCAGGGGACCGCTGCGGTTGGCCAGCAGCACGGCAAGCTGCATCGAGGCATAAGACTCCCCGGTGTGCACGCGCGCGCGGTGACGACGCTGGTCGGTCTCGGCGAACACGCGCATGGGCTTGCGGCCCACCTGGCGCAGGCTCTGCATGTAGGGCAGCAGGTCGGCGCCGCGCACCGGCTCGGCGAAGTTGATCTCGATGACCACCTCGCAGGCGGGATCGGGTTCCTCGGTGTCATCGGCATCGCTGCCCGGGTCGACCGGCCGCGGCTGCTCGGGGTGCGCCTTGGGGGCGTCGCCCATGCCCGGCTCGCGGCGCACCGGCGCGCCGCCCGCGGCGTTGGCCGCCCCCGCCCCCAGCAGCGGATCCTGCTCGGAGGTGGGGAAATGGCTTTGCATCTTGCGGCGGACGCGGCGGTCCTGCCACCAGTTGAAGCCCAGCACCAGCAGTATCAGCAAGACGCCCAGGGCAATCAGCCCGATCTGCAAATCACTCATGTGTAAATCCCGCGCCATGAAGCCGGCGCCATTCTGAATATTGGGTTTATGCCGCTTCGGAGGCCATCATCTGGACGGCCGAATCTATGTCTACCGCAACGATACGCGAAACCCCCTGCTCTTGCATGGTGACGCCGATCAGTTGCTTGGCCATCTGCATCGCGATCTTGTTGTGCGAGATGAACAGGAACTGGGTCTGCTCGCTCATGTTGGCGACCAGGTTGGCGTAGCGCTCGGTGTTGGCGTCGTCCAGCGGCGCGTCCACCTCATCCAGCAGGCAGAACGGCGCGGGGTTCAGCTTGAACAGCGCGAACACCAGCGCGGTGGCGGTCAACGCCTTTTCGCCGCCCGACAGCAGGTGGATGGTGCTGTTGCGCTTGCCCGGCGGCTGCGCCATGACCTGCACGCCGGCGTCGAGGATTTCCTCGCCGGTCATGGTCAGCTTGGCTTCGCCGCCCCCGAACAGCTTGGGGAACAGCTCGCCGAAGTGGCCGTTGACGACGTTGAAGGTCTCTTGCAGCAGGTCGCGCGTTTCGCGGTCGATCTTGCGGATCGCGTCTTCCAGGGTCTCGATGGCGGTCATGAGGTCCTGGTGTTGATCGTCCAGGAAGCCCTTGCGCTCGCGCGAGGTGTTCAGTTCGTCCAGCGCGGCCAGGTTGACCGAGCCCAGCGCTTCGATCTGGCGCGAGATGCGAGTGACTTCCGATTGCAGCCAGCTCGCGCGGCGCCATTCGTCGGGCTGGTTGGCCAGGTCCTGGGCCAGGGCCTCGCGGTCGACCTCGCGGGCGTTGAGCTGTTCGGTGAATTGCTCCTCGGCCAGGCGCGCCGCCTGCTCCTGCAACTGCAGCTCGGTGATACGGGCGCGGCGCGGTTCGAGCGTGCGCTCCTGCTGCATGCGGTCTTCGTCGGCGCCGCGCAGCAGGGCCGCCAGGTTTTCCATCTCCTGGCGGGCGCGCGACAGCGCCTCTTCGCGCTCGGCGCGCAATTCCAGGGCATCCTGCAGGCCGGCCTGGGAGGCCGAGGCATCCAGGTCGACCAGGTCGGCCAGCAATTGCTCGAGCTCGACCTCGCCACGCTGGCTCTGGTCGGCCGCCAGTTGCCGGTTGCGCTGCAGGTCGGTGATGCGGACCTGGATGCCGCGTTCGGCAAATTCGGCTTCCTGCGCGGCCCGTTCGAGCTCGCGCAGGCGGGCGCGGGCGGCTTCGGCCTGGGCCGCCAGGGTCTCGCCATCCATTTCGGCGTCGGCAAAGCGCGACTGGTGCTCGGCCAGCTCTTCATCGAGCGCCTCGAAGCGGGCTTCGGCCTCTTCGCGGGTGGCCCGCAGGTCTTCCTCGTGCGCAGAGATCTCTTCGAGGTCCTGGCGCAGGCGCGCGGCGTGCTGGCCGGACTGCTCGGCCTGCTGCTGCAGGCGCGAGTGTTCCAGTTGGATGTCGTGCACCCGGCGGGTGACTTCGGCGACCCGCTGGCGGGCCGGCGCGATAGCCTGGCTGACCTGCTGCCAGGCCACCTCGGCGCGGGCGACGGCGGCGCGGGCCTGGTCAGTGATGAGTTGCTGGGCCTTGATCTCGCGTTGCAGGTTTTCGATTTCCTGCTGGCGCGCCAGCAGGCCCGCCTGCTCGGAATCCGGGGCATAGAAGCGTACGCTGTGCGCATCCACCAGATGGCCCGACTTGACGACGCAGGCGGCGCCGGCCGGCAGCGTGGCGCGAGTGGCCAGCGCCTGGGCCAGGTCGGGGGCGGTGTAGATGCCGCCCAGCCAGTCATTGAGCAGCGTGCGCAGGTCGGGGTCGGTGATGCGCAGCAGGCTGGCCAGCGGCGTCAGCCCGGCGGGGGCCGCCGGCGCCGGGGCAGCGACCGGCAATTGGTAGAAGGCCAGGCGGGCGGGCGGCGCGTCCTCGGAAAAGGCGCGGGCCCAGTCCAGGCTGCGCACCTCGAGGGACGCCATGCGCTCGCGCAGGGCGGCTTCCAGGGCGGTTTCCCAGCCCGGTTCGATATGCAGCTTCTGCCACAGGCGCGGCAGGCCGGCCAGCTCGTGCTTGGCCAGCCAAGGCTCCAGCGCGCCCTGCTTCTGCACGTCTTCCTGCAGTTTCACCAGCGCCGACAGACGGGCTTCCAGGCGCGCCAGGTTCTGCGCTTCGGTCTGGGCGGCGGCCTGGGCGCGGCTGCGCTCGGCATCAGCGTCCGGGACCTGGGCTTCGAGGGTCGCCAGCGCTTCCTGCGCCTCCTCGAGCTGGTCTTCGCCGGCGAGGCGGTCGCCGGCCAGTTGTTCCAGGCGCGCCGGATCGGGGCTGTGCAATTCGCGCAGTTCCTGCTGCAGGCGCTCGCGGCGCTGCTCCAGGGCCTGCATCTGGCGGTCGGCGTCGCGCTGGGTCTGTGCCACCAGGGCCAGGTTCTGCTCCACCCGGGCCAGCGCGGCTCGCATTTCGTCGCGACCGGACGCAGCCTCGCGCACGCGCTGCTCGACCGCCGGCAACGCCGCCTGGGCATCCTCGGCGGCGGCGCGCGCCTCTTCGGTGCGGGCGGCGCCGGCGGCCAGGTCTTCCTCGGCCTGCGCGATCTGCTCGGTGCAGTGTTCGCGTTGGCTGGTCCATTCGGCGATCTGCTGCTGCAACTGATCGCGGCGGGCCTGCAGGCGGTTGCGGGAATCCACCACGTGGCGGATTTCAGCCTCCAGCCGGCTGACCTGGGCGTTGGCCTCGTACAGGGCGCCCTGGGCGGTGTGGACGGCGTCGCTGGCGGCGTAATGGGCCTGGCGCCGGGATTCGAGCGCGGCCTCGCCGGCCCGCAGGCCGGCGATGGCGGCTTCCAGCTCGTTCTGGGCCTGGGCCATTTCCTGGGCTTTCCTGGCGCGCTCTTCGCGCGCGCCAGTTTCCTTCAGGAACCACAGCGCGTGCTGCTTCTTTTCGCCATCGGCCTGCAGCTCGCGGTAGCGGGTGGCGACCTCGGCCTGCGCCTCCAGCTTTTCCAGTTGGCTGTTCAGTTCGCGCAGGATGTCCTCGACGCGGGTCAGGTTCTCGCGGGTGTCGGACAGGCGGTTTTCGGTCTCGCGGCGGCGCTCTTTATAGCGCGACACGCCGGCAGCCTCTTCCAGGAACACCCGCAGTTCCTCGGGGCGCGCCTCGATCAGGCGGTTGATCATGCCCTGGCCGATGATGGCATAGCCACGCGCGCCCAGGCCGGTGCCCAGGAAGATGTCGTGGATGTCCCGGCGGCGGACCTGCTGGTTATTGACGAAGTAGCTGCTGGTGCCGTCGCGGGTCAGCACGCGGCGCACCGCGATCTCGGCGTAGGTGCTCCATTGCCCGGCCGCGCGGCCTTCACTGTTGTCGAACACCATTTCGACCGACGCGCGGGCCGCCGGCTTGCGGTTGCCCGAGCCGTTGAAAATGACGTCCTGCATAGACTCGCCGCGCAGCTCCGAGGCCTTGGCCTCGCCGAGCACCCAACGCACCGCGTCGATGATGTTCGATTTGCCGCAGCCATTGGGGCCCACCACGCCCACCAACTGGCTGGGCACGGGAATCACGGTGGGATCGACGAAGGACTTGAAGCCGGCGAGTTTGAGCTGAGTAAGACGCACAGTACGATGACGACGGGGTGGGTTGAACGAAAGGCGTTAACGGACCTGCCGCACAGATTGCAAACCGGCCCGTGTAGGGCCGGCTTGCGTATGGGTCGTATGATACCGCAGGCAGTCTGTCCCCAAACGTGAGCAAAGGTCAAGCCGGGGACTGCCCGCCCCTTCGGCGGGCGCGCGACTGATCCGCCGCAACCCGCGGGCAAACGCTGAATAGCCCTCCCCCTGGCACGGGCTATACTCGCTGACACTTTTTCGCAAGACGCATAATTTTCACGCAGACCGACCGGGCTCAGGTCAAAGTACGGGGACATTCTTGAAACGAGGTTTCTATCTGGTCATGGCCGCGCAGGCCTTCTCGTCATTGGCGGACAACGCGCTATTCATCGCCGCGATCGCCCTGATACAGGAACTGCACGGCCCCGACTGGCTGGCCCCGATCATGAAATGGTCCTTCGCGCTGGCCTACGTGGTGCTGGCGGCCTTCGTCGGCGCCATCGCCGACTCGTACCCCAAGGGCCGCGTGATGTTCTCGACCAACGCCCTGAAGGTGGCCGGCTGCCTGCTGATGTTCTCTTACGCCAGCATCGGCGTGGCGCCTGAATACCAGACCTATCTGGTCTGCGCGGCCTACGCCGTGGTCGGCATCGGCGCCGCCGCCTACTCCCCCGCCAAGTACGGGATCGTCACCGAAATGCTGCCCCCCAGCATGCTGGTCAAGGGCAATAGCTGGATCGAGGGCCTGACCGTCTTCTCCATCATCCTGGGCACCGTGCTCGGCGGCCTGCTGATCTCCAACACCGTCTCAACGGCACTGCTGCAACATTCCTTCATCGGCAAGCTGGTGCACACCCCGGCCGAGGCGGCCATCCTGGTGATCGCCTTCGTCTACCTGCTGGCAGCGCTGTGCAACCTGCTGATCCCGCACACCCACGTGCGCTATCCGCCGCAGCAGAAGAACCCCATCAAGCTGATGGGCACCTTCTGGGGCTACGTCCGCGTCCTCTGGAAGGACAAGCTGGGCCAGATCTCGCTGGCCGTCACCACCCTGTTCTGGGGCGCCGGCGCCACGCTGCAGTTGATCGTCATCGAATGGGGCCGCAGCCACCTGGGCTACCAGCTCGACAAGGCCTCCATGCTGATGGGCGTGGCCGCCCTGGGCACCGTGGTGGGTTCGATCCTGGCCGGCCGCATTCCGCTGCGCCGCGCGCTATCGGTGCTGCCGGTGGGCGCGGCCATGGGCCTGGTGGTGCTGCTGATGCCGCTGGTCTATTCGCCCTGGAGCGTCTACCTGCTGCTGTTGCTGACCGGCGGGCTGGCGGGCTTTTTCGTGGTGCCGATGAACGCCCTGCTGCAGCATCGCGGCCACGTGCTGCTGTCGGCCGGCCACTCGATCGCCGTGCAGAACTTCAACGAGCAGCTCAACATCCTGCTGATGGTGGCCGTGTACACGCTGCTGCTATGGCTGCAACTGCCCATCAACATCATCATCGTGATCTTCGGCACCGTGGTGGCCGTGCTGATGGTGGTATTCATGCGCTGGAGCAAGCGCAACCTGGCGGCCAATCCCGAACTGCACGACCAGATCGGCCAGGAAGGCCACGGTCACGCGCTGGACTCGCACACCCGCTGAATCCGACGGCGGGCCGTCCGCGCGGCCCCGGCCCGGCGCCCCCCGGGTCTGTGCGACATCGCGGGCCTATGACTGCCGGGCCGCCAATTTCAGGTCCTGCCAGGCCCGCGCCTTCTCGGCCGGGCTGCGCAGCAGGTAGGCCGGGTGATAGCTCACCACCACCGGAATTTCGCGCCCCTCGTCCGTTTTCATCTGGTGCACGCGACCGCGCAGGCTGCCGATGGTGGCGTCCGTGCCCAGCAGCGTCTGGGCGGCAAAGCGGCCCAGCACCAGGATGCGTTCGGGCTTGAGCAGCGCGATCTGGCGCATCAGGTAGGGACTGCAGGCGGCGATTTCCTCGGGCTTGGGATTGCGGTTGCCCGGCGGACGGCACTTGATCACATTGGCGATGAAGACATCGCGCTCGCGGCTCATGCCGACGGCGGACAGCATGGCATCCAGCAATTGTCCGGAGCGGCCAACGAAGGGCTGGCCCTGCCGATCTTCCTGCTCGCCCGGCGCCTCGCCCACCACCAGCCAACGCGTGGGCTGGCCGCCGTGGCCGAACACCGCGTGGCGCCGGCCGCCGCACAGGCCACAGGCGGTGCAGGCCAGCACCTGCTCGCGCAATTCATCCAGGTTGGCATTCTTGACCGCTTCGGCGACCGGAATGACCACCGGCGCGGCCTCTTCGACCGCCGCCTTGGGGACCGGCTTCGGCGGCGGACCATTGCGCAGGCCCGGTCCCGGGCCGGCTGGCCGGGCGGCGGGCGCCTGGGCCTGCGCCACTGCCGGCGGCGGCGGCGCGGCAACGTCGCGCGCCGGCGCGGGCGCCACAGCCCGGCCGGCCTGTTCGACCGCCGGGGAATCTTTTTTGGAAACAACGACCTGCGGCGCGGGCGCGGCCACCGGCTGCGGCGTCGGCCGCAACCACAGGCGCTCCATGCCCAGCTCGCGCAGCCACAGGCGCTGCAGCGGATTGACGCGGGGCGCGGACGAGGCCGGCACGGTATTGGGCGCCGTCACGCCGACGCTCCCGCGGACGCTGCGGCGACAGGCGCATCCACGCGCTTCTGCATCACCAGCGCATCCTCGCGTCCGCCCTTCTCGGCCGGGTAATAACCGCGTCGCAGACCGATCTGCAGGTAGCCGCGAGCCTTGTAGAACTCGACGGCCGACACATTGGAGGGACGCACTTCCAGCAACACGCCTTCAAGGCCGCGCTCGCGCGCCTGCTGCTCGCACCAGTCGAGCAACACGCTGCCCAGCCCCTGCCGATGCAGGTCTCGGGCCACGGCGATCACCAACAGATGGGCCACGTCGGGGGCGAACATCAGGATGCAGAAACCCGCCACCCGGCCCGCGCGCCGCAGCGTCCACGCGCCATAGCCGGCGGCCAGCGCGTCGGTGAAATTGCCGCGGGTCCAGGGGAAGGCCTGGACGTTGGCCTCCAGAGCCACGACCTCGTCCAGATCCGCGTCGGTCAGCGGTTGCGGGCAGACCGGCGCCAGCGTCGACTGCGCCTTGGGATTGCCGCCCTCGCCGCGCAGGCGTTCGGCCGTGGTGAAGGCAACCTTGTCGCGCACGTACAGCGGCGCGGCCAGCTCCGGGGGCACGGTTTCACCGCGCTGCCAGGCCAGGCGCGCCAGGCGCGCCACGCTGGCGGCCTCGGGCCGCCGCGCCTCGGCGGCGCGGCGCCAGCCGGCGGGAATCGTCATTTCGCCAGCGTAAGCATCCCAGGCGTCGCCCGCCAGCAGCGCCCGCAGCGGCTGCCCGGCGGAGCGCGACCAGGCCGGCAGGTGATGCGCCGTCCAGGGGACCACCTCGGCGGCCGCGATCAGCAGCGGCGCCTGCAGGGTGTCCCAGGCGGGCTCGCCCGTCGGGCTGGCGCCCTGACGGTACACCGCCAGATAGACTTCATTCATGCGGGCGTCCAGCGCCACCACGATGGCGTCGTCCGGCCCGCCGCCTGCCTGCGCGGCCACGGCCTGGTGCGAGACCACCGGCAATACCGGGATGCCCAGGCCCATGGCCATGCCCTGGGCCACGCCGCAGGCCACGCGCAATCCCGTGAAGCCGCCGGGCCCCTGGCCGAACGCCACCGCGTGCAGCGCGGCGGGCGCCAGGCCGGCCTCGGCCAGTAGCTCGTTGGCCATCGGCAGGAGGCGTTCCGCATGCTCCTGGGAGCCCTCGTGTTCGCGGACGGCAACCTCCAGCCGCCCATCGGACACGCGCAAAAGGGCCACGCCGCAACGCGACGAAGAGGTTTCAAGAGCCAGCAGGTTTAGTTCCATAGATGCAGATTGTACGAAATACCGGGGCATTCCCCCCGTATGTAAGGGGGATTTCAACCATGGTTCGCAATGTGTAATATCTTGTGAACGCCCACTAGCCGCTGGTTCTTGTCACTGTTACATTTCCGGCCATGAACACGCAAAACACCACCCCCACCCGAAAAATCCTCGTCGTTGACGATGATCCGCGCTTGCGCGATTTGCTGCGTCGGTATCTGTCCGAGCAGGGATTCAACGTTTTCGTTGCCGAAGACGCCAAAGAGATGGGCAAACTCTGGCAACGCGAGCACTTCGACCTGCTCGTGCTGGATCTGATGCTGCCCGGCGAAGATGGCCTGTCCATCTGCCGCCGGCTGCGCGGTGGCCACGACAATACCCCCATCATCATGCTGACGGCCAAGGCGGAAGAAATCGACCGCATCGTCGGCCTCGAGATGGGCGCGGATGATTACCTGTCCAAACCGTTCAACCCCCGGGAGCTGCTGGCCCGGATCAACGCGATCCTGCGCCGCCGCGGCACCGAGGAACATCCCGGCGCCCCCAGCCAGGAAAACGAATCCATCGCTTTCGGCCCCTACGTGCTGAACCTGTCGACCCGCACGCTCACGCGCAACGGCGAACAGGTGCCCATCACCACTGGCGAATTCTCGGTGCTCAAGGTGTTTGCCCGCCACCCGAAGATTCCGCTGTCGCGCGACAAGCTCATGGAACTGGCCCGCGGCCGCGAATACGAAGCCTTCGACCGCAGCCTCGACGTGCAGATCTCGCGCCTGCGCAAGCTGATCGAGCCGAATCCGTCCAAGCCCGTATTCATCCAGACCGTCTGGGGTCTCGGATACGTGTTTGTGCCGGACGGTGGTAGTTGATCGACACGCCCGCCCCGGGCAGGAGCGCAGCCTCGTGCCCCGCTTGCGCAGAACCTTCAGGAACCTGACTTCACGTTTGCGGCTTGGCTTGTTCGGCCGCACGTTCCTGCTGCTGGCCGCGCTCATGCTGGTCAGCCTGGGGGCGTGGCTACAAGTCTTCTTCAGCATGGAGCTGGGGCCGCGCGCCAATCAGATGGCGCAGCGGGTGATCACGGCCGTCAATATCACGCGCACCGCGCTGATCTATTCCCATAACGGCGAACGCAGCAAGCTCCTGCTCGACCTGGCCACCAACGAAGGCATCCAGGTCTATCCGCGCGAGGTCACCGACTTCGCCGAGGCCCTTCCCGACGACGATTACTGGCAGCGCGTGGCGCAGCACATCCGCACGCGCTTCGGCCCGGAAACCCAGATCGCCTGGGGCGTGAACCAGGTGCCGGGCTTCTGGGTCAGCTTCCAGATCGAAAAGGATCTCTACTGGCTGGTATTCGAGCGCGAGCAGATTGGCCTGACCGGCGGCATCGAGTGGCTGGGATGGGGCGCCACGGCGCTACTGCTATCCCTGGTGGGCGCGGCCGTCAGCGTCGGTTTCGTCAACCGGCCCCTGTCGCGACTGGCGCGCGCGGCCCAGGTGTTGTCGCGTGGCGAAACGCCGGCGCCCCTGCCCGAACAGGGCCCGCTCGAGATCCGCGACCTGAACGCCTCGTTCAACCGCATGGCCAAGGACTTGCGACAGGCCGAGGCCGACCGCGAACTGATGCTGGCCGGCATTTCCCATGACCTGCGAACGCCGCTGGCGCGCATGCGCCTGGAAATCGAGCTGAGCGGGGTTTCGGAAGACGCGCGCCAGGCCATCGACGAAGACCTCGGCCAGATCGACCACAGCATCGGCCAACTGATGGAATATGCCCGCCCCGCCGGCACCCTGCCGCAACTGGCCACCGATATCTCGGCCGTGCTGGCCGAGCTGTACGAGCGTGAACGCAGTCATACTTCGTCACTGGGTGGCGAGCTCGAGGCCACGCTCGAACCCGGGCTGCGCGCCCGCATCACCGCGCTCGACCTCAAGCGCATCGTCAGCAACCTCATCGAGAACGCGCGCCGCTATGGCCGCTCGAGCGACGGGATGGCCCATCTGGTCATGACATTGCAAGCTGAGGGCGGCATGATCGTGATCGAGGTGTCCGACCGCGGCCCCGGGATCGCCCCCGAAGATGTCGATCGCCTGCTGCGTCCCTTTTCACGCGGCGAGGCCGCCCGCACCGGCGTCAGCGGCGCCGGCCTGGGCCTGGCCATCGTCGAACGCCTGCTCAAGCACGTCGGCGGCGCCCTGCGCATGCTGCCGCGCGAGGGCGGCGGCCTGACCGCCCGCATAGAGCTGCCCAAAGCGAAGTTTAGGAATTATCAATTAGACAACGATAATCCATAGCGTAGAATTTATGGTTTGAGGCACCGCCTTAATTCCACCAACAACTACTGGGAGTAAACATGAAAACTGTTGGCGACAAACTCGAGCCCTTCAAGGTTACCGGCGTCAAGCCCGGCTTCAACCAGCACGAAGAAAACGGCGTCTCGGCTTTCGAAGACATCACCGAAAGCTCGTTCCCCGGCAAGTGGAAGGTGATCTACTTCTACCCGAAGGACTTCACGTTCGTGTGCCCGACCGAAATCGTCGGCTTCAACAAGCTGGCCAAGGATTTCGAAGACCGCGACGCCGTCCTGCTGGGTGGCTCGAGCGACAACGAATTCGTCAAGCTGGCCTGGCGCCGTGAGCACCCGGACCTGAACAAGCTGGGTCACTACCAGTTCGGCGACACCACCGGCGCCCTGATCGACCAGTTGGGCGTGCGTGAAAAGGGCGCTGGCGTTGCCCTGCGCGCCACCTTCATCGTCGATCCGGACAACACGATCCAGCACGTTTCGGTGAACAACCTGAACGTCGGCCGTAACCCGGAAGAAGTCCTGCGTCTGCTCGACGGTCTGCAAACCGACGAGCTGTGCCCGTGCAACCGTACGGTTGGCGGCGCCACGCTGTAATTTCCAGCCCGGCCGAGGGACCTGCCCGCAGGTCCTTCGCCGGGCTTTAACTGCGCTAGATTATAGGTAAAAACTATGGAATTTCTGACGACCATTAAGGAACAGCTACCGGATTGGGCCAAGGACATCCGCCTGAATCTGGACGCCGTGATCGCCCGCTCGACCCTGGCCCCGGAAGACGCCGTCGGCGCCGCCCTGTCGGCCGCCTACGCTGCGCGCAGCCCGGTGCTGGTCGAAGCCTTCAAGAGCGGCCTGTCGGAAGCTGACGCCAATGCCGCGCTGACCGCGTCGGCGCTCATGGGCATGAACAACACCTGGTACCCGTACGTCGAGATGACCGGCGACGCGCAGCTCAAGAGCCTGCCGGCGCAACTGCGCATGAATGCCTACGCCACCCACGGCGGCGTCGAGAAGAAGCGCTTCGAGCTGTTCGCGCTGGTGGCCTCCATCATCGGGAAGTGCCACTTCTGCGTCGCTTCGCACTACGAGAACCTGAAGAAGGACGGCCTGTCGACGGAACAACTGCGCGACGCCGGCCGCATCGCCTCCGTGGTCAACGCCGCCGCCCTGGCGCTGGCCGCCCAGGGCAAGTAAGCCTGGCGCGCCTTCGCGCGAAACAATGAAAAAGCCCGCCTGTTCGCACAGGCGGGCTTTTTCATTTACCGGACGGCCGTTGCGCCGCCCCGCGAAGCGTCTTACTGCCCCTGCGACTTCACGGCGGTCGTCGGCAGGCCGTTGGCAACCCAGGCCTCCATGCCGCCGCGGTACCAGTAGACAGGCCAGCCCATCATGCCGGCGCGCAGCGCGGCGTTATAGGAAGAGCGATCATTCATGCCGGCGCCCATGATGATCAGGGGCACGTTGTGCTCTTTCTCGGTGCCGGTCTTCTTGTGCAGCCAGCCATCGAAGGCTTCCTGCATCTGGTCCGTAATGGCGCCATCCGAACCCGCGTCGCTCAGGGGGAACGCGCCGGGGATGGTCTCGCGCAGGCCGCTGGTATCGATCACCAGGAAGTTCTTGTTCTTTTCATCGGTCAGCAGGGCCACCACGTCCTTGGTGGTGATCACCTTGGCGCGCGGATGGGTGTTGGGCGTCGGGCCCTTGTAGGGCGCCGAGAACAGCAGCGTCGTCGGCGGCACGCCGCTGTCCTGCAGTTCGTCGAAGCCGCCGTTGCCGGGCGCGCGCTGCGGCTGGCCGGCGGGCGGCTGCTGGCGCGGCGGTTGCGGCGCCTGCTGCGGAGACCGCTGCGGCGCCGCCCCGCCCTGCTTGGGCTCGCCGCCGACCGTGCCCATCTCGATGTCGGAGATCATCACTGCGATGTTCTCGATCAGCTCGTAGCACATCGTGATCGAGCCTTCGCGCGGGCTGTACCAGGCGTTGAGCTTGCCGCAGTCCTTGAAGACCACGTTGACCGGCCGCGGCAGGACGTAGGTCTGGCCCAGCAGCTTGATGTCTTTAGAGATGGCTTCGGACAGATTGTTGGCGAACAGGTTGCCGATGCGGCGCGACGACGGCTCGAAGGTCACGTTCACCGGCGCGCCGGGCGCGTTCGCTGGCTGCTGGCCGTCGGGCGACCAGGTGCCGACGCGGGTATGCGGCGCCAGGATGCGGCGCCAGGCGCGGTTCTGCTTGGTGAACTCGTCGGCGCAACGCGACTTGGTGCGGTCTTCGAAGCCAACCTGCTCGACCAGCGATTCGAACACGCCCGGGTTGCCGCCGTACATGATGCACAGCATGTTGCGGAAGCGCTTGAGGTCGCCGGTATGCTCGTCCTGCCAGGGAGAATTGCCGGCGCCCTGGGCCTCGGCCACCTTGCCGCTGTAGTACCACTGCAGGGCCGCGTACTTGGCCGCGCCCTGGGCCATGGCGTTGGTGTCCTTGTCGCTGGACGGGTACATGGTGGGTTCGACAATCTGCAGCGCCGAATAGATATCGACCGCGTCTTCCTCGGCGCCGGTCGAAGGCAGCTCCAGTTCACCGATCAGGGCGTGGCCGAACTCATGCATGAAAATACTGCGCATGATGCCGATGTACACCGCCACGATGCGCAGCGAGTCGCCGCCAAAGCGCGGATACGGACCCGAGCCCGGCAGGCCGCTGCTGGCGCCGGAATCCGGCGAGGCCTGGGGCGCGCGCGCCGGCTGCTGACGCGGTTGCGCGCCACCGCCCTGGCCGGTGTTGGCAGCGACGTTGGTGGCGATGGCGAAGTCCGCGATCCCGAAGGTGCCGACGTCATAGGCCATGATGCCGACTTCGGAGCCCAGCGCGGGCTCGTTCTCGATATCGCCGATCTTCTGGCCATTGACGATGAAGCGCGCCGCGCCCGGCACTTCGACGACCTTGATCCGGTCGGAGCCGTCCAGCTTGGCCACGTTGGGCACATTGGCGATATCGCGGCGCTTGTCGCCGTTCAGACAGAACAGGATGGTCTGCTTGGCCGCCGTGAGCTCGAGCAGGCACAGGGCCTTGCGCGGGCGGTTGTTCAACACGACGCCGATCGAGGCTTTGGGGTTGGTCGAGTTCAGGACCACATTGACGTCGGTGACGCGGCCGCTTTCCGGCGCCTCGCCCACGTTGAGATAGAGCGTCTGTTCGCTGCCGGCCGCCGCCCGGTTGCGCAAGGTGAACCAGCCATCCTCGACACCCGCGGTCCAGCCCTGCAGCATCTGGGATCGGACAGCCCCGGAAAGCGGGCCGAGCTGCTGCTCGAATTCTGCATGTGCAGGCGAACCAAAGGCGACGAGGGCCAGAAACAAGGCAGCGCCACGTACATGCATTTCCAGTGTCCCTATTATTCAGACGTTGAGTAGCGGCAGCGTATTCCAGTTCAAATGCACCCGCAAGACGAAAGCACGGCCTGTTCCGGGCGCTGGCGGCCGAAACCAAGGGCAATCCTGGCCGAACCGCAGCAGGGGCGCGGCTCACGGCCTCTTTTGCGTTTTGTTAATTTATTATGGACATGTATCCGCGCGGCTATCCGTGCGAATAAAACAACGCATGCGCGCAAAAAAATGGCGCGGAGATATCCGCGCCATTCGTTCAAGCATCCGTCAGCCAGGCGCCTTTCAGGCCCGCGCCAGCAGCGCCACCACCGTCGCCGCGATGCCTTCCTTGCGGCCCAGGTAGCCCAGGCCTTCGTTGGTCTTGGCCTTGATGTTGACCTCGCTTTCGGCCAGGCCGGTGTCGGCCGCGATGTTCCTGGCCATGGCCGGCGCATGCGGGCCGATCTTCGGCGCCTGCGCGTGCAGGGTGGCGTCGATGTTCACCGGCGTCCAGCCGGCCTGCCGTACCCGCGCCATGGCCTCGCGCAGCAGCACGCGGCTGTCCGCGCCCTTGAAGGCCGGGTCGGTATCGGGAAAATGGCGGCCGATATCGCCAAGGCCCGCGGCGCCGAGCAAGGCGTCGGTGATCGCATGCAGCAGCACGTCGGCATCGGAATGGCCCAGCAGGCCGTGGCTGTGGGGAATGGTCACGCCGCCGATGATTAGCGGCCGGCCCTCGACCAGCGCATGCACGTCGAAACCCTGTCCGACGCGAAAAGGAATACTCATAGCCATTTTTCCATCAGTTCGAAATCGTCCGGCCAGGTCACCTTGAAATTGCGCATCGCGCCGGGCACCAGCAGCGGCGCGTAGCCCGCGGCCTCGATGGCCGAGGCCTCGTCGGTCACCGCCACGCCATTGACCGCGGCAGCCGTCAGCGCATCGCGCAGCGCGCCGGCGCGGAACATCTGCGGCGTCTGGGCCAGCCACAGGCCGTTGCGGTCGAGCGTGCGCTCGACGCGCTCGTGGCCGGCCTTGACAGTGTCGGCCACCGGCAGCGCCAGCAGGCCGCCGACCGGGTCCGCCAGGCAGGCGTCGATCAGGCGCGCCAGCGCCGCGGCCGGCAGGCCAGGGCGGGCCGCGTCGTGCACCAGCACCCAGGTCGCGTCGGAAACCCCGCTTTCAGCGAGCGCCCCCGCCACGGTATCGGCGCGAGTGGCGCCGCCGCAGGCACGCCAGACGGTGCGCGGCAGGCCGGCCAGGGCCTGGTCGACCCAGCCGTCGCCAGGCGTCACCGCCACCCGCACCTGCGACACGCGGTCGTCGGCGAGCAACGCGGCCACCGCGTGGCGCAGCATGGGCTGTCCGGCCAACGGACGGTATTGTTTCGGCACGCTCTCAGCGCCGGGGCGGCTGGCGCGGGCGCCGACGCCGGCGGCGGGAACGATTGCGATGATTGAGTCAGACATGGTTCGGTGATTTTATAATCTTCCGCTTGATGCCTGCTCCCAGCCTGATGCCCGCTCCCACCTCCTCCGCCACGGCAGCGCCGCCCGTTCCCGCGACCGCCCCCACTCTCGCCGCGCTCAAGCACGGCACGCGTTATGCGCAACCGCGCCCGCCCGGCTCGGGCGACGCCTGGCTGCTGGCCGACCTGGCGCGGCAGGCCGCGGCGCCGCTGGTGGTGCTGACCGCCGAGCCGCTGGAAGCGCAGCGCCTGGCCGAGGAAATCGCGCTGTTCGCGCCCGGCCTGCGCGTGCGCCAGCTACCCGACTGGGAAACGCTGCCGTACGACGCCTTTTCGCCGCACCAGGACCTGATCTCCGAGCGCCTGCACACCCTGCACTCGCTGATGATGAAGACGGTGGACGTGCTGACGGTGCCGGTCACCACCGCGCTGTACCGGCTGGCGCCGCCGTCGTTCCTGGCAGCCTACACCTTTTCCTTCAAGCAGAAGGACAGGCTCAACGAGGCGGCGCTGCGCGCGCAGTTGACGCTGGCCAACTACAACCACGTCACTCAGGTCACCGCGCCCGGCGAGTTCTGTCTGCGTGGCGGCCTGATCGACCTGTTCCCGATGGGATCGGCGCTGCCCTACCGGCTGGACCTGTTCGACGACGAGATCGAGACCATCCGCAGCTTCGACGTCGACACCCAGCGCAGCCTGTATCCGGTGCGCGAGGTACAGCTACTGCCGGGCCGCGAATTCCCCATGGACGAGGATTCGCGCAACCGCTTCCGCGCGCGGTTCCGCGAAGTGTTCGAAGGCGACCCGTCGCGCGCCCTGCCCTACAAGGACATCGGCAACGGCATCCCCTTCGCCGGGGTCGAGTACTACCTGCCGCTGTTCTTCGACGAGACCGCGACGCTGTTCGACTACCTGGCCGACAACGCCATCACCGTCACCGTCGGCGACATCGACGACGCCATGATGCGCTTTCACCAGGACACCGGCAGCCGCTACGGCTTCCTGAAAAGCGACCGCGAGCGCCCGGTGCTGCCGCCGTCGGCGCTGTTCCTGGACGAGCAGACGCTGTACGCCCGCCTGAAGGATTTCCGCCGCCTGGCGCTGGCCGCCGGCCAGCCCCATCCCGACTTCCGCGCCGCGCCAGACGTGAGCGTGGCGCGCCGCGCCGAAGACCCGATCGCCAAGTTGCGCACGCACGTCGCCAAGCCGCAAGGCCGTGTGCTGCTGTGCGCCGACTCGGCCGGCCGCCGCGAAACGCTGGTGCAGATGCTCAACGAGTTCGGCGTCACCCCCGACGCGCAGCCCGACAGCATCGAAGCCTTCCTGGCTTCCGACGCCCATTTCGGCATCGTCGCCGCGCCGCTGGCCACCGGCTTCGAGCTGCCGCAGGCCAATCTGGCCTTCCTGACCGAGAACGACCTCTATCCGGGACTGGCCAGCACCGGCCGGCGCGGCAAGCGCGACCAGGAACGCGCCAGCAACGTCGAAGCGATGGTGCGCGACCTGTCCGAACTGCGCGCTGGCGACCCCGTGGTGCACGCCCAGCACGGCATCGGCCGCTACCACGGCCTGGTCAACATGGACATGGGCGAAGGCGAGATGGAGTTCCTGCATCTCGAATACGCCAACGGCAGCACGCTGTATGTGCCGGTGTCGCAGTTGCACGTGATCGCCCGCTACAGCGGCGCCGATCCGGAAGCCGCGCCGCTGCACCAGCTCGGCTCGGGCCAGTGGGACAAGGCGCGCCGCAAGGCCGCCAAGCAGGTGCGCGACACCGCCGCCGAACTGCTGGCGCTGTATGCCCAGCGCGCCGCGCGCGAGGGCTTCGCCTTCAACCTGCCGCTCAACGACTACCAGGCCTTCGCCGAGGGCTTCGGTTTTGAGGAAACGGCCGACCAGGCCGCCGCCATCGAGGCCGTGATCGCCGACATGACCTCGGGCCGGCCGATGGACCGCCTGGTGTGCGGCGACGTCGGCTTCGGCAAGACCGAGGTGGCGCTGCGCGCCGCGTTCCTGGCCGTGGCCAACGGCAAGCAGGTCGCCCTGCTCTGCCCTACCACGCTGCTGGCCGAACAGCACGCGCAGACCTTCTCCGACCGCTTCGCCGACTGGCCGGTGCGGGTGGTGGAGCTGTCGCGTTTCCGCTCGGCCAAGGAAGTGTCGGCGGCCATCGAAGGCATCAACGACGGCCGCGTCGACATCGTCATCGGCACCCACAAGATCCTGTCCAAGGACGTGAAGTTCAAGCGCCTCGGGCTGGTCATCATCGACGAGGAACACCGCTTCGGCGTGCGCCAGAAGGAAGCGCTCAAGGCGCTGCGCGCCGAGGTCGACGTGCTGACCCTGACCGCCACGCCGATCCCGCGCACGCTCGGCATGTCGCTCGAGGGCATCCGCGACTTCTCGGTCATCGCCACCGCGCCGCAGAAGCGCCTGGCGATCAAGACCTTCGTGCGGCGCGAGGACGGCAGCACGCTGCGCGAGGCGCTGCTGCGCGAGCTCAAGCGCGGCGGCCAGTGCTACTTCCTGCACAACGAGGTCGAGACCATCCACAACCGCCGCGCCCGCCTCGAAGAGCTGGTGCCCGAGGCCCGCATCGCGGTGGCCCATGGCCAGATGCCCGAACGCGACCTGGAACAGGTGATGAAGGGCTTCTACCAGCAGCGCTACAACGTGCTGCTGTGCACCACCATCATCGAGACCGGCATCGACGTGCCCAGCGCCAACACTATCGTGATCCACCGCGCCGACCGCTTCGGCCTGGCGCAGTTGCACCAGTTGCGCGGCCGCGTCGGCCGCTCGCACCACCAGGCCTACGCCTACCTGCTGACACCGGGCGAGGACGCCATCACCAGCAACGCCAAGAAGCGGCTGGAGGCGATCCAGGCCATGGAGGAATTGGGCTCGGGCTTCTACCTGGCCATGCACGACCTGGAGATCCGCGGCACCGGCGAGGTGCTGGGCGATTCGCAGTCGGGCAACATCCAGGAAGTGGGCTTCTCGATGTACAACGAAATGCTGAACGAAGCGGTGCGCGCCCTGCGCGCCGGCGAAGAGCCGGACCTGGACGCGCCCTTCAACCTGGCCTGCGAGGTCAACCTGCACGCGCCGGCGCTGCTGCCGTCCGACTACTGCGCCGACGTGCACGCGCGCCTGAGCGTCTACAAGCGCCTGGCCCACGCCGCTGACGAGGACGACCTGATCCAGATCCAGGAAGAACTGATCGACCGCTTCGGCAAGCTGCCCGAGGCGGCGCAGACGCTGCTGACCACGCACCGCCTGCGCCTGGCGGCGCAACCGCTGGGCATCGTCAAGATCGACGCCAGCGAAACCCAGGCGCTGCTGCAGTTCGGCCCCAAGACCAGCGTCGATCCGGCGAAAATCATCGAGCTGGTGCAGCGACAACGCCACATCAAACTCGCCGGACAGGATAAATTGCGGGTTGAGATCAAGGCCGCGCAGATCCCGGCCCGCGCCGACGCCGTGCGCGCCGTGCTGCGCGCCTTGAAGTAACCCGCCCCGACCTTCGCATTTTTATGACTATCCATCACCTCGTCGTCCAATCCCCCGGCCTGACGGTCGAACACGCCGAACAGCTCGCCGCGCTGGCGCAGGCGCAAGGCGTGGCCCGCATCAGCGCCACCGCGGCCCGCCTGCTCGACGTGCAGCACGACGAGGCCAGCCGCGCCGACGTGGTGGCCTGGGCCGAGCGCCATGGCATCGACACCGCCTTCGTGCCGGCCGGCCTGAAGCTGTCGCACTGCAAGGTGCTGGCGATGGACATGGACTCGACGCTCATCAACATCGAGTGCATCGACGAGATCGCCGGCGTGGCCGGCGTCAAGGACAAGGTTTCGGAGATCACCGAAGCCGCGATGCGCGGTGAGATCAAGGACTTCGCCGAAAGCCTGCGGCGCCGCGTCGCGCTGCTCAAGAATGTGCCGGCCGAGGCCCTGGAACAGGTCTACACCGAGAAACTGCGCCTGAACCCGGGCGCCGAGCGGCTGATCACCACCGCCCAGGCGGCGGGCATCAAGGTGCTGCTGGTGTCGGGCGGCTTCACCTTCTTCACCGACCGCCTGCGCGAGCGCCTGCGGCTGGACAGCGCGCACGCCAACACGCTCGAGATCGACAACGGCGTGCTGACCGGCCGCGTGCTGGGCGACATCCTGGACGCCGACGCCAAGGCCGTCTACCTGCGCGAGTTCGCCCGCACCCACGGCGCCACCAAGGAGCAGATCATCGCCATGGGCGACGGCGCCAACGACCTGAAGATGCTGGGCGCCGCGGGCTTTCCGGTGGCGTACCACGCCAAGCCGCTGGTGCGGCAGCAGACGCGCTACGCGCTGAACGTCTCGGGCCTGGACGGCGTGCTGAACTGGTTCGAAAGCTGATCGCGGCGCGTCCAGCGGAAAGCCACCGAAGGATGGCTTTCCTGACTGGCGGCAGCGGTCAATAACGCAAACTTACCGACAGCAGCGCCGCCCGCCCCGTGCCGAGCGCGGCATGGTTGCTTGGGCGGGCGCGTGTGTAGAACGTCCGGTCAAACACGTTCAACACATTGAGTTGCGCCGATACATTGGGACTGAATTTGTACTTGGCCATCGCATCGAAACGCCAGTACGACGGCACCCAGCGCGCCTTGGGCGCTCCCGTCGCGTCGACGCTCGCATCCGCCTTGCCGTAGACCTTGTCGACATAGTAGGCGCCACCGCCCAGCGTCAATTCGGGCAGCACCTTGTAGGAGGTCCAAAGGCTGAATGCGTTGCGCGGCGTGTTCGGCAGGTCGCGGCCTTCCGCGCCGACGTCCTTGCGTCCGCCGCGGATCAGCTTGCTGTCCAGGAAGGTATAGCCGCCATAGACGTTCCACGCCGGCGTGATGGCGCCCGAGAAGCCCAGCTCGAATCCGCGCACGCGGGTCCGGCCCGCCTGCTCGTATTCGTTCGGCATCACCTCGATGTTGGTGTTCGTGCGCGTATCCTGGAACACCGCGCCCGACAGCGTCAGGCGCTCGTCCAGCACCTGCCATTTGACGCCCGCCTCGACCGTGCGGCTCTTTTCGGGCGCCGCCGCCTCGTCCGAGCTTTTCCTCAGGATGTCCGACGCGGTGGCTCCCGCCAACGAGGACGGCGTCGAAGACGTGCCGTACGAGGCATAGATCGTGCCTGCGGGCACCGGCTTGTACGCCAGGCCGAATTGATAGTTGAACAGGTTGTCGGCGCGGCGATAGCTCTGCTCTTTCCTGTCATGGCCGTGGGTACGGTAGTTGTCCCAGCGCAGCCCGATGCTGGCCTGCCAGTGTTCGTCGAGCTCGAGGGTATCGAAGCCGTAAAGCGCCAGCGTGTCGGTGGCGTAGGGCGCCGGCCAACTGCGAACCGTGCGGCAGGGATAGGCCACGTTCGGGTCGGGGTCGCGCAGAGAGGTCTGCGTCAGGTCGGCCGGGCACTTGGTGATCCCGTCCGACTTCAGAACCTGATCGTTGTTGTAGGCCATGGTCTGTCTGACGCTGGTGTATTCGAACCCCAGGTCGAAGCCATGCTTGATCGCGCCTGTCAGGAACTCGCCGCTCAGGTCTGTCTGGTTCGCGAATGCCTTGGTGGTGTAGTACCTGCCATAGGCAGGCCGGTTGACGATACCTGCCGGCAGGTTGGCGAGCGTGAGGTCGGGCTGGGTGGCGAGATAGTCGGCGGTTTCGCGGCCATAGCGCACCGCGTTGCGCAGCTTGAGCTTGTCGGAGAAATCATGCTGGAAATCGACCGTGGCCATGCCATCGCGCGTCTTCATGAAATCGCGCTTGGCCAGGCCGTAGAAGTTCTTGCGTTTGATCCCCATGGTTTCCGTCACCGGCTGGCCCGTCCGCGGATCGTAGGGGATGGAGTAGTCCGGCATGCTGTCGTTCTGGTAATGGTAGTAGCTCAGCGTGATGCGGGTCGGCGTGCCCATCCCCAGCGTCAGCGACGGCGCCACCCCCCAGCGCGAGAAATTCACCGCCTTGTCGCGACCCGGCACGTCGCCCTTGGTGCCCATGAGGTTCAGGCGGAAGGCCGACTTTTCGCCCAGCCGCCAGTTGCTGTCCAGGGTGCCGCGGTAGTTGCTGTCGGTGCCGATCTGCCCGGTGACCTCGATAGCATCCTTGGCCTTGGGCGCCTTGCTGACCAGATTGATGCTGCCACCGGCGCCGCCACGACCGGCGTAGACCGAATCCGGTCCCTTGATGATCTCGACCTGTTCCAGGTTGAAGGTGTCGCGCGCCTGCATGCTGACGTCGCGCACGCCGTCCAGGAACAGGCTGCTGGCGGCATTCTGGCCACGGATGACGGGCAGGTCGCCGCCCGCGCGCCCGCCCTCGCCCGCGGCGAAGGTGATGCCTGGCGAGTTTTGCAGCACATCCTGCAGCGAGGTCGCGGACTGGTCGGAGATCACCTGCTTGGGCACCACCTGCACCGAGCGCGGCGTATCCAGCAGCGGCGCAGTCATCTTGGGCGACTGGACACTGTCCGGTTGATAAGGCGAAGCGTCCTCTCCCTCCACCTGCACCGGAGCCAGCAAGGGAGCGCTCGATTGCGCCATCGCATGGGGACTGACGAACAGCGCGGGCACCGCGATCGCGGCGGCCAGCGACCCGGCCAGTGAATTCAGCGCGTATGAGTCTTCGAGTTTCAAGATCAAGCTCTCCCGGAGGTGAATGACAACCATTCCTGTTTAAGACAGGTTGCGATTCTGGATGGGAAAGTTGATTGAGTTCGATCCTGCAGGGGAAATCGGACGCGCTAACGCGGGGATGCCGCGACTTGATGGCAATTCGCCACAGAATCGGCAATCAGCGGCAACACCGCATCCAAGCAAAACGCCCCTTGCGGGGCGTTTTCGGATATTGCGTGGCGCGGCCGGTCAGGTCCGCAGGCGCGGATGCCGCTTGAACAGATAGCGGTACACGAACCCGGGATAGGCCAGCACCAGGTAAAGGCTCAAGGTGATGGCGTAGAACTCCCAGGTCTGCGCGAAGCGGTTGCCCAGCGCGGACTCGAACGTGAAGCCAAGGGCGCCCACGATCAGGTAGAACACCAGCACTTCGACCAGGCGCATCCAGAACGGCTTGACGGCTTCGGCCCCGCCCTGCTTCCACGGCAGCACGGCGAACACGCGCTCCGTCAGGAAGGGCAGGTTCGCGCTGACCAGGGCCAGCGCGATCAGGAGCCATACCGCCAGGGTCTGGTTCATGGCCCGCTTCGCTTACAGGCTGAGCGAGCTGCGGATGGCCTGCACGCACAGGGCCATCAGGCCGCCCGGCAACAGGCCCAGCACCAGGATCAGCAGGCCGTTGACCGACAGCACGCCGCGCTGGCCGCAGGTGGCCGCCATCGGGGCGGCATCGGCCGCCGGCTCGTCGAAGTACACGACCTTGACCACGCGCAGGTAGTAGAACGCGCCGATCAGCGAGAACACCACCGCGACCACCGCCAGCGTGACGTGGCCGGCGCTGACCAGCGCCTGCAGCACCGCCAGCTTAGCGTAGAAGCCCACCAGCGGCGGGATGCCGGCCAGCGAGAACATCAGCAGCAGCACGATGGCGGCATGCCACGGGCTGCGGCGGTTCAGACCCTTCAGGTCGTCGATGTGCTCGCACTCGAAACCCTGGCGCGACAGCAGCAGCACGATGCCGAAGCTGGCCAGCGTGGTCAGCACGTAGGTCAGCATGTAGAACAGCGACGCGCCGTAGGCGGACGAGGCCAGTTCCGGCTTGCCGACCACCGAGCCCGACATCAGGCCCAGCAGCACGAAGCCCATGTGCGAGATGGTCGAGTAGGCGAGCATGCGCTTGAAGTTGGTCTGCGCGATGGCGGTCAGGTTGCCGATGGCCAGCGACAGCACCGCCAGGATCATCAGCATCGGCTGCCAGTCGGCCGCCAGGCCGTGCAGACCGTCGACCAGCAGGCGCAGCGTGATGGCGAAGGCCGCCAGCTTGGGCGCGCCGCCCAGGATCAGCGTGACCGCGGTCGGCGAACCCTGGTAGACGTCCGGCACCCACATGTGGAACGGCACGGCGCCGAGCTTGAACGCCAGGCCCGAAACCAGGAACACGATGCCGAACACCAGGGCCAGCTTCTCGGCCTTGCCGGCGGCGATGACCTTGGAGACTTCGGCCAGATCGAGGTGGCCGGTGGCGCCGTAGACCATCGACATGCCGTACAGCAGGAAGCCCGAGGCCAGCGCGCCCAGCACGAAGTACTTCATGGCGGCTTCGGTGGCGACGACGTTGTCGCGACGCAGCGCGATCAGCGCGTACAGCGCCAGCGACATCAGCTCCAGGCCCAGGTAGATCGAGATCAGGTTGCCCGACGAGATCATCACCATCTGGCCCAGCAGGGCGAACAGCGTCAGCACGTACAGTTCGCCGCCGCGCATCATGTCGCGCAACTGGGCGTAGACGCGGCCGTAGACCAGCGTGACCGCCACCGCGATGTAAGAGGCAATCTTGAGCAGGTGCGACAGCTCGTCGGTGACGTACAGGCCGTTGAAGGTCGAACCCGTGACGCCGTTCTTCCACTGCAGCGCCGACACCACGGTCAGCACGCCCAGCGCCAGCATGGTCAGCAGGAACGTCGGCTTGCGCTCGGGGTGATTGCTGACCGCGTCGACGAGCAGGATAGCCAGGCCGAAAACCAGCAGGAGGATTTCCGGTGTCGCCAGGGCGAAATCGATTTGGGATTGCATCATTGTCTTGTCTTACAGTTTCGAGACGGCAACGTGTTGCAGCAGGGCCTCGACCGACACATGCATCACGTCGGTGAAGGGCTTGGGATAGATCCCCATGTACAGCACGGCGATCGCCATCACGCCAAGAATCACGAATTCGCGGCGGTTGATATCGGTCAGCTCGCGCACATGGTCGTTGGCGACATCGCCCAGGACCACGCGCTTGACCATCCACAGCGAATACGAAGCGCCCAGGATCAGCGCGGTGGCCGCCAGCAGGCCGATCCAGAAGTTGTGCTCGACCGCGCCCATGATCACCATGAACTCGCCGACGAAACCGCTGGTGGCCGGCAGGCCGCTGTTGGCCATCGAGAACAGGATGAAGAACGTGGCGAAGCGCGGCATCACGTTGACCACGCCGCCGTAGTCGGCGATGCGGCGCGAGTGCATGCGGTCATAGAGCACGCCGATACACATGAACATGGCGCCCGAGACGAAGCCGTGGGAGATCATCTGCACGATGGCGCCTTCGACGCCGGCCGTGTTGAAGATGAAGAAACCCAGGGTGACGAAGCCCATGTGGGCGACCGACGAATAGGCCACCAGCTTCTTCATGTCGTCCTGCACGATCGCCACCAGGCCGATGTAGATCACGGCGATCAGCGACAGCGTGATCATCAGGCCGGCCAGGCTGTGCGAGGCGTCGGGCGCGATCGGCAGCGAGAAGCGCAGGAAACCGTAGGCGCCCAGCTTCAGCATGATCGCGGCCAGCACGATGGAGCCGCCCGTGGGCGCCTCGACGTGGGCGTCCGGCAGCCAGGTGTGCACCGGCCACATCGGCACCTTGACGGCGAAGGCCGCCAGCAGCGCCACGAAGATCAGGATCTGCGGGGTGTAGCCCAGCTTGGTCTGCTGCCAGGTCAAGATGTCGAACGAACCGCCCGAGGCGTTCCACAGGTAGACGAAGGCCACCAGCGTCAGCAGCGAGCCCATCAGGGTGTAGAGGAAGAACTTGAAGGCCGCGTACACCCGGTTCGGTCCGCCCCAGACGCCGATGATGATGTACATCGGGATCAGCGTGGCTTCGAAGAACACGTAGAACAGCATGCCGTCCAGCGCGCAAAACACGCCCACCATCAGACCCGACAGGATCAGGAAGGCGGCCATGTACTGCGACACGCGGCTGGTGATGACTTCCCAGCCGGCCAGCACCACGATGATGGTGATGAACGCGGTCAGGAGCACGAACCACAGCGAAATGCCGTCAACGCCCAGGTGGTAGTTGACGTTGAAGGCTTCGATCCAGGAGGTCTTCTCGACGAACTGCATGGCAGCCGTCTTGGAGTCGAACCCGGTGTACAGCGGGATCGTGACGAGGAAGCCGGCGATCGAGCCGATCAGCGACAGGCCGCGCGTCAGGCCGGGACGGTCGTCACGGCCCACCGCCAGCACCAGCAGGCCGAATACGATCGGGACAAAGATCGCAAGCGTAAGCCAGGGGAAAGTGTTGGATGCCATCTCGCTTGCCATCATTGGGGAATCAGCACAAAGAAAGTCACCAGCGCCATGATGCCGATGATCATCGCGAACGCGTAGTGATAGATGAAGCCGGACTGCAGGTGGCGGCTGATCGCCGACACCCAGCCCACCACGCGGGCGCTGCCGTTGATCAGCAGGCCGTCGATGATGCCGCGGTCGCCGGTCTGCCACAGGCCACGGCCCAGGCAGCGCAGGCCGCGGGCGATGATCTGCTCGTTGACCCAGTCGACGTAGTACTTGTTCTCAAGCACCTTGTTCACGCCCGACAGGCTCGACTTGATCGCGGCCGGGACCTTCGGGTTGATCAGGTAGCAGTACCAGGCGATGACCGCGCCGGCCACGACCAGCCAGAACGGCAGGGTCTGGAAGGCGTGCAGGCCGAAGGCGACCCAGCCGTGCCATTCTTCGTGCAGCTCGTGCATGGCCGGATGCTGCGGCAGCACCGTGATCACGCCGTTGAAGAACTTGCCGAACAGCATCGGATCCACCGCCCAGGCGCCGATCAGCACCGACGGGATCGCCAGCAGGATCAGCGGCAGGGTCACGACCCAGGGCGACTCGTGCGGCTTGCCGCCGTGGTGGCCATGGTCGTCGTGACCGTGGTCGTCATGGCCGTGCGCGTCGTGGCCGTGGCCATGACCGTGGTCGCTGGTGTCGAAGCGTTCCTTGCCGTGGAAGACCAGGAAGTACACGCGGAACGAGTACAGCGAGGTCACGAACACGCCGATCAGCGTGGCGTAGTAGGCGAAGCTGGCGCCCCAGACGTGGGCGGCGCCGGCGGCCTCGATGATGTGTTCCTTCGAGTAGAAACCCGAGAAGAACGGCGTGCCGACCAGGGCCAGCGTGCCCAGGAGGAAGGTGATCCAGGTGATGGGCATGTACTTGCGCAGGCCGCCCATGTTGCGGATGTCCTGGTCGTGGTGCATGCCGATGATGACCGAGCCTGCGCCCAGGAACAGCAGCGCCTTGAAGAACGCGTGCGTCATCAGGTGGAAGATTGCCACCGAGTAGGCCGAGGCGCCCAGCGCGACGGTCATGTAGCCCAACTGCGACAGCGTCGAATACGCCACCACGCGCTTGATGTCGTTCTGGATGATGCCCAGGATGCCCAGGAACAGCGCGCCGATGGCGCCGATCACGATGATGAACGACAGCGCGGTGTCCGACAGCTCGAACAGCGGCGAGAAGCGCGCGACCATGAAGATGCCGGCCGTCACCATGGTGGCGGCGTGGATCAGCGCGGAGATCGGGGTCGGGCCTTCCATCGAGTCGGGCAGCCAGGCGTGCAGGGGAACCTGCGCCGACTTGCCCATGGCGCCGATGAACAGGCAGATGCAGGCCACGGTCAGCAGCATCCAGTCCGAACCGGGCAGCGTCAGCTTGGACAGCTTGTCGGCCTGGGCGAACACTTCACCGTAGTGCATGGTGCCGGCGTAGGCGAACAGCAGGCCGATGCCCAGCACGAAACCGAAGTCGCCGACGCGGTTGATCAGGAACGCCTTCATGTTGGCGAAGATCGCGGTCGGGCGGGTGTACCAGAAACCGATCAGCAGGTACGAGACCAGGCCCACCGCTTCCCAGCCGAAGAACAGCTGCACCATGTTGTTCGACATCACCAGCATCAGCATGGAGAACGTGAACAGCGAGATGTACGAGAAGAAGCGCTGGTAGCCGGGATCGTCGGCCATGTAGCCGATGGTGTAGATGTGCACCATCAGCGACACCGAGGTCACCACGACCATCATCATGGCCGACAGCGGGTCGATCAGGAAGCCGATTTCCAGCTTGGTCTGGCCGATCAGGCTCCAGGTGTAGACCGCGCCGTCAAAGCGCAGGCCGTTGAGCACGTCGCCCAGCACCACCACCGAACCGATGGCGGAGATGAGCACGCCCAGGATGGTGATGACGTGCGAGGCGCGGCGGCCGATCGGGCGGCCCAGGAACCCGGTGCCGAAAAGGCCCGCGAGGATTGCTCCGGCCAGCGGCGCCAGCGCGATGAGCAGGTAGAGATTGGGTGAGCTAGACATTTTCTTCCAATACCCCGTCAGCCCTTCAGGCGATCGAGTTCGTCAACGTTGATCGTGTTCAGGTTGCGGAACAGCAGCACCAGGATGGCCAGGCCGATCGCCGCTTCAGCGGCGGCCACGGTCAGGATGAAGAACACGAACACCTGGCCGGCGGTGTCGCCGAACCAGCTGGAGAACGCCACGAAGTTCATGTTGACGGCCAGGAGCACCAGCTCGATGGACATCAGCAGAATGATCAGGTTGCGGCGGTTCAGGAAGATGCCGAAGATCCCGATGGCGAACAGGATCGCCCCCAGGATCAGATAATGGGCCAGCGTCAGCGTCATTGTTTTTCTCCTTGGGGCGCGGCGGTGCCGTTCTGGGCCTGGGCGCGCTCGCTCTGGGCGGGCATGCTCACCATGCGGAAGCGGTCCTTGGCGCGCACGCGAACCGCGGCGACCGGGTCGTTGTACTTCACATCGCGGCGGCGGCGCAGGGTCAGCGCGATGGCGGCGACCATGCCGACCAGCAGCAGCGCGGCGCCGACTTCGATGGCGTAGATGTAGTGCGTGTACATCGCTTCACCGAGCGCGCGAGCATTGTTGTAGTCGCCGGCGACCGGCGCTTGCGGGCCCGAGCCGTACCAGGTCGACCCCAGCACGAAGGCCATTTCCAGCACCATCACCAGGCCGATCACCAGGCCCAGCGGCAGGTAGGTCTTCATGCCCTGGCGCAGGGCATCCATGCGGATGTCCAGCATCATGACGACGAACAGGAACAGCACCATCACGGCGCCCACGTACACCAGCACCAGCAGCAGCGCGAGGAACTCGGCGCCCAGCAGCATCCACAGCATGGCCGCGTTGGCGAACGCCAGGATCAGGTGCAGGACGGCGGTGACCGGGCTGCGCGCGGTGATCACGCGGAACGCCGCGATCACCAGCACGGCGGCCAGTATGTAAAACAGGACAGTGGTAAAAGTCATGGATCAGGACCCTGGGCTCAACGGTAGGGAGCGTCTTCGGCCCGGCGGCGGGCGATTTCGGCTTCGTAGCGGTCGCCCACGGCGAGCAGCATGTCTTTGGTGAAATACAGGTCGCCGCGCTTTTCGCCGTGGTATTCGTGGATGTGCGTTTCCACGATCGAGTCCACGGGGCAGCTTTCCTCACAGAAGCCGCAGAAAATGCACTTGGTCAGGTCGATGTCGTAGCGCGTGGTGCGGCGGGTGCCGTCGTCACGCTGGTCCGACTCGATGGTGATGGCCAGCGCGGGGCACACGGCTTCACACAGTTTGCACGCGATGCAGCGCTCTTCCCCATTGGGGTAGCGGCGCAGCGCGTGCAGGCCGCGGAAACGCGCCGAGGTCGGCGTCTTTTCCTGCGGGTAGCGCAAGGTCACCTTGCGCTTGAAGAAATACTTGCCCGTCAGGCGCATGCCCTTGAGCAGTTCGGCCAGCATCAAGCTGCCGAAGAAATCTTTGATCGCTTCCATATCCTGCCTCTGCCTGGCGGCTTAGCGCCAAATGTTCCAGGGCGTCTGCATCCAGATCGCCACAATGACCAGCCAAACACCGGTCAGCGGGATGAAGATCTTCCAACCCAAACGCATGATCTGGTCGTAGCGGTAACGCGGGAACGACGCGCGGAACCACACGAACAACGAAACCACGACGAACGTCTTGAGACCGAGCCAGATCCAACCCGGGATCCAGGTCAGCGGCGCGATGTCGATCGGCGAAGCCCAGCCGCCCAGGAACATGATCGACGCCATGCACGACAGCAGGATCATGTTGGCGTATTCGCCCAGGAAGAACAGCGCGAAGGCCATGCCCGAGTATTCGACCATGTGGCCGGCCACGATTTCCGATTCGCCTTCCACCACGTCGAACGGGTGGCGGTTGGTTTCGGCCACGGCCGAGATCACGTAGATCACGAACAGCGGCAGCAGCGGCAGCCAGTTCCAGGACAGGAACGTCAGGCCCTTGTCGGCAAACCAGCCGCGGTTCTGCACATGCACGATCTCGGACATGTTCAGGCTGCCGGACACCAGCAGCACCGTCACCAGCACGAAGCCGATGGCCAGTTCGTACGAGAGCATCTGGGCCGAGGCGCGCAGCGCGCCCAGGAACGCGTACTTGGAGTTCGAGGCCCAGCCGGCGACGATCACGCCGTACACGCCGATCGAGGTGATGGCCATGATGTACAGCAGGCCGGCGTTGACGTTGGCCAGGACCACGTCGGGGCCGAACGGCACCACCGCCCAGGCGGCCAGGGCCGGCATCAGCGTGACCACGGGGGCCACGACGAACAGCACCTTGTTGGCCTGGCTGGGGACCACGACTTCCTTGGTCAGCAGCTTGAACACGTCGGCGAACGGCTGCAGCAGCCCCTTGAAACCGACGCGGTTCGGGCCCATGCGCACGTGCATGGCGCCGATCATCTTGCGCTCCCAGTACGTCAGGTAGGCGACGCACAGGATGATGGGCACGGCGATGACCACGATCTTGATGATCGTCCAGAGAACCATCCAGACCGTCGGACCGAGCAATGCCGTTCCGTGGCTTTCAAGAACATTGAGCCATTCCATCAGGCACGCTCCACGCTGAGTTGACCAAATGCGCCACCCAGGGCTGCGGTATTTTCAAAGGCTGCGGCGATGCGCACGGCGCGATCGGCCACGGCGTCGTCCTGCACGGTTTCGAGCTCGACAGCGCCCTGCCCGCCCGTCACGCGCACCTTGACGCCGGCGGTCAGGCCCAGGCTGGTGAGCGTGTTGCCGTTCATGCGCGCGGCGGGCTTCTTCGAAGCCGGCGCGGCCTGCAGCGGTTCCGAGCGGCGCACCATGGCGTCGCTGCGGTAGATCGGCACGTCGGCGACGCGTTCCAGCCCGGTCAGGGGCTGGCCCAGGCCCAGCGGCGCCTTGATGTCGTTGGACAGGCGGCCTTCGACGCCACCGGCCAGCGCGGCATCGCGCACGGACTCGGAGGTTTCGTCATCGAAGCCGGCCAGGTGCAGGACGTTGCCCAGCACGCGCAGGACCTTCCAGGCCGGACGGGTCTGGCCGAACGGCGCGACCGTGCCCTTGAAGCTCTGGGCCAGGCCCTGGGCGTTGACGAAGGTGCCCGAGGTTTCGGTGAACGGCGCCACCGGCAGCATGACGTCGGCCCATTCGGCGGCGGCCGAACGGTAAGGCGTCAGGGCCACGGCGAATTGCGCGCCGCGCAGCGCGGCGATGGCTTGCTGGCCATTGTCGGCATCCAGCAGCGGCTCGGCGTGCAGCACCACGTAGGCCTTGAGCGGCTCGGCCAGCATGGCGGCGGCGTTCTTGCCGCCCTTGCCCGGGATGGCGCCGGCCAGGTAACCACCGACGGTGTTGCCGCCGGAGGTCAGGAAACCGAACTTGCCGCCGGCCAGGTCGGCCACGGCGCGGCCGTTGGCGGCCAGGGTCGAGGCCTGGGCGCTGGCCACGGCCAGGTTGCCCATCAGCACGGCGGTGTTGGCGCCCGACGCCAGGCTGGCGGCGATGATCTTGGCGTTCTCGCCCGGGGTGACCGAGGCGAACTCGGCCGGCACCGCGGCTTCCTTGGCTTGCGCCAGGGCCACGGCCACTTCGGCCAGGGCGCGCGGCAGCTCGGACGGGGCCACGGTGAGGCGGCCGGCGACCGGCATCAGGGGATCGTCGGCGGCGCTGTCGACCATCAGGATCTGCGTGCCGCGCTTGGCGGCCTGGCGCAGGCGCTGGGCCATCAGCGGGTGATCCTTGCGCAGGAACGAGCCGACCACCAGGACACGGTCCAGGTTGTCGAGTTCGGCGATGGGCATGCCCAGCCACGGCGCGCCGGTCAGCGCGGCGTCGAAGGCCGGGTCGGTCTGGCGCAGGCGGAAATCGATGTTCTCGGAACCCAGCGCGCGGACCAGGCGGCCCAGCAGCGCGTATTCCTCGGTGGTGGCGTATTCGGACGCCAGGGCGCCGATCTGGCCGGCGCCGAAGCTGTCACGCACGCGCGACAGGCCTTGGGCCACGGCGGCCAGGGCGTCGGCCCAGGAGG
This sequence comes from Achromobacter sp. SIMBA_011, assembly GCF_046535435.1. NCBI lineage: Bacteria > Pseudomonadati > Pseudomonadota > Betaproteobacteria > Burkholderiales > Alcaligenaceae > Achromobacter > Achromobacter sp. SIMBA_011. The sequence continues at coordinate 231,994 of NZ_JAWRWN010000004.1, read as the reverse complement.
CTTCCTGCCACTTGCCGTCGGCGCCCTTGATCATCGGGGCGGACAGGCGGTCTTCGCTGTTCAGGCCTTCGTACGAGAAGCGGTCGCGGTCGCTGATCCAGCATTCGTTGATGGCTTCGTCTTCGAACGGCACCACGCGCATCACGCGGTCGCCCTTGACCTGGACCACCAGGTTGGCGCCCAGGCTGTCGTGCGGGCTGACCGAACGGCGACGGGCCAGTTCCCAGGTACGGGCACTGTAGCGGAAGGGCTTGGAGGTCAGCGCGCCCACCGGACAGATGTCGATCATGTTGCCCGACAGTTCGGACTCGATCGAGCGGCCGACGAACGAGGTGATCTCGGAGTGCTCGCCACGGCCCAGCATGCCCAGTTCCATGACGCCGGCGATTTCCTGGCCGAAGCGCACGCAGCGGGTGCAGTGGATGCAGCGGCTCATTTCCTCGGCGGAAACCAGCGGGCCCAGGTCCTTGTGGAACACCACGCGCTTTTCTTCCTGGTAACGCGAGGAAGAGCCGCCGTAGCCCACGGCCAGGTCCTGCAACTGGCATTCGCCGCCCTGATCGCAGATCGGGCAGTCGAGCGGGTGATTGATGAGCAAGAATTCCATCACCGACTTCTGAGCGGCGCGAGCCTTCTCGGAGCAGGTGTGCACGACCATGCCGTTCGTCACGGGGGTGGCGCAGGCGGGCAGCGCCTTGGGCGCCTTTTCCACTTCGACCAGGCACATGCGGCAGTTGGCCGCGATGGACAGTTTCTTGTGGTAGCAGAAATGCGGCACGTAAAGCCCGACTTTCTGGGCCGCATGCATCACCATGCTGCCCTCGGGCACTTCTACCGTATTGCCGTCGACGGTTAGTTCAACCATTGCTGTTCCTGAGACCTACAGATATTGCGGAACCACACACGACTTGTGCTCGATGTGGTGCGCGAATTCGTCGCGAAAATGCTTGAGGAAGCCACGCACGGGCATGGCGGCGGCGTCACCCAGGGCGCAGATGGTGCGGCCCATGATGTTGCCCGCCACGTTGTCCAGCATGTCCAGATCTTCCGGACGGCCGTGGCCGTTTTCGATGCGGTGCACCATGCGGTACAGCCAGCCGGTGCCTTCGCGGCACGGCGTGCACTGGCCGCAGCTTTCCTCGAAATAGAAATACGACAGGCGCAGCAGCGACTTGACCATGCAGCGCGTCTCGTCCATGACGATCACCGCGCCGGAACCCAGCATGGAACCCGCCTTGGCGATGGCGTCGTAGTCCATCGTGGTTTCCATCATGATGTCGGCCGGCAGCACCGGGGCGCTCGAGCCGCCGGGGATCACGGCCTTGAGCTTCTTGCCGCCGCGCATGCCGCCCGCCAGTTCCAGCAGGGTCGAGAACGGGGTGCCCAGCGGGATCTCGTAGTTGCCGGGACGCTCGACGTCGCCGGTGATCGAGAACAGCTTGGTGCCGCCGTTGTTGGGCTTGCCGACTTCGAGGTAGGCCTGGCCGCTGTTGCGGATGATCCAGGGCACCGCCGCGAAGGTTTCGGTGTTGTTGATGGTGGTGGGCTTGCCGTACAGGCCGAAGCTGGCCGGGAACGGCGGCTTGAAGCGCGGCTGGCCCTTCTTGCCTTCCAGCGATTCCAGCAGCGCGGTTTCCTCGCCACAGATGTAGGCGCCGTAGCCGTGGAACGCGTGCAACTGGAAGTTGAATTCCGAACCCAGGATCTTGTCGCCCAGGAAGCCGGCGGCGCGCGCCTCTTCCAGGGCCTCTTCGAAGCGCTCGTAGACTTCGAAGATTTCACCGTGGATGTAGTTGTAGCCGACGCTGATGCCCATCGCGTAGGCGGCGATCGCCATGCCTTCGATCACGATGTGCGGATTGAAGCGCAGGATGTCGCGATCCTTGAACGTGCCGGGTTCGCCTTCGTCCGAGTTGCAGACGAGGTACTTCTGGCCCGGGAAGGCGCGCGGCATGAAGCTCCACTTCAGGCCGGTCGGGAAGCCCGCGCCGCCGCGGCCGCGCAGGCCCGACGCCTTGACTTCGGCGATGACGTCTTCCGGCTTCATGCCGGTGGTGAGGATCTTGCGCAGGGCTTCGTAGCCGCCGCGCTTGACGTAGTCGGCCAGGCGCCAGTTGGCGCCGTCGACGTCGGCCATGATCTGCGGCTTGATGTGGCGGCCATGCAGGCACATCGAGTTGGACAGGTCGTTCAGCGGGTTGGGCTCCAGGCCCTGCGCGAACTGCTTGTAGATGTCGGGCGCGTTCATGCCGACTCTCCTTGCGCCTTGAGGGCCGCGACCAGCGCGTCCAGCTTCTCTTCGGTCATGCGCACGCACATATGCTTGTTGTTCACGATCAGCACGGGGGAATCGCCGCAGGCGCCCATGCACTCGCCTTCGACCAGGGTGAACTGGCCGTCAGCGGTGGTTTCGCGGTAGTCCACGCCCAGCTTGCGCTTGAGGTAGTCGCCGGCGCGTTCGCCGTCGCGCAAGGCACAGGGCAGGTTGGTGCAGACCGCGATCTTGGTCTTGCCGACGGGCTTGACGTCGAACATGTTGTAGAAGGTGGCGACTTCCTGGACCGCGATGGGCGGAACGCCGATGTAGTTGGCCACATCTTCGATGATGTCGGTAGCCAACCAGCCCTTCTCTTCCTGCGCGATGGCAAGAGAGGCCATGATGGCGGACTGCCGCTGGTCGGCCGGGAACTTGGCGAGTTCTCGGTCGATTTTCTGGTAGGCCTGTTCGGAAAGCAGCATAGTTTGAATCCGGGTTATGCGGGCGTGCTCGTGACTGTCTGGCGGATCAGCGATCGATCTCGCCGAAAACGATGTCCTGCGTACCAATGATGGTGACGGCGTCGGCGATCATGTGACCGCGCGACATTTCGTCCAGCGATTGCAGGTGGGCGAAGCCGGGGGCCCGAATCTTCAGGCGGTACGGCTTGTTGGCGCCGTCCGACACCAGGTAGATGCCGAACTCGCCCTTGGGGTGCTCCACCGAGGCGAACGCTTCACCCGGGGGCACGTGGAAACCTTCGGTGAAGAGCTTGAAGTGATGGATCAGCTCTTCCATGTTGGTCTTCATGGCGGTGCGCTTGGGCGGGGCGATCTTGTGGTTCTCGATCATGACCGGGCCCGGGTTGTTGCGCAGCCATTCCACGCACTGGCGGATGATGCGGTTGCTCTCGCGCATTTCGGCGATGCGGACCAGGTAGCGGTCGTAGCAGTCGCCGTTGACGCCGACGGGGATGTCGAAATCGAGCAGGTCGTAGACTTCGTAGGGCTGCATCTTGCGCAGGTCCCAGGCCACGCCCGAGCCACGCAGCATCGGGCCGGTGAAGCCCAGGGCCTTGGCGCGGTCGGGATCGACCACGCCGATGCCGACCAGGCGCTGCTTCCAGATGCGGTTGTCGGTGAGCAGGGTTTCGTACTCGTCGACGCAGGCGGGGAAGCGGTTGGTGAAGTCTTCGATGAAGTCCAGCAGCGAGCCCGAACGCGCGTCGTTCATGACGCGCACTTCCTTCTCGCCACGGTATTTGCTGGTCTCGCCGTACTGCGGCATGGTGTCCGGCAGGTCGCGGTAGACGCCGCCCGGACGATAGTAGGCCGCGTGCATGCGCGCGCCCGAGACCGCTTCGTAGCAGTCCATCAGGTCTTCGCGTTCACGGAAGGCGTACAGGAACACCGCCATGGCGCCCACGTCGAGCGCGTGCGAACCCAGCGACATCAGGTGGTTCAGGAGACGCGTGATCTCGTCGAACATGACGCGGATGTACTGCGCGCGCAGCGGGGCTTCGACGCCCAGCAGCTTCTCGATGGCCATGACGTAGGCGTGCTCGTTGCACATCATGGACACGTAGTCCAGGCGGTCCATGTAGGGCAGCGCCTGGATGTAGGTCTTGTGCTCGGCCAGCTTTTCAGTGGCGCGGTGCAGCAGGCCGATGTGCGGGTCGGCGCGCTGGATGACTTCGCCGTCCAGCTCGAGCACCAGGCGCAGCACGCCGTGGGCGGCCGGGTGCTGCGGGCCGAAGTTGAGCGTGTAGTTCTTGATTTCTGCCATGATTCAACGTCCCAAGCCGTAGGTGTCTTCGCGCACCACGCGCGGCGTGATCTCGCGCGGGTCGATCGTGAGGGGCTGGTAAATGACGCGCTTCTGTTCCGGGTCGTAGCGCATTTCGACGGTGCCGGAGAGCGGGAAGTCCTTGCGGAACGGGTGGCCGATGAAGCCGTAGTCGGTCAGGATGCGGCGCAGGTCCGGGTGGCCTTCGAAGACGATGCCGTACAGGTCGAACGCCTCGCGCTCGAACCAGCCCACGGCCGGCCAGCATTCCATCAGCGAGGCGACCATCGGGAACTCGTCGTCCGGCGCCCAGGTGCGCACGCGCAGGCGCCAGTTGTTCTCGACCGACAGCAGGTGCGCGACCACGGCGAAGCGCGCGCGGTGCACCTTGGCGTTGGTTTCCTCGGGCAGTTGGCGCGTGCCGTTGCCCCAGGTCAGGTAATCGACGCCACAGAGGTCGATACAGATTTCGAAGCGCAGGCCGGCTTCGGTGCGCAGCTTGTTGCAGACGGAGAACCACTGCTCCGCGGGCACTTCGAGCGTCAGCTCGCCCAGCGCCTCGGTCAGCGCGATGTCCGCGCCGAGGGTGGTCTGCAAATTGTTTTTCAGGGTTTCGAGCCTGGTCATCATCTTGTACGCTTAGGTGAACCGATACGCTGTTTCGCGGGGTCCTGCGGCGGCGTTTGCGGCGGCCGCGGACCGGAGCGCAAACTCAGCGCGCAATCGTGTTGGTCAGGCGGATCTTGTTCTGCATCTGCAGCAAGCCGTAGACCAGCGCCTCGGCCGTGGGCGGGCAGCCCGGCACGTAGACGTCTACCGGTACGATGCGATCGCAGCCGCGCACCACGGAATACGAGTAGTGGTAGTAACCGCCACCATTGGCACAGGAGCCCATCGACACCACCCAACGCGGTTCGGGCATCTGGTCGTAGACCTTGCGCAGCGCCGGCGCCATCTTGTTGCACAGCGTGCCGGCGACGATCATCAGGTCGGACTGACGCGGGCTGGGGCGGAAGATGATGCCGAACTGGTCCAGGTCGTAGCGGGCCGCGCCCGCGTGCATCATCTCGACCGCGCAACAGGCCAGGCCGAAGGTCATGGGCCACATGGAGCCGGTTTTCGCCCAGTTAAGGAACTTATCGGCGCTGGTTGTGATGAACCCTTGCTTGAGAATGCCGTCTATAGCCATATTCGTCTCTGATAGCGTGCGGTGATGAAATAACCCGGCGGGTCATTCCCAGTCCAGCGCGCCCTTTTTCCATTCGTAGATGAAGCCGACGGTCAACACGGCGAGGAAAACCATGACCGTCCAGAAGCCGACGATTCCAACCGTTCCCTGGGCGATGGCCCACGGGAACAGGAACGCGATTTCCAGGTCGAAAAGAATGAACAGGATCGCCACCAGGTAGTAGCGCACGTCAAACTTCATGCGCGCGTCTTCGAACGCTTCGAAGCCGCACTCATAGGGGGATAGCTTCTCGGCGTAGGGACGCCGCGGGCCAAGGAGGGAGCCGGCCGTCAGAAGCGCGAACCCGATAAGGGTGGCCACTACGATAAACAGCAGGACGGGGAAATACTGTTGCAGGTTCATTCAGGCGTCCGTCAAATGCGCAAACCTTAGGATTGTAGCATTCGCGCGGTTACTTCCGGCTGAACTCTGTAGCGTGAACAGCGGGTGAAAGACTGCATTTCTCCAGTGGAACAATCGCAATCTTTGACGGGAAGCAAACAGCTTACCGCAATCGCGCTACGCCCGCGCCGCCAGCACGATAAAACGCCCGCACAGCGGCCACGCGATGCCATTCACACCCCCTCTTCGCCGCCGATCGCGCACACCTCGCGACGACACACGCCCCCCCCCCGCCCGCCCACACCGCCATGCGCGCGGACCTGTCGCCTAAAAATCAGACATTTCGGACATAAAAAAACCACCCCGAAGGGTGGTTTCATATGAGCGGGCCGAAGCCCGCTCATGCACTAAGAATCTAGGCAGGACTTGCGCCCTGCTTTCGATTAGAAGCGGTGACGCAGGCCCACGCCAACAGCGGTCGCCTTGACGCCGTCGTTGAACGCGTAGTTCTTCGAGTACGAACCGTAGGCGTACAGGTTGGTACGCTTGGACAGGTCGTAGGTGTAGCCGGCCGAGAACACGTTCATCGTGGCATCGTCGCCAGTCAGCTTGTTGTTCGACGGGTCAACGCGCTGCCACGAACCGAACAGGCTCGAAGCGCCGCCGATCGGAGCCGACAGACCCAGCAGGTAGGAGTTGGCCTTGAAGCCATCAGCGAACTGGTTGGCACCGAAGCCCAGCTTGCGCGACGTACCGTCAACGGTAATCGAGCCCGAAGCGCCGGCCGGGTTGGACGTGGCGAACCAGCCGTCGGTGGTGCGAGCGTAGGCCAGGGCCAGCTTGACCACTTCGAAGTCATACGAACCGCCGATCATGTACGAACGGGGCGTCGCGTCGACTTCACCTTGAGCTTGGTTGTGCGAAGCGTTCAGTTGGTCGTACGACAGAGCGACGTTCAGGGGACCATTGACGTAGCGCAGGCCGGTCGTGATGGCACGGACGTTGTCGGCGGTCTTGAAGCCAACGCGAGCCGGGTCAGCCTTGGTCGAGCTGTCGGCATTGCCTTCGTCAGCGCTGAACGAGTAGCCAACGCCGAACTGGAAGCCGCTGAACGACGGGGTTTGGTACATGACCATGTTGTCGTAGCGTTGCGTGTTGGCAGCGCTCATGCCGGTACCGATGTTGGCGACGTTGAAGCCGGCGCCGAACGGATCGATCGAGCCGAAGTACTTCGACGCGATGTTGGTTTGGCGACCGAAGTCCAGTTGACCCCAGCTGTCGCTGGCCAGACCGACGGTGGCTTGACGGCCGAACAGACGGCCGTTTTGAGCCGACTTGCCGTTACCCGAGTCGAAACCCGATTCCAGTTGGAAAACAGCGCGCAGGCCGTCACCCAGATCTTCCGAACCACGCAGACCCCAGCGCGAACCGTTCTGGACACCGTTGATCATGCCGATACGGCTGCCGTTCTTGGCATCGCCAGCACCGCTGATCTTGTTGTAGCCGATACCCGTGTCGATGATGCCGTACAGGGTGACAGACGTTTCTGCCTGGGCGACACCGGCGAAACCGGCGAGCAGGGCGGCAGCGAGCAGAGTCTTTTTCATTTAAGAAATCTCCGTTGATTTGAGTGACAAGAGCAGCAATCCAGCAAACCAGCCTGCCGCCCCCCTAACTCCGCGAAGGGAAGTTGACGCTATTGCATCAAAAATCGGGGGGGCTGGCTATGGTCGACACCAGAAAAGTGCACGTTTGCGACAGCCCTGTTGGGATATTGCAACATCAGACCAACTCCCCATAGGGCTAACCCTGCGTTTTGCGAATGACCACGTATCCATGCGACTTTCAGCCCTGGCCCTAATAAATGAAGGGATCGCGTCGGGTTTCTTTCATATGTCTTTCCAGACCGAATAACCTCTTCGGCAAGACCGCTTCCCGGTCTGCCCGGGCGGCCTCCCCACATTGGCGCCGTCAGCTTGGATAACGTTGTTATTTAAATAAAGCAGCGATATTATTTCGCAACATAGTCACCCCTTCGCTTCCTTGGCCATGACCACCGTCACTCCTCGCAGCGACCGCAATGAACGCCTGAGCGCGCTGCGCCGGCAGATGATCCTGGACGCCGCCCAGCGGGTATTCGAGCGCGACGGGCTGGAAAAGACCACGCTGCGCGCCATCGCCAAGGAGGCCGGCTGCACCACCGGCGCGATCTACCCCTGGTTCGCGGGCAAGGAGGCGTTGTACGGCGCCCTGCTGGACGAATCGCTGCAGCGCCTGCACACCCATCTGCTGGGCGCGACCTCCGGCGGCGCGCCCGCGTCCGCCGCGCGCCAGGCCATCCAGGCTTTCTTCGGCTACTACGCCGAGCGCCGCACCGATTTCTCGCTGGGGCTGTACCTGTTCCAGGGGCTGGGGCCGCGCGGGCTGGGGCGCGACATGGACGAACGGCTCAACGGCCGGCTGCGGCTGTGCGTCGACGTGCTTGGCCAGGCCCTGGCCCGCACCAAGTCCTGGACGGCCGAGGCAGTGCAGGTCGAGCAGATGAATGTCTTCACCTACCTGATCGGGCTGCTTCTGCTATTGCACACCCGCCGCCTGAAATCGCTGGGCCAGCAGGCCGACGTCCTGCTGGATCACTACTGCCACGCCCTGGAACAACGATGACCGCCACGACCCTGCCCTGCGCCGACACCGACGCGCCGCTGATCAGCCTGGCCGATTTCCGGCTGCTGCTGGCCGAGCAACATCCGTTTTCGCTACTGTTGGGGATCGAAGTGCAGCGCATCGGCCGCGGCACCGCGCTGGCCGTGCTGCCCGCGCGCGACAGCCACCAGCGGCTCGGCGGCATCGTCGCCGGCCCGATGCTGATGGGGCTGGCCGACCTGGCCATGTATGCGGCGGTGGTCGGCGCCACTGGCCAGGCCCACGCGGTCACGGCCAGCCTGACCATCAACTTCCTGCGCAAGAGCCCGGCCGGCGCAATCCACGCCGAGGCGCGGCTGCTCAAGGTGGGCCGCCTGTCCGCGGGCGAGGTCATCCTGACCGCCGCGGGTTCGGATGAGCCGCTGGCCCATATCGTCAGCACCTGGTCGGTGCCGAAGCCATGAGCCTGCGCATCAGCATCGTCGGCATGGGCCGCACCGGCACGCAGGCGGCGCGGCGCCTGCTCGCGGCCGAGCCGGACATCGCCCTGACCGTCTACGACATCGACCCGGACCGTTGCGAGGACTTCCGCGGCAGCGCCACCCTGGCGACCTCGGCGCGCGAAGCGCTGGCGGAGTCCGACACCATCGTACTGGCCCTGCCGCGCGAACGTGAAATCGATCGGACCCTTGAGCGCTTCAGCGACGGCGAGGTCACCGCGCCCGTGGCCGGCAAGCTGATCGTGGACCTGGAGCCGCCGCCGCCCGAGCGGGCGCGCCGGCTGGACCTGGCGATCGCCACCGCCGGCGGACGCTACGCCTGCGCGCCGCTGCGGCCAACGGCCGGCGGCGGGCCGGATGCGCGGCTATTGGAGGCCCTGATCGCGCCGCGCTGAGCCGCCCAGGCGTTCGGCCGCGGCCACGCACAACGCCAGCCAGGCGAAGCTGACGGCGAAGCCCGCCACCACGTCGCTGGCGAAATGCACCTGCAGCAGCACGCGGCTCAGGCCGATCGCCGTCACCAGCGCCGCCGCCAGGGCCGCTGCCGGCAACCGCCAGGAGGCGGGCGCCAGGCGCCAGGCCAGATAGCAGGCGGCCCCGTACACCGCCATGGCGGCCGAGGCATGGCCACTGGGAAAGCTCCAACCGAAGGCGGTGGCGAAACCATGATCATGCTCGGGCCGCACGCGTTCGAAACCCTGCTTGAGGAGGCGGTTGATGAGGCCGCCGCCGCCCGTGGCGGCCGCGCAGAAAGCCGCCAATTCCCACTGGCGGCGCGCCAGCAGCGCGAGGGTCATCAGGACTGCGAATACCGTCAGCACATTCCGGTCGCCCAGTGTGGTGAACCAGGACAGCAGCCACAGCAGGGAATCGCCCAGCGACATGCTGAGCGCTGCGGCGAGGGCGCTGTCGAATTCCACCACCGGCCCCTGCCGCGTGACGGCGAAGGCCAGCCCCAGGAACAGCGCGCCGGCCAACGCCACGGCGCCCGCGCCCGCCGCCAGGCGCGTGGCGGGCCGGGCCCGCATGCAGGCGCGCGCCAGCGCCACCGCCACGAGCGCCGCGCCCAAAGGCAAAAGCAGAAACAACGACAGCGCGTGGAACGAAATCCATGCCGCCCCGGCGTCGATCATGGCGCCCACTCCGTCCCGATTCCCGTTGCCACGCCCTACCCCGCCACCAGGGTCTTGTCGACCGGCGCGAAGGCATGGGCGCCAGCGGCGTAGTCCCAGCGCTCGACGTGGCAGACCCGGGTCTCGCCCTCGCCCTCGCGCGTGATCACATTGACCGAATTGGGGATGTTGCCGCGCACCCGGCGCGAGCACGCGGTGCCGGCCTGGACCGCCCAGCCGGCCATGACGCCCGGGTCGGCGCTGGCGGGCAGCACGTAGGGCAGATGGATGTGCCCGCCGAGGATCAGGTCGACTCCGGCCTGGGCCCAGGCCGCCAGCGCGCGCTCGCGGCCGATCAGCAGGTTGAAGCGATCGGACTCGACCTTGGCGCGCACCGGGTGATGCGCCACCACCACCCGCAACTGGCCGGGCCGGGCCTGGCGCAACCGCTGCGCCACGCGCGCGATCTGGGCGTCGGAGATCTCGCCATCCTTGCGGCGGCGGGGCCGCGTGGTGTTGACGCCGATGGCCAGCAGGCCGGCGGTTTCATAGACCGGTTCGAGCACGGCGCCGAGCGCGCGCTTGTAGTTGCCGTAGGGGTTGAGCGCCCGGGCGAACACATTGAACAAGGGAATGTCGTGGTTGCCCGGGACCGCCAGCACCGGCAGCGAGAGCCGCTCGATGAACTTGCGGGCCGCCGCGAACTGGCCGCGCCGGGCGCGCTGGGTGATGTCGCCGCTGATCACGACCAGGTCCGGCGCGAGCGCGTGCGCCAGGTCCAGCGCGGCCTCGACCACCGGCTTGCGTTCGGTGCCGAAGTGGGTGTCCGACAATTGCAGGATGCGCGTCATGGGCGCTCCTCTTCGGCGTCGACCGGCACCACCAGCGGCAGGGGCGTATCGGACACCTTGAATTCCAGGGGCGTGTCCATCCAGGATATCTCGCCGTCCATGGCGACCTTGACGCGGCGGCGTCCGCGAATCGAGACCCTCAGACGGTCGAAGGCGAAGCTGACCACATGCTCGGCCTCGCCCAAGCGGCTGAACAGGCCGCGCAACAGCAGGCCATAGAGCGCCAGCGTGCCCACCGGCCGGGCGGCCATGGCCACCAGGCGGTTGCGATCGAGTTCGGAGGGGTCTATGCCGATGTGCTCCAGTTGCAGGCGGTTGTTGCCGACCACCAGCGTCGGCGAACGCAGATCGCGCGTCCGGCCTTCGTACTCGAGCCGCAGGCTGAGCTGGCGCGGCGCGCGCAGCAGCGTCACCAGCCCGGACCAGAGCGCCACCAGGCGGCTGCGGCCGAAACGCTGCTTGTAGGCCTCGCGATCTTCCAGCAGTTGCGGATAGAGCCCCAGGCTGGCGTTGACCAGGAACAGGCGGCCATTGAGCAGGCCGACCTGCACCGGCCGCAGCTCGCCGCCCAGCAGGCCGCGCAGCGCGGCTTCGGTGTCCTGCGAGATGCCGTAGCGGCGGCCGAAGTAATTGAAGGTGCCTTGCGGCAGGATGCCGAACGGCACGCCCTGCCCCAGCACCTGGCCGGCGACGGCGTTGAGCGTGCCGTCGCCGCCGGCCGCGACCACGATGCCGCCAGCCTCGCGCGCCAGGGCCACGGCCTCGCGGGCGGTGTCGACCAGGCGCGATGGATCGTCGATTGGCATCAACTGGTAGCGCCGGCCGGCCTCGTCGAGCACGCGGCGGATGATGTCCTGCAGCACTTGCGCGTCGCCGCGCCCGGAGCCGGTGTTCAGGACGATGAAGAGAGGTTCGTGTCCCGCGAGGGGACGAGCCCCGTTCGCCGGGCTCTGCTGGATAGGCGTCATGGACAAAAGATAGCCCATGGCGGCAAATCGCCGCAACCGTGCCGGCGCGCGCCTGTCGGACGCGCCGGCACGCGGCTCAGCGGCCGACCGCGTAGGCCTGCATCAGGCGCGGCGTGGCGGCCGCGTGCAGCAGGCCGTCGGCGTCGCGCGAAGCGGCGGTCAGGCGGCCAACCGACCACTGCGGGACTTCCTCGATGTGGTGCCCGCGGGCGCGCAGCGCGGCGATGGTCTCGGCGCCGAAGCCGCTTTCCACCGCCAGGTGCCCCGGCTTGCGATCGCGCGGGTAGAACGAGGTGGGGAAATGCATGGTGTGCGACATCGGCAGGTCGATGGCTTCCTGCAGGTTCAGGCCGTGGTGCGCGTGGCGCAGGAAGAACAGCAGTTGCCATTGTTCCTGCTGATCGCCGCCCGGTGTGCCAAACGCCAGATAGGGCCGGCCCTCGCGCAGCGCCAGCGACGGCGTCAGCGTGGTGCGCGGGCGCTTGCCCGGCGCCAGCGTGCCCGGCAGTCCCTCTTCCAGCCAGAACATCTGGGCGCGGGTGTTCAGGCCGAAACCCAGTTCCGGGATCACCGGCGAGGACTGGAACCAGCCGCCCGACGGCGTGGCCGAGATCATGTTGCCCCAGCGGTCGATGACGTCGACGTGGGTGGTGTCGCCGCGCTTGACCGAGGCGCGCATGTCGGCCAGCGTCGGTTCGTTGGTCGCGCTGCCGGGGGCCGACACCTTGGACAGGCGCTGCAGCGTGTCCATCACCCGCGCCACCTGCACCTCGAAGCCGGCAATCACGCCGGGCCGCAGGTCCTGCGAGGCCTGCTCGCCGATGAGCGCGCGGCGCGCGTCGTTGTAGTCGTCCGACAGCAATTGGGCCAGCGGCACATCGACGAAGACGGGATCGCCGTAGTAGGCCTCGCGGTCGGCGAAGGCCAGCTTCATGGCCTCGGTGACTCGGTGCACGAACTCGGCGCTGGTCGGGCCGACGCCGGCCAGGTCCATCTCCCTGAGCAGCGCCAGGGTCTGCAGGAACACCGGCCCCTGGCTCCAGGCGCCTGCCTTGGCCACGGTGTAGCCGTGGTAGTCATAGGTGGCGGGCGGGTCGTAGCTGGCGGACCAGCCGGCCAGGTCGTCGGCGGTGATCACGCCCCGATGGCGCTGGCCGCTCTCGTCCATGACCTCGGTGCCGCGCGCGAACTTGTCGATGGCCTCGGCCACGAAGCCGCGGTAGAAGGCGTCGCGGGCGGCCTCGATCTGGCGCTCGCGGTCGCCGCCGGCCTGTTCCGCTTCCCGCAACACGCGGGTCCAGGTGGCGGCCAGCGCCGGGTTGCGGAACAGCTTGCGGGCCTCGGGCACGTTGCCGCCGGGCAGGTAGACCTGCGCGGTGGTGGGCCAGTGGGCCTGGAAGAAGTCCTTCAGGCCGGCGATGGTGTTGGAGATGCGCGGCATCAGCGCGTGGCCGTGCTCCGCGTAGTAGATGGCCGGTTCCAGCACGTCGCGCACGCGCATCGTGCCGTGGTCGCGCAGCAACTGCATCCAGGCGTCGAACGCGCCGGGGATCACGGTGGCCAGCAGGCCGTTGCCGGGGATCAGACCGAGGCCTTCGGCGCGGTAGCGCTCGAGCGTGGCGGCGGCGGGCGTGGTGCCCTGGCCGCACAGCACTTCGAGGCGGCCGGTGCGGGCGGAATAGAACACCGCCGGCACTTCGCCGGCCGGGCCGACCAGGTGGGGCTCGACCACCTGCAGCACGAAGGCCGAGGCGACACAGGCGTCGAAGGCGTTGCCGCCGCGCTCCAGCAGCGACATGCCGGCTGAGCTGGCCAGCCAATGGGTGGAGGTCACGACACCAAAGGTGCCGAGGATTTCCGGGCGAGTCGTAAACATCATGATGCGATCCTGTTGCGGACGGCGCGAGGCCGGCGGCCGCGAGAGACAAGTAAAAACGGGACCCGCAACCGGGTCCCGTATCTGGCTCGATGCTACTTCCCGGCCAGGGTGACGCCCTTCAGGCGGATCAGGCCATCGGGATACGGCACGAAGCCTTCCAGCTTCTTCTGCGTGCCGAAGGTCCACGGCAGGTAGAACAGGTAGACGATGGGACGCTGGTCCTGCATCACCGACAGCACCTGGTCGTACAGGGCGCGGCGCTTGGCCGTGTCCGGCTCGGCGCGGGCCTCGTTGAGCAGCTTGTCGGCCTGGGGATCGCAGAACTTGCCGTCGTTCAGGTTGCCCTTGCAGCTCAGGTACTGGTGGATGTTGCCGCTGGGATCGACGCGGCCGGACCAGCCGCTCTGCCCGACTTCGAAGTCACCGCGGGCCAGCGACGATTGCAGCGAGGCGAACTCCACCGGACGCAGGGTAATGTCGAAGCCGGCCTCGGCGCCCATGGCCTGCACCAGCTCGAACACCTGCTGCATGGTGGTGTTGTTGCCGAAGGTGATCTCGAACTTGACGCGGTCGAAGCCCGCTTCCTTGAGCAGGGCCTGGGCCTTCCTGGGATCGCGGCCGGCGTGCTCGAACGACTTGTTGTAGGCGAAGCTGGCCGGCGGGAACGGCTGGTAGGCCGGCTGGTACTGGCCTTCGCCGATGACCTGGTTGAGCACGTCGCGGTCGATGGCCAGGTCGAGCGCCTGGCGCACCCGCTTGTCCTTGGCCAGCGGGTTGTTGGCGCGGGCGCCGTTGCCCAGGTTGACCGAGATCGACTGGAAGCCCAGGCCGGTGACCGGGGCCAGGCGCAGATTGGCGTCGTCCTTGACCGCCTTGACGTCGCTGGGCGCCACGCGCTCGATGATGTCGAGGTCGCCGGCGCGCAGATTGTTCAGGCGCACGGTGTTGTCGGGGATCGGCGTGAACACCACTCGGTCGAAGTGGTAATTGGCGGCGTCCCAATACTTGGGAAATTTCTCCAGCACGATGCGGTCGTTCTGCACCCGTTCCTTGAACTGGTACGGGCCCGAGCACACCGGCTTGCCGCCGGGATCCTTGTCGAACGAGGCGGGCGAGATCATCATGCCGGCGCGGTCGGACAACTGCGACAACAGCGAGGCGTCGGGCTCGGACAGGTGCAGCACCACGGTGCTGGCGTCGGGCGCGTCGACGCTGGCCACGGTGGCCAGCTCGCTCTTGCGGTTGCTGTCGGGCAGCGTGCGGGCGCGATCCAGGTTGGCCTTGACCGCGGCGGCGTCGATCGGCGTGCCGTCATGGAACACGACATCGGTGCGCAGCTTGAAGGTCAGCGTCTTGTTGTCCGGGCTGGTGCTCCAGGACTGCGCCAACTGCGGCACGAACTTCAGGTCCGGCGTGATGTCGACCAGCTTGTCGCACAGCGAGGCGAACACGATGCGGCCGACAAAGGTGCGGGCGCGGGTCGGATCGAGCACGTCCGGGTCGTCCTGCAGGCCGACCCGCAGGGTCGACTGGGCTTGGGCCAGCCCGCTGGCCAGCATTCCCGCCATGGCCATGGCGAGGCAGAGTTTACGCATGAATGATCTCCGTCGATTCAGGCGGCCTGCTTCCCCCCGCGCCGGACGGCGCGCCGCCCGGCGGTGAGGGAACAGACCCCGAGCCGTGCTGCATCGCCGGGCCCATCCCCCCGTTGCGCACGTTCTTGTTTGGATTCTGCGCCAGGCGCGCCACGATTGTATAGAGCGCGGGCAGTCAGCCGTCCAAACGCGCCCGCGGCGACCGCCTTGCGGACAGGTCGCCCGCGCGCCGCCGGCCCCGCGGTCTCAAGGCAGGCGGCAAGGCGCCGAGAAGTCGACCGCCGCCAGCACGGATTCCCGCAGTTTGCCCACCAGCGGCCGGGTGTCGTCGCGGCGGTACTGAAAGGAATACGGCAATGCCGCTGGCGCCGGATCGCAATCGAGCACCCGCAGGCTGCCCTCGTCCTGCAACGCCCGCGCCCAATGGCTGGGCAGCAGTCCCACCCCGGTGCCCTCGATCAGCAGGCCGGCGATGGCGCCCCAGTTGTTGCAGCAGAGCCGCTCGCCGGCCACGTCGCGTCCAGCCAGCCAATCGTCCACGATGCGGGTGGTGCCCGCGCCCGCCGGCAGGGTCACCAGCGGCAACCGGGCCAGCAGGCCGGGCGACATGCGGGTCGCGCCCGCCAGCGCGGCAGGCGCCGCGGCCCAGGCGAACGCAGCCTCCCCGATCGGCGCGGATGCGATGTTGGGGCGCGAGGAACGCCCGGCGATGACGGCGAAATCCAGTTCGCCGTCGGCCACCCGCTGCTCCAGCACCTGGCCGATATCCACATAGGGCTCCAGCACCAGGTCGGGATAGGCGGCGCGGACCACGCCGATCAGGCGCGGCAGCCAGGTCAGCGCGGTCAGTTCGCCCACGCCGAAACGGCAACGGCCGCGCAGTCCCGGGGTTTCGGCCAGCGAAGCGCGGATGCCGTCGGCCGCCGCCAGCAGTTCGCGCGCTTGCGGCAGCAGCCGCTGGCCGGCGTCGGTCAGGACCGCCTTGTGGCCGCTGCGGTCGAACAACGGCCGGCCCAGCGCGTCCTCGAGCTCGACGATGCGCTTGGACAGCGATGACACCGACAGGTGCAGCCGCTCGGCCGCCACGGCGAAACTGGCGCAGGTGGCGGCCCAATAGAAGGCTTCGAGTTGCTTGAGGGTCATGCCCCGATTGTAGGATCAGGCGGCCTGCGATCAGGCGGCCTGCGATCAGGCGGCCTGCGGCAACCGCAGTTGCGGCGACAGCCGCAGCGTATCGATGGCGGCGCGGAGCATGCGCTCGACGCGCGGCCAGATATCGCCCTTGAGGCGATCGGACCAGCAGATAGTGCCGAACACGCCTTCGATCAGGGAATGCAGGTAGACATTGGACAGGCGCACGTCCAGGGCGGGCGGCAGGTCTTCGCGGCTGACGGCGGCGCGCAGCAGTTTCTCGGACGTGCGCAGGGCGTGGCGTTCCCACAGGTCGCGACGGCGCAGGAGGGGCGCGTTCTCGTCGCTGCGCTCGCATTTCAGGTAGAGGATTTCCAGCACGCGCTGAACCGAGCCTTCCTCGGCGTAGATCTGCACGTACTGGCGCATCGACGCGTAGAGCGCTTCCAGCGCCTCGCCGTC
The DNA here is from genome assembly GCF_046535435.1 of Achromobacter sp. SIMBA_011. Lineage (NCBI taxonomy): Bacteria > Pseudomonadati > Pseudomonadota > Betaproteobacteria > Burkholderiales > Alcaligenaceae > Achromobacter > Achromobacter sp. SIMBA_011. Next base: position 215,241 of record NZ_JAWRWN010000004.1, on the reverse strand, counting down.
GGTCGACACGCGGGTCAGCGACACCGCTTCTCCCAGGGCCCGGTCGCACATGGCGATGCAGACATCGATCTTGTTCTTGTAATGGCCGTAGACGGCGCCCCGGGACACGCCTGCGAAATCGGCGATATCGCTCATGGTGGTGCTGGCCACGCCCTTGGACAGGAACACGTGTTCGGCGGCGTCCAGGATGCGGTCGCGGGTGCGTTGGGATTCTTCTTTCGTCTTGCGGGCCATACAGGGATCTCCTTGTGGAAAAAGGGTTGAAGGGGGGACATGAAAACGGCGGCCCGCCTTGCGGGGGCCGCCGTCTGCGCACTGTAAAGAAGTATGCAGCCGCCAGCATACTTTCGAACAAAACAATTAATCAAGCATGACGGATTAAATGATAGACTGCGGACCCCACAGGGAAAACCCGCGATTTTCCCGCTCTCGCCCGCAACGGGCGCCTCACAATAATTTTTAGAAATGACGCACCGAGTTCCCCTCAGAACGCTCGCATTCGCCTCCGTACTGGTTCTTGTTTCCGCATGCTCGAAGCAGGAAACGCCCGAAGCCGCCAAGGCCCCCGCCGAAGTCGGCGTCATCGTGGCCAGGGCCACGCCCACCGCCGTCGCCAGCGAGCTGCCCGGCCGGTTGGAGCCCTACCGCGAGGCCGAGGTCCGCGCCCGCGTGGCCGGCATCGTCACCCGCCGCCTGTATGAAGAAGGCCAGGAAGTGACGCGCGGCACGCCGCTCTTTCAGATCGATCCGGCGCCGCTGCAGGCCGCCTACGATTCCGAGGCGGCCTCGCTGGCGCGCGCCCAGGCCAACCTGTCCGCCGCCGCCGACAAGCTGCGCCGCTATGCCGACCTGGTGTCGGACCGCGCCATCAGCGAACGCGACCACGCCGAGAGCGTGGCCGAGGAGCGCCAGGCCCGCGCCGAGGTGGCCCTGGCCAAGGCCAACCTGCAAAGCGCCAGGCTGCGGCTGGAATACGCCCGGGTCACCTCCCCGATCGATGGCCGCGCGCGCCGCGCCCTGGTCACCGAGGGCGCGCTGGTGGGCGAAGGCCAGGCCACGCCGCTGACGGTGGTGCAGCAGCTCGACCCGATCTACGTCAATTTCTCGCAGCCCGCCGCCGAAGTCATGCAGTTGCAGAAGCAGATCCGCGCCGGCGCCCTGCAAGGCGTCGCGCCAGACAAGATGCGGGTGCGCCTGCTGCTGCCGGACGGCTCCGAGTACGGCCAGGGCGGCACGTTGTCGTTCGCCGACCTGGCGGTCGATCCCGGCACCGACAACGTGACCATGCGCGCGCTGTTCGACAACCCGGGGCGCGAACTGCTGCCGGGCATGTACGTGCGGGTGCGGCTGGAGCAGGCGGTCAACCGCGACACTTTCCTGGTGCCGCGCAACGCCCTGCTGCGCAACGCCGATGGCGCGCACCTGCTGGTGGCCGGCGACGACGGCGAGCTGCGCAGCGTGCCGGTGGCCGCGCACCGGCTGCTGGGCCCGAACTGGGTCGTCACAGAGGGACTGAAAGGCGGCGAGCGCGTGGTGGTGGAAAACGCCGCGCAGTTGGCCCCCGGCCAGAAAATCAAACCGGTCGAGCGGGCCGCGCCGAGCGCGCCCGCGGCGACCGCGGGAAATAACGAAAAAAGGTAAACCGCCATGGCGCGTTTCTTTATCGATCGCCCCGTCTTCGCGTGGGTGATCTCGCTGCTGATCGCGCTGATCGGCCTGTTGTCGATCCGTGCGCTGCCGGTGGCGCAGTATCCGGACATCGCTCCGCCCGTCGTCAACATCGGCGCCAGCTATCCCGGCGCCTCGGCCAAGGTGGTCGAGGAAGCCGTCACCGCCATCATCGAACGCGAGATGAACGGCGCGCCGGGGTTGATGTACACCTCGTCCAGCAGCGACTCGACCGGTTGGGCCAGCATCAACCTGACCTTCAAGCAGGGCACCAACCCCGACATCGCGGCGGTGGAAGTGCAGAACCGCCTGAAGGCGGTCGAGCCGCGCCTGCCGGAATCCGTGCGGCGCGACGGCGTGCGGGTGGAAAAGGCGGCGGACAACATCCAACTGGTGGTGTCGTTGAAGTCCGACGGCAGCCTCGATGACATGCAACTGGGTGAACTGGCGGCCTCCAACGTGCTGCAGGCGCTGCGGCGGGTCGAGGGCGTGGGCAAGGTGCAGTCGTTCGGCGCGGAAGCGGCGATGCGCATCTGGCCGGATCCGGCCAAGCTCACCGCCCTGTCTCTGACGCCGGGCGATATCGTCTCGGCCCTGCGCAGCCACAATGCGCGCGTCACCATCGGCGAGCTCGGCAACCAGGCCGTGCCCAAGGATGCGCCGTTGAACGCCAGCATCGTGGCGGGCGAATCGCTGCACACGCCCGAGCAGTTCGCCAACATCCCGCTGCGGGCGCTGCCGGACGGCGCGACCCTGCGCCTGAAGGACGTGGCGCGGGTGGAACTGGGCGGCACCGACTACATGTACCTGTCGCGCGTCAACGGCATGACGGGCACCGGCCTGGGCATCAAGCTGGCGCCTGGCTCGAACGCGGTCGAGACCACCCGCCGCATCCGCGAGACCATGCGCGAGCTGGCGCAATATTTCCCGCCGGGCGTGAGCTGGGACATTCCGTACGAGACTTCCACCTTCGTGGAGATATCGATCAAGAAGGTGCTGATGACGCTGCTGGAGGCGGTGGCGCTGGTGTTCTGCGTGATGTACCTGTTCATGCAGAACCTGCGCGCCACGCTGATCCCGACGCTGGTGGTACCGGTGGCGCTGCTGGGCACGCTGGGGGTGATGCTGGGGCTGGGCTATTCGATCAACGTGCTGACGATGTTCGGCATGGTGCTGGCCATCGGCATCCTGGTGGACGACGCCATCGTGGTGGTCGAGAACGTCGAGCGCATCATGGCCGAGGAAGGCCTGTCGCCGCATGACGCCACGGTCAAGGCCATGGGCCAGATCAGCGGCGCCATCGTCGGCATCACGGTGGTGCTGGTGTCGGTGTTCGTGCCGATGGCTTTCTTCGACGGCGCCGTGGGCAACATCTACCGCCAGTTCGCCGTGACGCTGGCGGTGTCGATCGCCTTCTCGGCCTTCCTGGCGCTGTCGCTGACGCCGGCGCTGTGCGCCAGCCTGTTGAAACCGATCCCGGCCGGCCACCACGAGAAGCGCGGCTTCTTCGGCTGGTTCAATCGCGCCTTCGCGCGCCTGACCACGCGCTATACGGCGCGCGTGGCCGGCGTGCTGGCGCGGCCGGCGCGCTTCGGGCTGGCCTACGCGCTGGTGATCGGCGTGGCGGCGCTGCTGTTCGCGCGGCTGCCGTCGTCGTTCCTGCCCGACGAGGACCAGGGCAGCTTCATGGCCATGGTGATCCTGCCGCAAGGCTCGCCGCAGGCCGAGACCATGGCCGTGGTCAAGGACGTCGAGCGCTACATGATGGAGCACGAGCCGGTGCAGTACGTGTATTCGGTCAACGGTTTCAGCCAGTACGGCAGCGGCCCGAACTCGGCCATGTTCTTCGTCACGCTCAAGGACTGGAAGGAGCGGCGCGATGCCTCGCTGCACGTCGATGCGGTGGTCAAGCGCATCAACGAGGCCTTTGCCGACCGCAAGAACCTGATGGTGTTCGCGCTCAACTCGCCGCCGCTGCCGGACCTGGGATCGACCTCGGGTTTCGACTTCCGGCTGCAGGACCGCGGCGGCCTGGGCTTTGAGGCCTTGACGCAGGCGCGGCAGAAACTGCTGGCGGCGGCGGCCGAGCATCCGGCGCTGACGGACGTGGTGTTCGCCGGCCAGGAAGAGGCGCCGCAACTGCAGTTGCGCGTCGACCGCGACAAGGCGCAGGCCATGGGCGTGCCGATCGACGAGATCAACACCGCGCTGGCGGTGATGTATGGCTCGGACTACATCGGCGACTTCATGCTCAACGGCCAGGTGCGGCGCGTGACCGTGCAGGCCGACGGCAAGCGTCGCGTGGATGTGGACGACATCTCGCGCCTGCACGTGCGCAACCTGCAGGGCCAGATGGTGCCGCTGTCGGCGTTCGCCACGCTGAAGTGGTCGATGGGGCCGCCGCAACTGAACCGCTACAACGGTTTCCCGTCGTTCACCATCAACGGCTCGGCGGCGCCGGGCCACAGCAGCGGCGAGGCCATGCGCGCCATGGAGGCGCTGGCGGCCGAGCTGCCGCGCGGCATCGGCTTCGACTGGTCGGGCCAGTCATACGAAGAGCGGCTGTCCGGCAACCAGGCGCCGGTGCTGTTCGCGCTGTCGGTGCTGATCGTGTTCCTGGCGCTGGCGGCCCTGTACGAAAGCTGGTCGATCCCGCTGGCGGTGATCCTGGTGGTGCCGCTGGGCGTGATCGGCGCGCTGCTGGGGGTGACCGTGCGCGGCATGCCCAACGACATCTACTTCAAGGTCGGCCTGATCGCCACCATCGGCCTGTCGGCCAAGAACGCCATCCTGATCGTGGAAGTGGCCAAGGACCTGGTGCGCGACGGCCAGGGCATCCTGTCCGCCACGCTGGAAGCGGCGCGGCTGCGGCTGCGGCCGATCGTGATGACCTCGCTGGCCTTCGGCGTGGGCGTGCTGCCGCTGGCGCTGGCCAGCGGCGCCGCCTCGGGCGCGCAGGCCGCCATCGGCACCGGCGTGCTGGGCGGGATCATCACCGCGACCGTGCTGGCGGTGTTCCTGGTGCCGCTGTTCTTTCTCATCGTGGGGCGCATGGTCGGCATGCGCGCCCGCCCCGCGCGCCCCGAGGGCCGCGAACCGCTGGAGACGACGCCATGAAACCCGTGGCAATGACCCTGCTGGCGCTGGCGCTGTCCGGCTGCTCGCTGGCGCCCACCCATGAGCGCCCCGCGGCGCCGGTGCCGGCGCGGTACGACACGCCGGCGCAGCCCGGCCAGGCCGCCGCGCCACAGGACTGGCGCGCCTATTTCAACGACCCGGCGCTACAGGCCTGGATCACGGCCGCGCTGGCCAACAACCGCGACCTGCGGGTGGCGGCATTGCGCATCGAGGAGGCGCGCGCGCTGTACGGCGTGCAGCAGTCCGAGCGCCTGCCGGCGATCGACGCCAGCGGCGAATTCAGCCGCGGCCGCTTTACCGAACCGGGCCAGTCCGGCACGGCGGTGTCCAGCCGCTATCGCGCCGCCGTCGGCATTACCGCCTTCGAACTGGATTTCTTCGGCCGGGTGCGGAGCCTGTCGGAGGCCGCGCTGGCGCGCTACCTGGCCAGCGAGGAGGCGCACCGCGCCGCGACGCTGGCGCTGGTGGCGGAAACGGCCACGGCCTACTTCAACCAGCGCTCGCTGGCCGAGCAACTGCGCCTGACCGACGACACGCTGGCGCTGCGCGAGACCTCGCTCAAGCTGACCCGGCGCCGCTACGACGCCGGGCTGGAGACCGCCATCGGCCTGCGCACCGCGCAGATGCTGGTGGAGAGCTCGCGCGCCACGCGCGCCGAGCTGACCCGCGAAGCCAGCCTGGCGCGGCACGCGCTGGGCCTGCTGGCGGGCGATTTCGCGCTGCCGCTCGGCGTCGATCCGGCGCCACTGGAGAGCCAGAGCCTGATGCCGCTGGCGGCCGGCCTGCCGTCCGAACTGCTGACGCGCCGCCCCGATCTGCGCCAGGCGGAGCAGGCGCTGCGCGCGGCCAACGCCGACATCGGCGCGGCGCGCGCGGCGTTCTTCCCCTCGGTGCAGCTCACCACCGACATCGGCACCACCGCCGACCGCTTTTCGGATCTGTTCAGCGGCGGCACCGGCGGCTGGACCTTCGCGCCGCGGCTGACGCTGCCAATCTTCAACGCTGGACGCAACCGCGCCAACCTGTCGCTGGCCGAGACCCGCAAGCACATCGCGGTGGCGCAGTACGAAGGCAGCATCCAGGCGGCTTTCCGCGACGTGGCCGACGCCCTGTCGGCGCGCGACGCGCTACGCGACCAGATCGAGGCCCAGCGCAAGGTGCGCGACGCCGACCGCGAGCGCCAGCGGCTGGCCGAGCGGCGCTATGCGCGCGGGGTGGCGAACTACCTGGAGATGCTGGAGGCCCAGCGCAGCCTGTTCGAGTCCGAGCAGGAGTACATCCGGCTGCAGCAGCGCCGGCTGGTCAATGCGGTGGATCTGTACAAGGCGCTGGGGGGATGGGACGACGGCGCATCGCCGGCGTCCTGACGCGGCCCGGCCTTGACGCCGCGGGGTGCGGCGGCCGCGGCGATCAGGCGCGCGCGCTGACGCGGTAGGCGCAGCGGCGCGCGCCCAGCAGGATGTGCTCTTCTCGCTCGACGCGCACCTCATCCCCCAGCACCTGCCGGAACAATTCCAGTTCGCTGCGGCAAAAGCCCATGCAGGCCTGGGCCGCCGCACAGATCGGACAGTGGTTTTCGATGAACAGGAAGTCGTCGCCGTCGCGGCGCATCTCGGCCATGTAGCCCTCGGCCGAGCGCACCCGCGCCAGGCATTCGAGCCGTTGCGGCAGGTCTTGCGCGCCCTCGAGCCCCTGCCGGTAGGTCGCCAGCATGGCGGCCTCGCGCACCGCGATCAGCTTGTCAACGCCTTCCTCGCCGAACACCTGGCGCACGGCGTTGATCATCTGCACCGTCATGTCGGCGTGCGTGTCGGGGAAGCGGCGCTGGCCGGCATCGGTCAGGAACCAGATCTGCGTGGGGCGGCCGCGCCCCGCGCTGCGGCTTTCGGAATCCACCAGCCCATCCGCGTGCAGCCGCGCCATCTGCTGGCGCACCGCCTCGGCCGTGACGTCGAGCGCCTTGGCGATGACCGCGACCGACTGCGGGCCGCGCGTCTTGAGCGTCATGAGCACGCGGTCCGCCGGCTGGTGCGGTTGCCAGGAAATGGGATGGGACAGAGTGTCGTCGGACATGGAAGATCGGATGGGCGCCAAGCCCTTATGGTGCCACGAACCGCGCCCGTCAGTCAGCCGGCCGGCGCGGGCGCGGGCGACTGCGCTCGCGGGGTCTCGGTTTCCGACGGCGCCTCCCAGCCACCGCCCAGCGCCTTGTAGAGCGCGACCAGGCTGGTGTAGGAGGCCGTTTCGGCCTGCGCCACCGCGTCCTGCGCCCGCAGTTGCGTGCGCTGCGCGTCCAGCACCGTCAGGTACGGCGTGCCGCCTTCGCGGTAGCGCAGGCGCGCCAGTTCCGCCGCCCGGGCGCTGTGGGCGGCCGCCTGCGCCAGATTGCCGAGCCGCTGCTGGGTCTGGCCATACTGCGTCAGCGCGCCCTCCAGTTCCTCGACCGCCTGCAGCACGGTCTGTTCGTAGCGCGCCACCTCGCCCAGCGAACGCGCCTGCGCCGCGCGCTTGCGCGCCAGCGCGGTAGGCAGGTGGAAGGCCGGCCAGTTGACGCCGGACGCCACGCTGAAGGCGCGGCTGGAAGCGCTGCCGAAATCGGCGCCGCGCAGGGCCACGAAGCCCAGGAATCCGCCCAGATCGATGCGCGGATACAGCTCGGCGGTGGCCACGCCCACGTCGGCATTGGCCGCCGCCATGTTGCGCTCGGCCGCCCGGATGTCGGGGCGACGCGACAGCAAGGCGCCGACGTCGCCGATCGGCAGGCGCGCCGCCAGCGGCGGCTGCGGCGTGGCCGCGTCAAGCTCGCCCAGTTCCACCGGCCGCAGCCCGGCCAGCACCGCCAGGCGGTACAGCGCCAGGCGCCGCGCGGTTTCCTGCGGCGGCACGCTGGCCTGCACGGTTTCGAGTTCGGCGCGCGCGCTGGCCAGGTCGCCCTCGTCGCCGCGGCCGGCCGACACCATGGCCTGGATGATGCGCAGGCTGTCGCGCTGACTGTCCAGGTTGGCGCGCGCCACCGCCAGGCGTTGTTCGGCGCCGCGCAGCTCGAAGTAGTTGCGCGCCACCTCGGCCACCACCACGATGCGGGCCTGCGCCAGGTCGGCGGCCTGAGCCTCGCTGCGCGCCGCCGCGCCCTCGGCCGCGCGGCGCAGGCGCCCGAACAGGTCGATCTCCCAGGCGGCGTCAAAGCCGGCGCGGTAGCTCTTGGCGAGATTGCGCTCGCCCGCATTGCCGGGATTGGCCTGCGACAGGCTGCGCTCGAAGCGCCCGCCCAGCGTCACGGTGGGGAACTGGTCGAGTTCCTTCTCATCCAGCACCGCGCGCGACTCGGCCAGGCGGGCCTGGGCGATGCGGATGTCGTGGTTGCGTTGCAGCGCCAGGACCACCAGGCGGTCCAACTGCGGATCCTGCAACTGCTTCCACCAATCCTGCTGCACCCGGTCGGTGGAGAACAGCGCCTGCTCGGGACTGGCCAGCGCCACCGGCGCGGCCTGGGGTTTCTGATAGTCGGGACCGACGGCGCAGCCGGCGGTGGCCAGCGCGGCCAGCAGCGCCAGGGTGCCGCGACGCAGGCGTTTGGACAGGTCGGGATGTTTCATGATCGGTTCCTCAATGCGATTCGGCCGGGCGCGACGTTGCCACCGGCAGCGCGTCCTCGGCCTGCGCCCGGGCCAGTTCACGGGCGCGCGGCGTGTCGTTGGCGGCGCGGTGGTCGCGCGCCAGCACGGTGTAGACGGTGGGCAGCACGAACAGCGTGAAGAGCGTGCCGACCAGCATGCCGACCACGATCACCAACCCCAGGCTGTAGCGGCTGTGGGCGCCGGCGCCGCTGGCGAACAGCAGCGGAATCAGGCCCACCACCATGGCGGCGGTGGTCATCAGGATCGGCCGCAGGCGGATGCGGGCGGCGTGCTCCATGGCGCTGCGCCGGTCCAGGCCGTGGCTGACCTGCATCTCGTTGGCGAACTCCACCATCAGGATGCCGTGCTTGCTGATCAGCCCGATCAGCGTCACCAACCCGATCTGGGTGTAGATGTTGATGGTCGCCATGCCCAGCGCCAGCGGGATCAGCGCGCCGCAGATCGACAGCGGCACGCTCACCAGGATGATGAACGGGTCGCGCAGGCTTTCGTACTGCGCCGCCAGCACCAGGTAGATGACGATGATGGCGAAGATGAAGGTGATCATCAGCGCCGAGCCTTCCTGGCTGAACTGGCGCGCGTCCGACTGCCAGTCGTAGCTGAAGCCGGCCGGCAACTGCTGCGCCTGGCGCGTCAGGAACTGCACCGCATCGCCCATGGTCACGCCTGGCATCGGGATGGCCTGGAAGGTGGCGGCGTTGAGCTGGTTGAACTGGGTCAACTTGTTGGGCTCGACGCCCATCGACACCGACACGAAGTTCGACAGCGGCACCTGCGCGCCGCTGGCGCTCTTGACGTAGTACCGCGCCAGCGATTCGGGCGAGATGCGCTGCTGGCGCAGGCTCTGCGGGATCACGTCGTACGAGCGGCCGTCCATGCCGAAGCGGTTGACGTAGTTCTCGCCCACCAGCACCGCCAGCGTGTCGCCCACCGCCTTCATGGTGACGCCCAGGCTGTTGGCCTTGGCGCGGTCCACCTTCAGTTGCACCACCGGGTTGTTGTAGTCCAGGTCGCTGTCGACCACCATGAAGAGGCCGCTGGCGCGCGCCGCCTGCTTCAGGTTCTCCATGGCCTCGTACACTACCGGATAGTCGGCCGCGCTCATGATGACCATCTGCACCGGCAGGCCGCCGGTCGAGCCGGGCAGCGGCGGCAACTGGAAGGCGAAGATGTTGCTGCCCTCGATCTGGTTGACCATCGACTGCATGTCGGCCTGGATCTGGTCGGCCGAGCGCTTGCGCTCGTGCCAGTCGACGAAATTGACGCCGCCGATGCTGTTGGAGACGCCGTCCGAGCCGTTGATGAGCCAGCGGCCCTTCTGCTCGGGCAGCGTCGCCATCACGTCGTCCCACTTCTTGCCGAACTTCTCGACGTAGTCGATATTGGCGTGCTGCGGCGACTTGATCGCGGTGAGCACGGTGGACTGGTCCTCGACCGGCGCCAATTCGCGCTGGGCAGCGTTGTACAGGAACGGCAGGCTGGCCATCACCGCCACCGCCAGCAGGCCGGTGACCCAGCGATGATGCAGCGACACATCCAGCAGCCGGCCGTAGGCCTCGCCCAGGCGGCCGAAGAAATGCTCGGCGCGGCGCGCCATCCAGCCCTCGGACACGTGGCTGTTGAGCAGGAACGAACTCATCACCGGCGACAGCGTCAGCGCGATCACGCCCGACACCACCACCGCCCCCGCCAGCGTGAAGGCGAATTCCTTGAACAGCGAACCGGTGAGGCCGCCCATCAGGCCGATCGGCGCGTACACCGCCGCCAGCGTGATGGTCATGGCGATGACCGGGCCGGCCACTTCGCGCGCGCCGATCAGCGCCGCGCGCACCGGCGACTTGCCTTCCTCGATATGGCGGTGCACGTTCTCGACCACCACGATGGCGTCGTCCACCACCAGGCCGATGGCCAGCACCATGGCCAGCAGCGTCAGCAGGTTCACGCTGAAGCCGAACAGCGCCATGATGGCCGCGCCCCCCAGCATCGACAGCGGAATGGTGATCACCGGGATCAGCACCGCGCGCAGCGAGCCCAGGCACAGGAAGATCACCGCCACCACGATGACGATGGCTTCCATCAGCGTGTGCACCACGCCGTCGATCGAGGCGCTGATGAAGCGCGCCAGCTCGAACGGCACCTGCACGCTGGTGCCCGGCGGCAGGTTCTGCTTGATGTTGGGCAGCAGCTCGTTCAGGCGCTTGACGATCACCAGCGGGTTGCCGACCGGCGTGGCGTTCAGGCCGAAGTACACGGCCGGCTCGCCATCCATCAGGCCGCTGGAGTCGGTCGAGGCCGCTCCCAGTTCAACCGTGGCCACGTCGCCCAGGCGCACGATGGCGTCGCCCTCGCGCTTGATGACCATGTCGCGGAACTCGGCCACGTTGACCAGGTCGGTGTTGACCTTGATGTTGGACACCACATACAGGCCCTTGGCCTGGCCGGGCGCGGCCTGCACGTTGTTCTGGCGCAGGGCCTCGGCCAGCTCGCCGGCCGAGATGCCGCGCGCCGCCAGCCGGTCGGGGTCGAGCCAGACGCGCATCGCCAGCTTCTGGCCGCCGTACAGTTCCACGCTGGCCACGCCGTCGATCGACGACAACTGCGGCTGCACCACGCGCGACAGGTAGTCGGTCAGCGCCGGCAGCGACATGGTCGAGCTGGAGAACCCCACGTAGGCCACGGCCGTCGCCTCGCCGGCGGACTTGACCAGCACCGGGTCGTAGGCGTCCTGCGGCAGGCGGTATTTGACTTCGTTGACCTTGGCCATGACCTCGGTCATGGCTTTGTTGGAATCGGCGTTGAGCTTCATGCGCACCGTGATCACGCTGCGACCCTGGGTCGAGGACGACGACAGGTAGTCGATGCCTTCGACGGTGGCGACGGACTGCGCGATGGGTTGGGTGACGAAGCCCTGCATCAGGTCGGGCGAGGCGCCCGGGTACTGCGTGGTGATGGTGATGGTGGTGCTTTCGGTCAGCGGGTACTGGCGGATCGGCAGGCCGCTCAGGGCGCGCAGCCCCATCAATAGCAGCAGTGTGCTGACCACCAGCGCCAGCACCGGCCGGCGCACGAACAGATCGGTGAACTTCATGATCGGCTCCGCGGGGTCAGCGGGCTTGCGCCACGGAGTGCGGCGCGGCGTCCAGCGCCACGGTGTCCTGGGCGCTGATCTCGACCGGCGCGCCGTTATGCAGGCGCAACTGGCCCGAGGTCACAACGCGGTCGCCGGGCTTGAGGCCCTTGGTCACCACCACCCGGCCGCTGGCGCGCTCGGCGGTCTGCACGTAGGCCTGGGTCACGGTCGGCGGCGCCGATGCGTCGCCGGCCTTGGGCGGCGTCACCACATAGACCGAGTCGCCGTAGGCGCTGTAGCTGACAGCGGTTTCCGGCACGGTCAGCACGCCGGGCCGCGGCGGCAGCACCACTTGGCCGTGGGCGAACATGCCCGCCGCCAGCGCGCCGTCGGCATTGGCCAGCGTGGCCTGCACGCGCACGGTGCGCGAGCCCGGGTCGACCTGCGGCTCGATGGTGGTGACGGCGCCTTCGAAAACCCGTCCGGCGTGGGCGTCGACCGTCACGGTCACCGGCTGGCCGGCGCGCAGCGCGCCCAGCGCCTGTTCGGGCAGGGTGATGTTGGCGTAGACGCTGGTCGCGTCGGTCAGCGACACCAGCGGATCGCCGGCGCGGGCGAACTGGCCCAGATTGACGCGGCGCACGCCGAGCACGCCGTCGAACGGCGCCTTGACGCGCTTCTGTTCGATCAGCGCCTGGATGCGCTTGATTTCGCCGGCGGCCTGGTCGTAGTCGGCCTGGGCCTGGTCCAGTTGTTCGCGGGTCGCGGCCTGCAGCGGCACCAGGCGGCGGGTGCGCTCCAGCAACGCCCGGGCGTTCCTGGCCTGGGCCTGCAGGCGCGCCAGTTCGCCCTGCTCGGGCGCGTCGTTCAGTTGCACCAGCAGTTGCCCGGCGCGTACCCGCTCGCCGGGCGTGAACAGGATCTGCGCCACCCTGCCATCGACTTCGGCCGGCACCAGCACCTGCCGCGTCGCCTCGATCGAGCCGATGCCCGACAGCGCCGCCGGGAAGTCGGCCTGCAACACGGGCGCCACCGCCACCTTCGCCGGCGCCATGGCCCAGCCGCCCTTGTGCTGCGCGCCGCCGAATTTCCAGTACAGCCCGCCCCCCGCCACCACCGCCAGGGCCAGCACCCCGGCGACCCATGCACCCGATTTCGCCTTCATGATTCTCTCGCTATTTATCAAAGGAATGGCTTGGATAATCCTAGAAAAATCAGACGAAGTCAAAAAACCTAAAGTAATGTTGAGGATTGAGGAAACCTATCGGCGCAAACGGGCAAGAAAAAACCGCCGGTGAAAGCCGGCGGTTTGCGGGGAAACGGGTTGCGACGGGACGCGGGTAGCGCGCTTCCGGCGCCAGGGATCGGCGCCGCGCGACAGGCGGGCGCTAGCCTAAGTGCGCACCATGTGCAGGTAGTGGCGGTGGCGCTCGTACTGGTCGAGGATGTCGCCGATCACGGCATCACGGCTCCAGCCCATGATGTCGTAGTCCTGCCCGCCCTCGCGCAGGTGGACCTCGGCGCGGAAGTACTTGCGCTCCTCTTCGTCGGCGGCCTCCTCGGGCGTCAGGCTGGGCCGCACGAAGGCCTGCGGCTGCACCGAATAGAAGAAGTCCAGGTGTTCGCCGTGGTTCACTTCCAGCACCACGCCGCCCTCGCCGTCGCCTTCCTTGACCGCCACCGCGTAGCCCTGCTTGCGCAGTTCATCGGCCACGTCTTCCAGGGCCGGGGTCACCACGTCCGCGATGAAGCGCAGCACATGGGCGCGGCGCGGCATCATGACCATGTTGCGCAGCCGCCGTTCCCACGACTGGCCGCCGCGCGCCGGGCGCGACAGCGTCAGCGACTGGTAGCGGATGCCGCGCTTGGTGGCGTCGAGCTTGAGCGCCTTGAACAACCCCCACAGCGACAGCAGCAGGATGACCGAGAACGGCAGCGCACTGGCGATGGTGGCCGTCTGCAGCGCCGTCAGGCCGTCGGCCAGCAGCAGCGCGATGGCCACCGCGCCCATCGACAGCGACCAGAAGATGCGCTGCCACACCGGCGTGCGGTCGGCGCCGCCCGAGGCCAGCAGGTCCACCACCAGCGCGCCCGAATCCGCCGAAGTGACGAAGAACACCGCCACCATGGCAATGGCGAAGATCGATATCACACCGCTCCACGGCAACAGCTCGAAGAACGCGAACAGGGCCAGGGAGTTGTCGTCCTTGACGGTGTCGGCGAACCCCTTGATGCCGTCGACCAGGATGAAGTGGATGGCGGTGTCGCCGAATACGGTCATCCAGAACAGCGTGAACCCGGCCGGCACCAGCAGCACGCCGCTGACGAATTCGCGGATGGTGCGGCCGCGCGAGATGCGGGCGATGAACAGGCCCACGAACGGCGACCAGGCGATCCACCAGCCCCAGTAGAACAGGGTCCAGCCGCCGATCCAGTCGGTCGGCTCATACGCATACAGGTTGAAGGTCTTGTTGACGATGTCCGACAGGTAGGCGCCGGTGTTCTGCACGAAGGTCTGCAGCAGGAACACGGTGGGGCCGGCCACCAGCACGAACAGCAGCAGGATCACCGCCAGCACCATGTTGGCTTCGGACAGGATGCGGATACCCTTGTCCAGGCCGCTGGCCACCGACAGCGTGGCCAGCCCGCAGGTGATGACGATCAGGATGATCTGCGGCATTACGCCCACGGGAATGCCGAACAGATGGTTCAGGCCGCTGTTCATCTGCGCCACGCCCAGCCCCAGCGAGGTGGCCACGCCCAGCACCGTGCCGATGATGGCGAAGATGTCGACCGCGTGGCCGATGGGGCCGTGGATGCGGTTGCCGATCAGCGGATACAACGCTGACCGCAGCGTCAGCGGCAGGCCATGGCGGAAGCTGAAGAAAGCCAGCGTCAGCGCCACCACCGCGTAGATGGCCCAGGCGTGCAGGCCCCAGTGGAAGAAGGTGATCTTCATGGATTCGCGCGCGGCGGCCGCGGTGGCGCCCTCGCCCACCGGCGGCGACATGAAGTGCATGACCGGCTCGGCCACGCCGAAGAACATCAGGCCGATACCCATGCCCGCCGAGAACAGCATGGCGAACCAGGTGAAGTTGCGGTAGTCGGGCTCGCTGTGGTCGGGCCCCAGCTTGATGTCGCCATAGCGGCTGATGGCCAGGAACGCCACCGACAGCAGGATGATGGCGACCACCAGGATGTAGAACCAACTGGCGTTGCCCAGGATCCAGCCCTGGATCGATTCGAACAGGTTCTGCGCGGTCCTGGGCGTCGCGATGGCGAAGCCCACCAGCAGCAGCGTGAACAGCGCCGCCGTGTAGAAGACCGGGCGATTGATGGTGGATGGTCGGGTTTCTGAAGACATGCTGCCGCTCCTTTCGCCCGAGGGATGCGCAAGGCAACGGCGCTGGCCCCCTCAGTCCAGCCGGCGCGCCGCCGTTATTACTATCATGCCGCCGCTGGCGGTGACAATGCCCGCGGGGCCCTAGCCGGGGTCGCGTTCGCCGAACACCACGCGGCGGAAGAATCCCTCCAGCACCGACTCGGTGGTCTCGGCGCTGACGTTCTGCGGGTCGAAGGCGAAGCTGAACTGCATGCCGTCGGACAGCGCCAAGAGGCCGATGGCCAGCTCACGCGCCGGCAGCGGCAGTGGCGTGCCGACGCGCTCGGAAAACTGGCGGATGTATTCGGTGGTGGCGTCGCGCAGCTCGCCCATGCAGGCGATGAAGCCGACCCGGAACTCGGGGTCGCGGGCGGCCTGCAGCTTGGCTTCCATCCACAGCAGGAAGCACTCGTTGTCGCGGAAATGATTGCTGTAGTAGTGCAGCACGCTGTCTTCCATCTGCTGGCGGGTTTCGCCGGCCTCGAAGATGGCGCGCATGTCGCCCATGACGTTTTCGTGGTCGCGCTTGAGCAACTGCAGGAACAGTTCGGACTTGCTGGCGAAATTGGAATAGAAAGCGCCGCGGGTATAGCCGGCCAGCTCGGCGATGTCCTCGACGCTGGCCGCCACGAAACCCTTGGTCAGGAAGATCGATTGCGCGGCATCGAGCAGACGCTGGCGCGTCTGGTCACGGCTTTGCTCTCGGGTAAGGCGGACTTTTGACATGCGCCGATTCTATCATCTGGAACGATTTCAGATTCATACTTGTATTTGAATACATAGCCGCATTAGAATCCATCCCGTATCGGATTGCCAGGGTGTCCCGCCGGCCTGGAACGGCCTGCCGCCTCGCGTCCCGCCCCCCTCCTCCTGCCCGCGTCGCGAGGTGTTTCGTGAATTCTTCAGGTTCTTGCGCGCCCGTCGCCGCGCGCAATCCCGCCGCCGTCGCGGCGTCTTCCCGCCTTTCCCCGCGCCGCCGCTGGCCGGCGCTCGCCCTGGCGCTGACGCTGGCGCTGGCCGGCTGCGGCAGCAAGGAAGCCGAGGCGCCGCCGCCGCGTCCGGTGGTGGCCATGCCGGCCAAGGCCGACGCCGCGCTGCCAGCCTGGACCCTGCCGGGTGAGGTGCAGGCGCGCTACAGCACGCCGCTGTCATTCCGCGTGGGCGGCAAGATCATCGAACGCAAGGTGCGCCTGGGTGACACGGTCAAGCCCGGCCAGGTGGTCGCCCGGCTCGATCCCGCCGACGCCACCAAGAACGCCGCCGCCGCCCGCGCCCAGTTGTCGGCCGCCCAGCACCAGTTGGACTACGCCAAGCAGCAACTGGACCGCGACCGCGCCCAGGCCCGCGAAAACCTGATCGCCGCCAACCAGCTCGAACAGACCCGCAACGCCTACGCCTCGGCGCTGGCGCAACGCGATCAGGCGGCGCAACAGGCCGCGCTGTCGGCCGACCAGCTCAACTACACCACTCTCGTGGCCGACCATGCCGGCGTCATCACCGCCGAACAGGCCGACACCGGCCAGAACGTGGCGGCCGGCCAGGCTGTCTACAACCTGGCCTGGTCGGGCGACGTCGACGCGCTCTGCGACGTGCCCGAAAGCGTGCTGGCGGGGCTGGCCATCGGCCAGCGCGCCACCGTCACCCTGGCGCCGCTGCCCGGCAAGACCTTCAGCGCCGTGCTGCGCGAGATCGCGCCGGCCGCCGATCCGCAGAGCCGCACCTATCGCGCCAAGCTGACGCTGGAGTCGCCCTCGCCCGAGGTGCGACTGGGCATGACCGCCAACATCAGCTTCGACAACCGCCAGGCCAACGGCGCCACCACCTACACGGTGCCGGCGACGGCGCTGTTCCATGACGGCACCGAGCCCGCCATCTGGATCGTCAAGCCGCAGGAAGACACGCTGGAGCTGCGCCGCGTGCAGGTGCTGCGCTATGACGCGCGCAGCGTCACCCTGTCGCAGGGCGTGCAGGCCGGCGAGCGCGTGGTGTGGCAAGGCGTGCACGCCGTGTCGGCCGGCGAAAAGGTCCGCGCGGTGCCGCCGCTGCACCCCGAGGACTTCGCATCATGAGCGCGCCGGTTCCCGAGAATCAGAACGCCGCGCACCGCCACGAGGAAGGCAAGTTCAACCTGTCGGCATGGGCCCTGCGGCACCAGCCGCTGGTGATCTTCCTGATCACGCTGGTGACGCTGTTCGGCGTGTTGTCGTATTCGCGCCTGGCGCAGTCGGAAGACCCGCCCTTCACGTTCCGCGTGATGGTCATCAAGACCCTGTGGCCCGGCGCCACCTCGCAGCAGGTGCAGGAACAGGTCACCGACCGCATCGCCAAGAAGCTGCAGGAAACGCCGTCCACCGACTTCCTGCGCAGCTACTCGCGCCCCGGCGAGTCGCTGATCTTCTTCACCATGAAGGACTCGGCCCCGGCCAGCGAGGTGGCCAACGAGTGGTACCAGGTGCGCAAGAAGGTCGGCGACATCGGCGCCACCCTGCCGCAAGGCGTGCAGGGGCCATTCTTCAATGACGAGTTCGGCGACGTCTACACCAACATCTACACCCTGGCCGGCGACGGTTTCTCGCCGGCGCAGTTGCGCGACTACGCCGACAATCTGCGCACGGTGCTGCTGCGCGTGCCGGGTGTGGCCAAGGTCGACTACTTCGGCGAACAGCCCGAGCACGTCTACATCGAGATCAGCAACACGCAGCTCACGCGCCTGGGCGTGTCGCCGCAGCAGATCGCCGAGGCCATCAACAGCCAGAACGCGGTGGCCAGCGCCGGCACCCTGACCACCGCCGATGACCGTATCTTCGTGCGTCCGAGCGGCCAGTTCCAGGACACCCGGGCGCTGGCCGAGACGCTGATCCGCGTCAACGGCAAGTCGATCCGGCTGGGCGACATCGCCACCATCCACCGCGGCTACGACGATCCCCCGGCCGAGCAGATGCGCACGCGCGGCGAGCCGGTGCTGGGCATCGGCATCACCATGCAGCCGGGCCAGGACGTGGTGCACCTGGGCAAGGCCCTGGAGGCCAAGTTCGGCGAGCTCAAGGCGCGGCTGCCCGCCGGCCTGACGCTGACCGAGGTGTCGAGCATGCCCAAGGCGGTGTCGTTCTCGGTGGACGAATTCCTGCGCTCGGTGGCCGAGGCCGTGGCCATCGTGCTGATCGTGAGCCTGGTGTCGCTGGGGCTACGCACCGGCATGGTGGTGGTGATCTCGATTCCGGTGGTGCTGGCGGTGACCGCGCTGTTCATGGACATGTTCGGCATCGGCCTGCACAAGGTCTCGCTGGGCACGCTGGTGCTGGCGCTGGGCCTGCTGGTGGACGACGCCATCATCGCGGTCGAGATGATGGCGGTGAAACTGGAACAGGGCTGGAGTCGCGCGCGCGCCGCCGCCTTCGCCTACACCAGCACCGCTTTCCCGATGCTGACCGGCACGCTGGTGACGGTGGCCGGCTTCCTGCCGATCGCGCTGGCCAAGTCCAGCACCGGCGAATACACCCGCTCGATCTTCCAGGTGTCGGCGATCGCGCTGATCACCTCTTGGTTCGCCGCGGTGGTGCTGATCCCGCTGCTGGGCTACCGCATGCTGCCCGAGCGCAAGCGCGAGGCGCACCTGCCAGATGACCACGAGCACGACATCTACAACACCCGCTTCTACCAGCGCCTGCGCGGCTGGGTGGAGTGGTGCGTGGACCGGCGCTGGCGCGTACTGCTGGCGACGGTGCTGGTGTTCATCCTGTCGATGGCCGGCTTCGGCCTGGTGCCGCAGCAATTCTTCCCCAGCTCGGACCGCACCGAGCTGCTGGTGGACGTGCGGCTGCAGGAAGGCGCCTCGTTCGCGGCCACGCTGCGCCAGGTCGAGCGGCTTGAAAAAGTGCTGGACGGCCGGCCCGAGATCGCCCATTCGGTGAGCTTCGTCGGCACCGGCGCGCCGCGCTTCTACCTGCCGCTGGACCAACAGTTGGCCACGCCCAACTTCGCCCAGATCGTCATCACCGCCAACTCGGTGGAAGACCGCGAGAAGCTGGCGCACTGGCTGGAGCCGGTGCTGCGCGAGCAGTTCCCGGCGATCCGCAGCCGCCTGTCGCGGCTGGAAAATGGCCCGCCGGTGGGCTTCCAGGTGCAGTTCCGCGTGAGCGGCGACAAGATCCCCGAGGTGCGCCAGGTGGCCGAGAAGGTGGCCGCCGAAGTGCGCGCCGACAGCCGCTCGGTCAACGTGCAGTTCGACTGGGACGAACCGTCCGAGCGCTCGGTGCGCTTTGACATCGACCAGCAGAAGGCGCGCGAGGTCGGCGTAAGCTCCAACGACATCTCCAGCTTCCTGGCGATGACGCTGTCGGGCTACACCGTGACGCAATACCGCGAACGCGACAAGCTGATCAACGTCAGCCTGCGCGCCCCCGACAGCGAGCGGGTCGATCCGGGCCGCCTGGCCACGCTGGCCATGCCCACGCCCAACGGCCCGGTGCCGCTGGGCAGCCTGGGCCAGGTGCGCTACGGCCTGGAATACGGCGTGATCTGGGAACGCGACCGCCAGCCCACCATCACCGTGCAGGCCGACGTCAAGGCCGGCGCGCAGGGCATCGACGTGACCCACGCCATCGACAAGAAGCTGGACGCGCTGCGCGCCGAACTGCCGGTGGGCTACCGCATCGAGGTCGGCGGCCCGGTCGAGGAAAGCGCCAAGGGCCAGTCGTCCATCAACGCGCAGATGCCCATCATG
Organism: Achromobacter sp. SIMBA_011; assembly: GCF_046535435.1. NCBI lineage: Bacteria > Pseudomonadati > Pseudomonadota > Betaproteobacteria > Burkholderiales > Alcaligenaceae > Achromobacter > Achromobacter sp. SIMBA_011. The sequence goes on along the minus strand of NZ_JAWRWN010000004.1, from coordinate 195,622 downwards.
ATCGTGGCGGTGCTGACGCTGCTGATGGTGCAGTTGCAGAGCTTCGCCCGCGTGCTGATGGTGGTGCTGACCGCGCCGCTCGGCCTGATCGGCGTGGTGGCCGCGCTGCTGCTGTTCGGCAAGCCGTTCGGCTTTGTCGCCATGCTGGGCGTGATCGCGATGTTCGGCATCATCATGCGCAACTCGGTAATCCTGGTCGACCAGATCGAGCAGGACATCAGCGCCGGGCACAAGCGCGTGGACGCCATCGTCGGCGCCACGGTGCGGCGCTTCCGCCCCATCACGCTGACGGCGGCGGCCGCGGTGCTGGCGCTGATCCCGCTGCTGCGCAGCAACTTCTTCGGCCCCATGGCCACGGCCTTGATGGGCGGCATCACCAGCGCCACGGTGCTGACGCTGTTCTTTTTGCCCGCGCTGTACGCGGCCTGGTTCCGCGTGCGCCACGACGAGCGCGAGGAGCCCGAAGGCGTGCCGCCCGGCGCCCACGCCGGCGACAACGTAGAACGAGGAGCCTGACGATGTCCCTCCGTCTCCCGACCCCGGCCTGGCGCCTGGCCACCCTGCCGCTGCTGCTGGCGCTGGGCGCCTGCGCCTTCGCCCCCGACAGCAAGCCGCCGGCGATGGCGCAGCCCGCGCAATACGGCGTCGAAGCGCTGCCCGCCGCCGGCGCGCCGGCGCAGGGCGTGGCCCAGCGCTATGCGCGCGACGGCCGTCCGGTGCCCGAGTGGTGGAAACGCTTTGGCTCGGACGCGCTCAACGCCATGGTGGAAGAAGGCCTGGCCAACAGCCCGGACCTGGCCGCGGCCGAGCGCAATCTGGCCGGCGCGCGCGAACAGTTGCGCGGACAGGTCAATTCGTCGCTGCTGCCATCGGTGGATGCCGGCGCCGACGTCTCTCGCAAGCGCGCGCTGACCATGCCGAACCTGCCGCAACCCACGGCGCTCTACAACGTCTTCACCGGCCAGGTCCAGGCCAAGTACGACCTCGACCTGTTCGGCGCGGCGCGCTTCGAGAACGTGTCGCGCGCGGCCCAGGTGGAACAGCAGGCCTATCAGCTCGAATCGGCGCGCCGTTCCCTGGCCGGCAACATCGTCACCGGCGCCATCACCTCGGCGTCGCTGGCCGAGCGGGTGGCGTTGACCGAAAAGCAGGTGGTGCTGGCGCGCCAGGTGGCGCGCGACACCCAGCGCCGCTACGAACTGGGCTCGGCCTCGCAGAACGACGCGTTGCAGGCCGACCAGGACGCCGCCACGCTGGAAGCCTCGCTGCCGGGCCTGCGCGCGCAATGGCAGGCCACGCGCCACGCGCTGGCGGTGCTGATGGGCCGCAGCCCGGATCAGGCCCCGCCGGACCTGGCCTTCGCCATGATCGCCGTGCCCGAGGAGGTGCCGGTGCTGGTGCCCTCCGAACTGCTGGCGGCGCGGCCCGACATCCACGTCGCCGAGGCCGTGCTGCGCGCGGCGGCGGCCGACGTCGGCGTGGCCACGGCGCAGTTGTTCCCCAGCCTGTCGCTGTCGGCGTCGATGGGCAAAGGCGGCTTTAGCTGGCCGACGGCATTGTCGGGCGCGGGTTCGATCTGGGCGGTGGGCGCGTCGCTGACGCAGCCGATCTTCCACGGCGGCGCGCTGCTGGCCGAACGCAGCGCCGCCAAGGAGCGCTATGAGGCGGCGGTGCTGCAATACAAGCAGACCGTGCTGACCGCCTTCCGCGACGTGGCCGACACGTTGGCGCAACTGGAGGCGGACGGTCAGGCGCTGGCGTCGGCCGAGGCCTCGCGCCGGGCCGCGGAGCAGTCGCACCGCAACACCGCCAACCGCGTGCGCCTGGGCGCCCTGGCGCCCTACACCGCGTACGCCAGCGAACAGCATTACGTCGCGGCGCGGGTGCGGGAAGTGGAATACGCCAATGCCCGCCTGACTGAAACGGCGGCGCTGTTCCAGGCGATGGGTTCGCCGGTGCGCGCGCCGCAGGCGCCGGCGCAACGGGCCAGCGAAGGTGCGGCGGCCAGTCCGCAAGCGGCTCAACCTCAACAGCAGCAGCAGCAGCAGCAGCAGCAGCAGCAGCAGCAGCAGTGACCGCTACGCCGCGCTGCCCGCGCGGCGTCCACAGGTCCCCGGCGCCTACGGCGCGGGGGCCTGTTCCTTGATGCGGGTTGCCAGCGCCAGGGACTCGATGCGCCGCGCCGCCGCCTGCAGCAGCGCCGTGGTCTTGTCCTGCGCGATGGTGTTGAGCCGGGTCGCCAGGAAGGTCACGGTCAGCGCGCCGAAGATGCGCCGGTCTTCCTGGAACACCGGCACCGCGATGCCGGCGCGTTCCGGCGAAATCTCGCCCACCCCCAGATACGCCCCCCGCACCCGGATCTCGTCCAGGTGGCGGATGAACTCGGCCTGCGTCGCGCCCAGGCCCGCGGCCTCGACGTCGGCGGCATGCCCTTCGTAGAGTTTGCGCTGGTCCTTGCGCGGCAGGAACGCGAGGATGGTCTTGGCGGTGGCGCCGCGGAACAGCGGGTGGGCGCGGCCGCGGCCGTGCGGGATGCCGAGCGCGTCGGGACCGCGCTCGTGGTGGATGTTGAGGATCCGCAGGCCGTGGATGACGCTGAGCAGCACGTCGCCGCCGACCTGGTCCACGACCTCTCGCATGATCGGACGGGCCACGCCCAGCACCGGATCGCCGTCGATGATGAGATGGTCCAGCTCGATGATGCGCGGTCCCAGCTTGTAGCCGCCGCCCGTCATGCGCAGCAGGTAGCCCAGGTCCGACAGGTCGCGGATGTAGCGATAGCCGGTCGGCGCCGAGTAGGACAGCTTGGAGATGATCTCTTCGGCCGTCAGCACCGGCGTGGCCAGGCTGAAGAGGTCGAGGATCGCGAGGGCGCGCTTCAGGGTGGACATGGAATCGGCGGACATCGGGCGAGGCGGAATCGGCGCAGCGTATCACAGGGATCCCGGAGCCCCGCAGCGCCATAACCCACGGCTATCAGCCCAAGCGCGGCACTTCTACTCATACTATCAGCTTCGTTATTTTTATCATTTATAGATAAAAACTAATTGGTTAAGATTGTTTTTTATCGAATAATGATACTTAAGCAGCAGACCAGCAGACAGAAAAAAGTCCGCGGCCCGCCTCGCCCGGCATGCACATCCAAGGGGAAATCGCATGAAGCAGTCCAGCAGCAGGCCCGGCGGCATCAGCCGCCGGCAATTCATGGCGGCGTCGGCCGCCTCGTTGGCGGGCGCCGCGCTCGCCCGTCCCGGCGCGGCCCGCGCGGCCGGCTACCCGTCGGAACACCCGATCCAGTTCATCGTGCCGTTCCCGGCGGGCGGCGGCACCGACCTGGTGGCGCGGCCGCTGGCCCAGGGCATCGGCGAAGCGCTCAAGCAGAGCGTGGTGGTGATCAACAAGGGCGGCGCGGCCGGCATCATCGGCACCCAGCAGGCGGCGCGTTCGGCGCCCGACGGCTACACCGTCGCGCTCGGCTCCACCGGCACCCACACCGTGAACCAGAGCCTGTACGAGAACATCGCCTACGACCCCATCAAGGACTTCGAGCCGGTCTCGATGGTCTGCTACTACAACAACGTGCTGGTGGCGCACCCGTCGTTCCCGGCCAGGACCCTGCAGGAGTTCGTCGCCCTCATCAAGGCCAACCCCGGCAAGTACTTCTACGGCATCACGCAGAACGGCAGCTCGGCGCACCTGGCCATGGAACTGCTCAAGGCCACGGCCGGCCTCGACCTGCCCGGCGTACCCTACAAGGGCGCGGCGGCGGCGGTCAACGATTTCCTGGGCGGCCAGTTCCCGGTGCTGATGGACGTGGTGATCAACCAGCAGCAGTTCATCCAGGGCGGCAAATCGCGGCCGCTGGCGGTGACGTCCGCCGCTCGCTCGCCCGCCCTGCCCGACGTGCCGACGGTGGCCGAGTCCGGCTATCCGGGCTATCAGGCGATCGGCTGGAACGGCGTGTTCGTGCCCGCCGGCACGCCGCGGGCCATCGTCCAGACGCTCAACGGCGCGGTGCAGAGCGCGCTCAAGCAACCCGCCATGGCCCAGCTTACGCAGAACGGGCTGGAACTGCACGGCGGCACGCCGGAAGCACTGCGCCGTTTCGTCGCCACCGAAAGCGAGAAATGGCGCACCCTGATCAAGAACGCCAATATCAAGGCCACCTGATGCAAGCCATTCCCTATGGCGTCCCGCTGGACGCCGACGCCAATCCCTGGCTGGCGCTCGACCATGAACTGCGCGCCGAGCGCCGGCGCGCGCCATCGGCCCCGCCGGTGCGGGCCGTGGTGTGCGTGACCGTGCACGTCGACGGCCCCGCCGTCGAGGTCGGCCGCAAGCAGTTCCCCGGCGGGGGCATCCATACCGCCGGCCGCTACGCCATCCGCCGCGGCGTGGCGCGCCACCTGGAGATCCTGGCGCGCCACGCCATGCCGGCGACCTTCTTCGCCTGCGGCTACGACGTCGAGCATTACCCGGACACCTTCCGCGCCATCCTGGCCGCCGGCCATGAGATCGCCGCCCACGGCTACCTGCACGAAGCCTGGGACCTGGGCGAGGACGAACCCGCGCTGCTGGAGAAGACCCACAGCCTGATCCAGCAGCGGCTGGGCGTGACGCCGGTGGGCTGGTGTTCGCCGTCGGGCCGCAAGAGCCACCGCACCCTGCCCACGCTGCGGCGGCTCGGCTACCGCTACGACGCCAGCGAAAAGGACCGCGACCGCCCTTACCTGCCGGCCGGCGGCAACGATGACTTCGTCATGCTGCCGAACAACACGGTGTCGCTGGATGACTATCCGTTCTATTTCACCGGCCACAGCCTGGCCGCCGAGGCCTGCGACAACTGGATCGAGGAATTCGAGGCGCTGCGCCAGGCCGAGGGCTACATCCACCTGACGGTGCACCCGAAGGCCGCCGGCGGCTCCGGCACGCCGGCCCGCGCCGCCGCCATGGACCGCTTCCTGGCCTACGTCGGCGCCCAGCCGGACGTGCATTGCATGACGCTGGATGCGCTGGCCCGCCACTGCCTGGCCCGCCCCGACGCCTGGAGAACCGCATGATGGCCACCAAGACCGTACTGGTCACCCTCAACGTGCAGGGGATCGGCCCCGAAGCCGCCGCCCGCCCGGAACACGAGCTGCACGGCCGCGACGGTCACGGCCGCTACACCTATGGCGGCGGCCTGGCGCGGGTGCTGGACATGCTGCGGCGCCAGCAGATCCGCGCCACCCTGTTCTGGCCGGCCTTCGAGGCCGAACGCTGCCGCGACCTGCTGGACCAGAGCCTGCGCGACGGCCATGAGGCCGCCTCGCAGGGCAACGCCTACGAAGACCTGGCCACGCTGGGCGAGCGCGAGGCCGAGGTGCTGCAACGCGGCCGCGACCGCCTGGCGGCGCTGACCGGCCAGGCGCCGCAGGGCTTTCGCTGGACCGGCGGCGGCTTCAGCCCGCGCACCCTGCCACTGCTGCGCGAGCTGGGCTACCGCTATGACAGCAGCGCCATCGACGACGACGCGCCCTACGCGCTGGACGCCGACGGCGCGCCGGGCATGGTTGAACTGCCCTGGAGCGAAGGCCTGTGTGACGCCAGCCATTTCAGCCGCCGCGTCACCCAGGACCGCGCCTATGCGCACCTGGCCGAACAGGGCGGAGCCCTGCTGGCCGCCGAGGGCTACGCCTGCCTGACGCTGCACCCGCGCGCCGACAACGGCGTGGGACGCGCCGCGCGGCTGCAGATGGTCGAGCGGCTGCTCGACCGCCTGCGCGCCGCCGGCGCCGGTTTTGCGCGCTGCGGAGATCTGGCGCGCGAACACGCGGCGCGCCCCTGACGATGCCGCGCGCCCCTGCCGACACGCCTGTCCGCCCGCCCGGCGGGCGGCACCCCGGCAATGTGGCGGCGGTCTGCGCTCACGTCGTGCCAGCGCTTCATCCTCGGGCAAACCCTCGGTAATATTGGCGCCAAAATAAGCTAATATTTTTGCAACATTCTCCCCTTCCCCGACCTCACGGCGCCGCGCGCCGCTATCCGTCCATGACCCAGATCACCCAATTCCCCTTCGTATCGGTCTCCGGTACCCCCGAGGCCCGTGGCCGCGCCTATGGCCAGCAGGCCGCCGACCGCGTGCGCAAGAGCGCCGCCATGTACGGCCAGACGCTGGTCGATCTGGGTTATGACGCCATGGCGCGCACCCGCCTCATCGAAAGCTTCGCCCGCGAGATCGAGAACTTCGCGCCGCACTACCTCGAGGAAATGCGCGGCATCGCCGCCGGCGCCAACGTGCCCTTCGAAGACATCGTGATGGTCAACGCCCGCACCGAAGTCATCGCCAAGGCCCGCGCCGAAAAGAAGAAAGCCGCCGAACTCGAACCGGGCGACGGCTGCACCGGCGCCCTGATCCTGCCGACCCGCTCGGCCAACGGCCGCCTGATCCATGGGCAGAACTGGGACTGGCGCGCCGAATGCGCCGAGACCGCCATCGTGCTGCGCGTGCGCAACGACAACGGCCCGGACATTCTGACCTTCGTCGAGGCCGGCGGACTGGCCCGCAGCGGCCTGAACAGCGCCGGCGTGTCGATCACCGCCAACTACCTGGAATCCGACCGCGACTTCCGCCAGTTGGGCGTGCCGCTGTCGCTGATCCGCCGCAAGGTGCTGGAGCAGGAGCACTTCGCGCTGGCCATCAAGGCCGTCAGCACCACCCAGAAGTCGTGCTCGAACAACATCATGATCGGTATGGCCGCGGGTTTCGGCGTGGACTACGAATGCACCACCGATGAAGCCTTCCCGATCTACCCGGGCGCCGATGACCTGATCGTGCACGCCAACCATTGGGTCAGCGAAGTCGCCCTGGGCAAGCTGCGCGACACCGGCCGCGCCAGCACCCCGGAGAGCGCCTACCGCGACTGGCGCGTGCGCCGCCTGCTGAACGAGAAGGACAAGCTGACGCGCGAAGACCTCAAGCGCGCGCTGTTCGACGACTTCGGCACGCCCTACTCGGTCTGCCGCCCGCCGCGCCCCGGCAGCCACGACAATCTGTCGGCCACCGTCGCCATGGTCGTCATGGAGCCGGCCGCCGGCCTCATGGAAGTCGCGCCCCTGCCGGCGCTGAACCGCACGTTTACCCGCTACAGCCTGGACGCCGATCCCGAGCTGCTGGCCGCGGCCTGAAGCTTTCCCGGTCCCCTGACCGCCGGTGGCGGCCGGATCCCCCCGGGCCGCCCTCGCAACCCCTGGAAACGCATCGATGAAAACAAAACTCCTGAATACCGCGGTTGCCCTGGCGCTGGGCGCGCTGGCAGGCTCCGCGCTGGCCCAGGCGCCCGCGCCGCTGCGCATCTCGTTCACCGCCGACATCCGCTCGACCGAGCCCGGCGTGAACCGCGACAGCAACAGCGACGCGGTGGTGCTGCACATCGTCGAGGGTCTGGTGGCCTACGGCGAGGATGCCGAAGTGCGCCCCCTGCTGGCCGAATCCATCGACATCAGCCCCGACGGCAAGACCTACACCTTCAAGCTGCGCCAGGGCGTCAAGTTCCACAACGGCGCGCCGCTGACCTCGGCCGACGTGCTCTGGACCTGGCAGCACTACACCGCCGCCAACGCCGGCTGGCGCTGCGCCAGCGAATTCGATGGCCGCGGCACCGTCAAGGTCACCGGCGTCGAGGCGCCCGACGCCCAGACCGTGGTCTACCACCTGGAAAAACCCAGCAGCCTGTTCCTGGCCTCGCTGGCGCGCGCCGACTGTGGCGGCACCGGCATCCTGCAGAAAGCCTCGGTCAAGGCCGACGGCACCTGGGACAAGCCCATCGGCACCGGCCCCTTCGTCTTCGCCGAATGGAAGCGTGGGGAATATGTGCGCCTGACCCGGTTCGCCGACTACGCCAACCGCGACGGCAAGCGCGACGGCTACACCGGCTCCAAGCGCCCCCTGGTCGATGAAGTGCGCTTCGTCATCGTGCCCGACGACTCCACCGCCAAGGCCGCCCTGCAACGCGGCAACATCGACATCATCGAGGACGTCTCCAACAATGACGTGCCGGTGCTGCAAGGCACCCCCAACGTCAAGGTCGCCTACGCGCCGGTCATGAGCATGACCGCGCTGCTGCTGCAGACCAGGGACCCGCTGCTGTCCAATCCCAAGCTGCGCCAGGCCCTGGCCCACGCCATCGACTACGACCAGTTGGCCGCCGCCGTCACCGAAGGCCTGGCCAAGCCCAACAACTCCATCGTCCCGCTGGTCTCGCCTTACCACGACGCCACCCAGAAGGAAGGCTGGAAATACGACCCGGCACTGGCCCAGAAGCTGCTCAAGGAAGCCGGCTACAAGGGCCAGGAGATCGAGCTCATCACCACCAAGCGCTACCCGCAGTCGTACAACTCCGCCGTCATCATCCAGGCCATGCTGCAGGCCGTCGGCATCAACGCCAAGCTGTCCGTGTCCGAATGGGCCACCCAGCTCGACCGCTACAACGCCGGCACCTACCAGATGATGACCTTCCCGTACTCCGCCCGCCTGGACGCGGCGCTGAACTACGAAATGGTCACCGGCGACAAGGCCAAGCAGCCGCGCAAGGTCTGGGACAATCCCGACGCCCAGAAGCTCCTGGACGCCGCCTCGGTCGACACCGACCACGCCAAGCGCCAGGCCTCCTTCGACCAGCTGCACAAGCTGTTCCTGGCCGACGTCCCCAGCATCCCGCTCTACAACGGCCTGGACATCGGCGCCTTCCGCACCGACATCAAGGGCTACACCCCCTGGGCCGTGAAGAAGCCGCGCGCCTGGGAAGTGGAGCGCGTGGCGAAGTAACCCGCGCAACGCCAAGCAAAGAGGCCGCGAAAAGCGGCCTCTTTGCATTGCAGCACATGATAGAAAAAAACCGCCCCGGCAACCGTCAAGCTTCAACGGTGGAGTCCGGGGCGGCGTTGGCCTGGCGTGCGCGGGGCGTGTAGATGCGCCCGAGGGAATCTGAAGGAACAGCCGCAGGCTGTGACGAAGATGACGAAGGGGAAGTCCGGAGCGAACGCTCCGGACCGCAATCGTAGCCCCGCGCACGCCAGGCCAACGCCGCCCCGGACGGCCCCAAAAAAGAGACCGCCCGAAAAAAGCGACTTACTTGCCAACGATCTTGGTCTCCCAAGCCCGCGGCTTCCCCTCCCAGACCGAAAACCCCTGCACCCGCTTGTTGGTCGCCCAAGCATCCGCCCCGTTATAAAGCACCAACAAAGGCGTCTGCTCCAGCATCAACGCATGCAGTTGGTCAAACAGCTTCTGCCGCTTCGCCGGATCCGACTCCAGGAAGCTCTCATCGATCAGCTTCTGCGCCTCGGGATCATCCCAGACCTTGCGCGGCTGCTTGCTCTTGTCGCCCGCGAACTGCTCGAAACTCAGCGCCGGATCGATCCGCGACGAGAACGTGAACGAACTGATCTGGTACTTGCCCGTGTTGTAGCGGTCCAACTGCGTGGCCCATTCCAGCACCTCGATCTTGGCATTGATGCCCACCGCCTGCATCATCGCCTGCGCGATCACCGCCACCTGGTAGCTTGGCACATGCGCGCGCTTGTTGGCGTAGATCACGATCGGCTCGCCCTTGTAGCCCGCTTCCTTGAGCAACTGCTGCGCGCGCGCCGGATCGTATTTGTAGGTGCGCTTCTCGGCTTCCTGGTAATAGGCCGAGCCGGCATACACCGCCGAATTGTTCAACTGCCCCAGCCCTTCGGAAGCCGCCGCCACCACCTGCGGAATATCCAGCGCCGCCGCGATCGCCTGGCGCAGCTTGACGTTCTTTAGCACCGGATCCTGCGTCTGGAACAGCAGCGTGTGCTTGGTGGCGTCGTGCGGGCTCATCACCGACACCGCCGCATTGTTCTTCAGCTCGGCCACGTCGGTAATGGTGATCTGGCTCGCGTCGATCGCGCCCGACACCAGGCCGGCCTTGGCGGTCGACGGGTCCGGCACCACCAGGAAGCGGACCTCGTCGGCCAGCGGACGCTTGGCGCCGACGTAACCGTCCGGCTTGTCGCCGGCGCCGGGCGACACGTAGTCCTTGAACGCGGTCAGCAGCACGTATTCGCCGCGCTTCCATTCCTTGAACTGGTACGGGCCGGTGCCGACCGGCTGCTTCCAGGAGCCATCGGCGTTGACCGAATCCTTGCTCAGGATCGCCGTCATGCCACAGTCGGTGCGCGCCAGCGAATCGAGAAACACCGCCGACTTGCGGTCGATCTTGATGACGACCGTTTGCGGGTCCGGCGCGGTCACGTCCGTGACCTTCAGGCCGTTGCGGCCGTCGAAGTCGCTGCGGCAGCGCCAGTCCGTCTTCGGATCCATGTAGCGCTGCCAGCTCCAGAGCACGTCGGCCGAGGTCAGCGTGGCGCCATTGTGGAACTTGACGCCGTCGCGCAGCTTGAAGGTATAGGTCAGGCCGTCTTCGGACAGGTCGACCGACTTGGCCAGCAGCGGCGCCACCGTGCCGTTCTCCCGGTAACCCACCAGGCCCTCAACCATGTTCAGCACCACGCCGTCGGTGGTGTTGTCGCGGTTGACGCCCGGATTGGTCGAGCGGATGTCGGCCGGCTGGGCGATGGTCAGGGTGGCGGCATGGGCCGCGCCCGCGGCGGCCAGGGCCAGGCTGAGCGCGAGCGCTCGGGAAACAGGAAGGTGGTGCATTGTGGAAATCCCCCGGGGGCATGCGGCGCCGGATTCATAACTATATTGGCGCCAAAAATAGCTGCCCATTATGAAGACTTGCGGCTGGGGCGGTATCCGGGGTATCCCTGAAGACGGCCCCGAAATGACCGCGGCGGCCTCCTTTTCAGGAAGGCCGCCGCGAAAACCGGGCCATCGCGCCCGCGGGGGGTCAGGAAATGTCCTGCCCGACGTGCTGGGCGATGATCTTCTGCAGGCGCTTGACGTCGCGCGCTTCCAGCGCCTCGACCATGTCGAAGTGCTCCCGCGCCGAGATCTCGATGCGCGAACGCGTCACCCATTCCTTGGCGGGGGCCGCCGGGCCGCGCGCCCGGGTTTCCTGGATCAGCGCCGCCAATTCGCGGTTGGAGCACATGTCGTACATCCCGGCGTGGAACGCCAGGTTGACCTCGTACTGCTCCAGCAGGGTGCCGTCCTGCAACAGCTTGGAAAACCGCTCGGCCAGCGCGCGCAGGGCGCGCACCTTGGCCGCCGTGACGTTGGGCATCAGGTCGGCCGCCGCGCCGGTTTCCAGCAGCACGCGGATGTCGCGGATCTGCAGGTGCTGATCGGGGTCCATCGTATAAACGTGATAGCCCCGGTTCGGGATGTGGGCGATCAGCCGCTTGGCGGTCAATTGATCGAGCGCCCGCCGCACGTCCAGGCGCTTGGCGCCGTAGCGTTCCTGCAGATCGATCTGTTTCAGCCACGCGCCAGGGCCGTATACCCCCGACTGAATATCCAGGGCAATACGGTCAACCAGGCCCGGCTGTGTCGCCGCCGCTTTCGGCATGGACCACTCCCGTGAATCAAATCCAAACCGCGTATTTTATGCATAAGTCCGCGCCGCAACGGAACTTCCGCCCGGCGCGGACCCGTCCCCTCAGGCCGTAACTCGCGACGGCTCCGGCTGGTCCAGCCGCCAGCGCAGGCGCACGCCGCCGGTTTCGGTCGATTCCAGGGCCGGAATCGCCGACAGCAGGCTGCGGGTGTATTCCTCGCGCGGCTGGTCGAACACCGTGTCGCGCGTGCCCTGCTCCACGATGCCGCCGTCGCGCATCACCACCACCCGGTCGGCCACCTGTTCCACCACGCCCAGGTCGTGGCTGATGAACAGGCACGAGAATCCGTGGCGCTCCTGCAGGTCGGCGAACAGGTCCAGCACCTGTGCCCGCACCGTCACGTCCAGCGCCGACACCGGCTCGTCGGCAATGACGAAGGACGGCCGCCGCACCACCGCGCGGGCGATGGCCACGCGCTGGCGCTGGCCGCCGGACAGTTCGTGCGGAAAGCGCTTGGCGTATTCCGAGCCCAGGCCGACTTCGGCCAGCACTTCGTCGACGCGGCGGCGCTTGTCGGCGGCCGGCATGTCGACCAGCATGCGCAGGCCCTCGCCCACCAGCTCGCCGATGGTCATGCGCGGGTCGAGCGACGAATACGGGTCCTGGAACACCATCTGGCAGTTCAGGCGGTAGTCGCGCCAGGCCGGGGAACGGCGGCTGACCGGCTGGTCGCGGAACAGGATCTGGCCTGATGTCGGCGCCAGCAGGCCGGCGATGGCGCGGCCCAGCGTGGTCTTGCCCGACCCCGAGCCGCCCACCACCGCCACCACTTCGCGCGGCTTGACGTGCAGGTCGATGCCATTGAGCGCGCGCTTGGCGCCGGTGCGCGAGAACAGGCGCTGGTGGCCGGCGTAATCGACCACCAGGTTCCTGACCTCGACGATCGGCGCTTCCTGGATCGGAGGCCGCGCCGGCAGGCGGCGCGGCATGGCGTCCAGCAGCTTGCGGGTGTAGGGATGCTGCGGGCGCTCGAGGATGCCGGCGGTGGTGCCGGTTTCCAGCACCTTGCCGTGCTGCATCACCACCATGCGTTCGGTGTAGCGCGCCACCATCGGCAGGTCGTGGCTGATCATCAGCACGGCCGTGTTGTGCTCGCGCGTCAGGTCGACCATCAGTTCCAGCACGTCGCGCTGCACCACCGCGTCGAGCGCGGTGGTGGGCTCGTCGGCGATCAGCAGCGCCGGCTCCAGCAGCATCACCGAGGCCAGCATCATGCGCTGGCGCATGCCGCCCGAGAACTCGTGCGGCCACGCCTCGACGGCGGCCTTCGGATCGCGGATGCCGACGCGGCGCAGCATCTCCAGGATGCGTTCGCGGCGCTGCGCCGTCGACAGGTCGCGGCGGTGCAGCTTGAGGCCCTCGTCCAACTGGCGTCCGATGGGCATGGACGGATTGAGCGAGGTCATGGGTTCCTGGAACACCATGCCGATGCGCGCGCCGCGCAGCTTGCGCAGCTCGGCCGGGCGGGCCTGAGTGACTTCCACGCCCTCGAAGCGGATCGAGCCGCCGGCCACCACCAGCGGCGGCGGCGTCAGGCCCATGATGGCGCGCGCCGCCTGGGTCTTGCCGCTGCCAGACTCGCCGACGATGCCGACCATTTCGCCCGGCGCCACCTCGAAGGACACGCCGCTGACGATCTCGCGACCGCCGCGGCCGACGGTCAGGGACAGATTCGATACGGTAACCAGTGCGCTCATTGCACGCCCCTCATGCGGGGATCGAGACGGTCACGCACCGCGTCGCCCAGCAGGTTGATCCCGAGCAGCGCGAGCGCGATGGCCAGGCCCGGAAGAATGGAAAGATAGGAGGCCTGCGCCATGAACGGCCGGGCGGCGGCCAGCATGTTGCCCCAGGTGGGCGCCGGCGGCGGCACGCCCAGGCCCAGGAACGACAGCGCGCTTTCCGCCAGGATCACCCAGCCGAACATCGAGGTCGCCAGCACCGTCAACGGCGCGACGCAGTTGGGCAGCACGTGGCGCACCATGGTGTAGAGCTCGGAGTTGCCCAGCACGCGCGAGGATTCGATGAACTCCTTCTCGCGCAGCGACAGCACCGTGCCGCGCACGATGCGCGTCACCGACGGCGTATAGGCCAGGCCCAGCGCCAGGATGATGCCGTACTTGTTGGCGCCGACCACGGCCAGCAGGCCCAGCGCCAGCAGCAGGCCGGGAAAGGCCAGCAGGGCGTTGTTGAAGGCCATGATGATGCGGTCGGTCCAGCCGCGCACGAAGCCGGTCAGGGTGCCGACAATGGTGCCGGCGATGATGGCGAAGCCCACCGTCAGCAGGCTGATCCAGACGCTGCTGGACGCGCCGGCGAGCAGGCGCGACAGTTCATCGCGGCCGAACTCGTCGGTGCCCAGCAGGAAGTCGCCGCCGGGCGGCTTGAGCCGCGCCACGAAGTTGATCTTGAGCGGGTCGTGCGGCGTCCAGAAGGCGCCCATGATGGCCGCGACGAGCATCGCCGCCACGATCACGCCGCCTATCAGCGCGTTAGCTGCAATTCGCTTTTTCATTCGGCGGTCACTCTCGGGTCGAAGATGGGATAGCAGAGGTCGATCAGCAGGTTGACGATCACGTAGATCACGCCGACGAACAGCAGGCAGCCCTGGATCACGGGATAGTCGCGGGCGAAGATCGAATCCACCAGCAGCCGGCCCAGGCCGGGAATGGTGAACACGGTTTCGACCACGGCGATGCCGCCGAGCAGGTTGCCCAGCACCAGGCCGATCAGGGTCCAGGTGGGACCGAAGGCGTTGCGGAAGGCGTGGCGCATCAGCACCGCGGACTCCGACAGGCCCTTGGCGCGGGCGTGGGTGATGTAGTCCAGGCGCAGCACTTCCAGCGTGCTGGCGCGCGCCATGCGCATCAGCACGCCGATCTCGTGCAGGAACAGCGTCAGGATCGGCATGGCCAGGTACAGCAGGCCGGCCTTCCAGTCTTCGCCGATCGACACGTAGCCCACCACCGGCAGCCATTGCAGCTTCAGGCCGAAGAAGATCAGCAGCAGCAGGCCGAGCCAGAAGGTGGGAATGGACACCAGCAGCGTGGCGGTGCCGACCAGGATCAGGTCGGGCGCTTTGTTCTGCTTCCACGCGGCGATCATGCCGGCGGGCACGGCCACCAGGGCGGCGAACAGCACGGCCACCAGCACCACGCGGCCGCTGATCAGGAAACGGTCCCACACCAGCGGCAGCACGGGCTGGCCGGTGTTGATGGACGAACCCAGGTCGCCGTGCAGCATGTTGCCGAACCAGATGCCGAACTGGGTCGGCCAGGTCTGGTCCAGGCCCAGCCGCGCGCGCAGGTCGGCCAGGGCCGCCGGCGTGGCCAGGTCGCCCAGCAGCAATTGCGCGGGGTCGCCCGGAATCAGGCGGATCATGACGAACACCGCCACCGCCACGATCAGCAGTGTGGGAATGGCCATGACGATACGGGATAGCGCGAAACGCAGCATGGCCCTCTCCTATCGCGGCAGGCAGGCGCTCGCGCGCCCGCCGATCGGGTTGTCGACGTTATTCATTGCGCAGCTTGCGCAGTTCGGCGGCCAGGAAGTCCTGCACCTGGCCGACGCACTTCAGGCCGTCGTGGGGCACGTTGTCGACCACGTCCAGCACGGCCTTGACGCCAGCCGCCTCGAACGAGCGGCGCAGCGATTCCAGGCGCTCGGGGCGCGTGGCGCCGGCGGAGTTGGCCCCGGGCATGAAGAACTTGCCGCCTTCGCGGTGGGTGATTTCCCAGGTCTCCAGGTCCGCCTTGCCGACGATCATGTGCACCGCGACCTGGCGCAGGGCCTCGATGTCGACGGCCTTGCCGAAGCGGGCCTCGGCGCCGCGCACGCCGACCCACCAGTCCTGGGTGGGGTCGAGCAGCGTGACCGAGCCGGGCGCGCCGATCGAGGTGGCCCACAGGGTTTCGGGGTGCAGCAGGGTGTAGCGGTTGACGAACTGGCCGCCGCCCGAATAGCCGAACAGGGCGAAGCGGGTGAAGTCGCGGCCGAATTTCTCGCCGACTTCGGCGACCATGCCTTGCAGGATGTGGTCGTAGCGGATGTCGCCTTCGATCAGTTGCTTGAAGCCGTCGCGGTTGCCGTCGCCGAGCGGGCTGACGGGGAACAGCGGGCACAGCACGATGCAGTCGTTCCAGCGGGCGAATTCGGCGAAGGCGTCGCGGTATTCGACGAAGGCGCGGCCGGTGCCGTGCATGATGACGACCAGCTCCATGGGGTGTTTGGCCTGGTCGATGTGCGGGGGGACGTACATGCAGTACGAGAAGCGCGGGTCGATGCGCGAGGCGAAGACGGTGCTGTGGCCGAGGTCGTAGATGGCGCGGGCGCGGGCGGCGTCGGGGGCCAGGGCGGGTGCTGCGGTGGACTGCATGGTTTCCTCGATTCCCGGGCGGGGGTGTGCCGGGGGGGTGTTGCGGGCGGGTATGGTTGACTAAATTGGCGCCAATTTTAGGAACCAGGTGTGGGTGGGGGCAAGCGGGGGGAATCCCTAACGGGTGGTTCTTGACCTTGCCCCGGGGGGATGGGTCGGGCGGCTAGGGCTGTGGTTCTTTTGACGCGGGGTGGCCGGGCCGGGCGGAGGGCGGGGCTACGATTGCGGTCCGGAGCGTTCGCTCCGGACTGCCCCTGCGTCAACCTCGTACGCCTTCGGCTCCCTACGGTTTCCCTTGGGCGCATCTACACGCCCCGCCCTCCGCCCGGCCCGGCCACCCCGCTGCGTCAGCGCGTTTCGAGACGCCGCCGGGATGTGTCACGTGCTTGGGCTTCGTGGCGATGTTGTGTGGAGTAGGAAGATCTTGCGGGGTCGCCCAAGGCGGCCGCGCGGGCGGCCTTTTTGGGCGTTCAGCGGTGCGGCGTCGACGTCCGGGTTTGCGGAGATGATGTAGGCGTCGTCAACAGGAAGGGTAGAGACAAGAGCGGCGATTTTGCGCTCTGGGAGGGACGGTCGCAAGGATGGGCGGCAGGGCTCAATCGAGCTTGTAGCTTTTCAGGTGGATGCTGGTTTCCGTGGCGGAGATGGCCTTGATGAGGCGGACGCGGTCCAGGACGCGGGACATTTCCTCGATGTTGGCGACGCGCAGTTCGGCCAGCAGGTCCCAGCGGCCGTTGGTGTCGTGCAGGGCGACGACGGCGGGATCGCCCAGGAGGATGCTGACGACGCGGCGGGTTTCGTTGCCGTCGACGGCGATGTTCATCCAGGCGCCGATCTGGTCGGGTTGGGATTCGGGGCGCAGCCGGACGGTGTAGCCGACGATGATGCCCTCGTCTTCCATGCGGGCGATGCGGTTGTTGATGGTGCCCCTTGATACGTCGAGCTTCTTGGCCAGGGTCGCGACGGTTGCGCGAGCGTCGGCGCGCAACAGACCCAGCAATTGCTGATCGAGTGTGTCCATGATTGTTCCCGCTAAAAATTGGCGCCAATTTCACATCTTATACGGATTCGACGCGATACCGGCGCGCGCCATCGGGCGCACGGTCCTGGCGGGCGGTGGCGTGTTTTTGCCACGACCCCAATTTACCGCGTTTGGATTGGCGCCAATTTTTGCTATATTTCGGGCCGGTCGGGCAAGGTCCGACTCGGCTCGTGAGCGCCCCTGGTAGTGGTCCGCGCCGAACCAGTAAAGATTCTCAATGTGATTGACGCTCGTATTAATGACGCGCGCCCTCCCCCGCTTCCTGGACTCCCAATGCCGATTCCTTTTCCCCCGCGACGCCTGACGCTCGCGCTGGCCATGCTGACGCTGGCCGCCCACAGCCAGGCGCAGACCGCCGCAGACGCCACGCCCGCCGACAACACCCTGGGCGCGATCAGCGTCGTGGGCGACTGGCTGGAAAACCCGAATGAAGAGAAGGTGCTTGAACATGGCGGCGCGCGCACGATCATCGAGCGTTCGTCGTTCCAGGACACCGGCGCGACCAACGTGCGCGATGTGTTGCGCCGCGTGCCGGGCGTGCAGGTGCAGGAAAGCAATGGCACGGGCGGCAGCGATGTGTCGCTGAACGTGGGCGTGCGCGGGCTGACCTCGCGCCTGTCGCCGCGCTCGACCATTCTGATGGACGGCATTCCGCTGGCGGTGGCGCCCTATGGCCAGCCGCAGTTGTCGATGGCGCCGGTGTCGCTGGGCAACCTGTCGGCGGTGGACGTGGTGCGCGGCGCGGGCTCGGTGCGCTATGGCCCGCAGAACGTGGGCGGCATCATCAACTTCGTGACGCGCGCGATTCCGCGGGACTTCACCGCCGACGCCACGGTCGAGACCGACATGTACAGCCACGGCGGCGTGAAGACCTCGCCCAGCGCATTCATCGGCGGCACCAACGAACGCGGCCTGGGCGGCGCACTGCTTTATTCCGGCACGCACGGCAACGGCTTTCGCGAGAGCAACGACCGCGTGGACATCGATGACGTGATGCTCAAGGGCACCTATCGCATCGGCGCCGACGACAGCGTGTCGGCCGCGCTGCATCACTACGAAGGCCGCGCCGGCATGCCGGGCGGGCTGACCGCGCGGCAGTATTCCGACGACCCGTTCCAGTCCACCCGGCCCTACGACAGTTTCACCGGCCGCCGCACCGACGCCTCGTTCCGCTACAACCACGACGACGGCATCAATAAGTTCGAGCTGCTGACGTACTACACCGACAGCTTCCGCGGCAGCAGTATCGAGACGGAGGGCACCGGCGCCAACGCCGGCAAGCGCCGCCTGACCTTCAACCCGCGCAACTATCACACCTTCGCGATCGAGCCGCGCTATTCGCGCCTGTTTCGCGGCGCCGACGTGACGCAGGAGATCAGCGTGGGCTACCGCTACCTGAAGGAAGCCAGCGACGAGCGCGCCTCGCGCACCGCGTTCTACGTGCCGGACAGCGGCTTCGACGCGCCCAACGCGCCCAATCCGCAGTACCAGTACCGCACCGGCGGCACCACGGCGCATGCGGTCTACATCGATGACACCATCAACGTGGGCAACTGGACCATCACGCCGGGCCTGCGCTATGAATTCATCGACTCGTTCCTGAACGACAAGTCCAATCCCGCGGCCAGGACCCATACCAGCATCAAGTCCGAAGAACCCCTGCCCTCGCTGTCGGTGGTCTACCACGTCAGCGAACAATGGAGCGTGTTCGCCAACGCCGGCCAGTCATTCGGCCCGCTGCAGTACTTCCAGATCGCCTCGACCACCAACGGCCTGCATCCGGAAAAGGCCACCACCTATGAAGTGGGCACGCATTTCAATAGCGGCGGCTGGAAGGGCGAGCTGACGCTGTTCAACATCGACTTCGACGACGAACTGCAATTGCGCGGCGGCACCAACGGCGGTTCGGACGCCTGGACCAACCTGGGCGCCACCCGCCACCGCGGGCTGGAGACCGGGCTGTCGTACGACCTGGGCGAACTGTCGGCGGCGCTGTCGGGCCTGTCGTTGTACGGCACCTATACCTACACCCAGGCCACCTACAAGGCCGGCGTGTTCGAGGGCCGCGACCTGCCCTTCTATTCGCGCAACGTGGCCTCGCTGGGCGCGCGCTACACGCGCAACCAGTGGACCTTCAACGTCGACACCTTCCTGCAGTCCAAGCAGCGGTCGCCCGGCGCGCCCGACCCTGGCGCCCGCTACCAGACCGAGGAAAGCGCCAACGGCGCCTACGGCGACATTCCGGGCTACGGCACGGTGCACGTGCGCGCGGCCTACGACTTCGGCAAGCAGATGCACAACCTGAACCTCGCGCTGGGCGTGAAGAACCTGTTCGACAAGCGCTACTTCACGCGCTCCACCGACAACAACGCGGGCAAGTACGTGGGCATGCCGCGCACGGTGTACCTGCAGGCGTCGCTGGCGTATTGATCGGGCGCCGGCGCGTGCGGCGCCGCTTCGGCGCATGCGCCGGCGGCACGGCGGGCTGAACCCGCGCGTTCATCGCGGGATCTCGGCGCCGCTATTTGCCCAACAGGCGCTTGACGCCAGCGACCACGCCCAGCGTCACCGCCCCGGCAACGATGCCGAACAGCGCGCTGAGCAAGGTCGACACCAAGGGCGGCAGCAGGCCGCCGCCGCTGGCCGCCGCGACGTGTTCGATGGCCGCGCCCAGCGGCGCGATGCCGTGCGTCAGGATGCCGCCGCCGACCATGAACATGGCGGCGGTGCCCACCACCGACAAGGTCTTCATCAGGTAGGGCGCGGCCGCCACGATGCGCTTGCCGAACCAGGCGGCCAGCGCGGCGCGGCGGGCGCTCAGGTACAGGCCCAGGTCGTCGAGCTTGACGATGCCTGCCACCAGGCCGTAGACCCCCACCGTCATGACCAGGGCGATGCCGGCCAGCACCACCGTCTGACGCAGCAGATCGGCGCCGGCCACCGCCCCCAGGGTGATGGCGATGATCTCCGCCGACAGGATGAAGTCGGTGCGCACCGCGCCCTTGATCTTGTCGCGCTCGAAGGCCACCATGTCCACCGTCGCGTCCTGCAGCGCCTCGGCGCGGGCGGCATGGTTGCCCTCGGCGGAGTCGCCGTGCGGCAGGAACTTGTGGGCCAGCTTCTCGACACCCTCGAAACACAGGAACAGGCCGCCGGCCATCAGCAGCGGCGTCACGGCCCAGGGCGCGAAGGCGCTGATCACCAGCGCCGACGGCACCAGGATGAGCTTGTTGATGAGCGAGCCCTTGGCCACCGCCCACACCACCGGCAGTTCGCGATTGACCGGCACGCCCGAGACCTGCTGCGCATTCAGCGCCAGGTCGTCGCCCAGCACCCCGGCGGTTTTCTTGGCCGCCACCTTGGTCATGACGGAGACGTCGTCCAGGATGGTGGCGATGTCGTCGAACAGTGCGAAGAAGCTGCTGCCTGCCATGGCGGATTCCGCAAAGTGGAGATGCCCGAGTGTACAGGCGCCCGCCGGCCAGCAGACGCGTCCCGGACATGGCCGTTTCCGCCCGTTACTTGTCCGGAGGCGGCGTGGGCGCCCACCTGCTGTCCGCGTATGCTGGCCACCAGTCCGCCCGAAGGAGACTTTCATGCTCGAATTGCGCCCTAGTTGTGAACACTGCGACGTCGACCTGCCGCCGGCCTCGACCGAGGCCCGCATCTGCAGCTTTGAATGCACCTTCTGCGCGCGCTGCGCCGACGAGGTGCTGGGCAACGTCTGCCCGAATTGCGGCGGCGGCTTCGCGCCACGGCCGGTGCGGCCGGCCACGGACCGGCGCAATGGCAATTTCCTGGGCAGGTATCCGGCGGCGGCCGAGCGCAAGCACCGGCCGGCCGACCTGGCCGCCCACGCCGCGCTGCGGCAGGCGCTGCGCGGCATCCCGCCACAGGACCGCTGAAACCGCCGGGCCCGCGCGCCGCGCATCCCTCGCCGCCACGGCGGGACAGGGAGCCGGCGTGCATGAGTCCGCGTGCCGCCCTGCAGGCGGCGCGATCCTCTTCGGGGTAGAAAACGGAGCCACAAGCCCACGCCCCGGCCGCTCACCCCAGGCCGTGATACTTCCGGCCCATCTCCATGGTGGCGCGGTAGAAGCCTTCCTTGCTGCCGCAGTCGTAGCGTTGACCGTCGTACTGGTAGCCGAACACGCGGCCCCCATCGAGCAGGGCCGAGATGGCGTCGGTCAGTTGGATCTCGCCGCCGACTCCCGGCTGGGTCGCCTGCAGCGCCGGGAAGATGGCGGGATCGAGGATGTAGCGTCCCACCACGCCCAGATCGGTCGGCGCGTCCTCGGGGCGCGGCTTCTCCACGATGCCGGTCAGGCGCAGCACTCCGTACGAGGCCTGCGTGCCGGAGACGATCCCATACTGATCGGTGTTGGCAGGCGGCACCTTCTGCACCGCGATCACGCTGCCGTCGAACTCCCGCGCCACCTTCATCATCTCGCCGATGACGGGCGTTTCCGCGTCGATCATGTCGTCCGCCAGCAATACCGCGAACGGCTCATTGCCCACGATCGAGGCGGCGCACAGCACGGCGTGGCCCAGCCCCAGGGCGGCGGGCTGGCGGGTATAGACGCACTTCACGGTCTCCGGAATGACATTGCGCACGCTATCAAGCAGCACGGCCTTGTTCTTCTGTTCAAGGTCGCGCTCCAGTTCCGGCACGCGGTCGAAATGATCTTCGATGGCGCGCTTGTTGCGGCCAGTCACGAAGATCAGCTCCGTAATGCCGGCGGCCACCGCCTCCTCGACGGCATACTGGATGAGCGGCCGGTCGACGATGGGCAGCATTTCTTTGGGCATGGCCTTGGTCGCGGGCAGAAAGCGCGTGCCGAGGCCAGCAACGGGGAAAACCGCTTTGCGTATGGGAAGCATGGTATGAACCTCAGTCGGGCGGCTCGCCGGAGCGGGAGCCGTGGCAGCGTTTAGCAAATGCCGTGCCCGATTGCGAGCCGCGTCGCGGCGCAAGCACCCGATCACCTGGCGGCGCCGAAAATGTAAGTGTCCATTACCCTGCCGGGGTCGGCGCGCCCAAACATCCGTGAGTGACGCCGCGTTCTGCCGCGGGCGGGTACATATGCACTGGTTTGCGGGCCTCTCACCGTCCCCCGGGATGACGGCATAGGATGAAATTTAGTGAAACAAAAGTGAAGCATCCGTCCGACCACAGCAACTAAGCTGCCAGCAAACAGGTTGAGGAGGACTCCATCCGTGACAATCCGCACGCCCAGACAGGATACGGCCGGCACCCTATCGCACAACCCGCAGCCCGCGACCGGACAAAATGGCCCGCCGACACCCCCGCGGCCTTTGACCATCCTGCTCGCAGACGACAACCAGGACGCCGTCGAAACCCTGGCGGAAATCCTCAGGCTCGACCACC
The DNA here is from genome assembly GCF_046535435.1 of Achromobacter sp. SIMBA_011. Lineage (NCBI taxonomy): Bacteria > Pseudomonadati > Pseudomonadota > Betaproteobacteria > Burkholderiales > Alcaligenaceae > Achromobacter > Achromobacter sp. SIMBA_011. The sequence continues at coordinate 173,284 of NZ_JAWRWN010000004.1, read as the reverse complement.
ACAAGGTCCATACCGCGTTCGAAGGACGCACGGCCCTCGCCCTGGCGCAGGCGCACCGGCCGGATATCGTTTTGCTCGACATCAGCATGCCGGAACTGGACGGCTACACCCTCTGCCAACGGTTGCGGCGCGAACCCTGGGCCGCGGGCCTGGTGATCGCCGCGCTCAGCGGCTACGGCGGCCCGCAAGACCTCGAACGCGGGCGCATCGCCGGCTTCGACCGCTATTTCACCAAGCCTGCCGATCCCGCCGAGTTGCTGGACTATCTGAATCGCTGCGCCGATCACGCTCGGGCTGGCACGGGCCGCAACGCCTCGCGTCCCACCTGAAGCAACTTGCGGTCAGCCAGGCGCAGGGCTGTCAATACGCCGCCCGATACGCACCCGGTGTCCAGGCACACCACGTCCGACCGCACCAGCAGTCCCAGCGTTGCCCAGTGTCCGAAAAGGACGGGAGCTGGGCCCGCCCGCCGCCCCGGGACGTCGAACCAGGGCAGCACGCCGGATGGCCAGCGTCCCGGCGCGGCCTTGGCGTGCGGCGCCAATGTGCCGTCGGGGCGGCAGAGCCGCATCTGGGTAAACGCCCGGACAATGAACCTCAGCCTATCCGCGCCCGACATTGTGTCGCGCCAGGACAGCGTCGACGGCCCCCGGATCCGCGGCAGGTGCTGGCGCCATCGCGGGTGGCGCAGCAACGCCTCGACCTCACGCGCGCGCGCCATCGCCGTGGCGGGATCCCAGTGGGGGTAGACGCCCGCGTGCACCAGCAGGTGGCCGGCTTCAGCGTGCAGCAACGGCTGCCGGCGCAGCCAGTCCAATAGCGACGTGGCGTCACGCGCTCGCAGCAACTCGTCCAGCGTATCGCGGCGGCCCGGCCGCAGGCAGCCCGCGGCGACCGCCAATGCCCGCAGGTCATGATTGCCCAGCACGACGGAGGCGCGTTCGCCCAGCGCCCTGACCCGTCGCAACGTCGCGGCCGAGGCCGGCCCGCGGTTGACCAGGTCACCCACGAACCAGAACCGGCAACGCGGGTCATCGGCGATCTCGGGACGTGCCAGCAAGGCATCCAGGGAGTCGCGACAACCATGCACATCGCCGATCACCCAGATCGATTCCATGGCGTTCAGTCCTTCTGCACAGCGCCACGCGCAGGCATGCGCGGACGTCGGGACGATGTCAGCAATTGCCGCGCCCGGGCCCCATCGCAAGATCCGGATAGCCGACGCGCCGCGGCTTGCCTATCGTCGCCAGGTTACTTATCTACAAGGATTCACCATGCAACAACTGACCGGCAAAGTCGCCATCATCACCGGCGCCAGCTCGGGCATCGGCTACGAAGCGGCAAAGCTGTTCGCCCGCGAGGGCGCCAGCCTGGTGCTGGTGGCGCGGCGCCGCACCGAACTGGAGGAACTGGCCGCGCTGCTCGAGGCCGACGGCGGCCGCGCCGTGGCGCTGGCCGGCGACGTGCGCGACGAGGCGGTGGCCGAAGCGGCCGTCGCCGCCGCCGAATCCCACTACGGCGGCCTGGACATCGCCTTCAACAATGCCGGCATGACCGGCGACGCCATGCCGCTGCACCAGGTTACGCCGGCGCAGTGGCGCACCATCCTGGACACCAACCTGGGCAGCGCCTTCCTCGGCGCGCGCCACCAGATCCCGGCCTTGTTGCGGCGCGGCGGCGGCTCGCTGGTCTTCACGTCCACGTTCGTCGGCCATACCGCGGGATTTCCGGGCATGGGCGCCTATGCCGCCAGCAAGGCCGGCCTGATCGGCCTGGTCCAGGCCATCGCCGTGGAATACGGCGCCCAGGGCATCCGCGCCAACGCCCTGCTGCCCGGTGGCACCGACACATCGATGGGCCGCGCCTCGATGGACTCGCCCGAGGCGCGCCGCTACATCGAAGGCCTGCACGCGCTCAAGCGCCTGGCCACGCCGGCCGAGATCGCGCGCTCGGCCCTGTACCTGGCCTCGGACGCGTCCAGCTTCACCACCGGCACGGCATTGCTGGTGGATGGCGGGGTGTCGGTCAATCGGGGGTGAGCGCCGCCGTGGACATTCTCGCGCCGCAGACGCTCGGCGAAGAATCAGTCGATTGTCCTAGAAACACGCAACAAGCTTGATACGTGTGGGCAGGAACCTTAGAAAGTCTCAGGTTCCTGCTTCTTTTGCTTTGGCAGGGCGTAAACCTATATAGATTAAGCTATATACTGGACAGGCTCCGCATTGTGTACGTCATCAACTGGGCAAAGAAGGCCGTCAGGCAATTGTTGAAACTCCCCGTCAGCGATCAACGACGCATCCTTGGAGAAGTCGCCAAACTGGAAGCCTTCCCGGCCATGCACAACATCAAGGCACTCAGCCAACACCAATATGGCTTCCGTCTGCGGATCGGCGCGTACCGCGTCCTGTTTGATGTCGCAACCGCCGTTCGCATCATTGACGTTCAGGAAGTGAAGCGACGCGACGACAATACCTATTGATACCAACCGTGGAACCTCCATGCGCCTGCACCCCACTATTCTCGAGTCCGACGGCAAGCCTGCGTTCGTCGTCCTTCCCTACGCGGAATACCTGGCGTTGACCGGCAAGAAATCGCGCCAGACCCGGCGCCCTGCGCGGGTGCCCGCGGATGGCTCGATTCCCCATGAGGTCGTTGCGTTGATGAGCGGAAATGGCTGGAGCATCGTACGCGCGTGGCGCGAGTACCTGGAGATCACCCAGATCGACATGGCCACCCGGCTGGGCATACGTCAACCCAGCTACGCGGCGATGGAAGCCCCCGATGCCAATCCTCGAAAGAGCACGCGTGAGCGCATCGCGGCAGCCCTCGGCATCCAGTTCGACCAGCTCGACGTGTAGCTCGGGAAAAGGAATGGCCCTTCAGGCGGGCCATTCCCCACAGTGATCACCGATTGCCTTAGGTCCGGACGACACCACCGACAGCAAACTCGCCAAGCCCCCCTCAACTCATATACACGCCGCCATTGATCGCATAGTTCGCGCCGGTCACGAACGCCGCCTCGTCCGACGCCAGCCAGGCGCACAGTCCGGCCAGGTCCTTGGCGGTGCCCAGGCGGCCCACCGGCACGCTTTCAATGATGCGGTCCAGCAGCGCCGGCGGGAAGGCCTTGACGGTGTCGTCGGCGATGAAGCCCGGCGACACCAGGTTGACGGTGACGCCGCGCGCCGCCACTTCCTGCGCCAGCGAGCGGGTGAAGCCGATGACGGCGCCCTTCGCGGTGGCGTAGTTGATCTGGCCGATCTGGCCCTTCTCGGCGGCGACCGAGCCGATGTTGATGATGCGGCCCCAGCCGCGCTCGGCCATACCGTCGACCACCTGCTTGGTGCTGTTGAACAGCGTGTCCAGGTTGCTGCGCAGCACGGCCGACCAGTCGGCGTGGCTCATCTGGCGAAAGCGCATGTCGAGCATGGCGCCGGCGTTGTTGACCAGCACGTCGATCTCCCCGACCTCGCGCCGCACCTTGGCGAAGGCCGCCTCGGTCGAGGCCCAGTCGGTGGCGTCGCCTTCCGAAGCGATGAAGTCGTAACCCAGCGACTTCTGTTCCTTCAGCCAGTGATCCTTGCGCGACGAGCGCGGCCCGCAGCCGGCGATGACGCGGTGACCGGCGCGGTGCAGGGCCTGGCAGATCGCGGTGCCCGTGTGGCCCATCCCGCTGGTGACGTAAGCAATGCGCAAAGCCATGAACGTGCTCCTTTCAAGAAACGTGGGAAAGCGCGGCCGTCAGGCGACGGAGCCGACCAGGGGGAACAGGCCGAACGCCAGCGCGGCCGCCAGCATCACCAGGCAGACCATCGTGGCCCACTTGAGCGAATAGCGCTGGTGGTCGCCAAACTCGACGCCCGCCAGGCCCACCAGCAGGTAGGTCGACGGCACCAGCGGGCTGAGCAGATGCACCGGCTGGCCGATCAGCGAGGCGCGCGCCATTTCCACCGGCGTGATGCCATAGCCTTGCGCGGCTTCGCTCAGGATCGGCAGCACGCCGAAATAAAAAGCGTCGTTCGACATGAAGAAGGTGAACGGCAGGCTGACCAGCGCGGTGATGCCGGCCAGGTACGGTCCGAGCGCGTCGGGGATCACCGCCAGCAGGCTGCGCGACATGGCTTCCACCATGCCCGTGCCCGACAGGATGCCGGTGAAGATGCCCGCCGCGAAGATCAGCGACACCACCGACAGCACGTTGCCGGCATGCTGCGCCACGCGGCGGCGCTGCTCGGCCAGGTTCGGGTAGTTGATGATCAGCGCGATCGCGAAGGCGATCATGAACAGCACCGGCAGCGGCAGCACGCCCATCACCAAACTCACCATCAGCGCCAGCGTCAGGCCGGCGTTGACCCACAGCAGCTTGGGACGGCGCAGGTCGTGGTCGACCTCGATCTCGGGCAGGTTCTTGGGGCCGTCCTCGTCGTAGCCGGCGTGCAGCGAGGCGCCGTCGGGCAGCGACAGCACCCCCAGGCGGCGGCGTTCGCGCAGGCCCAGGAAGAAGGCCAGCAACAGGATCGCGACGATGGCCACGCCCATCACCGGCACCAGCGGCACGAAGATGTCGCCGGCGTCCACGTGCAGCGCGCTGGCGGCGCGCGCGGTCGGCCCGCCCCATGGCGTCAGGTTCATGACGCCGCTGGCCAGCATCGCCAGACAGGTCATGGACAGCGCGTTCATCTTCAGGCGGCGGTACAGCGGCAGCATCGAGGCCACCACGATCATGTAGGTGGTGGAGCCGTCGCCGTCCAGCGAGATGACCAGCGCCAGCACGGTGGTGCCGACCACGATCTTGAGCGGATCGCCCTTCACCGCGCGCAGGATGCGGCCGACGATGGGGTCGAACAGGCCGGCGTCGATCATCACGCCGAAGTAGAGGATGGCGAACATCAGCATGACGCCGGTGGGTGCGATCTTGCGGATGCCGTCGAGCATCATCTTGTCGATGCCGGCGCCGAAGCCGCCGAGCAGGGCGAAGAGGATGGGGACGAGGATGAGCGCCACCAGGGGCGAGAGGCGCTTGGTCATGATCAGCGTCATGAACGTGATCACCATGCCGAAGCCAAGCAGGGTCAAAAGCATGAGGGGGTATCTCCGGGCTCGTTGTTATGTGCGCTTGGGGTGCGCTGGGGCGGAAGACTAGGAAGAAAAGCTGTCTGGAACCTGTCGTTTTTTGGGGGGCCGGGGTCGGGGTGGGGGGGTGTTGAGCAAAGAAGGGATGTAGGCCGTCCGGGGCGGGGTGGGTGTCGCGGAGCGCGCCTGCGATTGCGGTCCGGAGCCTTCGCTCCGGACTGCCCCTGCCTCAACCTCGTGGCCGCCCTTCGGCGGCTGCCTTCGGTTTCCGTCGGGCGCATCTGACGGCGCGCTCCGCGACACCCACCCCGCCCCGGACTACCGGTTTCTTGGTTTGATGCGTTGCTGGACCTCGGCGGCATGGGGGAGTGGTGGTGGCCCGCCTTTTTGGGCCGCGCGGGCGGCCCAAACGGCATACGCGGCCAGGGATTGCGTGGCGGTGTGCGCTGCGCGCTGGTGGGGAGCGGGGCGCTATGACAGGGCGTTACAGGGGGACGGATGTGGCGGCGGAGGCCATTGATGGCGGGGGACGCTATGCGACAATCTCGCGCATGCGGATTCTGGTGATCGAAGATGATGAGGACCTGGCCGACGCGCTTGTGCGTCGGCTGCGTCGTCTTGGGCATGCCGTTGATTGCCAGAATGATGGGTTGAACGCGGATGGGGTGTTGCAGTACGAGACCTTTGACCTGGTGATCCTGGATATCGGATTGCCGCGCATGTCGGGGTTCGAGATCCTGCATCGGCTGCGGGATCGGGGCAGCAAGACGCCGGTGCTGGCGTTGACGGCGCGCATCGATATCGAGGATCGGGTGCATGCGCTGGATACGGGGGCCGATGATTACCTGGCCAAGCCGTTCGACTTTCGCGAGCTGGAGGCGCGCTGCCGGGCCCTGCTGCGGCGGCCCAGCGTGCAGGCGGCGGGGGTGCTGCGGTTTGGCGAACTGGTGATCGACAGCGCGGCGCGGCAGGTCAGCCTGGCGGGGCAGCGCATCGATCTGCCCAAGCGCGAGTACAGCCTGCTCGAGATTCTGTTGGCCGGTATGAACCGCGCGGTCAGCAAGGCCGAGATCGCCAACAAGCTGTTCGCGTTCGATGACGACGCGGCGCCCAATGCCATCGAGGTCTACATCGCGCGGCTGCGCAAGAAGCTGGAAGGCTCGCCGCTGCGCATCGAGACGCAACGCGGCACGGGTTATCTGCTGACGGCGGCCGGGGATGCCGACGCCACCGCGGCGCCAAGGAACTGAAACGGTGCGGTCCCGCCGTATTTCCGTACGCCGGCGCCTGCTGGCGATGCTGCTGGGACTGTTCGTCGTGGGACTGGGCGCGCTCTACTTGCTGGTGCGCGGCTATGCGCAGCAGAACGCCGACACCACCTATGACCAACTGCTGCGCGCCTCGGCGCTGTCGATGGCCGACAGCCTGCAACTGGTGCAGGGCGAGTGGCAGATGGACATGCCCTACGCCGCCCTGGCGCTGCTGGAGCAGGCGCCGCGCGACCGCGTGTTCTATCGCGTGGCGGCGGCCGACGGCGCGCTGATCTCCGGCTACGCCGACCTGTCCGCTCCACCCGCTCACGGCGCCGACGCCGGCGCCGCGCCGCAACTGTTCACCGCCGACTACCAGGGCCAGGCCGTGCGGGTGGCGTGGATGGAGCGCAAGATCGCAGGTCCGCGCGCCACCGAGACCGCGCTGATCCAGGTGGCGCAGACGCGCGAGGCGCGCAATGCGCTGGCCGAGCGCATCCTGTGGCAGGGCACGCTGGCGCTGATCGGCTTTACCGCTGCGGCGCTGGCGCTGGCCTACTGGGGCCTGCGGCGCTCGCTGTCGCCGATCCAGCGCATCGAACGCGAGCTGGCCGCGCGCAGCGCCGCCGACCTGCATCCGATCGCCGCGCCCGTGCCCGAGGAACTGGACACGCTGGTGCATTCGCTCGACGGCTTCATGGCGCGGCTGTCCGAGAACCTCGACACCCTGCGCCTGTTCATCGCCGAGGCCGCGCACCAGTTGCGCACGCCGCTGGCGGCGCTGCACGCGCAGATGGAAGTGGCGCTGGACGAAGAAGACCCGGCCGAACAGCGCCGCAGCCTGCTGGCGGTGCTGCGCAACGCCGAAAAGCTGTCGCGGCTGGTGAACCAGTTGCTCAGCGACGCCAGCGTCATCCACCGCAGCAACGTGCGCAAGTTTGGTCCCGTGGACCTGGCCGAGCTGCTTTCGCAGGCCGTCTACGACACCGTGCCGCAGGCCGACCCGCAGCCCGACGTGCGGCTGCGCCTGCCCGCCGCGCAGGAGAACGCGCCGCCTTGCATCGCGGGCGACAGCCTGATGCTGCGCGAGGCCTTCAAGAACCTGGTCGACAACGCCCTGCGCCATGGCGCCTCGGCGGACGGCCACATCGACGTGCGGCTCGAACGCGACGACGCCGGCTGGCGCATCACCGTGGCCGACCAGGGGCCCGGCATCCCGCCCGCGCTGGCGCAAAGCGCCTTCGAGCGTTTCTCGCGCGGCCCCAATCCACGCACGCCCGGCGCCGGCCTGGGACTGTCCATCGTCAAGCGCGTGGTCGATATCCACCAGGGCCGGCTCAGTCTCAGCAATCGCCCCGGCGGCGGCCTCGAAGCCGTCGTCTACCTGCCCGCCAACGTTCATGACGCCTAGATTTCCCCTGCTCGCGCGCCTGGCCGCGGCCGGCGCCGCCCTGCTCCTGGCCAGCGCCAGCCCCGCCGCCGAGACCAGCGCCGACGGCCTGACGCTGGGTCCGGCCGACAGTAAGCACGTGCTGGTGCTGCACGCCTCCAACAGCGTGAGGGTGTTTCGCGGCGTGCTGGAGGACTTCAGCCAGCTCAATCCTGGCGTGCGCCTGGAATACACGGAACTGTCGACCCAGGCGCTGTATGCCGAAGTGGCCGCCCGCGCCGCGCAGGCGCCGGGCGAGAAGGCCGGCCCCGACCTGGTCATCAGCAGCGCCATGGACCTGCAGACCAAGCTGGTCAACGACGGCCATGCGCAGCCGCACGTGTCGCCGGACACCCGCGCCCTGCCCGCCTGGGCCAATTGGCGCGACGAGGTCTTCAGTATCGGCACCGACCCCATCGTGATGGTCTACGACACCCGCACGCTCGACGCCGCGCGTGCGCCCCGCACCCGCCGCGAGCTGCTGGCGCTGCTGCAGGCGCCCGACCAGCCGCTGGCCGGCCGGATCTCGACCTACGATGTCGAAGGCAGCGGCATCGGCTACCTGGCCGCCACCCAGGACGCGCGCCTGGACAGCCTGGCCGGCGCGCTGCTGGCCGCCTTCGGCCGCAACGGCGTCAGCGTGCACGAATCGACCGAGCACGCGCTCGACAAGCTCGAACGCGGCGAGATCACGCTGGCCTACAACCTGCTGGAATCCTATACCCGCCACCGCATCGACCAGGGCGCGCCGCTGGCCATCATCTACCCGCAGGACTACACCCTGATGCTGTCGCGCTCGGCCATCATTCCACGGCAGGCGCCGCGCGCCGACCTGGGCGCGCGCTTTCTCGACTACCTGCTGTCGCCGCGCGGCCAGGACATGCTCGCGCGCCAGTCCGGCATGCGGCCGGTCGGCGCCTCGGTAGTGCCGGCGGCGGGCGTGCGGCCGGTGGCGCTGGGCGTGGGCTTGCTGGTGTACCTGGATCCGCTCAAAAAGCGCCACTTCCTCGACCTGTGGCGCGCCGCGGCCCAGCCGCCGGGCAAGCCGGACTGAAGCGGGTCGGCCGCCCGCTCGCGGCGCATGGCGCCCGCCGATGACGGGGCGAGCCCTTCGTCTCCAGGCATTGCGCCTCGACGAGCGCCAGCCCAATGAGCGCTAACCGCCCAGTTGCCCGCCCGCGCGTACCAGGTCCGCCAGCGTGCGCACCTGCATCTTGCGCATGACGCGCCCGCGCCGCACCTTGACCGTGATCTCGCTGACATTGAGTTCGGCCGCGATCTGCTTGTTCAGCATGCCTCGCACCACCCGCTCCATCACCGCCTTCTCGCCCTCGGTCAAAGTGTCCCAGCGGGCCTGGACCTCATCAGAACCCGATGCGCTTGCCAGTTGCGCGCGATCCTTCTCGACCGCCGCGTGGATGGTGTCCAGCAGGTCCTGGTCGCGAAACGGCTTGGTCAGGAAATCCACCGCGCCCAGCTTCATCGCCGCGACCGACATGGGAATGTCGCCGTGGCCGGTGATCATCACCACGGGCATGCGCCGCCGCGCCTGCTGCAGGCTGCGCAGCAGGTCCATGCCGCTCTGCCCCGGCAGGCGCACGTCCAGCACCAGGCAGGCTGGGCCGGTGCCCGGATCGGCGTCCAGGAACTCCCGTGCCGACCCATAGCCGCGCACGGGCAGTCCGACCGAATGCATCAGGTCCTCCAGCGACTCGCGCAGCGAGGCGTCGTCATCGACGATGTGGATGGTGGCGGGCTCGGGCCGCGTGCTTGCGATCATGAAGATTCATCCTCGGCCGCCGCTGGCAGCATGAAACAGAACACCGCGCCCTCGCGCGCGGCGGGTTCGGCCCACAACCGGCCGCCATGGCTTTCGATGATGCCGCGACTGATGGTCAGCCCCAGGCCGGTGCCTTCGGGCTTGGTGCTCCAGAAGGTGTCGAACAGGCGTTCGCGCGCCTGCGGCGTCAGGCCCGGGCCGGAGTCCGTCAGCGAACACTGCACCTGCCCCGCCTCATGGCACGACAGGCGTAGCGTCAACTGGCGGGCGCCCGCCGGGGTCTGCTGCATGGCCTCGATGGCGTTGAGCACCAGGTTGACCAGCACCTGCCCAAGCTGGACGCGATCGCCCAGCACCGCCGGCACGCGCTCCTGGATGCGGGTGGACACCACCACTTCGTTGCGCGCCAGCTCGCCGCCGGCCAGCTCCAGCACCTCGCCGATGACGTCGGCCAGCTCCAGCCGCTCGCGTTGCGGCGCGGCATTGCGCGCGTCGCGGCGGATGCGCGCCACCACTTCGCTGGCGCGATGCACGTCGCCAGTCATGCGCTGCAGCGCGCGCAAGGCCCTTTCGATGTTGGGCGGATCGTGCTCCAGCCAGCGCTGGCAGGCGCTGCCGCTGGTGGCGATGGCCGCCAGCGGCTGGTTGATCTCGTGGGCAATGGACGCGGTCAGTTCGCCCAGGCTGTGAATGCGCGCCATGCGCGCCAGTTGCGTGCGCGCCTCGAATGCCGCGTCCTCGGCCGCCGCCCGCTTGAGCGCCAGGTAGGTGGTCACGCCAATGGCGGCAATGCTGATGAGCGCGTTGATCAGCCCGAGTTCGCGCAGTGCGCCGCCATTTGGCGTGAGGTACAGGCTGAGCAGCGTCAGCGCCGCGCACGCCACCGCGACCAGGGTGACGCCCTGTCGCGGCAGGAAGCTCAGCGCCGCCAGGATCACCGCCACGTAGAACACGGCCACGGCGATTTCCAGGCGGGTGAAGGTGTCCGCCAGGAACACTATCGCCATCAGCGCCACCAGCAGCGCAACGCCCGCGCGGGGACGCTGCTTCAGATACCTGGCCGGCTTGAGGAACATGGCGCTGCCACCCCGTTGAATGGACGCCGGCGCCGGGCCCCGATGGCCCCGCGCCGCGAGCTGCCATTGTAGAGACAGGCGCGGGCCGTGGCGCACTTTCGGAAAGCCGGCATATACCAAGGTATAGGTCCGCCATCCCAATGGCGGCTCGCCCGCGCGGGGGCCGGTTCCTATAATTTTCGGATCCCTCCCGGGCGCGTCCTTCGGCCGCGCCGCCCCGCCAACGCCTACTGGCAGCGTCCCCATGAAACCGTCCATCAAAGTCCTCTGGATCGTCCGCGGCGCCGTGCTCGTCGGCATCTGGATCGCGCTCGGCGTGATCCAGGCGCTGCATCGCGTCGCCTGAGACAATCGGGCGGCGCCCGGCCGCCCGATCCTCCCTCCCTTCAGGGCAGGAAACACAGGATCCCGCCCACGCCCAATGTCCACGCCAGCAGCATCGGCACCAGCAGCCGCAGCGGGATCAGCGGGCCATCCGGCAAGTCCGGCGCCTGCCCCGCCTGACGGAAGGAGGCCCGTTCGATCTCGTAGGCGTGCATGTCACGCGAGAATTTGCGCATTTCCTCGAAAGCCTTTTCCATGTCGTCTCTCCCGGCATGTCAGTACCACCGGCCGTAGCGGCGGATGTAGAGGGTCTTGACCTGCTGCGTCAGCGCGATGTAGCCCAGGATGGTGAGCGCCAGCCAGCCGAAGTAGATGGGCGGCAGCGACACGAATCCGATGGACTCGGCGATCGGCGAGAAGGGCAGCCAACATGCCAGCGCGATCGCCGCGGTGGTCGACAACAGCACCGGCAGCGACGCCGTGCTCTGCAGGAACGGGATCTTGCGGGTGCGCAGCATGTGCACCACGAAGGTCTGCGACACCAGGCCCTCGATGAACCAGCCCGAATTCATGATGGTCTGGCCGCCGTCGCCGCCATGCAGGGCATAGGCCGCGCCGGCGCCGAACACCGTCCACATCAGGAAATAGGTGGTGATATCGAACACCGACGAGGTGGGCCCCAGCCACAGCATGAAGCGCTGGATGTTGCCCGCTTCCCACTTGCGCGGCTTCTTCAGGAACTCATCGTCCATGCGGTCCCACGGCAGCGTCAGTTGCGAGATGTCGTACACCAGGTTCTGGATCAGCAGTTGCAGCGACAGCATCGGCTCCCACGGCAGCCACGCCGACGCCACCAGCACCGAGAACACGTTGCCGAAGTTCGAGCTGGCGGTCATGTTCAGGTACTTGAGGATGTTGCCGAAGGTCTCGCGCCCCTTGATGACGCCTTGCTCCAGCACCATCAGATCCTTTTCCAGCAGCACGATATCGGCGGTTTCCTTGGCGATGTCGGCGCCGCTGTCCACCGAGATGCCGACGTCGGCGTCGCGCAGCGCGGGGGCATCGTTGATGCCATCTCCCAGGAAGCCCACGGTGTGACCGTTGGCCTGCAGCGCCTTGACCACGCGCGACTTCTGCAGCGGCGTCAGCTTGGCGAACAGCACCGCGGTTTCGGCGCGGCGGCACAGCGTCACGTCATCCATCTGCTCGATGTCGGCGCCCAGCAGCACCCGCGCGTCGTCGTCACCCAGATCCAGGCCCACGTCGCGGCAGACCTTGGCCGCCACGATGGGGTTGTCGCCGGTCAGCACCTTCACCGCCACGCCGTAGTCGTTGAGCGCACGGATCGCGGCCTGCGCCGAATCCTTGGGCGGATCCAGGAACGTCAGGAAGCCGCGCACCACCAACCCGCTTTCGTCGCTGGCCTGGAACTGCGTGCGGCCGCTGTCCTCCAGGCGGCGCGAGGCCACCACCAGCACCCGGAAGCCATCGCGGTTGTAGGCCTCGGCGCTACGCAGCAGGCGCTTGCGCATGGCCGCGTCCAACGGACGTTCCTGCCCGTCGATCATCACGCCCGTGCTGACCGCCAGCATTTCCTCGACCGCGCCCTTGGTGATCATCTCCAGGCCGCCGTCGACGCTGCGCACCACCACCGACAGACGCCGGCGCACGAAGTCGAACGGGATCTCGTCGACCTTCTCGTGATGCGCGCTGCGGTCCCAGCCGCGCAGCTCCCGCGCCCGGGCCAGGATGGCGCGGTCCATCAGGTTGCGCTGGCCGCTCTGGTTGGCGCTGTTCAGCCACCCCAGGCGCAGCACCTGGTCGTCGACATCGCCGTCAACGTTGAAGTGATGCTCCAGGATGATGCGGTCCTGCGTCAGCGTGCCGGTCTTGTCGGTGCACAGCACGTCCATCGCGCCGAAGTTCTGCACCGAGTTGAGCCGCTTGACCACCACCTTGCGCCGCGCCATCGCCACCGCGCCCTTGGCCAGGTTGGCCGAGACGATCATCGGCAGCATTTCGGGCGTCAGCCCCACCGCCACCGCCAGCGCGAAGGTCAGCGCGGTGACCCAGTCGCCCTTGGTGACGCCGTTGATGACGAACACGATCGGCACCATCACCAGCATGAACTTGATGAGCAGCCACGACACGCTGTTGACGCCGCGGTCGAAGCTGGTCTCGACGCGCTTGGTCGACACCACGTTCTTGGCCAGCGAGCCGAAATACGTATTCGGCCCGGTCCCCACCACCACCGCGGTGGCGGTGCCGCTGACCACATTGGTGCCCATGAAGCAGATGTTGGCCAGGTCCAGCAACTCGGCGTTCTCGCCCGCTTGCGCCTCGGCGCGCTTGGCGCTGACATTGCCCAGCGTGTCGTACTTCTCGACCGGCAGCGCTTCGCCCGTCAGGATGGCCTGGCTGATGAACAGGTCGCGCGACTGCAGCAGGCGGATATCGGCCGGGATCATGTCGCCGGCCTGCAGTTCGACGATGTCGCCAGGCACCAGTTCGTTCATCGGCAGTTCGCGGCGCACCGGCTCGCTGGACTGGCTGTCGCGGCGGACCACCGTGGCGGTGCTGCGCACCATGGACTTGAGCTTCTCCGCGGCGCGGCCCGAGCGGTACTCCTGGATGAAGCGCAGCAGGCCGCTGACCGTCACCATGGTCAGCATGATGACGATGCCGGTCCAGTCGCGGTCGGCGGGCGCGGCGAACTGGATATCGGTGAGATACGAGACCGCCGCCAGGCCCAGCAGCACCAGCACGAAGGGGTTGCGGAACGCCCGCAGCAACTGCAGCCAGGCCGGCGCGGGCTTGTCGTGCGCGACCTCGTTCAGGCCGTCGACCGCGCGACGCGCGGCAACCTCGGCGTCGCTCAGCCCGGCGCGTTGCGTCTGCAGCGTCTGCAGGCTTTCGTGCACCGACAGGCCGGCATGTCGCGCCACCGGCATCGTGCGGTTCTTGCCCGACGCGGCGCCGGCCGCGGGGGTCTTCTCGCTGCGAGGCCCGCGCGGGGCCGGCAACGAGGCTTCTTGGACTTGCTTCATGTTCGCTGCTCCCACCCACGCACCGCCGGTGGGAGCCCGCCGTTTTCACGGCGCGAGCGTCCCCCGTCCACGGCCCGCGCGGGCTTGGTGGAAATTGAAAATCGGGTAAGGCGGAATCAATGCGGGACGGGAACGGCCGGCGCCTGCGCGCGCGGCGCTGGCGCCACGCCGACACGCAGCGTATGCACGCCAAGCTCGCGGCACAGGTCGCTGAGCCAGGTAATCACGGGCCAGGGATTGCCGCTGTCGCTGCGCAGGCTGATGGCGGTGCAGGCCTGTTCGCCGTCGGTCGAGTAACGCACGTCTGCCACGGTTTCCGACCGCTGCCGCAGTTCCTCGTAGAGGCGCTTGCGGATCAGGGCCAGCACCGCGGGGCTGCCGTAGAACGTCAGGTTGATGAAGGCCGGCGCGGGGGCCGCGCGGCGCACGGGGTTGGGGGAAAGGGTATGGAACAGCATGCGCGTCTCCTGGAAACGGGCGATTCCGCCCGCAGGGGTTCGGATGGCGCATGCAAGCCGTCGCGGCTCCGGATCGACCCGGACGGGCGTGGCGGCTGACAAAAAAATGCAGACCCGCTAGACCCGGCGTGCGCCGTGGGTTCTGGTACTTCCGTCGTCTTCCACGGCGGGCTCCTATAGGGTTGCAACAGGCGGCAGTGTAGGTCCGGGGCGGCGTTCCGAACAGATCATGAGGCGTATACCTTGGTATAGATGCCGGCGCGGGCAGGCCTCGCGTGCGGACTGCCCGCCCCCGGACGCCGCGCGCTCAGAAACGCGTCTGCATGCCGATCCGTACCGTCCGGCCCGGCGCAGGCATGAAACTCTGCGCCAGCGGATCCAGGTAATAACGGTTCGTCAGGTTCTGCACCGAGAGGCTCACCATCACCCGTTCGCGCAGCCGGTAGGTCATGAACAGGTCGAACAGGGTCACGGGGTGGTACACGAGCTGTTTCGTCGTCGGTGTTTCCTGCCACGGCTCGTCGGCCTTGACCGTGGGGCCCGAGGTGTAGGCCATGCGCCCGCCCAGCGTCAGCGCTTCATTGAAGAAGCTCAGGCCGGCGGTCAGGCTCAAGGCCAGCCTGGGCGGATTCTGAGCGTTGGTATACGAACCCATGAAACTGCCAGGGGTGCACGTCGGCGTGTTTTCCGTATGCCGCATAGCGCTGGGGTTGTCACGCAAGTGCTGCGCGAAGGCGGCGTCGCAGGTCTCGGTCTTCAGGTAATACGTGGCCGCCAGATCGGCGAACACCCGCCCGGCGTCATAGCGCGACTGGAATTCCAATCCGCTGGTCTTGTAGCGGTCGGTATTCCGCATCTGCAACGCCTTTTCGGTCAGCTCCTCCACCCCGTCATAGTCGTAGTAGCGCACGATGTAGTTCTTGATGTTGTTGTTGAAATAGACCACCTTGGCGGCGACCGTGTCGCCATCGGCCAACAGGTTGCCACGCACCGTGCTGGCGCCGAATTCCCAACTATTGGAACGCTCTGGCTTGAGCCCCCTGCCCGGTGACAGGCTCATCGTGCCAAGGCTGGTCTCGAACAGCGATGGCAACCGCAGCCCCTGGGTGTACGAGGCATAGACGAAAGTGTCCGGCACCAGTTCCAGGTTCAGGCCCACCGACGGGGCGAAGCCGCCGCCGCGGCTGCGCAGCCTGGGGGCATGCGCATAGCCGGTGACGACCTCTTTCACATCCTCGTCATAGACGCGGGTCGAGCCCGCCCCGAAGTCGTCGTACGGCACGCCGACCTCGGGGCGGTTGCTGTCCTGGAACACGATGCCGTTATGCAGGCGCGGGTCGGTGGCGTCCGTGTACAGGCCTTGCTCGTCCGGCCACCACGTCTGGTAACCGAAGTTGCCCGGCCACCACCACTCACCCGGCTTTTTCACCATGATGGGGCGATAGGAGCGCGGTTCGCGGATGGCGGTGGAATACACGCCGCGGTCCCTGACGTCAAAATGGCTGTAGCGGCCGCCGCCCCACAACGTCAGCGACGCCACCGGCCGGTATTCCAGCTTGCCGTTCAGGCTGAACTCCCGGCGCGACGCATCGCGCAGCACGCGGTTGCCGTCGATGTCCTGCCGCGTCGTCACCACGCTGCGCTGCGGCCGGAGATCCTCGACCTGGAATGAGCCGCCCAGGTTGAGGCTGACATCGCCGCGCGCCGTGCGCCACCGCGAGGTATTGGACAGATCGCCGCCAATGCGGCGGTCGGCCTGCCGGGTCCATCGGCGATCCGTCACGTAGGCCTGGGACGCCGGCGCCCACACCGAGGTCAATTGGCTGGTCTTGGCATCCGTCATCCACAGGTTCACGCCCAGGTCCAGCAGCGGATTGTCCGCCGGCTGGAACTGATAGCGCGCCGTATAGGTGTCGATACCGATTTCCCCCAGCGGATACTGCGTGATGCCCGCCGTGCCGGACCGGATGATGTCCGACGGCATGATTTCGCCGATTTTGCCGTCGTAACGGCGATAGCCCAGTTCCAATGCGTGGCCTTCGGCGGGTCGCAGCGTCAGTTTCAACAGCGTCGACTCGGTTTCGGCCGACGAATTCAACACTTCCTCGCCAGGGTTGTAGGACTTGGCCACGCTGTTCATCTCGTAGCGACCACCCGGGTAGTACATGCGATAACGCTCCCGCCCCTTCTTGCCCGAGAAGTAGTTGCCCTGGTTGCGGTGCGCGTAGGCCGCCACGAAGTCGAGGCGGTCGTTGGCATAGGCAAACGCCAGGCTGCCCGATTCCGCGCGCGACCCGAACAGGCTGCCATGGCTATCGTGCGGAACGGCACTCAGATCATTCGCCGAGGGCTCCCCTGTGGAGGACGATGGCGGATTGACGCCACGATGTGGCGGCGCCACGCCGTTGTTCCATAACTCGCCCTTCAGGCGCAGGCCGACCCGGCTGCCTTCCGTGAGGATGTCCCGCACGCCCAGCGTGCGCATTTCCACCGAACCGCCGATGGCGCCGGACGTCACGGAGGGACCTTTGTTGACGGTCACGTCGCTGATCAGGTCCGGGTCGATATAGCTGCGCTGGGCCGTGCCTCCGTATCCGCGGTACACGTCCAGCGCCTGCTCGGAGCCATCGACCCGCACCGCCACCCGGCTCTGCCCCTGGATGCCGCGGATGTTGACGTCCAGCGCGCCGCCGTTGCGGCTGTCGCCAACCTGCACCCCCGGTATGCCGGCCAGCAGGTCACCGACCGACACCCGGCCGAAACGGTCGAGGTCCCGGCTGGACAGATACACGGATGAACGTGGCGCGGCATAGACCTCTTTCCCGGCCACCGCATCGCCCTCGATCTCGACCGGCGCCAGGGTGACGGCTCCCGGCGACACCACCAGCACATAGCCGGATGCGCTGCGCCGGACCTGCAGGCCGCTACCGCGCAACAGCGCCGCGAAGCCTTCTTCCAGCGCGTAGCGGCCATGCAGCCCCGGACTCTCGCGACCGGCCACCTGTTCGGCAATCAGCGACAACGCGATGTCGGACTGTTGCGCATAACGGCTCAAGACGTCCGCCAGCGAGCCGGCGGGAATGTCGTATTGCCTGTCGACGCGCTGCGCCTGGGCAATCAGCGCGATCGACGCGCCCAACCCGGCCAGCACCAGGCGGGCGGCGGGGGGCAGGCCGCGGGGCTGCGGCGGCGGTGAAAATCGGAAACGGCGGCGCGGGCCTGCCGGGTGGAGCTTGTGCATGATCGTGGTCCTCAGCTCGGGCGCCGGGACCTATCGATACGTCCCGGATCATCGCCATTCAGAAGACATGACGCGCCGGACTCCAAAACACGAACCACCCATCGCAGGGAATCTTCCCGGACTAGCGGGCGGCTTCGCCACCGGTCCTCCCCACCCACACGAAATAGGACGAGGCGAACCGCAGCGTCAGGCCGGGTACGCTCTCGGCCAGCAATCGCAACGCCCGGCCGGTATCGTCCAGTGGCAACACCACCGTCATGCGGATCCCCGCCAAGGCGGCCTCGTCATAGAAAATGCGGCCGGACCGGTGCCGATTCAGCTCCTCCAGCACGTCCGCCAGCGGCTGGTCCCGCGCCGCCAACTGATGGAATCTCCAGGCGTCCTCCAACTGGCCGGGATCGACCGCCGCAATCGGCCCGACGCCCTGCGCCGTAACCGCCACGCGCTGCCCGGCCCGCACCACCAGCGCCTGCGTCGGTGGCGTGCCGGCCGCCTCCACCCGCACGCGCGACTCGATCATTGCCAGCTTCGTCACGCCGTCATGCCGATCCACTGCGAAGCGCGTACCCAGCGCGACCAGCCGCGCCTCGCGCGTGCGCACCACGAAGGGACGCAGCGCGTCCTTCGCCACCTCGATCAGCGCCTGTCCCTGCACCAATTCCAGCTCCCGGCGCTGGCGGTCGAATCGCAGGTTTACCGCGCTGTCACCGGCCAGGGTGACGCGCGAGCCGTCCTCCAGCAGCTCGACGCGCCACTCGCCGGTCACGCTGCGCACATCCGCCATCAGATAGGACGCGGGATACACCCGCAGTGTCATCCCGCCCGCCGCGGCCACGAGCAACGCCGCACCGATCGCGAACAGCATCCGGCTCGCGCGGCGCTTGCCCGAATGGGCAAACGCCGCTTCGAATCCCGCCCGCGCCGGCGCCCCCGATTTCGCCGCCGAGCCGCGCAGATCCTGCATCCGGTCCACCACCAGTCGCATGCCCCGCGCCGCCGCCTCGTGCACGGGACTTTGCCGCATCCACGCCTCCAGTTCGCGCTGCGCGGCGTCGCGCTCGGCCGCGTCGTCAGAACTCAGGCGCACGACCCACCGGGCGGCCTGTTCGGCGATGGCATCGGGGATCGGCACGCGCCTCATGCGGCGGCTTCCGGTTGGCGACCGGATCGCCCGGCCATCATCAGGCCAGCACCCGGTGACAACGCAGCAGCCCCTGCGCCAGATACTTCTGCACCATCCGCACGGAGATTCCGAGACGCTCGGCCACCACCAACTGGCTGTGGTCTTCCAGGTAATGCAACAGGAACGCCTCGCGCCCTTTCGGCGCCAGCGCAGCCAGCGCGGCTGCCAGTTGCTCCACCACCTGTATCGCGCTCATCAGCGCCTCGGGTGATGGCGCCCCTCGCGGCAAGGCATCCGCCGCCAGCGTCATGGCTTCGAGATAGGCCTGTTCGACGCGCTGGCGCCGCAGGCGGTCGAGCATCAGCCGGCGCGCGGCCGTGGTCAGCCAGGCCCGCGGCTCGACCAGTTCGGCGGGAGGAACCCTGGCCGTCAGCAGCCGCAGGAAAGTGTCATGGGCCAGATCCGCCGCCTGCTCCGGACATCCCAACCGGCGGCGCAGCCAGGCAGTGAGCCAACCGTGATGGTCGACATAGAGCGCCTTGACGGCCGAGACCAGGGGATAGGCTGCAGTCACGATCCACTTCATTCCGACGCGAGCGACCGGCGAGCGTCTTGAGGAACTCAAATGAAAATGAGTTTCAATACTATGTGGATGAAAAGCGCTGCGCAAGACAAGAGAAACATCCGTCGCTCATCTGTTGCACCGCGTCGTGCCGGCCGCCCGCCGCCTTCGTTGGCGCGGCGCCGCCGCCTGCCGCTCAGGTCAGATACGCCACTACCTCATCCGCCGTCAGGTAGCGCACGAACGTCATCGACGGCTGCTGCGCATCATGGATCGCACCGTTGAAGCCAGACCAGTTGCGCTGCATGCCGTCCTCGGTCTCCAGCGCGATCAGCACCCGCTTGCCGTGCCTGGCCAGGTTGTCGCGCAGCGCCGCCTCGCCCCAGGCAAAGCGCATGTCGTTGACCAGCTTTCCCTGCGCATAGGCATCGGCTTGCAGCCACTGGAAATCGGCGCTGTCGCGCTCGGCGTCGGGCTCGCGCGCGGCGATCTCGCGGCGCACGCCCAGGGTCCGGACGTGGTCGCGCATCAGGTTCTGCAACAGCGTGAAGGCGTGGAAATTGTTGTTGATGCCGTGCGCCCGCGCCACGAAGCCCTTGCTGGAGGTGGGCAACACCACCACGAGCTCTTCCTCGTAGCTGATGCGCGAGGCCAGCCACAGGTAGTGCAGTTGCTCGAACGGCAGGTTGTCGTTGAGCGTGGTCATGGCATACAGCAGGTCCATCAGATCGGCGTCGGCGACGAAGGCCTGGTGATTGCGCTGGTCGCGCATCAGCATGGCCATCATCGGCAGCACCAGGGTGTCGATGGCGGCGACCTGCGCATCGAGTTCCCAGCGCCGGTCCTCGGGAATGGCTTCAAGCCGCGCCACCGCCTCTTTCCAGGCCAGGCGGTCGGCTTCCTCGACTTCGGCGTCGTCGTCCTCGACCTCCAGCGCGCAATACGGTCGCAGGGTCCGCAACCACGGGCCCAGCAACGCCTGCAACGCGGGGAATAGCAGCACGGGATCGGCGCCGTCCTCCACCAGCGAGCCGCACATCAGCGCCAGCGCCGCTGCCCGGCTGGGGTGCAGGGACGGCAGCAGTTCGGCGCAGAACCTCAGGCTGGCGGCGGTGTGCGCGGACGCCAAGGCATCTTCGTAGAACGCGCGCACCTCAGGCCGCTTGAAAAAGCCGTCGAGGGTTTCCGCGTCGTCGGCGGAGACGACCGGGGTGCGCAGCGCGGTGGCAAGCGTGGCGTGGGCAGCGGGCATGGCAGGGAATCCGTGGAATATCGTTGGCGCAAGGGCGGACGCCCCGCCCGCGTGGCTGCGGCGCGCCTCGCGGGAGGCAACCGCCCGGAGATCATCGCACCGGCAAGTGTACTGAATGGCGCGTCCCGTCCCGGGCAACCTGGCGGACCTATCCTAAACCGCGAGGACCGCGTCTCAATAGCAGACCTATCCGATGGCATCGCCGAAGCCTGCATCGCTACGATCCGCGAAGCCCTTCGTTAGCCGTTCCCGAGATAGTCCGATGTCGCAATTTCCCTCCCCCGCCCCTGCGGGCACCCACGCTGCCAGCGGCACGCACCCCCTCCCATCGGCGCCCGACGAAGCGTCACAAGCGCTGCCGCTGCAGTTCCGCGGCCGCGCCCGTGATTACTTTGGCGTGTGGGCGGTGAATGTCCTGTTGACGCTATGCACCTTGGGCATCTGGTCGGCCTGGGCCAAGGTCAGGACGATGCGCTGGTTCCGCGGCCACACCTACCTGGCGGGCGCCGGGTTCGACTATCACGCCACGGGCGGGCAGATATTCAAAGGGCGCCTGCTCGCCATTGCAATCATCGCCGCTGTCTCGCTCATCGGCGCGGTGTGGCCGCTTGCCGAACGGCTGCTATCGCTTTTCATCCTGTTGGCCGTACCATGGCTGGTCAATGCCAGCCTGGGTTTCCGCGCGTACATGACCTCCTGGAGCAACGTGCGGTTCGGCTTCCAGGGCAGCTACGGACGCGCGCTGCTCGTCTTCGTATTTCTGCCGCTGCTCTCTATCTTCACGCTCGGGCTGCTGACCCCGCTGGCCACGCAACAACGTGCCAGCTATGTGGCGGGAGGCCACCGTTACGGCTACGCCGCCTTCTTCAGCACCCCTCGCCTGGCGATCCTGTATGCCGGGTTGCTGCGCGGCATGGGCATATTCATAGTGGTCTGCCTGGTCGGAATGTTGGCCGCGCAATGGGTCGGTCAGGCCGCAAATCCCGAGTTCTCGTTTAGCGAAATGCTGCGGGGGCTTACCGACCCGTCGCATCGCCATCCTTCGGCCGGACCGCACATGTTCCTCTCCGTTTTCCCCGTTCTGCTCGCGACACTCTACGCCGCGCTGATCGTAGCCGCGTTGTACTACGGCGCCTGCGCCCACAATGAAATTCTCAACCGATGCACGCTACAAGGCAGGCACCGGCTGCACAGCGCCGTGGCGCCCTGGCGCTACACCTGGATCACCCTGTCCGGCATCGCGGCCAGCATATTGACGCTGGGGCTGGCCTACCCCTGGGCGCGCGTGCGCCAGTATCGCTACGTGACGCAGCGCATCACCGTGCTGGCGGCGCCTGGCCTGGATGAATTCGTGTCACGGCAACTGGCCCATGTCCCCGGCGCCTTCGGTGCCGAGTTCAGCCAGCTCGAAGGTTTTGCCGGTGTCTCGGCCCTCTGACCACACGGATGAGCCGGCGGGCTCCCCGGCGTCGCCAGGCGACGCCGTATCGGTCATCATCCACGGCCGGCTCTACGCCGCCGGCAGCGCGGCCAGCCATCCGGCGAGCCTGCGATGGCAGGCGGATGGCTCCGTGTCGTTGCTGCACGGCCAGGCGCGCCGCACGCTGCCGGCCGGCGTGCTGCGATGGTCCAGCCGTATCGGCACGACAGCCCGGCGTGCCACGCTGCCCGACGACAGCGTCTTCGAAACCGATGACAACGATCAGGTCGACCGCCTGGAACGCCTGCTCGGCCGCCGCAGCCATCTGCTGCATCGCCTGGAGCGCCTCAATCTGGCCGCGCTCGGACTGGCGGCTTTGGCTACCCTGGCGTTCGTCGTCAGCCTGCGCTGGAGCATTCCCTGGCTGGGCGACAGCCTTGCACGCACCGTTCCCCCCGCCACCGAAGCGCGCATCGGCGCCAACGTCCTGCATACGCTCGATCGCCTTGTGCTGCGCCCCAGCCAACTCGCCCCCGACACCCGGCGGGCCATCCAGGCCGTATTCGATGAACTCGTGGCGCACGCCGACCTGGGCGCGACGCCACCGCAGTTGTTGTTCCGCCAAGGCGGCCCGTTGGTGGGCGCCAACGCGATGGCGCTGCCGGGCGGCCCCGTCATCGTCACGGACGAACTGGCGCGCCTGGCCGGAACAGCCCAGGCCCTTGCGGGCGTGTTGGCCCATGAACTCGGCCACATCCAGCACCGCCACGGCATACGCCGTCTTGGCCGCCTGGCGGGCCTGTCGACCGTGGCGCTGTTCTTCACCGGTGATGCCTCCAGCCTGCTGCACCAAGCCAGCGTGCTGGGCACGGGGCTGCTGGACCTGTCCTACTCCCGCGATTTCGAGCGGGATGCCGACGCGACCGCCGTCGCGCTCATGCGCAAGACCGGCAAGGACCCTGCGTTGCTGGCAAAGCTGCTGCAAGACCTGGCGGCGCAGTCCAGAGTGGCCGGCACCACCCCGAACTGGCTTTCCAGCCATCCATCGACCGAAGAACGCACGCGCCTGATGCTGGAAGGCCGATAACTCGCGTATTGCAAGACAATCCGATCAATACCGGTAATTCACCCCCAGCATCGCGCTGAACGGCGCCCCGTAGTAATTGCTGTAGACGTTGGTGCTGGCGTAGTACTTCTTGTCCAGCACGTTGTTCAGGTTCAGCGTGGCCGACCATTGGCGGTTGAACTGGTAGCGCGCCATCAGGTCCACCAGCGCATAGCTGCTTTGCGAGGAATCGAACTGCTGCCCGCCGGGGCCGCGGCTGGTGAAGCCGCTCTGGCTTTCCCAGCGCACCCCGCCACCCACGGTCAGGGCGCTCCAGTCGCCCGGCAGGCGGTAGGTGGTGTACAGCTTGGCGATGTGGCGCGGCAGCCCGACCTGGGTCGAGAAGCCCGTCGGCAGGCGGCGGTCGACGTAGGCGTACGACAACTGCATTTGCCAACCGGGCGCGAGCTCGCCGCTGAGCTCGGCTTCGACGCCGCGCAGCACGGCACCGTTGGCGGCGACATAGGCGTTATCGCCATTGGGGGCCAGCTTGTCGCCGTCCAGCATGGCGTAGTTGTCCTGGCGGGTGCGGAACAGCGCCAGCGCGCCATTCAGGCGGCCGTCCAGCCAGGCGCTTTTGAGGCCCATCTCGTAGGTATTGCCCTTGATCGGCGCGACGCCGCTGCCCGACACGGTCTGGGCCTGCTGCGGCAGGAAGATGCTGGTGTAGCTGGCATAGGCGGACAGTGTCGGCGTCAGGTCGTAGACCACGCCGGCATACGGCGTGTACACGCCCTGCTCGCGCATGTTGTCCGGATAGGCCGAGCCGTCGTTGTAGGTGTATGAGGCCTGCTGGTCCCACCAGGTGATGCGCGAGCCCAGGATCACCGACAGCGCGTCGGTCGGCCGCAGGCGCAATGCGCCATAGACCGCGTTCTGCTTCTCGGTGTAGTAGCGCTTGCCCGTCGCCTGCCATTGGGGTTGCGGCATGTCGCCATCCCAGGCGCGCACGTCCGGGATGACCGGGTCATAGCCGGGCGCGGTCCACAGCGGATAGGTGTCGTAGTCGCCCCGGGTGCGCGACAGGCTCACGCCCAGCACCACGTCGTGGCGGCGGCCCAGCGCGTCGAAGGCGCCGCTGAGGCTGGCGTCCAGCGCGTTCTGGGTCTTGGGGATCGGCCATTTGGCGACCCAGACCGAGGCGCCCTGCCCGGTCTGCGGATTGGCCCAGCCGTTGCTGCTGAACCAGCCATAGGTGCGGTCGTTGTCGTCGCCGGTGCGCGACAGCGTCAGCGACCCCTTCCACGATGACGAGAACTCGTGGTCGAGCGTGGCGAAGACGTTGTAGCGCGTGCGTTCCTGGCGGCTCCAGTTGGTGGCGGAATTGAACCGTTGCCGAAAATCGGTCTTGGAGCCATCGGCGTAGTACGCGGGAAAGCCGAAGTACGAGCACGCCGTGCACTTCTTGCGCTGGTATTCCGCGCCCAGGGTCAGCAGGGTGCGCTCGGTCAGGTCCACCTCGACCACCCCATACAGCAGTTGCGAATCCTGCTTGACGCGGTCGATGAACGAGCCGCCTTCCTGCCAGGCGCCCACCAGCCGCCCGCGCAGCTTGCCCGACGCATCCAGCGGGCTGCCCAGGTCGAACTCGGTGCGCTTGTAGTCCCACGACCCGATGCTGGCGCCCACGCCGGCCTCGAACTCGCGGGTCGGCCGCTTGCGCACCAGGTTGATGGACGCGGCCGGGTTGCCCGCCCCGCTCAGCAGCCCGGTGGAACCGCGCACCACTTCGATGCGGTCATACAGCGCCGTGTCCAGCCCCAGGGCATTGAAGTCCTTGTGGGTCGGCACGCCGTCGACCTGCATGTTGGTGATCTCCATGCCGCGCGCATACAGGCCCTTCTCGTTGTCGTCGGCCGAGCCCTTCTTCTTGAAGGTCAGGCCCGGGGTGTTGACGATGGCGTCTTCCAGCGTGTTCAGGCCCTGGTCGGTGAGCCGCTGGCGCGTCATCACCGAGACCGACTGCGGCGTCTCGCGCAGCGTCATCGGCAGCCGGGTGGCGGTGTTCGACACGCCGACCGTGTACGAATCGGTGCCTTCGCTGGGCGCGGGTTCGCGCGCGCCCAGCACTTCGACCGGCGCCAGGGTCTGCGCATTGGCGGCGCGCAGGCCATAGCGGTTGCCGCCCTGGTTGACGGCCTCCAGCCCGGTGCCCGACAGCATCGCCGCCAGGCCCGCGGCCACGCCATAGTCGCCCCGCAGGCCGGCGCTCTGGCGGCCCTGGGTGAGCGTGGCGTCGAACGACAGCACCACCCCGGCCTGGGCGGCGAACCGGCTCAGCGCCAGGCCCAGCGGACCGGGCGGCACATCATAGTGACGCGACGCCTGCGCGCCGGGAACGGCCTGCGCCTGCGCGGACGGCGCAGCGCCCAGGACGGTCAACGCGATGACAACGGCGCGCGCCAGGGGCGCGAGTGTGGCGGAGTGACGAAGCAAGGGTACAGAAGGCATGGACTCAGGTTTCCGTGTGGCAGATCCGACGTAATCCCTGCTAAGTCGGACGAGCGCGGAAAAAGGACAATGCCGAGCGAAAAAAAATCAGTGGCGGGCGACGATGCGGACGTAATAACGGGTAAAGCGCGCGATGTTCACGGGCAGCGCGCGCGTCACGGCGGCCAGCGCCTGGTCGGTGTCGTCGACGGGAAACGCCCCCGACAGGCGCAGCGCCGCCACGGCATCGTCGCATCGCAACAGCCCGGGCCGATAACGGTCGAGCCGGGCAACGAAATCGTCCAGGCGCCAGTTGTCGACCACCAGCAGGCCGCGCGTCCAGGCGTCGGGTTCGCCGGTGATGGCGCCGGCCGCCTGCGCCCCCGCGAGCGCAAGCGTGCCCTGCTCGCCCGCCTTCAGGATCACGGGCGCGCCGCCCGTCGCGGGTTCCAGCGCCACCGCATGGCGCAGCACCGCGACCCGCGTCAGGTCATCCTGCCGCGTGACGATGAAACGCGTGCCCAAGGGTCGCACCGCGCCGTGCGCGGTGAGCACGCGCAAGGGCGGCAGGCCGGGACGGACGTTGTCGGTATCGACCAGGATCTCGCCGGCATGCACGAAGATGCGCCGCTGGCCGGCGTCGACGGTCACGTCGACCGCGCTGGCGCTGTCCAGCCAGAGCAAGGTGCCGTCCGCCAGCCGCAGTTCGCGGCGCTCGCCCGCCCCGGTGCGGTAGTCGGCCAGCATCCGCTCCGTCGGCAGGGTGCGCCAGGCCGCCAGGCCGCCGGCGCCCAGCAGCGCCACCGCGCCCAGCCCGTTGCGCAGCGCGGCGCGGCGGCGCGAGAAGTGCTGGTCGGCACGATTGAGCGTGTCCGCAGCCAGGCGCGCCGGCGCGGCTCCCAGCGTGCCGCGCAGCCGTTCCACCTGGCCCCAGATGCGCGCATGTTCGGGATCGGCCGCCAGCCAGCGCCCATGCGCCGCCACGTCGGCCGCGCTGACGTCGTCCGCGCAGAGCCGCGCGTACCATTGCGCCGCCGCGGCGATGGTCTTGTCCGCCATGGCCGCCTACTGCCGGGCCAGCGCGTACACCAGGCAATGCTCGGTGGCGCGCGCCATGTACTTCTTGATGGAACTGACCGTCACGCCCAGGCGGGCGGCGATCTCGGCGTAGCTGGCCCCTTCCAACTGGGACATCAGGAAGGCGCGCCGCACCTTGTCGCCCAGGCCGTGCAGCATGGCGTCGATCTCGCGGATGGTCTCGAGCAGGATGGCCCGGGTCTCGGGTGAAATGGCGCTGGCCTCGGGCTGCTGCGCCAGGGTTTCCAGCCAGGCCCGTTCCAGCACCTGGCGGCGGATGTGGTCGACCAGCGTGCGTTGCGCCACCGTGGCCAGGAAGCTGCGCGGCTGCCGCACGCCCTGCAATTGCGCCATCGATGCCGGCGAGGCCAGCAGCCGCAGGAAGGTGTCCTGGGCCAGGTCAGCGGCCTCGGCCGGCACGTTCAGCCGCCGCAGCAACCAGCCACGCAGCCAGCCGTGATGGTCGCGGTACAGCCTGCCCAGCTCGCGGTGTTCCAGGGATTCCGTGGACGACATGGCCGTCGCGTCAGCGCCTTGAGTATTTCGGGAATGGGAATTGTAATCATTATTGATGAAGGCGTTCAATCACCTCGTGCAGCTCCGGCTCGCCCTCCGTACCTTGGCACTGAAGCGCCCCCCTGGGCGCCGTCCGGGTCTCACTTCACAGGGGGAGTGCATTGGAGCGCAGCACGGCCTAACGCCCCCGACAGGTTTTTCCAGCGGACTCCCGAGGGAATCATCGCCAATTCACGACAGAAGCCGTCCTGGTCACCAAGCAAATGCAGGGTGATCGCAGATACGACCGAGCCCGGGGCATTGCCGTTTGCATAAGGTTTCTCGTGCAAGAGCGCAGCGTAGATCTGCTTGGCCCTCTCGGAGACATCGCGCGTGATCGCAAGATTAGCGCCGCCCCTTGCGGTCAATTGATATATGACGGGGAAATAGACGACGCCAGGGACATCGGGAATCACTTTCTGCTCGGTAACTACAGCCCTGAGTCCGTCGGGAGCAGGCCGTAAATCGACCGGGCCATCGAAAAAATCCAGGCTGCCCTGGAGACTCCCCTGACGATCGAGGAAACGCAATGTATTGTGGCTACCGTTGTCGCTGCCGCAGAACAGGATGAACGTCTCCACCCTGACCGACTCGATTGGCGAGGAGGCATAAGGCATCTCCATCGCGCTGATTGCGGGAAAATTCCCTGTACAGCCAGGGCTTTGCGCCACAAGACTCATCAGCCTTGGTGCACCCTGGCGGTCCTTCACTACAATCCGGCCTTTGCCGTACGTAGCCGAATTGGCTGGCTCCGGCAGTGCCGAAAACGAGAATACCAGTCCGTTATAGACGTATTCGGTAATCGTGCGTTCCGGCGGCGGAGCGGCAGCCGCCGCCGTTGCACCGGCCATACATACACAACAGAAAAAGGCCACCGATAACTTCTTCGACATGAATTCCCCGTACAAACTGCGACCTACCCGGGACCGCGGGCCGCACACACATTGCTCGGCGCGCGGCGGGCAACATGGAGCGGCATGAGCCCCCTCGACAGTTCGAAATCATGGCACGGGCATATCAGATGCCATATCGCATTTGGTCTGATTTCATAGGCGCGTAGTTGCTGGCTGGAGGATTGGTCGAGAACCTGTAGCTCACCTTCCGCCACACATTGCGCCGCATCCCATAGTTACCTGTTGTACCCACCCAGCCCGCTGTAGTAGCGCTTGTCGGTGAGGTTGTCGATATCGATCAACGCCGTCACCTGTCTGCCTTACCCCTCAGGCTCGACTCGTAGTTCTTGCGGGTCTGCGGCGGTAGCAGCGCATTGGGAGAACCGCGCTCCGACGGGGTGGTGGTCCGGAGATTGGCGGGGCCATTGTAGGACGAGGATTTTTCTTCGTACCAGGTGGCCCGCGCGGCCGGCGTTTACTTCTTCTTGCCCGAGGCGTCCTGCTCGACCACCATGTCCAGCACGTACACCTTCGAGGGCGCGTCGGCCGGCGGGTTCTTCCAGTCGTAGCGCTTGACACGCAGCACGGTGCGCACGCCGTCGCGGTGGTCGTAGCCTTCGATCGACTGGTACAGCGGATGCCAGTCTTCCTGCGGCGGCTGCTGCACACCGGCCTCGTTGTAGCGGCGCTCGCGCACCATCAGGCACTGGTAGCGCGGGATCATGGGATGGTTGCAATCGGCGCGCTTGGGCGCCACTTCCAGGAACATGATCTCGCCGGCGCTGCCGTACAGGGTTTCCGGCGTCGGCTCGCCGACGAACTTCAGCACACTGCCGTCCTGCGCCACCAGCTCCAGGGCCGGTTCGGTGGACTCGCCGCTGAGCGTGGCGCGCAGGTCGCCCTTCAGGCGCTGGCCGATCTCGGCATCCAGTTTCATCAGGCCGGGTTCGCACGCCTTCATCGTCGAAGCGAGGTTGGCGACATGCAGCACGCCGTCCTTATACGTGTAGCCGCCGAACTGCGTGTTGCAGCCGCCGCGGATGTTCATGCCATCGGCCGAGAACGACAGGCGCAGCGGTTGTTCGATACCCTTCTGCAAGGCGGGGATGGTCTTGCCCGAGGCATCGGTGGCGGACGCCAGGCGCCAGTGGTAGGCCGGCAGGCTCAATGCGTTGGCGGCGGGCGTCGAGGAAGAGGTGGACATGGTGGAAGATCCTTCGCCAGTGTGGGAAACCGGTGCGCAAGCCTGCAGCAAGGCGGCGCAGACCGACGCCAGGAGAATCGTTTTCTTCATGGTTTGTTCCTATCAGCCGTGTGGCACTGATGAAAACCGCGATTCTACGTCCGCGCCATGGACGAAATGGGCGGGTCCTGCCCACGGTCGTATCAAAATCTTGCCGTCCGATTGAACACAAGCTGACACCAAAAGCTGCGTCCGCCCCGCGCCGCCCCTGCGGCGGCGCCACGAATGGCGCGGCGCGGGCCGCTCGCGTCCCGCCGTGTGATTACAGACTGACACTTACGCGTCGCGCAAACCGCAACATTGCACGCAGTGATGCGGAGTTTTGCGGCGTTCTTTCTTGCCCGCGGCGCGCCGCGGCGCCTCAATCCACCCGCAGCATCCCCGCCTCCTCGCGCACCCGGCCTTGCGCCAGCAGCGCCGCCAGCGCCAGGCCCAACCGCGCCTCGGCGTCCGCCGGGGTGCGCGACTGGCCCAGCAGGCGGCAGACCGACTTGATCACATCCGCGCGCGGGGCGTTGCCGGTCATGGCCAGCACCCGCAGCACGCCGTTGGCCAGTTCCTCCAGGCAGACGTCGTCGACGCGGCGGCGCGAGGCCTCATCGTCGCCGGCGCCGCGAAAGCCCGCCCAGTCCGCCGCCCGCGTGCCCGCGGGCCAGAGGAACGTGACCTCGCCTTCTTGCGTGCGGCCGCTGTCTGCCGGCGTCAGTTGCCGCAGGCGCTCGACGATGCGCGTGCCGGTGCGCTCCAGGCCCCAGGCCCGCGCCACCCGGCGATGCAGCACGCTTTCCGGCAAGGGGCCTTCGGTCTCGATCACCTGGCGCAATTCGGCGCTCAGCCGCGCGTTGCTGGCCTGGACGTAGAACGCCTGCGCATCGCCCGCTGGCAGCGCGGCCACCGCGTAGGTCTCTATGCCACTCGCCGGCGCGCCTGCCGGATCGGCCTGGCGCGGCTGCGCCTCGCCCTCGGTGGTGATGCTGAATGCCACGTCGTCGTCCGCGGCGTCCGGCGCCTCGGGCGCGACTTCCGGTTCCGGCGCGGCCTCCTCCTCCTCGCGCGCCAGTTCCGCCTCCAGGCGCGCCAGCAGCTTTTCCACTTCGCGTTCGGGATTGATCCACCAGTCGGTCGACCAGATCCGGTGCAGGCGCCACCCCAGGCCTTCCAGCACCACTTGCCGCAGCCGGTCGCGGTCGCGCGCGGTGGCGCCGGCGTGGTAGGCGCGGCCATCGCACTCGATGCCCAGCAGGTAGCGGCCAGGCGCGCGCGGATCGACCACGCCCATGTCGATGCGGTAGCCCGAGCAGCCGACCTGCGGATGCACCACCCAGCCGCGCTCGCGCAGCACCTTGATGACCTGGGTCTCGAAGGGGCTGTCGGGTTCGCGGCCGGTGGGCAGCGACTGTTCCACCAGCGCGCGCGGCCCCTTCAACGCAAACTCCAGGTAATGCTTCAGGTCGCGCACGCCGGCGGCGCGCACGCGCGACAGGTCGATCTGCTGCGGCAGCAGCGTGCTGTAGATCACCACGCCTTCGCGGGCCCGCGAGATCGCCACGTTCAGGCGGCGATGGCCGCCTTCGCCATTGAGCGGGCCGAAGTTCATCGTCATCTTGCCGGCCGCGTCCGGACCATAAGTGATCGAGAAATAGATCACGTCGCGTTCGTCGCCCTGCACGTTCTCAAGGTTCTTGATAAACAGCGGCTCGCGCGCCTGCGCCGAAATCGCCTTGTCCAGGGCGGCATTGGCGCGCCGGCGCG
The DNA here is from genome assembly GCF_046535435.1 of Achromobacter sp. SIMBA_011. Lineage (NCBI taxonomy): Bacteria > Pseudomonadati > Pseudomonadota > Betaproteobacteria > Burkholderiales > Alcaligenaceae > Achromobacter > Achromobacter sp. SIMBA_011. Next base: position 142,194 of record NZ_JAWRWN010000004.1, on the reverse strand, counting down.
CGTCCAGCAGGGTTTCGATGAGCGACTGCTGCGGCTGGTTGAACGTCACCACGCCCAGGCTCTGGCGTCGGCGCGCCGGATCCAGGTAATGCTGCTCGATGCCCTGGACGATGGCCTCGGCCTCGGCGCGGTTGCTGCGGCTGCCGCCGCGGTCGTAGACGCCGGCCACGCGTTCCAGCCGCACCGCCACGTCGTCGGTGACCGGCGACGGGAAGGTGATCAACTGCGAATCGTAGTAGGTCACGTTGCTGAACGTGATAAGGCTTTCGTGGCGACTGCGGTAATGCCACTGCAGCCGCAGGCGGTTCATGTCGGCGCCCAGGCATTCGTCCAGGATGCTCTCCAGGTCTTCCACCTGGCCATCGTCGCCGGCGCCGTCGTCATCGTTGGCGGACTTGCTGAAGAAACTGGTGGGCGGCAACTGCTTGGTATCGCCCACCACCACCAGTTGCTGGCCGCGCGCGATGGCGCCGATCGAATCCCACACCGGAATCTGCGAGGCCTCGTCGAACACCACCACGTCGAACTGCGAGTGGCCGGCATCGAGGTATTGCGCGACGGACAGCGGCGACATCAACAGGCAGGGCTTGAGGCGCGGCAGCAGCGAAGGCAGGCGCTGCATGAGCTGGCGCACCGGCACGTGGCGCGTCTTCTTCTGCAGTTCGCGGCGCAACAGGCCCAGCTCACTGTCGGGACTGACCAGGACGGCATTGTTGGCAGGCACCTTGCCGGCCAGCAATGCCGCGATATAGGCCGAGGTGAGCTGCTGGAAGCGGTCGTCGGCCAGGCGGAACTCGCGGATCTTGCGATCGTGGTCGGCGCTGGAGAACGAACGCAGCAACGACGACCGGTCAATGACCTTCTTGACCCACCAGTTGCGATAACTGAATTCGAAATGCGCCTCGACCCCGGCCAGCGGCACGCGCCCCGCCTCCAGCGTGGCCACAAGCCCCTGCAACTGCATGCCAACCGCCTGTTCGCGCGCCTGGCGCCAGACGCACCACGGCATCAGGCTCTGTCTGTTGAGCCGCCATCCGGCCAGCACGCCCTGGAGGCGTTCGAGCGCGCCGCTGTCCTGCGGCAGGCCTGCCAACGGCGCGGCGGGATGCGCCAGCGCCTCCACCACGGCCAGTTGATCGCGCAGCCCGCGCCACGCGTTGCGGGCGTCGAGCAGGCGCTGGCCGAGCGCGGCGCCCGGCTGCAGCAAGGCGCGGTTCTCGCCCACCAGCGGCTGCAGGCGCGTGCGCAGCGCGGACGCCGTGGCCGGGTCGCCGGCCATCAGCGTGACCGCCTCGGCGAAACGTTCGGCCCACTGCTCGTGGCGCCCGACCTGCTCCCAATCCGTGTCCAGGCCGGCATAGTCATTCTGCAACAGGCGCTCGGCATCGGCCTTGAGCGCCGCCAGTTCGCGGTCCTCGGCGTTGACCCGCGCCAGCGGTTCCAGCATCGCGGCAATGGCGGCGTCGTCCGGACGGCGCGCATCGACGCGCAGCGCCGCCAGGCGTTTGCACACCCCACGCCTGGCGAAGACCGACTTGGGCCACCAGGCGGCGCAGGCGGCCTGCCATTGCGCCCGCAGCGCCGCCGCGTCCAGGTCCGCCAGGCGCGCCTGCCATTGCGCGCCGACCTCGGCCCAATGCGCATTGCGCGCCAGGCCATGGCGGGCCAGGGCCTGCACCCGCAGGCGCGCGGCCGGGTCATGCGCCTGCGCGGCCAGGCCGGCGGGCACCTGCGGCGCGGCCAGCAGGACGTCGATCAGCGTGTCCAGGCGCGCGTAGGCGTCCAGGCTCAAGCCCGCGGCCGGCACGCCCAGTTCCTCGCCAGCGGCCTCCACGCAGGTCTTGAACGCGTCCACCGCCTCGTCCAGCGCCTGAGCCGCCGCCAGCAGCGCGTCCTGCCAGCTCGGGCTCCACTCGGTCATGCCGATGTGCGCCAGCGCGTGGCCGTGCAGCGCCCCCAGCTCCCCGGACAACGTCGACATGCGCCGCGCCGCCTCGCGCAGCCGCTCCAGGTCCTTCTCGTCGTGCGCCTGGGCATCGGGCCAGTACATCGGCGACGCCTCCCGGCCAGCGTGCTGGATGCAGGTGCCGATGGCGTCATAGACCGTCAGGCCATTGGCATGACGCTGGTGCAGCGCTTCGACCAGCCCGTTCAGCTCCTGGCGCAGCACGCCCAGGCGTTCGGCCTCGCGGTTCCACTCCTCGCTGGTGCGCTGGCCGCCCAGTTCCAGCGCCCGGCCAAGCTGCTGCAGCACTTCGGATTTGCGCGCCTTGGACGAATGCAGCTCCAGGCAGAACGGCGCCAGCCCGATGTTGGCCAGGCGCCGGTGCACCACCTCCAGCGCCGCCATTTTCTCCGACACGAACAGCACGGTCTTGCCGCGCGCCAGCAGGTGCGCGATCAGGTTGGTGATGGTCTGGCTCTTGCCGGTGCCGGGCGGGCCTTCCAGCACCAGGTCGCGGCCGGCGTCCACCGCGCAGATCGCCTTCAATTGCGAGGAATCCGACAGCAGCGGCGTCAACAGGTCCTGCGGCCGGTAGCTGTCGTCCAGGCGCTCGAAACGCGGATCCCAGGGCTCCTGCGCAAAGGCCTGGCCGGGATGGTCGATCAGGTGCCGCACCACGCGGTTGGCCTTGAGCTGGCCGCTGCGATCCTGCAAGTCCTTCCACATCAGGTACTTGGTGAACGAGAAGATCCCCAGATGCACCTGCTCCAGCACTTCCCAACCGGCGATCTCGCGCACCGCCAGTCGGAACGCCTGCAGCACTCGCGCCACATCCACGCCCTTGTCGTCGGTCGGCAGCACGTCCAGGCCGGGGATGCGCAGCTCGTAGTTGTTGCGCAGCATCTGCAACAACGTGGGGTTGATGATGGTCTCGTCATCGTGGCGCGCCAGCCGGAAACCGCTGCGCACCGACTGGCGCTGCAGCGACACCGGCATCAGGATCAGCGGCGCCAGGTGGGCGCTCTCGGCGGCGGGATGCTCGGTCCAGCGCAACATGCCCATCGCCAGGTACAGCGTATTGGCGCCCCCCTCCTCCAGCCCGGTGCGCGCGGCGCCGAAGAGGGTCAGCAGGTTGGCATCCAGCGCCTCCTGCGGCACGCGCGCGATCAGCTCCTGGTTGCCCAGGGCCTCCAGCGCCATGTCGTCCAGCGGTGCGCGGCCGCCACGGTCGACATGCACCTGCGCCACGCGCGGATCGCCGCCCTCCATCAAGGCCGCCGGCAACGGACGGATGCGGAACTCGCTGCCATCGGCAATGGCGTCTTCCAGGCGGGCCAGGTCGGGCGCCACCAGCGGCAGCGTCGACTTGGTGTTCTTGAAATTCAGCAGCCGGTTGCGCAGCGTCAGGTCCAGCAGGCGCGACTTCCATTTGGCCAGGCGGCCTTCGGGGCTGTCGTCGGCCGGCTCCAGGCTGATGACGAATTCCGGGTCCAGCGGCGGCAGGTCGGGCGTCGGCTCGATCGCTGCGGGCGCCTCGGTGGCGTCGCCCCCCTCCGGCGCCGTGGCGCCGGCGCGCGACGGCAGCGGCTTGATCTGCAATTCGCGTGCGCGATGCACGTCGATGGCATAGCGGAAAGCCTCGTCTTCACGCAGGTGGGCCGCGCCCTGTTCCAACGCCAGCCGCAGCGACGGCCGGAAATTCGGATGCTGGGCGATGCCCGTGGTTTCGAACGCCAGGAATTCGCCGCTGTCCACGCGTTTGCGCACGGCCTGCACGTCGTCGGTCAGCGGATCGGCGAAGCAGGCCGGATGCAGCCACACGCCCACCCAGGCGTGGCCTTCCTTCATCAGGATCACGGGGCGCAGCCCGGCCTGCTCCAGGCAGGACGAGAAAAGCAGGGCCAGATCCAGGCAGGTGGCCACGCGGGCCTCCAGGATGCGGTCGGGCGTGCGGATCTTCTGGCCGTCGACGCCGAACGACGCGGGCGGCTCGGCGTAATGCAGCGATTCGGCCGCCAGCGTGCTGTAGATGGCCGACACCTGCTTCCAGACCACGTCTCGGCTCTTGGACTGGTAGCCGTTCATGGTCAGGTCGTTGTGCTGCTCGCGCAGCAGCCGGGCGGCCTTGCCGATGAGCCCGTCCACGGCCGGGTTGTTGGGCATGGAAAACGCGGCCAGCAATTCCGGCAGCGCGCGGGTGCCGGCCCACTGGTCATAGGCCAGCACCGCCACGGGCTGCGCGGCGCGGCCCACTTCGCGCCCATCGGCCAGCGCCGTCACCTCGATGGCGGCGCGCTGCGCCTCCTGCAGCTCGGCCAGGTAGGCATGGTCGGGCGCCAGGTCCAGCGGCGCAATGCGGCGGATTTCGCCCGGCACCAGCGCGTCGAAGCGCAGCCGCACGGGCTGCGCGAAGGCCGGATTGCAACGGATGTGGACCTCGACGTCCTCGAACGTCTCCTGCGAGCGGTTGATCAGTCGCAGCGAGCGCAGGACCGGCACCGCGTTCTGGATCGACGCGTAGCCCAGCGTCGGATCGGCCTCGATCTCGATCGCGACCGCGTCTGGCGTGCCCGGGGCCGGGCCGGCCGGCCCGGTGGCATGCGCCGCGCCTTCCTGAATCGCCGCGGGTTCCAGCTCTAGTCGCTTGTCCATCGATCGCTCTCTGCTCGGTTCATCGCCATTGGGCAGGGACTATAGACCGAATCGAGGGAATATTCGCGGCCGCCCCCAACGTTCACAGCAGGCGGAAGCTGCGCCGCCCGCGCGCCACGCCCCCCCCTGCCAACCCGCGGGCGCAGGCCTTCATCGATTACCTCGCCTGCGCCGAGGGCCGCGCGATCTTCAAGAAGGGGGAGCTGGAAAACAGACTGACGCCGACGGCGGCGTGTCAGCGGCGTTCAGCGATAATCGCGCAACCCCACTACCGCCCGGCTCGCCGCCGGGCCACGCCGATGCGTATCCGCGCCGCTTTGCTGCTCTGCCCGCTGGCCCTTGCCCTGCACGCCCCGATGGCGCGCGCCGACACCCGGGTGCAATCCCTGGACCAGGTGCCCGGCGCCATCAAGACGCAGGACGCCCGCAAGATGTACGACAGCCAGATGAGCGGCGCGCCCCGGCCCGACGGCCTGGGCGCGCAACTGCCGCCGGGCTTCAGCGACGCGTTCCTGCTGCAGGAGCTCGCGCCCGGCCAGAATCCCAAGCGCCTGCTCGTGGCCGGCGCCAAGGCCTGGCCGCAGCGCCCCGGATCCTATGTCGCGCTGGTGTGCCTGGCGGCCAGCGCCGAACGCGCGGAACGGCTCAAGCAGTTCGGCGGCGGCGATTGCGCCAACCTGTCGCGCGACCAGGACAAGAATGAAGTGTGGGTCGGGGTATTCGAATCGGCGCCCGGCGCGGCGCCCCGGCTGGTGGCCCGCACCGAGGCGCCGGTGACGACGCCGACGGACTGGAGCGACACCGACATCGACCCGCCCATGGACCTGGCGATGCAGGATGCCGGCGCGCCGATGCTGTCCACGCCTGAAAGCTGGAAGCGCTTCGACCTGGCGCCCTACCGGATCTCCCCCGACGCCACCGCCTTCGGCCTGCGCGCCGGCTGGAGCGAAGGCTACGCTGGCGGCGGCGCCGACTTCGAGGCGCTGTACCTGTTCCGCATCGAGGGCGCGGCCCTGGAAGTGGTGTTCGCCCAGCCCATGTCGTTCGTCAAGAGCATCGCCGGCGACTGGAACCCGGACGGCACGCGCGAACACGACGAATCCGACGCCAGCAACGCGCTGGTGCTGCTGCCGGGCAAGACGGGTGGCTACTTCGACATCCAGTTGCGCCAGCAGGGCGGCAAGTGGAAGCGCACGTTCAAGTGGTCAACGCAGAAGCGGGCCTACGAGTAGACCCGCGCCGGCCCTCAGGCCGCATCCACGTAATTCGGTTTGCCGCCCAGGAACTTCAGCAATTCCTCGGGCTGGCTGACCTGCGCCAGCGGAATGAAATACACCTCGTCCGGCACGTCCTGGCGCTGCACCGGAATGATCTGCAGATAATCCGGCGTCAGCGCGATCAATTCGATCTTGTCGTTCTCGTAGGCGGACTCGAAATGGCTGCCATTCTGATCCAGCACGAAGCGGTCCGCATAAAAACGCGCCGATCCCTTCAGGCTGGCGGCGCCCTTGAAGATGGTCTTGCGGATCATGCGCTTGAGCACCCACTTGGGCGTGGGCTGGCCGTTGCCCAGGCCCTTGATGATGCGGCGCGTCTTGGCGGCGGCGATGAAGCTCAGCGCCATCAACAGCATCACGCTGGCAAACACGGCGGTATGGGCGCCCACCTTGCCGGTGGTCAGCTTCTCGATGCCGACGATGACGATGGACGCGAGAAACGACCCATGGCGGATCCAGGTCCACGTGCGCGTGGCCGCGTTGACCACGTCGGCGGCGCGCTGGCGCTGCGCCAGCAGATGGGCCTCCAGCGTCTCGAGCGGCAGGTCGTAGTCGGCTTGGCTGATGGGTACGGCGTCGGTCACGGCAGGGCCTTTCTGGATACGGACAAAACCTCGGATTATGCCTGTCCGCAGCCCCGGCAGGCCCCAGGCCGCTGGCGTGTCCGCAGGGCCCGCGGGTTTTCCCGACCCATGCCGGGCGCACGCATTGCATGAAAAAACCCGCAGACCCCGTGAACGGGATGTGCGGGTCTTGCGGTCCGAAGCCGGGCGCGCCAGGCGCCCGCCGGATCAGCCGATCACGCGGAAACGCTCGGCGTCGTCCATGAAGCCCTTTTCGCCGAAGCCGTTTTCGTTCGAGCCGAACGGCATCTGCGCGCGCAGCTTCCAGCTTGCCGGGACGTTCCACTCGCGCGCCACGGCGGCGTCGATCAGGGGATTGTAGTGTTGCAGGCTGGCGCCCACGCCAGCGTTGGCCAGCGCGGTCCAGACCGACAACTGGGCCATGCCGCCCGCCTGTTCCGACCACACCGGGAAGTTGTCGGCGTACAGCGCGAATTTCTCTTGCAGGCTACGCACCACGTCCTGGTCTTCGAAGAACAGCACGGTGCCCACGCCAGCGGCAAAGCTCTTGAGCTTGGCTTCGGTCTTGTCGAAGCCTTCGGCCGGAGCGACCTTGCGCACTTCCTCGATGGCCAGGTTCCACAGCTTGTCGCTTTCGGCGCCAAACAGGATCACGGCGCGCGAGCTCTGCGAATTGAACGACGAGGGGCTGTGCTTGATCGCTTCCTGGATCAGGGTCGCCAGTTCCTCTTTCGAGGCGGACAGGTTACGGCCCAGCGAATACTGCGTGCGGCGCTTCTTCAGTGCGTCGATATATGCGTTGCTCATGAGGATATGCCTTTCGACTGGTAGATAGAGGGTGAGGAGTGAGCAAATTCTAACGGCCGAGGCCGCGAGCGGCCACCTTTCCGGGCCACAAAAAGGCGCTTTTCCCCGGAACAAACTGTTCCAGTTTTGTGGCGAATGGCCCTCGAGGGGGAGGATGGCGCTGGCGTCGACCGCCTGGGCCGCCCGCTGGCGGCGGCGATGCGATCACACCGGCAATAGCCGTCCGTTGCCCGCTGACGCGATACGGGCACCGGCCGTGGCGCTCGCTCCCCCCACGCGGAACGCCGAGACCGCCTGCCGCAGGTCGGCGGCCTGCTCGCGCAACGCTTCGGCGCCGGCAGAGGCTTCCTCGACGCGCTGCGCATTCTTTTGCGTGTCCTCATCCAACTGCGCGATCACCCGCGCCACGTGCTCGATGCGGCCGGTCTGCTCGACCGAGGCCTGCACGATGCCGTGCATGGTCGCGGTGGTCTGGGTGATCGAGTCCAGGATCAGATCCATGGTTTCCCCGGCGGCGCCGACTCGCTCGACGCCCTGGCGCACGGTTTCGGCCGACTGGCTGATCAGCGTGTTGATTTCCTTGGCCGCGGTGGCCGAGCGCTGCGCCAGCGAGCGCACTTCGCTGGCGACCACGGCAAAGCCCTTGCCCTGCTCGCCCGCGCGCGCGGCCTCGACCGCGGCGTTCAACGCCAGGATGTTGGTCTGGAACGCGATGCCCTCGATCACCGACGTGATCTCGGAAATCTGCGCCGATGCCCTGGAAAGATGCTCCATCGTGTCGACGACGGCATGCATAGTCTGGCTGCCTTGCCGCGCGGCATCCATTGCCTGCCCCGCCATGACGCCGGCTTCCTGCGCGTCGTGCGCATTGCGCTTGACCGCGCCGGTCAGCTCTTCCATCGAGTCTGCGGTCTGGCGCAGGGCGCGGGCCTCGTCGCTGGTGCGGGTCGACAGGTCGGCATTGCCCTCGGCAAGTTGTACGCTCACCACCGACACCGCGTCGGCATGCTGGCGCACGCCGCCGACCACCGAGGCCAGGTTGCGCTGCATGCCCGCCAGCGTCGCCAGGATGCTGCTCTCGTCACCCGGTTTGACCGCGATCGGGCTGGCCAGGTCGCCGGCGCTGACGGACTGCGCGATGCGCTTGAGCGCGGCCGGTTCCGCGCCCAAAGCGCGGGTGATGCGGCGGGCGATCAGCCAGGCCAGGCCCGCGCCCAGCAGGATGGCGGCGCCGGTCAGGGCCAGCATCAGTTGCTGGAAGTCGATCCCCACGCGGCGCGCCATGTCGCTCTGATCCTTCATCAGGCGCTCTTCCAGGTCGATCATGCGGTTGATGGCCGCAAGCCACTGCACGAACAGCGGCCGCGCCTGGTCCAGCAAGGGCCGCGCCTGGGCGGTATCGCCCCGCTCCAGCGCCGTCAGCAGGCGCTGCACCACGGGCAGCGTGCGCGTCTCGACGTCCTTGATGCCGGCCAGGGTCTCGCGTTCCTGGTCTGACACATCGGCGCCCTGCACGAACAGGGCATCCATCGGCACGGCCGCCTCGTCATATTGGCGCTTCAGGCGCTCGATGTCGGCCACCAATGCATGCAGCTCGGCGGGATTGGCCAACACCGCATCGCGCAGCGCGATCGAACGGTCATGGACGCTGCCGCGGAAGGTAATGGCGTAGCGCTGCTTGACGCCATGGACGTCGTTGATGGCGGTCAGCGCGCCATTCATCCGGTTCACCTGGGTGATGCCGACCACGGTCAGCAACACCATCAGGCAGAGAACCACGGTGAATCCGAGCATGATCAGGCCGCCCGTGCTGCGCAGGGTGCGTGAGGGGGAATGGGAGTCCTGCATGAAAGCTCCTGCGGCAGCCGGCGGGACCGGAAATGCCTATTTGATTGATTTATAAAAACTATTAAATATTAATAGTTAATTATATATAACTATTGTTGCAAATAAACACCCTTGTCCATGGCGTGAACGCCGCCCGCAGGGACCTGCGGCTCGCATGCAAGGTGGTGGCGGTGGCGCCCCGTGCCCGCAAGCCGGCAGGTTTCGGCGCTGGCGCATCGGTGTCAGACTAGGCGCCTGCCAACCCGGAGATCCCATCGATGCTGAAAGACCGACGATTCCAGATCTGGCTTGCCGTGTTCGTCGTGATCGTGGGCTGGCATGTCGCCCTGCTCTGGCCGAGAAGCGCCGGCCATCCCTCCATCGGAGGCGGCGGGTACGATCTGTCGAACTTCGTCTACACGCTGACCCTGCTGGCGTTCACGGCGCTGTGGTCCCTGGTCGCGGCGCTGATCGGCATGGCGCGGCGCGACGCCCTGGCGGCCAGGCGAGCCAACTGGCTGGCGGCGGCGGGCGCCATCACCTTCGTGGTGGCGGCCATCGTCTTCGGCCACCACCTGCGATAGCGGCGTTCCGCGCCCGCGCACCGTCCGCGCCCATAGGCGCGCACGACGCCCGCGCAAAAAAAAGCCGGCGCACAAGGCGCCGGCCGATACGTCATCAGGCATGCCGACGGCCACGGGACAGCCCCGCGGACGCGCTCGCGGCCTCAGGTGCCGACGGCGGTGCCGTCCTGCTTCCAGATCACCACCGTGGCCGGGCGCGGCCGGCTGGCGCTGGCGTCATCGGGCCACTTGGACGCCATCAGCGGATTGTTCTGCGCATCCGTCACACTCGGGCCTTCGCCCGGGTGCTGGATGTTGATGAACAGGTACTTCTGGTCGGGCGTCCAGGTCAGGCCGGTCACTTCACAACCGACCGGGCCCGTCATGAAGCGGCGGATCTCCTTGGTGGCCGGGTTGGCCACCAGCATCTGGTTGTTGCCCTGGCCGGCGTAGGCGCCGGTGTTGGAGTAGTTGCCGTCCGTCTCGATCCACAGCAGGCCGCGCTTGTCGAAAGCCAGGCCATCGGGGCTGTTGAAGGTGTTGTCGGCCGTGACGTTGGCCGAGCCGCTGCGCAGATCGGTGCGCGGATACAGCGTCGGGTTGCCGGCCAGCACGAAAATGTCCCATTCGAAACTCAGCGACGCCGGGTCGCCATTTTTCTCGCGCCAGCGCACGATCTGGCCGTACTGGTTGCCGGTGCGGGGGTTGGCGTCATTGGCGCCCGGATGGTTGGGGCCGCCCGGATAGCGCGCGCTGCCGCTGCCGCGCGAGCTGTTGTTGGTCAGCGTGACATAGGCTTCGCGGGTGGTCGGGTGGGTCGTGATCCATTCGGGCCGGTCCATCGGCGTCGCGCCCACCGCGTCGGCGGCCTGGCGCGTCTTGACCAGCAGCTCGCCCATGTCCTGATTGAACAGCGCGCCGAGCGTGCCGCCGGCCTGCGCAGGCGTGTCGAGCTTGAGCGGGATCCACTCGCCCACGCCCATGGCGTCACCCTGCGCGGCGCCGTCCAGGAAACGCGCAACGTACAGCGTGCCCTTGTCCAGCAACAGACGGTTCAACGCCGGGCGGGCCGGGTCGTACTTGCCGTCGGACACGAACTTGTAGATGTACTCGCTGACCTGGTCGTCGCCCATGTAGACGACCACGCGCTTGTCGTCGGCCAGCGTCATCGCCGCATTCTCGTGCTTGAAGCGGCCCAGCGCGGTCAGCTTCTTGGGCGTGGAATTCGGATCGAACGGATCGATCTCCACCACCCAGCCGCAACGGTTGTATTCGTTGGGCTCCATCGCCCAGTTGAAGCGGTTGTCGTAGTGGTCCCAACGGTAAGAGCTGCTGGAGGTCTTGCCCGAACCCTTGTAGCGCTCCATGTGCGCCCGGTATTCGGCGTCGGGGTAGTTCACCGTGGCCGGATCCGCCGTGCCGACACCGAAGTAGTCGGTGAAGTTCTCTTCGCACGTCAGGTAGGTGTTCCACAGCGTGTAGCCGTTGCCACAATTGCCGAAGGTGCCGAAGCAGCGCGTGCCCGTCGGATCGGCATTGGTGCGCACCAGGCGGTTGCCCGCGGCCGGGCCCACCAGTTGCATGGCGACGTTGGCATTGACGCTGCGGTTGAACGGCGAATCCAGCACCGCTTCCCACTTGCCATTGGCCAGCCGCAAGTGACGCACCGACACGCCATGCGCGTGCTGCGACTTGCGCACCCAGTCCAGGTTCCACTGCGCGTTGCCGGGCTGCACGCCGACGGGATAGAAGTATTCCGGCGTGGTGTATTCGTGGTTGGTGACCATCAGGCCTTCCACGCTGCTGCCGTTGACGCTATCGCTGCCGTCGATCGGGAAGAAGTGCAGGCCGTCGTGGTTGTAGCCCAGTTGGCGGGCCTGGTCGTCGCCGCCATTGCTGGCGTCGGCCTTGAACGCCGGCGCGCCCGCAAAGAGCGGATCGCCCCAGCGGCTGATCACGGCGAACTGGTAGCCCTCGGGCACCACCACGGTATCGGCGGTGCTGATGGGCACCGCCTTGAAATTGAGCTCGACCGGCTTGGCGGGCGTCTCGCCGCCCGGGTTGGAGCCAGGATTGCCACTGGACGAATCATCGTCGTCATCGCCGCCACAGGCCGTCAGGCCCGCGCCCATGAAGCCGACCGCGCTGGCGCCCAGGCCGGCCTTGAGAAAGCCGCGGCGCGAAACGGCGCGTCGTACCACTTCGTTGAAATGCGGTGCCTTGGAGGGGTTGGACGGGATGTCGTCCTGGTCCGAAGAACTCATCAGTTTTCCTGTCAATGTCGCTGTTATCGACTGGCTCACCCGCGACCCAGCCTGCCGGCATGATCGCTGTCCAAGATGACGGGTTAATAACAGCTAAATGAAAGGTTTGACAGGGGCACGGAAACCGTCCCGTCCAAAGCCGCGCGCACGGCGACAAGCGCTGCAAAAGCAAAAAGCAAAAAGCCCGCTGGAACTTGCGTTTCAGCGGGCTTTTCTTGATTCCTGGTGCCGACGGCGAGACTCGAACTCGCACAGCTTTCGCCACTACCCCCTCAAGATAGCGTGTCTACCAATTTCACCACGTCGGCTAACTTTTGCCAGAAAAGTCGTGCTTTCCTGGAAAGTCGAACATTCTATCACGCAATTGGCGATTCGCGTGAATCCGTCGCGCCATATCGCTCAAGCCTTCGCCGCCACCGGGCAACCCGCCCTGACGCGTCGCGCCCCACCTGGCATCGATCTGTCATGTGGACAGGCAATACTGGAGTTGCCATGCGCACACCCGGGCCGTTCCCGGGGAGTTCCCCCCGGATATTCATATGAAAGGGAATTCGTTGGCGCGCATGCCCGGCCGGCTTACGATGCCAGTCATACACAACAGGGCCTCAGGCCCGTACAAGGCTCCACCATGCAACGTCTGATATCCCCGATCCTGACCCGCCGTCCCACGCTGCTCGCCGGCCCGCGCAGCGCGCGCCGCTACGATGCCGTCGTGTCCCTGCGTGCCTACCGCGAAGCGCGCCAGCTACGCGAGTCCGCCGAGCGCATCCTCGCCGTCTCGGCGCGCCACATGCTGCCGGGCGCCTGAACGCCTTCCGCGCAAGACCAGCGTTCCAAGACGGAACGCCATGAAAAAAGGCCGGCGATAGCCGGCCTTTCTCATTGGGGCGGGACGCTTACTTGGCAGGCGTCTCGGCCGGCTTGTCGCCCGCGGCGGCCGGCGCCGACGGCACCGAAGCGTCCGGCTTGGCAGCCGGGGCCGGGGCAGGAGCCGAACCGGCGCCAGGCACCGACGAAGCGGCGCCGGGGACGGACGAAGCGCCGGGCACCGACGAGGCACCCGCGCCCGGTTGGGCCGGCGCGGCGCCCGGCACCTGCGGCACGGAACGGTCGGCCGGGAAGTTCTGCATCACGCCGGAGTCGACGGCGGGGCCGCTGGTGCCCTTGTGGCTGACATAGGCCAGGCCGGCCGTGGAGGCGAAGAAGACCACCGCGGCCCACTTGGTGGCGCGCGACAGGAAGTTGGCCGCGCCGGTGGCGCCGAACAGGCTGCCCGACGAGCCGCTGCCGAACGCGGACCCCATGTCGGCGCCTTTGCCCTGCTGCAGCAGGACCAGCACGATGATAGCCAGCGCCGAGATCACTTGGACGGCCAGCAGAAGTTTGAGCATCAAGGGCATTACAGACTCCGGAACGGAAACTTAGATGGCGGCGATTCGCAAAAATTCTTCGGCCACGAGCGACGCGCCGCCGACCAGGGCTCCGTCGATATCAGTCATGGCGAACAAACTGGCGGCATTGGCAGCTTTGACGCTGCCGCCGTACAAAACTTGCACCTGGGCCGCGCCCAGCGCTGCCAGGGCGGCGCGGATGGCGCCATGGACTTCCTGCGCCTGCTCGGGGCTGGCGGTACGGCCGGTGCCGATGGCCCAGACGGGCTCGTAGGCCAGCACCATGCGCGAGACGGCCTCGGCGCCCAGCGCCAGCACCGGCTTGAGCTGGCGCTCGATCACAGCCAGCGTGTTGCCGGCCTCGCGGTCGGCCAGGGACTCGCCCACGCACACCACCGGGGTCAGGCCGGCGGCCAGGGCCGCGCGCGCCTTGTCGGCGACCATCTGGTCGGTTTCACCATGCAGCACGCGGCGCTCGGAGTGGCCGGCCAGCGCATAACGGCAGCCGAATTCCTTGAGCATGGCGCCCGAGACTTCGCCCGTGTAGGCGCCTTTGTCGTGGGCGCTGACGTCCTGCGCGCCCCACGACACGGCGCTACCGGTCAGGGCCGACGCGGCCTGCGCCAGGTACGGAAACGGAACGCAGACGCCGATTTCGCAATGGCTGGCGGCATCCGCGGCGCGCAGTTCGGTCAGCAACGCGGCATTCTCGGCCAGGTTGCCGTGCATCTTCCAGTTGCCCAGCACGAGGCGGGCGCGGTGTTCGACTGAAGTCATGGCGCAAATGTCAGAGTGGGTGAACCCGGGGGAAAAGCACCCGCCCACGGGCTGGCCTGGAAATAATTCCAGGCGAAACCCGTGATTGTATCCTGTTGCGCGGCGCCGCGCCGAACGCCGCGCGTTTCTTACACGGTCAGGATGATTTTGCCGATGTTCTCGCCGCCTTCCATCATGGCGTGGGCCTGGGCGGCCTGGGCCAGCGGGAAGGTGGCGTGCACGATCGGCTTGATCGCGCCCTGCTCCAGCAGGGGCCAGGCGCGCTCGCGCAGCGCCCGGGCGATGGCGCCCTTGAAGGCCACCGGGCGCGGCCGCAGGGTGGAGCCGGTGATGGTCAGGCGGCGGCGCATGACCTGGCTGGTATCGACATTGGCCTGCGCGCCGCCCAGTTGGGCGATGATGACGATGCGGCCGTCGTCGGCCAGGCACTGCATGTCGCGGGCGATGTAATCGCCGGCCACCATGTCCAGGATCACGTCGACGCCGCGGCCGCCGGTGGCGTCCTTCACTTCCTTGACGAAGTCCTGCGTCTTGTAATTGATGCCGCGCGCGGCGCCCAGGGCCTCGACCGCGCGGGCGCGATCGTCGCTGCCGACAGTGGCGTAGACCGTGTTGCCCAGGGCGCGGGCCAACTGGATGGCTGTGGTGCCGATGCCGCTGGCGCCGCCGTGCACCAGCAGGATCTCGCCGTCGGCCAGGCCGCCGCGGTCGAACACGTTGCTCCAGACCGTGAAATAGGTTTCCGGCAGGCCGGCCGCTTCGATATCGGACAGGCCCTTGGGAATCGGCAGGCACTGGGCCGCGGGCGCGACGCAGTATTCGGCATAGCCGCCACCAGCGACCAGGGCGCACACCTTGTCGCCCAGCGCAAAGCCGCTGCCGGCCAGGTCGCCGCCGACGATCTCGCCGGCCACTTCCAGGCCCGGCAGGTCGGACGCTCCGGGCGGCGGCGCGTAGTTGCCCTTGCGCTGGAACACGTCGGGACGGTTGACGCCCGCGGCGCTGACCTTGATCAGCACTTCGCCCTTGCCGGGCTCGGGCGTGGGACGTTCGGCGGGAACCAGCACCTCGGGGCCGCCCGGGCGGGAGATTTCTACACAGTGCATCGCGTGCCTCCTTCGCAGCAAATGGATTATTATTGCGCCCTTTACGGCAAGTCGCGTTGTCGTCGGGTAGAGTGTTTGCCTGGCGGCCGGATTGCCGTCTCCGCAGGACATTGCGGCAGCAGGAAGCGTGGCAGAGTGGTCGATTGCACCGGTCTTGAAAACCGGCAAGGGGTTAAACCCTTCGTGGGTTCGAATCCCACCGCTTCCGCCAGAAGACCGCCCACCGTCTCCATCCCCCCTCGATTTGCCCGAGTCGCCCGCCGTCACCACGGTCCAGGACGTGTCCGCTCGCGCCCCTGTTGCGCAAATATCATTAACAACTGAACAACTCCTGAATAGAAACGATTTCGTCTACTATCTGGCGCATTCCGGGCGGCTCGCGGTGGCGAACCCCGTCAAAGAACCGGCGACACAGCCAGGCGATCCGTATGCCCAAACTCAAAGACGCATTCAAATCAGGCCTGTTCCGGTTGTCTCCGGCCCTGGCCGCGCGCTGTGGCGTGCAGTTTCCGCTGCGGGCGCCGAACCGGGCCTTCCTGGAACAACAGATCTTCGGCTATCTCAACCGCCAGGCGGACGGCCCGCAAGGCCCGGGGCGCTGCCTCTTCCTGGGCATGGGCGAATACACCTGGCACTATCCGCGGCTGCTGAAGCCGGAATTCCATTCGCTCGACATGGATCCGGAACAGGCCCGCTACGGCGTGCCTGGCCGCCACCTGACAGGCAGCGCCACCGAGATGGCGGCGCTCTACGAGCCGGGCTATTTCGACGTGGTGATCGCCAACGGCCTGATCGGCTACGGCCTGAACGAACAGGCCGGCTACGAGCGCATGCTTGCACAATGCCATGCGGTGCTCAAGCCGGGCGGCCTGCTCGTCCTGGGCTACAACGACACGCCCGAACGCGCGCCCTTCCCGGTACATATCGACGCGCTTGGCCTGTTCACGCCTTTCGTGCCGCCGATCGCCGGCGTCGAACAGCCGCGCCATCCGATGCGCGACAAATACCACCACGTGTTCGTCTTCGCCCGCCGTCGGGAACCGGACGCCATCACGGCCTGAGCGCGCGCGGGACTAACCACAACCCGTCCTATTTGTTGATGACGGCGCCGTCGCCGCGATGCTCGCGGCCGCCCGTCCTGGCGGGCGCCAAGGCTCCCTCGGAGGGCGCCGACTCGGCCGTCGGCGCGGCCTGCGGCCGCTGGCGCTGGATCTGCTCCAGCCGCGCCGCCGCCTCGTCGCCCTTCAGCTCCGCCATCCGGCCGCGCACGATCGCATCCATGTACTGGCGCGTGAACGGCTCGCCCACGCGCCACGCGTCCCCTTCCTGCAGGAATTCGAAGTCGCCTTCGAACACCTGCCAGTCGGCGCGGCCG
This sequence comes from Achromobacter sp. SIMBA_011, assembly GCF_046535435.1. Taxonomy (NCBI): domain Bacteria; kingdom Pseudomonadati; phylum Pseudomonadota; class Betaproteobacteria; order Burkholderiales; family Alcaligenaceae; genus Achromobacter; species Achromobacter sp. SIMBA_011. The sequence continues at coordinate 125,626 of NZ_JAWRWN010000004.1, read as the reverse complement.
ATGGCGGACATCAGGCGGTCGCGGTACTCGACCTGCAGGCGGCATGACCACCTGCCGCCGCCGAGATCCTTGCAGTCGCCCAGCGGCTGGATATTGCGCACGGCGCGCGTGTCGGTTTCCGCCGGCAGGCCCATGCGTTCGCGCTGCCGGTCCTGGGCTGCCTTGCGCGCCGCGCCCCGGGCCAACTGGTCGAACGCCGCCACGCCCTGTTCGAAGGCGGCGGCGAGCCTTGCCGCGCCCGCCGGCTGGCCCACATCGCGCGGCTTGCCATCGGCATCGAGCTGGCCGTAACGGGCCCGCACCACGCGCGGATCCGCGCCGGCGATCATCATCTCGCCCTTGTCGTTCGGACCGATGGTGTAGGCCAGGACCGACGTGGCCTCGCCGACCTTCAGCGTCGCGGCGCAGCCGCGCGACCGTTCCGGCTTGATGTAGCCGATTTCGTTCACATCCGAAAACGTCGCCAGGTACAGGTCGGCCGGCGCCGCTCCCCCGGCCAGCGGATTGCGGGACATCTGCTGGAGGCGCGAGGTAAACAGGCTGGCGCGCAGGGTTTTCTGCACATCGGCATCATCGCACTGCGGCGGCGTGGCCGGCGCGAACAGATACCATCCCGCCGCGGCCACCGCGATCACGCCGCCGCCCAGCCATGCCCGGCGCGGGCCGGGAAAAGCACGCTTGAGCGCGACCCGGCGCACCTGCCGTTCATATTCTTCAAGCTTGCGCTGCATCAGCGCGTCCATCTCGGCCAGTGCCTGGCGACGGGTGGCGTTGCCGGCGAAGGCGGCTTCGGTCACGGAGAGCTCGCCGATGGCCGCCAGATCCTCGTCGGAAACGATGTGTTCGTCCACCAGCCAGAACAACGCCTCGCCGAGCGACGTCCACGGTTCGGCGCCGCCCTCGCCCAGACGCTGGCGCGCGGCGGCGTGGTGATCCGGGCGAATGACGCCGTCGGCAAGCAGGCGGTCGAGAAGCGGAGTCGATGCAGGGACCATGACCGTACGGCGGGTTGCCAAAACGAGGATGGCACATGATACCGTCGGCGCAGTCGCGCGCACGGCTGGCGCGGCCTCGTCCCGCGCCGGCCTCAGGCGGCGTAGGTCTCAAAGATGCACTGCCGGACCGGGGCCGCGTCCAGGCGCGTGGATGCGCACCCGCAATGCGATCAACAGCGCCGCCAGCAGCATCAGGATGCCCGCGGCCACGAACACGCCGACGATGCCGTTGGCGCTGAACATCGCGCCACCGGCCGCCGCGCCGGCCGCGATCGACGACTGCACCGACGCCACCACCATGCCGCCCGCGCTTTCGGCCTGGTCGGGCACCGCGCTGGCCACCCAGTTCGACCACGCCACCGGCACCCCGCCGAACGCCATTCCCCATAGCGCCACCAGCAGCGCCTGTCCCGTTACGGTCGTCGGCAGCAAGGCCAGCGCCAGGGCCGCCGCCCCCACCAGCGCGGGCATCAGCACCAGCGTGGCGCGGGCGCTGTGGCCCAGCAACCATCCCGCCAGCAGGGTGCCGGCGAAATTCGCCACGCCAAAACCCAGCAGCATCAAGGCCAGTCCGTCGGCGCCGACGCCTGTCGTGGTTTCAAGGAACGGCCGGATGTAGGTGAACAGCGCGAAGTGGCCGGTGTGCACCAGCACGCATCCCAACATGCCCACGGCGATGCCGGGACGCAGCAATACCTCCAGCACCGTGCGCAGCCGCGCGGTCCGACCCGGCGCCAGCCGCGGCAGCGTGAGCCACTGGAACGCCAGCGTCGCCACGCCAACCGCGGCCGCGGCGACGAAGGCGCTGCGCCAGCCATACCTGCCGCCCAGATAGCTGCCGAGCGGCACCGCCACCACGGTCCCCACGGCAATGCCACTGAAGATGATCGACAACGCGCGCGGCAGCAAGGCGGGCGGCACCAGGCGCATGGCCACCGCCGCCGCCATGCTCCAGAAACCGCCCAGCGCAACGCCGAGCAAAATACGCATCGCCAGCAGCACCGCCAGGCTGGAAGACATTGCCACCAACAGATTGGAGGCCACCATCAGGGTGCTGAAGGCCAGCAGCACCACGCGCCGGTCGAGCGCGCGCGTCAGCCCCGGCACCAGCAGTCCGGCAAACAACGCCACCACCGCCGTCACCGTCACCGCCTGCCCGGCCAGCGCCTCGGAAACTCCCAGGTCGAGCGCCATCGGCGTCAGCAGGCTGGCCGGCAGGTACTCCGCGGTCAGCAAACCGAACACCCCCATCGCCAGCGAAAACACCGCCATCCAGGCGGGCGGCGCATCCGCCGCGCGCGACATGCGGCCATCGCAGACCGCTTCACAGACACCATGACTCATCGCAGAACATCCTCAGGAAAACATCACAGCGGCCAGTCTAGGGATGGCATCCAGGATGATCTATGATGAATAATCTTTGATTTTTGACCTAAACACCTGAATGAATGCCACGGATGCCTTTGCGCTTTCGTCCGACCTGATCAGCGAACTGCTGACCGGCATGCGCCTGCGCGGCGTGCAATACCGCCGCATCCAGGTCGGCGCGCCGGTCGGCCTGGGCTTCCGCGCCCGCCCCGGCCACGCCTACTTCCACTATCTGGCGGTTGGCAACGCCGTGCTGCGCAGCGCCGACGGCGCGCTGCATCCGCTGTCCGCGGGCAACGCCGTGCTCATTCCCCAGGGCGACGCCCATCACTTGCTATCCGACCCGCGCGCCCCGGTGCGCGATATCGACGAGGTGGCCGCGGCGCCGCTGGGCGAGCAGGTCAGCGGCGTCGACACCTGCCCCAGCACGCACGACACGCCCAGCGCCGTGCTCTTCTATGGCTGCATGGCGTTCGACCTGGGCGGCATGCGGGGCCTCGGCCCCTTGATGCCTGGCCTGATGCTGGTGGACGCCGCCAGCGAACGCTACCCGGGCGCGCTGGCGCTGCTGGACGCCATGAAGCGCGAAATCTGCGCCGGACGCATCGGCTTTGCCGGCATCCTGGCGCGCCTGGCGGAAGTGGTGGCCGCCATGATCGTGCGCGGCTGGATCGAAAGCGGTTGCGATGATGCCGCCGGCCTGGTGGCCGCCCTGCGCGACCCGCGGCTGGCGCGCGCCATCCTGGCCCTGCATCGCCAGCCCGGCCGCGACTGGACCGTGGAAGAACTGGCGGCGCAATGCAATGTCTCGCGATCGGTCTTCGCGCAACGCTTCCAGGCCACCATCGGCACGCCGCCGCTGCGCTACGCCACCGAATTGCGCATGCGCCTGGCCAGCCAATGGCTATCCCACGAGCGCTTGCCGATCGACACCGTGGCCGAGCGCCTCGGCTATACCTCCCAAGCCGCCTTCAGCCGCGCCTATAAACGCGTCACCGGTCAATCACCGGGCGCCAGGCGCCGCGGCCCAACCGTAGCCCTGCAGCAGGCCCAGCAGGGATAGGCGAGCCACCGCCACGGCCTCATCGCGCAAGGCATCGGCGCGCCAGCCCATCTCGATGGCGTAGCCCGGCATGGCGACCGGGCACGGCAGCAGCCGCAGCCCCGTGACCGCCGCCAGGCCGCGCGCCGCGTGGGTCGGCAGGGTCGCCAGCGCGTCGCCGCCACGCAGCAGAAACGCCAGCGCCGCAAAGTGCGTGGTCGCCGCCAGCACCCGCCGCGTCAATCCCTGCGCGTGCAGCACCTCGTCAACCACGCCGATGAATCCGCCCGACGACACCAGCACGTGCGCACGCCGGGTGAAATCGTCCACGGACAACGCATCCTGGCCCGGCGCCAGGCTGGCCGGATCGACCAGGCAGGCATAGTCGCCCTGCCCAACGGTCACGCGCTGCAATGCGGGCGCGATCAGTCCGCCGGACGCGATCACCAGGTCGACGTCGCGCGCCATCAGCATGTCGGCGGCCAGGCGGCTGTGGGTCTGGCGAAAGATCAGACGCAGTCCCGGCGCAGCCTCGGCCAGCGCCGCGATGGCCTCGCGCCCCAGCGCGATCTCGAAGTCGTCCGACAGCCCCAGCGTGACCGAACGCCCGGCGAACCCGGCCGGTCCAGGCCGCGCCAGCGACAGGCTCTGCCGGCACTTGTCCAACGCCTCGCCGATGATCGGCCGCAGCTCGCGCGCCCGCAGGCTGGGCGACAGGCCACGCCCGGTGCGCACGAACAGCGGGTCGGCGTACAGCGCGCGCAGCCGCGCCAGCGCCGCGCTGACCGCCGACTGGGTCACCCCCAGGCGCAGCGCGGCGCGGCCCGCGCCGCCCTCGTCGTAGATCGCCTCGAACACCTTGAGCAGGTTCAGGTCGGTCGACTCGATATCGATCTGGTTCATATCATTTATCGCCAGGCAGGATTGATTGATTTTAGGCCGCCCCCGACACTAGGACGCATCGACTCCCCTGTGAAAAAGGAACCCCCATGACCGCCACCACCGTCGCCGCGCTGCAGATCGGCGCCTCGCCCGAAGGCAAGGACGCCACCCTGGAACGGATCCTGGCCTTCGAGGCCGGGATCAGCGCCTCTGGCGCCGCGCTGGTGGTCATGCCCGAGGCCCTGCTGGGCGGCTACCCCAAGGGCGAGATCTTCGGCACCCGGCTGGGCTACCGCCTGCCCGAAGGGCGCGACGCCTACGCCCGCTACTACCAGAACGCCATCGATGTACCCGGCCCCGAGACCGACGCGCTGGCCGCGCTGTCGCAACGCACCGGGGCCAGCCTGGTGATCGGCGTGATCGAACGCGCCGGCAGCACGCTGTACTGCACCGCGCTGTACTTCGATCCGGCCACCGGCCTGACCGCCAGGCACCGCAAGCTGATGCCCACCGGCACCGAACGGCTGATCTGGGGCCAGGGCGACGGCTCGACCCTGCCCGTGCTGGAGACGGCCGCGGGCCGCGTCGGCGGCGCCATCTGCTGGGAAAACCACATGCCGCTGCTGCGCACCGCCATGTACGCCAAGGGCGTACAGATCTGGTGCGCGCCCACCGTCGACGAACGCGACATCTGGCAATGCTCGATGCGCCACATCGCCCACGAGGGCCGCTGCTTCGTCATCAGCGCCTGCCAGGTGCAACCCTCGCCCGCCGAGCTGGGCCTGGACGTGCCCGGCTGGGATCCTCAGCGTCCACTCATCAACGGCGGCTCGCTCATCGTCGGACCGCTGGGCGACGTCCTGGCCGGCCCGCTGCACGGCCAGACCGGCCTGCTGACGGCAACCATCGATGTCGACGAACTGGTGCGCGCGCGCTATGACTTCGACGTGGTTGGCCACTACGCTCGGCCCGACGTTTTCACCCTGGAGGTGGACGAACGCGCCCGCCAGACGGTGCGCTTCATCGGCTGAGTTTTCCACAGGGGCGGCCTTGCATGACGGGCCGCCCGCCCGCGAGTGGTATAGTCACGCCCGCCGGATACCGCTGCGCGCTCGCGCCGCACACCCAGGTATCCCATTGCGGTTTCCTGTCGGAACCCCAATGCCCGAGTGGTGAAATTGGTAGACACAAGGGACTTGAATCCATTTGAGCCCTCCGGAGGAAACTCCAGAGGTGTAGCCCGTCAAACTCGGCGAATGCCCTGGACTTGTTCCGAGCCAACGCCGAGCCAAGCCCGGATCGAAAGAACCGGGAAGGTGTAGAGAGCAGACGGCGGGCACCTAAGGCCGCAAGGCTATGGTGAAGGCGTGCTCCAGACCACGAACGGCGCTCCGCGCGCCGGCGGCGAAAGTCGAAGTGGTACGAAAATCCCTCGGCCGCGAGGCCGTACCGGTTCGATTCCGGTCTCGGGCACCACCCCTGAACCACCACCGGCCCGCGTTTGCGCGCCCTTTGCCGCAACCGCATTCCTCTTCCCCCGCGAACGTCCGCCCCCGGCCCGCTTCCCAGGCATGCATGCAACAGTTAGAATTGCGTCTGATTCTTATTTGCATAAATTCTTCTTCAACGTGGAAGCGCCCTCAACTCCCGAGGCGGCCGACCGCAACGCGGTCGCGTCGATGTACCGCGAGCACCGCGCCTGGCTGTTCGCCTTCATGCGGCGCCAGACGGGACACCCGGCCGACGCCTGGGACCTGGTGCAGGACACCTTTGAACGCCTGCTGCGCCAGACCTACCTGGAATCACGCGGCTGGAACCGCGGCTACCTGGCCGCCATCGCCCGCCGCCTGCTGATCGACCGCCACCGGCGCCGTGAGCTGGAGGCCGCTTACCTGGCCGCGTTGGCGCAACAGCCCGAACCACTCTCGCCGTCGCCCGAAATGCTGGCCCAGGTGTCGCAGCAATTGCTGGCCGTGTGCGCGGCGCTGGACCGCATGCCGCGGCGCATGCGCGAGGTGTTCCTGCTGGCGCGCCTACAGGGCCTGCCCTACGAAGCGATCGCGGACCGCCTGCAAATCACGGTCAACATGGTGCAGAAAGACATGGTCCAGGGTTGGCAACGCCTTTATCACGCGCTCGATGTCTAGACGCCAACCCGACGTAGTCGCGCAGGCGGCCGGCTGGCTGGTGCGCCTGGAACAGGACGGCAGCGCCGCCACGCGGCAGGCCTGGCAGCGCTGGTACGAAGCTTCGCCCGGGCACGCCAAAGTCTGGCGGCGCTTCGAGCTATTGCAGGACGCCGTGCCCGCAAGCGGCGATGCCGCTGCCGCCGCGCTCGGGGCCATCGACTTTCGCCACACGCGCCGGCGCACGCTCAAGTTGCTGGCGGCCGGCGCGGGCATTGCAGTGGGCGGCCCGCTGCTCTACCGCCAGGCCCGGGAGGCGGGGTGGCTCGCGGCCTACCGCAGCGCCACCGGCGAACAGCGCAGCCTGACGCTGAACGACGCTGTGGCGCTGATGATGAACACCGGCACTGCGCTGGACCTGAGGCAGGACGGAGGCCGCCTGGACATCGAACTGCACGACGGCGAGATCATGCTGGACACCCGCGCCGCGGACTCGGCGCCGCGCGTGTTGACGCGCGGTGGCTGTATCGTGCCAACCCGCGCTCACCTGGTGGTGCGCACGCAAGGCCCGTTGACCCGCGTGGCGCTCGATGCGGGGCAGGCCGTTCTCACCACCCGAGGCGATCTCGGCCTGACCCTGCGCGCCGGCGACGTGCGCCGCTTCTCGGCGCACCGCATCGAGGACGAAACAGGTTGGGCCGGGCGCGAGTTCGCCTGGGTGCACGGCATGTTGATCGCTGACGATATGCCGCTGGAGGCGTTTGCCGAAGAACTGGCGCGCTATCGGCCGGGCCTGATCCAGTGCGACGAGCGCGTGGCTGCCCTGCGCGTGAACGGCAGTTTTCGCCTCAAGGACACGGACCAGGTCCTGGAGGCGCTGGCCATCACGCTGGGCCTGCGGGTGCGATACCGCACGCGCTACTGGGTTCGCGTGGAACCGGCATGATGAGAAACAAAATGTAAGTTTCGACAGATTCCCGGCACCCGCTCGTTAGGACAAGTTGAAACCCGCTGCGCGGGTCCCAACTGAAGAACCCATACCGATGTCCCAACGATTCCCTCCCGAGGGCGGCCGAATCCGCCGCTTCAAGCCAGCCACGCTTTGCCTGCTTCTGTGCGCCGTCGCGCTCGCCACGACGCTGCCCACGCGGGCAGCGGAAAACGCCGCCGTGGATATCACGCTGCCGGCGTTGTCCTTGCAGGACGCGCTCCTGCGGCTGGGCCAAGCTGCTCGCATCACCATCATCAGCGCCCCGCCGCTCACGGCAGGCAAGCAGGCGCCTGCCATGCACCTGCAGGGATCGGTGACGGACGCGCTGCGGCAGTTGCTGCGAGGCAGCAATCTGCGCGCGGTGCCCAACGCCAATGGCGAGGGATACCGCATCGAACGCGCGCCCGAACCCATGGGCGCAGGCCCGGCCCTGTTGCCCAGCGTGACGGTGACCGGCCAGGGCATGGGCGACATCGGCCCGCTGGCTCTCGACAGCAGCGTGGGTACCAAGACTGGCACGCCGCTCATCGAGACCGCGCAATCCGTGTCCGTGGTCAACCGCGAGCTGATGGACATGATAGGAGCGAAGAACACCGCCGACGCCCTGCGCTACGGCGCCGGCGTCTCGGTCGGCTCGTATGGCGTGGACAGCCGCGTCGACGAGATTTCCGTGCGCGGCTTCCGCACGGGCAGCTTCGCCAACAACCTCTACCTGGACGGCCTGCGTCCGCCGGGCAGCAGCAGCGGCGCCACCGCCTCGGCCACCCAGTTCGACGGCTTCGGCCTGGAGCGGGTCGAAATACTGCGCGGCCCCTCGTCGGTGCTGTACGGCCAGATCGCGCCCGGGGGGCTCGTCAACGCGGTGAGCAAGCGGCCCACCGATTACGCGCGCGGCGAGATCGGGGTCGGCACCGACAACTACGGTCTGGCTCGCCTGAACGCCGACGTCAGCGGGCCGATGGACGAATCCGGCGAATGGCTGTACCGCGTGGTGGGCACCGCCTACCACTCCGACACCCAGGTCGACTACGTCAAGCTGAACCGCGTAATGCTGGCGCCCAGCCTGACTTGGCGGCCGTCAGCCCGCACCTCGGTGACCCTGCTGGCCAACTATCAGCAGGACCGCGGCGGCAGCACCTACCAGTTCCTGCCTTCCCACGGCACCTATTATGCGACGGACCATGGCCGCTTCGGTTCTGGCCGCTTCCTGGGCGAACCCGGCTTCAACCGCTACGATCGCACCCAATACGCCATCGGCTATGAATTCAGCCATGCCCTGACCGACCAGGTGAAGCTTGGCCAGAAACTTCGCTACATGCGAGTCGATACCGACAACGCAGGCGTCTCGCGCCAGGGCGACCTGCAGGCCGACGGCCGCACACTGCGGCGCACGGCGTCCAGCAACCGGATTCGCTCTGAAGGCTTCACGGTCGACAATAACGCCCAATTCGATTTCGGCCTGGGCCGCACCGAACACACCCTGCTCACGGGCCTGGACTATCGCACCCAGACCATCCGCGTGGCGCAGGCGTCAGGCAAGGCTTCATCGCTCGACGTCTTCGACCCGGTCTACGGCAGCCCCGTCGTCATGGGCGCCATGACGCCCACCCGGCGCAGCGACAGCGAGCAGACCGGCATCTACGCGCAGGACCAGATCCGCTGGGGCCAGTGGGCCGCCACGCTGGGCGTGCGCCACGACTGGTCGCGGGACAACTCGCTGGTGCGCGCCACCGGCGCCAAGACGCATTACGAAGACGAAGCCACCACATGGCGCGCCGGCGCGGTCTACCTGTTCGATAACGGCCTGGCGCCCTACGCCAGCTATGCCACCTCGTTCGAACCGGTAAACGGGGTCGGCTACGAGGATCGGCCCTTCAAACCCACCGAAGGCAAACAGACCGAGATCGGCATCAAGTACCAGCCGCCAGGTTCGCGCAGCATGATCACTTTCTCCGCGTATGAGATCAAGCAGCAGAACATCACCACGCCAGACCCGGATCCCACGCATTTGTGCAACGGCAGCCAGTGCCAGGTCCAGACCGGCGAAGGCCGCGTCCGCGGCCTGGAGCTGGAAGGAAACTTCGCGCTGACCGACCACATCACGGTCATCGCCTCGGCGACGCTGATGCGCAGCGAAGTCACCAAGAGCAATGGCACTGAGCAGGGCAACGAACTGCCGCGCGTGCCGCGCCACAGCTACAACCTGTGGGCGGACTATCGCCTGCCGCAGGAGATCGCCCCGGGCCTGAGCCTGGGCGCGGGCCTGCGCCATATCGGCAGCAGCTACGGCGACACCGCCAACGCGTACCGCAGCCCGTCGGTGAATCTGATCGACGCCGCCATCCGCTACGATCTGGGCGCGCTCTCTCCCAGCCTGAAAGGCCTGAAATTCTCCCTCAACGCCAGCAACCTGACCGACAAGGAATATCTGGCAAGCTGCTCGGGCAGCGCCAGTTGCTACTACGGTGCGCGGCGCAATATCTCGGCGAACCTGAACTACACCTGGTAGGCCTTCCATGAAAAACAAGATCCCGCGTCCGATTTCCGCCGCCGTGCTGGCGTGCATCCTGGCCACGGCGGCGCAAGCGCAAGCGCCTGCGGCGACGCCCGACGCCCCGCCGCGCCCCGGCATGCAGTTGCTGGGAGAAACCGTGGCCGACCATCCCTCGGCGGTTTACCGGTACGAAACGCACAATCTGGATTCGGACGACGGCAAGCGCCACTACCGCATCCAGATCGCCATCCCCAGAAAGGCGCCCGACAGCGGGGGCAGCCCGGTGCTCTACATGCTGGACGGCAACGCCGCCCTGGCCACGCTGACACCAGCCGACCTGGACACGCTGGGACGGGGCCGCACGCCGGTGCTGGTGGCGCTGGGCTACGACGTCGATACCCGCAACGACGTCGTGTCGCGGGCCTATGACTACACGCCGCCGGTATTCGTGAATGGCAAGCCCGTGCCCGACCCCGTGGTGCGCGGCCGCGTCGGCGGCGGCGCCGACATTTTCCTGGAGTTCATCCGCGCCAAAGTGAAACCGCTGGTGCGCGAACGCGCCGCCATCGACCCGCAACGCGAATACCTGTGGGGCCATTCGTACGGCGGGCTCTTCACGCTGCACGTGCTGTTTACGCAACCGCAGGCCTTCGCCCGCTACATCGTCGGCGACCCCTCGGCCTGGTGGCACGACGGCGCGTTGGTCGGGGAATGGCGGCGGTTCGACGCCCGCAGGGCTGCTGGCAAGCGGGTGGCCATCCTGGTCGGCACCAAGCCGCGCGATCCCAACCGTCCCCTGCCCGGCGGTGCGGTGCCCGCCGCGGGCGAGGATCCGCGCGCCGCCGTGCGCGAAATGGCCCAGGGCCTGAGGTCCGCGGGCGCCGACGCCAGCTACGAAGCCTTCCCGCAGTTCGGCCATGGCGAGATGATCCGGGCATCGCTGGAACGCGCGCTGGAGGTCGCGATGCAGCCTTGAAGCCTGGGGTTCCGGCGGATGCGCTTACACTGCACGGTCGCGGCCGCGTCCCGGCCGCTGCGAACACACTGCCAGCCTTGACCACTCCGACCTCCACCCCGCCCTTCATCGTCCTGGACGCCTGCGTCCTCATGTCCGGCATCCTGCGCCGCCTGCTGCTGCGCCTGGCCGAGGCCGGCGTGTTCCAGCCCGTCTGGACCGAGCGCATCGGCGAGGAATGGCGCCGCAACGCCTGCCGCATCTGGGACATCCCGCCCGAGGTGATGGCCGAGTTCTGGATCGAGATGAACGCCCGCTTCCCGCAGGCCATCGAGCACGACACCGAGGTCTACGAAGCCGCGCTGCGCTACAGCGACCCCAAGGACTTTCACGTCATCGCCGCCGGCCTGGCGCGCCGCGCCCGCTGCGGCCTGGCGCAGACGCCGGTGGTGCAGGTGCTGACCTGGAACCTGAAGGACTTCAACCGCTCGGAGCTGCGCCGGCAGGGCCTGGACGTGTACAACCCGGACCGCATGCTGGCGCAATGGTGGCAGGACGGCGCCGACCGCATGCGCGAGGCCATCGCGCAGATTCCGGCGGACTACGTGGCGCTGGGGCGCGAGCCCGAACCGCTGGCCGCGACCTTGCATCGCGAGCGGCTGTACCGGCTGAAGAACCAGGTGGGCCGCGACCCGGAACTAGGCCGCGCCTGACTCAATGATCGTGGTTGCTGGCCGCGAAACCGGCCGCGTTCAGGATGTCGATCACTTCCTGGATATGCTCCGGGCCGCGCGTCTGCAGCACGAAATCCACTTCCACGTTGCGCACCGGCAATGAGGTGAACGCGCGCTGGTGATGCACCTCGGTGATATTGGCCTGGGCGTCGGCGATCAGCTTGGTGGCGTGCGCCAGCGCGCCCGGCAGGTCGCGCAGGTCGACGCGGATGCGGGCCAGGCGACCCGCGCGCACCATGCCGCGCTCGATCAGCTCGCCCAGCATCAGGGGGTCGATGTTGCCGCCGGTCAGCACCAGGCCGATGCGCTTGCCCTTGAAGCGCTCGCTGCCCGCCTCCTGCGCGCGCAGCAGCGCCGCCAGGCCGGCCGCGCCCGCGCCCTCGACCACGGTCTTCTCGATTTCCAGCAGCACCACAATGGCGTGCTCGATGTCGGCCTCGCTGACCAGTTCGATGTGATCGACCAGCCGGCTGACGATGGGCTGCGTCAGCCCCCCCGGCGATTTCACCGCGATGCCTTCGGCGATGGTGTATTGGCCGTTGGGCATCGACACGCCCTTGATCGCGGCGTACATGGCGGGAAACCGTTCGGTCTGCACGCCGATGATCTCGATGCCCGGCTTGAGCGCCTTGGCCGCGGTGGCAATGCCTGAAATCAGCCCGCCGCCGCCGATGGCGATCACCAGCGTGTCCAGTTGCGGCTGGTCTTCCAGCATCTCCAGCGCCACGGTGCCCTGGCCCGAGATCACGGCCTCGTCGTCGTAGGGATGGATCATGATCAGCCCGCGCTGCTTGGCCAGCTCGTAGCCATGCGCCTTGGCGTCGTCGAAGGTATCGCCGGCCAGCACCACCTCGGCGCCGAAGCGGCGCGTGTTGGCGACCTTCACCGTGGGCGTGAAGCGCGGCATCACGATCACGGCGGGCACGCCCATGCGCTGCGCATGGTAGGCCACGCCCTGCGCGTGGTTGCCGGCCGACACGGCGATCACGCCCGCGCGGCGTTCCTCGTCCGACAGCGTCAGCATGCGGTTGAGCGCGCCGCGCTCCTTGAAGCTGGCGGTGAACTGCAGGTTCTCGAATTTCAGCCAGATCTCGGCGCCGAAGATGTCGGACAGCGTGCGCGACAGGGTGAACGGGGTCTTGAGCACCTGGCCGCGCAGGTTCTCGCGGGCGGTCTGGATGGAAGCGATATCGATCACGGTGGAAAAATCCTGTTAGCGCACCGGCAGGAAATTGAACAGCAATAGCCCTTGCGCATAGTTGATGCCGATGCGCCGCGAGTTCTCGCCAAGCAGGTTGGCGATCAGGTCGAGCCGGCCGATGATGGCGCCGAACTCGCGCTCGAAACTGAGGTTGGTGGCCTGCGGCGACATCTCGTTGGCCAGCAGCAGCGGTTCGCCCTGGTTGTTGCGGCGTGACGCCAGCAGCCAGGCCGCCGCCTCGACGTTCCGTGCGGCATTGTAGACCCGCTGCCCGTCCAGCGCGTCGGTGGCGTACAGGCGGGTCTTGCCATTGTGGGCGGCGATGATGGTGTCGGCCAGGCCGTAGATGAAGGCCCCGACCCGGTCGCCGCTGTAGTTGGGATCGAGCGACACCGCCAGGATCTGGATGTCGTGCAGGCCGGCCAGGTCGGCGGGCGGGATGCGCACCTCGATCGCATGCTTGACCCGCGAGACCGCGGTGGCGTGATCCGGCGCGCCGGTCTTGCGCCATTCACGCGGATTGCGCCGGTAGAGCTTGTCCAGCAGGCTGTAGAGGCTGGCGAGGTTGTCGCGCACTTCCAGGGTGACGGTACGGTTGAAATCGGTCTGCACCAGTTGGTCGGCCGACATGCCCTCGCCCTTGGGCGAGCCCTGGCCCGGTCCCGGAGCGGACATGCATCCCGCCAGCAGCGTCCCCGCCAGCACGGCCGCCGCCGCGGCGAATCCTCGCCCTCGCGTCATGCTCGATCCATCCGAATCCCCCCCTGTTGGCGCCTTGCCGGCTTGCGCCGCGCCGGCGCTCGTGTCACGCGCAAGACTTTACCGTAAGCCGTGCGAAGATGGGAGATACCGGGGATTCAAAGACGAAAGGAGATGAATCAGCGCCGCGCCCGGGCAAAAAAAACGGCGCCTCGCGGCGCCGTTTGCTCCAGCAGGAAAGGCAGGCCTTATTCGGCTTGCGGTTCCGCTTGCGGCGCGGCTTCGGCGGCGGGCTGCTGCTGCTCGATGCCACCGATGGCCTTGATGGACAGGCGCAGACGGCCCTTGTCGTCGGCCTCGATGACCTTGACGCGGACTTGCTGGCCGACCTTCAGCACATCGTTGATGTTGGCGATGCGGTAGTTGGCGATTTCCGAGATGTGCAGCAGGCCGTCGCGGCCCGGCAGCACTTGCACGATGGCGCCGAAGTCCAGCAGGCGCAGCACCGAGCCCTCGTAGACCTGGCCCACTTCGACGTCGGCGGTCAGCTCGACGATGCGGCGCTGGGCTTCCTTGGCCTGCGCTTCGTCGACGCTGGCGATCACGATCGTGCCGTCGTCGGAGATGTCGATCTGGGTGCCGGTTTCCTCGGTCAGCGCGCGGATGGTGGCGCCGCCCTTGCCGATCACGTCGCGGATCTTCTCGGGGTTGATCTTGATGGTCAGCATGCGCGGGGCGAAAGCCGACAGCTCGCCACGCGAACCGTCCAGCGCTTCCTTCATCTTGCCCAGGATGTGCAGGCGGCCTTCGCGGGCTTGCGCCAGCGCCACTTGCATGATTTCCTTGGTGATGCCCTGGATCTTGATGTCCATCTGCAGCGCGGTGACGCCGTTTTCGGTGCCCGCGACCTTGAAGTCCATGTCGCCCAGGTGATCTTCGTCACCCAGGATGTCGGTCAGCACGGCGAACTTGCCGCCGTCCAGGATCAGGCCCATGGCCACGCCGGCCACGTGATCCTTGACCGGCACGCCGGCGTCCATCATGGCCAGCGAGCCGCCGCAGACCGAAGCCATCGACGACGAGCCGTTGGACTCGGTGATTTCCGACACGATGCGGATGGTGTACTGGAAGTCTTCCGGGGCCGGCAGCAGCGGGATCAGCGCGCGCTTGGCCAGGCGGCCGTGGCCGATTTCGCGGCGCTTGGGCACGCCGATGCGACCGGTTTCGCCGGTGGCGAACGGAGGCATGTTGTAGTGCAGCATGAAGCGATCACGGTACTCGCCCATGAGCGCGTCGATGATCTGCTCGTCCTGCTTGGTGCCCAGCGTGGCCACGACCAGCGCCTGGGTTTCACCACGGGTGAACAGGGCGCTGCCGTGCGCGCGCGGCAGCACGCCCAGGCGCACGCTGATGGGACGGACGGTGCGGGTGTCGCGACCGTCGATACGCGGTTCGCCGTTCAGGATCTGGCCACGGACGATGGCCGATTCCAGCGAGAACAGGATGTTGTCGACGGTGACGGCGTCCGGCGCCGGCTCGCCCTTTTCGGCGGCGGCGGCGTTCAGCTTGGCCGACACGTCGGCGTAGACTTCACGCAGCTTGGTGGTGCGGGCCTGCTTTTCGCGGATCTGGTAGGCGGCGTTCAGGCCTTCCTGGGCGGCCGACGTGACGGCGGCGATCAGGGCCTCGTCCTTGGCGGGCGGCTGCCAGTCCCAATCGGGCTTGCCAGCGTCCTTGACCAGTTCGTGGATGGCGTTGATGACGGCCTGCATCTGCTCGTGGCCGTAGACCACGCCGCCCAGCATGATTTCCTCGGACAACTGGTCGGCTTCCGATTCCACCATCAGCACGGCGTTTTCGGTGCCGGCGACCACCAGGTCCAGCTTCGAGGACTTCAGTTGCGACGCGGTCGGGTTGATGGCGTACTGGCCATCGATGTAGCCCACGCGGGCGGCGCCGATCGGGCCGTTGAAGGGGATGCCGGAGATGGCCAGCGCGGCCGAGGCGCCGATCATCGCGGGGATGTCGGGGTCGATTTCAGGATTGACCGACAGCGTGTGGATGACCACCTGGACTTCGTTGTAGAAGTCTTCGGGGAACAGCGGACGCAGGGGCCGGTCGATCAGGCGCGAGGTCAGCGTTTCCTTCTCGGACGGCTTGCCTTCGCGCTTGAAGAAACCACCGGGGATGCGGCCGGCGGCGTAGGTCTTTTCGATGTAGTCGACGGTCAGCGGGAAGAACGTCTGGCCCGGCTTGGCCTTCTTGGAGGCCACGACAGTGGCCAGGACAACGGTGTCCTCGATCGACACCACCACGGCGCCGGAGGCCTGGCGAGCAATTTCGCCGGTTTCCAGGACGACCGTGTGCTGGCCGTACTGGAACGATTTAGTCACTTTATTGAACATGACGATTATTCCTTACAAATGAAAAACCGTGGCCGTCGCGACATGCGTCGCACCGACCACGGTTGCGTCATGGGGAGCCAGCCCCGTCGATCACTTGCGCAGACCGAGTTTTTCGATCAGTGCGCGGTACGAATCGGGATTGCGGCCCTTGAGATAGTCGAGCAGCTTGCGGCGACGGCTGACCATACGCAGCAGACCGCGGCGCGAGTGATGGTCCTTCATGTGTTCTTTGAAGTGACCGGTCAGTTCGTTGATACGGGCGGTGAGCAGAGCCACCTGGACTTCGGGGGAGCCGGTATCGCCTTGAGCGCGTTGGAACTGCGCAACGATATCGGATTTCTTGATGTCAGCTACAGACATTGATGACCTCTTCGGACATGCGACAGGGCCGAGGCGCCCTGACGTGGTTTGGAAAAAAATCGCGGCCGGCGATAAGCGTTGTTGCGTTCTCACTGCTGCTTCGGGACCACCCTGGAAATGCCGGAGAACAAGGTTTGGCGCCTTATTTGCTCCCGCTCCAGCCAGCCCCGTTGCCGGCGCAAAGCATCTTGCAAAATCAATACACTTGATAAAGCCTGCTGATTATAGCCGATTCGCTAGAATTACCCCAGTGACGCCACCGCCCCGCCGCCGTGAGTCGCGCCGCCGACTCGACGGGAGGCCACAGGAGCAACAATATGTCGAATTATTACAAACTTGCCCGCACCACCCTGGCCGCTGCGGCCCTCGCCAGCCTGGGCGCCTGCGCCAACCTGGCCCAGGTCGCCCCCGGCACGCCCCTGGCCGACGTCCAGGCCCAGTTCGGCCGCCCCAACTTCGAATGCCCGCAGGCCAACGGCGGCCGCCGCGTGATCTGGACGCAGCAACCCATGGGCCAGTATGCCTGGGGCGCCAACGTCGGCGCCGACGGACGCGTCGACCGCGTCATGCCGCTGCTGACCGACGCCCACTTCAAGGTGCTGGAACAAGGCCAATGGAGCCCCGAGCGCGTGCGCTGCGAGTTCGGCCCGCCGGCCCGCATCGACCAGGCCGGCCTGGGCGAAAAACGCGAGGTGATCTGGTCGTACCGCTACAAGGAAAACAGCGTCTGGAATTCGCTGATGTACGTCTACATGGGCCGCGACGGCAACGGGGTGACGCACTTCCATCCCGGCCCGGACCCGATGTACGACGATGACCGCTTCATGTGGCGCTGATGCCACCATGAAAAAACCCGCCTGCATCCAGGCGGGTTTTTCGTTTGGCGGGCGACGCGCTCAGGACGACTGGCCGCGGCGCTCCTGCTGCAGCCGGCGGGCACGGTTCCAACGCCAGGCCCAGATGACCCAGCCCGAAAAGCCGTACAGCACGAACAGGCCGAACAGCACCACCGGGGGATCGCTGGACACAAACACGAACACCGCCACCACCAGCAGGATGCCCCAGAACGGCACGCTGCGGCCCAGGGCGAAACTCTTGCCGCTGAAGAACGGCGCGTTGGACACCATGGTGATGCCGGCGTACATGGTCAGCGTGAACGCGACCCAGGCCATCACGCTGTCGTGGATCGGCAGCTTGTTGTCCACCGCCAGCCAGACGAAACCGGCCACCAATGCCGCCGCCGCCGGGCTCGGCAGGCCCTGGAAATAGCGCTTGTCGACCACCGCGATATTGGTATTGAAGCGCGCCAGGCGCAGCGCGGCCCCGGCCACGTAGACGAACGCCGCCAGCCAGCCCCAGCGGCCCAGGTCGTTCAGGATCCATTCGTACATCACCAGCGCGGGCGCCACGCCGAACGAGGTCATGTCGGACAGCGAATCGTATTGCTCGCCGAAGGCCGATTGGGTGTTGGTCAGGCGGGCCACCCGGCCGTCCATGCCGTCCAGCACCATGGCCACGAAAATGGCGATGGCGGCGACCTCGAAGCGGTTGTTCATGGCCTGCACCACGGCATAGAACCCCGCGAACAACGCCGCGGTGGTGAATGCGTTGGGCAGCAGGTAGATGCTTCGGTGGCGGTTCTCGGAATCGCGCATGGAAAAATTGGGCATGGTCTCAATTACTTACGACAGACATTGAAAGGTTAACTCATCTGGCCCCGCAACGGGCCGCAGCAAGGGCCATGCCCGCCGCGATCCGGCCCCGCCGGCGCGCTAAGCCCGCCCGCGCTCCCCGTGGCGCGCCCGCCTTCGCGCACATTCTGCGCAAAGAAAAACGGCATGCCCTCGCAGGCATGCCGCTTTCCGCCGGCGCGCGCGGGGCGCAAACCCCGCGCGGAAACCGGAATCAGTTCTTGGACTTGTCCACCAGCTTGTTGGCGGCGATCCAGGGCATCATGGCGCGCAGCTTGCCGCCCACCACTTCGATCTGCGATTCCGCGTTGATGCGGCGGCGCGAGGTCAGCGTCGGGGCGCCGGCGGCGTTTTCCAGGATGAACTTCTTGGCGTATTCGCCGGTCTGGATGTCCGTCAGGCACTGGCGCATGGCCTTGCGGGTTTCGTCGGTGACGATCTTCGGGCCGGTCTCGTACTCGCCGAATTCGGCGTTGTTCGAGATCGAGTAGTTCATGTTGGCGATGCCGCCTTCGTAGATCAGGTCGACGATCAGCTTCAGTTCGTGCAGGCACTCGAAGTACGCCATTTCGGGCGCGTAGCCGGCTTCCACCAGCGTGTCGAAACCGGCCTTGATCAGTTCGACGGTGCCGCCGCACAGCACGGCCTGTTCGCCGAACAGGTCGGTCTCGGTTTCTTCACGGAAGTTGGTTTCGATGATGCCGGCACGGCCGCCGCCGTTGGCGCTGGCGTACGACAGGGCCACGTCGCGCGCGGCGCCCGACTTGTCCTGGTACACGGCCACCAGGTGGGGCACGCCGCCACCCTGCTTGTAGGTGTTGCGCACCGTGTGGCCGGGGGCCTTCGGGGCGATCATGATGACGTCGATGTCTTCACGCGGCACGACCTGGCCGTAGTGGACGTTGAAGCCGTGGGCGAAGGCCAGGGCGGCGCCCGCCTTGATGTTGGCGTGCACTTCCTTGTTGTAGACCGAGGCGATGTTCTCGTCGGGCAGCAGCATCATGACGATGTCGGCCGACTTGACGGCTTCCGCCACTTCCTTGACCTGCAGGCCGGCGTTGGCGGCCTTGTCCCACGAAGCGCCGCCCTTGCGCAGGCCGACGATGACCTTCACGCCCGAGTCGTTCAGGTTCTGGGCGTGGGCGTGGCCTTGCGAGCCGTAGCCGATGATGGCAACGGTCTTGCCTTTGATGAGGGAGAGATCGCAGTCTTTGTCGTAGAAAACTTTCATGGGGTGCTCCAGATATCTTGGATATTCGTTGGTTCGTATGTAGGGTGCGGCTTGGCCTGGAAGGCCGGTCAAATCTTCAGAATCCGTTCACCGCGGCCGATGCCGGACACGCCGGTGCGCACGGTTTCCAGGATGGCACTGCGGTCCAGGGCTTCCAGGAAGGCCTGTACTTTTTCCTGCACCCCGGTCAATTCGATGGTGTAGGACTTGTCGGTCACATCGATGATGCGCCCGCGGAAGATATCCGCCATGCGCTTCATTTCCTCGCGTTCCTTGCCGACCGCGCGCACCTTGACGAGCATCAGCTCGCGCTCGATGTGCGCGCCTTCGGTCAGGTCCACGACCTTGACCACGTCCACCAGGCGGTTCAGGTGCTTGGTGATCTGCTCGATGACCTCGTCCGAGCCGGTCGTGACGATGGTCATGCGCGACAGTGTGGCGTCCTCGGTGGGCGCCACGGTCAGGGTCTCGATGTTGTAGCCCCGCGCCGAGAACAGGCCGACCACGCGCGACAGCGCGCCGGGCTCGTTCTCGAGGAGGACGGAAATCACGTGCTTCATGGTGGCCTCCTTACAGGTCTTCAGAGCCGAGCAGCATTTCGGTCAGCCCGCGGCCGGCCTTGACCATCGGCCACACGTTTTCGGTGCGGTCGGTGATGAAGTCCAGGAAGACCAGGCGCTCCTTGTGCTTGCCGAACGCTTCGCGCAGCGCCGGCTCGACGTCGGCCGGGCGCTCGATGCGCAGGCCCACGTGGCCGTAGGCCTCGGCCACCTTGACGAAGTCGGGCAGCGAATCCATGTACGACTCGGAATAGCGCGAGCCGTAGTCGATCTGCTGCCACTGCCGGACCATGCCCAGGAAGCGGTTGTTCAGGCAGACGATCTTGGGCGTCAGGCGGTACTGGGCGCAGGTCGACAGTTCCTGGATGTTCATCTGGATCGAGGCCTCGCCGGTGATCACGGCGATGTCATGACCCGGATTGGCCATCTGCACGCCCATGGCGTACGGCAGGCCCACCCCCATGGTGCCCAGGCCGCCGGAGTTGATCCAGCGGCGCGGCTTGTCGAACTTGTAGTACTGCGCGGCCCACATCTGGTGCTGGCCCACGTCGGAGGTGACGAAGGCGTCGCCGCCGGTCACTTCCCAGAGCTTTTCCACCACGAACTGCGGCTTGATGACTTCGTCCGAATTCGCGAACTTCAGGCATTCCTTGCCGCGCCAGGTCTCGACCTGGTCCCACCACTTGGCGATGGAAGCCGGCTTGTGCTCGGCCGAGGCGGCCTCGTACTGCGCGCTCAGGTCGGCCAGCACATCCTTGACGTTGCCGACGATCGGGACGTCCACGCGCACGCGCTTGGAGATCGACGACGGGTCGATATCGATATGGATGATCTTGCGGGCGTTCTGGGCGAAGTGCTTGGGATTGCCGATCACGCGGTCGTCGAAACGGGCGCCGATTGCCAGCAGCACGTCGCAGTGCTGCATCGCCATGTTGGCCTCGTAGGTGCCGTGCATGCCGGGCATGCCCACGAACTGGCCGCTGCTGGCCGGGAAGCCGCCCAGGCCCATCAGGGTGCTGGTGCAGGGCGCGCCCAGTTGCGACACGAGCTTGTTCAGCTCGGGCGCGGCGTTCGACAGGATGACCCCGCCGCCGGTGTAGATCATCGGCCGCTCGGCGGCCAGCAGCATCTGCACGGCTTTCTTGATCTGCCCCTGGTGGCCCTTGTTGACGGGCGCGTAGGAACGCATCGAGATCTCGCCCTTGGGCGGGGTGTACTTGCACTGCGCGACGGTGATGTCCTTGGGGATGTCCACCAGCACCGGGCCGGGACGGCCGGTGCGCGCGATGTAGAACGCGCGGCGCATGGTTTCGGCCAGGTCCTTGACGTCGCGCACCAGGAAGTTGTGCTTGACGCAGGGACGGGTGATGCCGACGGTGTCGCATTCCTGGAAGGCGTCCTCGCCAATGGCCGCAGTGGGCACCTGCCCGCTGATGATGACCATGGGGATGGAGTCCATGTAGGCGGTGGCGATGCCGGTGACGGCATTGGTCACGCCCGGACCGCTGGTCACGATGCAGACGCCGACCTTCTGCGACGAGCGCGAATAGGCATCGGCCGCGTGCACGGCGGCTTGCTCGTGACGAACCAGGATATGCTGGAATTTGTCCTGCTTGAAAATCGCGTCGTAGATGTAGAGCACCGCGCCGCCAGGGTAGCCGAAAACGTGTTCCACGCCTTCATCGGCCAGGCAGCGCACGACGATATCGGCGCCATTCATTTCCATGTTGTCATTCCTTTCAAAACCGGCCCTGCAACCCTGACTGCTGCGCGCCCGGATACGGCGGCAACGGAACCCATGCCGGCTACGGCAACATGATCCGGCGCTTAGCGGCTCACGGAGCCACGCCACCCGGACACCCTGCCGACCCGACATACGTTCGACAGAACGCAGTGCAAACGCCCCTGGGGGACGCTGGAGGTCGAAATGGAAGCCTTGGCAACACACGCTTGTGGCGCGGCCAACGGCAAATAGGTCTGCTGCAAGATGGCTGGGAGGTGACCCTGGCCATCCGCCTCATCGCGCCGGTTTCGGATAGGCAGACCGGCGCAAGTGGAGCAATTTACCGCGTTGCGTCAAACGTAGCAAATCGAGGTTTCGCGGACGTTGCACGGAAGTCGCGCCGCGCCATGCGGGAAAGTCTGGTAACCATCTGGCCCCTAAAACGCGACCGGCCTCTCTATACTTGACGCGTCACCTGGATTCGAGTCCCGCCGCCCATGGATCTGCGCATTGCCAGCATTCGCCGTTTTCTCTACAGCCACTACTTCTTCGGCGGAGTGCGGCAGGGCGTCGGCATGCTGTTGCCGGTCCTGGTGCTGGGCGGCTTGTTCGGTCACTACACCACCGGCCTGGTGGCCACCTTCGGGGCGCAATGCCTGGCCATCATCGACCAACCCGGCGGGCCGCAGCGGCACCGCACCAACGAGATGCTGGGCGGCGCGGCGCTGGGCACGCTGACCGTCATCATCACCGGCCTGGCCTCGACCAACCCGGTGCTGATCTGGCTGGTGGTCATCGCGCAGTGCTTCGTCTATTCGATGTTCACGGTGTTCGGCAAGCGCGGCGGCCTGATCGGCTTTGCCGGCCTGCTGTTGATGACGTTGACCATGCATTCGCCGCTGGAACCGCACGAGGTGCTGGCGCACGCCGCCGCGACGCTGGGCGGGGCGCTGTTCTACGTAGCGTTCAGTCTGGGATTTTCACGGCTGTTCTGGCTGCGGGAAGAACAACAGGCGATGTCGGTGGCGCTGTTCGCCACCGCCGACTATGTCGCCGCGCGCGCCGCCTTCTACGACGAGACCGCCGACCTGGACGAGGCCTATCGCACCCTGATCCAGCGCCAGTCGGTCATGACCGAAAAGCACCAGGCCGCGCGCGACATGGTGCTGCGCGCACTGCCCCGCGGCAAGGGCCTGGGCGACCGCCACCGCGTGATGCTCTGGAACATGTTCGTCGACATGCTGCAGTTGCTGGACACGCTCGTGGCCACCCACACCGACTATGCGGCCCTGCGGCGCGCGCTGGCCGGCAACGACTGCCTGATGTTCATGCGCGACGCGCTGGTGAAGATGTCGCTGGAGCTGAACCGCATTGCGCTGGACGTGTCGCGCGGCCGCAAGGTGCAGTACCGCAGCAGCGCCAAGGCCGAACTGCGCGCCATCGAATACGAGATCGAACAGCTCAAGCAACAGGGCCTGGGCGAACGCGAGCCCGAAATGCTGGCGCTGATCGTGCAGGTGCTGCGCCGGCTGCGCAACTCGGCCCGCATCGTCGACCGGCTCGCCGACCACACCGCCGCCTCGCCCCACGCCAAGCCCACCGACGTGCTGCGCATCAACAAATCGCTGACGCGCTTCATCTCGCGCCAGGAATTCCGGGTCGGCCTGCTGACCAGCAACCTGCGCCTGGATTCGCCGCACTTTCGCTACGCCCTGCGCGTGACGGCGGCGGCCGCCATCGCCATGACGCTGGCCAGCCGCTGGCTGTCGCCGGCGTTCTCGGCGCACAACTACTGGATCATGCTGACCATCGTCATCATCATGAAGCCGGGCTTCGCGCTGACCCGCCAGCGCAACGGCTGGCGCCTGATGGGCACGCTGATCGGCTGCCTCTGCGCGCTGCTGCTGTTCAACGTCACCGACAAGCCCGCCATCCTGTTCGCGGTGCTGCTGGGCGCCTGCATCATGGGCAACAGCATGGTGCAGTTGAACTACATGGCCAGCGCCATCTTCAATACGTTGTTCGTGGTGCTGGTGTTCCACTTCGTCTCGCCCGGCACGGTGTCGATGGCGGTGATCGGCGAACGCGCCATCGACACGCTGATCGGCTGCGCGCTGGCGCTGGTGTGCAGCTACATCCTGCCCTGGTGGGAGGCGCGCTACCTCAAGCCGCTGGCCGCGGCGGCCACCCGCGCCAACCGGGAGTACCTGGTGGCCGGCATGCGCTACGTGGAAGCGATGCAGGCGCATGGCGCCCCGGTGGGCGCGGCCGCAGACGCCACCCCGGCGGTCACCGACGCCGACCTGGCCTGGCGCCTGGCGCGCAAGAACGTGCACATCGCCTTCAGCAATTTCGCCGAGGCCTTCTACCGCATGATGAGCGAGCCCAAGTCGCACCAGGTCAGCGTGCCCGAGCTGAACAACCTGCTGATCCAGAACCACGTGCTGGCCTCGCAGATCACCGCCGCCATTCCCATCCTGGCCGCGCTGCCGGCTACGCCCGAGGCGGTGCAGCGGGCGCTGGCCGGCATGGTCGACCTGCTCGACGAGAACCGCGCGCAGCCCCCCGCCGACCTGCCGACCCAGTTCGACACCGAAGGCGAGCAGGCGGCGCTGGTCTATCCCGTCAAGCAGATGATCAAGGCTGCGCACATGATCCGCCAGGAACTGCTGGCGCTGGCCGATCCGCAGCACGCGCCGCCGGTCGCGGCGCCAGCCTGAATCGAGCCGCCGCGCTTCGCGGGAACAAAAAAACCGGCCCTTTCGGGGGCCGGTTTTCCGCGCTACCCGCGTCCCGCTCAGAGCTTGCGGCGAAACACCAGCCTGTCCTCGGTCGAGGCCGAGGCGTCGTACTTGTAGCCCTCCAGGTCGAAGCCGTGCAGGCCTTCGGGCTTGGACACCTTGTGCAGGATGGCGTAGCGCGCCATCAGGCCGCGCGCGCGCTTGGCGTGAAAGCTGATGATCTTCCAGGCGCCGTTCTTCCAGTCCTGGAACACGCACTGCACCACACGCGCCTTGAGCGCCTTCAGGTCGACCGACTTGAAATACTCTTCGGAAGCCAGGTTGACGATGACCGGCGCCTTCTGCCCGGCCTGGCGCTCGTTCAGGTACTCGGCGATGCCGCTGCCCCAATACTCGTACAGGTTCTTGCCCTTGGGCGTTTCCAAGCGCGTGCCCATTTCCAGGCGGTAGGGCTGCATCAGGTCGAGCGGCCGCAGCACGCCGTACAGGCCGCTGAGGATGGCCACGTGTTCCTGGGCCCAGTCCAGTTGCTTGGCCGACAGGGTCGAAGCCTCCAGGCCCTCGTAGACGTCGCCGTTGAAGGCCAGCACGGCCTGGCGCGAATTGGCCTGCGTGAAGGTGCGCTTCCAATGCGCATAGCGCTGCACATTGAGCTCGGACAGCGCCGGGCTCAGGCTCATCAGTTCGGCAATGTCGTCCGCGGTCTTGGTCTTGAGCACCTTGATCAGGCCGGCGGCCTGGTCCACGAACAAAGGCTGGGTGTGCGTCTCGACGTGCACCGGCGAGTCGTAGTCCAGCTTCTTGGCGGGGGAAAGCAGAAACAGCATTCGAAGGTTCCTTTGATCAGCGCGCCGTCCAGCCGCCATCGACGGAGACGGTGGTGCCGGTGATTTGCGCGGCGGCATCGGAGGCCAGGAAGACGGCCGTGGCGCCCAGTTGTTCAGGCGTGACGAACTGCAGCGACGGCTGCTTTTCGCTGAGCAATTCGCGCGCGGCGGTTTCCTGGTCGACGCCGTTCTTTTCGGCCAGCGCCGAGATCTGTTTTTCGACCAGCGGGGTGCGCACCCAGCCCGGGCAGATGGCGTTGGCGGTGATGCCCTGGCCGGCGGTTTCCAGCGCGGTCACCTTGGTGAAGCCGACCACGCCGTGCTTGGCGGCGACGTAGGCGGATTTGTTGGCCGAAGCCACCAGGCCGTGGGCCGAGGCGATGTTGATGATGCGGCCGAAGCCCTGCTTCTTCATGTGCGGCAGCGCGGCGGCGGTGCCATGGAACACGGCCGACAGGTTCAGCGCCAGGATGGCATCCCACTTTTCGGTGGGAAAGTCCTCGATCAGCGCGGTGTGCTGGATGCCGGCGTTGTTGACCAGGATGTCGATGCGGCCCATCTGGCGCACCGCGTTGTCGACCAGGCCGCGCACGGCCTCGCCCTTGGACAGGTCGGCGCCGTCATACAGCACCTTGACGCCATGCTGGGCCGCCAGGCCGGCGCGCACCTTTTCGATCTCGGCGGCGTCGCCGAAGCCGTTCAGAACGATATCGGCGCCCTGCGCGGCCAGCGCGGTGGCGATACCCAGGCCGATCCCGCTGGTGGAACCGGTGACGACTGCGACTTTTCCTTTGAGCATAGATGTTCTCCTGTGGCGGGGCGCGGAAGGCGGGCGGCGACCGGAACATGCCGGTCGGCGCCGTGGGCGAAACACGGGCTGAAAAACAGCGTCAAGTGTAGCTGCCCGGTAAGGCGCCCATCATG
This sequence comes from Achromobacter sp. SIMBA_011, assembly GCF_046535435.1. NCBI lineage: Bacteria > Pseudomonadati > Pseudomonadota > Betaproteobacteria > Burkholderiales > Alcaligenaceae > Achromobacter > Achromobacter sp. SIMBA_011. Next base: position 99,677 of record NZ_JAWRWN010000004.1, on the reverse strand, counting down.
CCATGCCCCCACGCGGCGCGGGGTCAAGGCCGCGGCGATGGGGAATCCGATGGCTCCGCCTGGCTCGGCGGCGGCGCGGAATCCGACCGGTCCTGCGCCGTCTCGGCGGGCGGCGGCGGCGGCAGGTCCGCCATGCCCCCGAGGCGCTCCGGCACGCGCTCGAGCAGCTTGATGAGGATCGGCACCACGCCCATCGACACCGCCACCACCACTGCCAGCACGTCGCGCTGGTCCAGGTCCATCAAACGGTTGCTCCAGGCTTCGTTGAAGATGGCGAAGCTGAATTCGCCGCCCTGCGCCAGCACCATGGCGAACAGCAGGCGGTGATAGCGCGGCAGGCCCAGGAACCGCGCAAAGCCATACAGCACTAGCGCCTTGACCAGCAGCAGCGCCGTCACGCCCGCCAGGATGAAAGCCCAGTGATCCGCCACCACGTGCAGGTTCACGGACATGCCGATCGCGACGAAGAACAGGCCCAGCAGCAGGCCCTTGAACGGCTCGATGGCGTTTTCCAGTTCGTCGCGATAGCGCGACTCGGCCATCAGCACCCCCACCAGGAAGCCGCCCAGGCCGGCCGACAGGCCGGCGTAGTTGAACAACTGGGCGGTGCCGATCACCATCAGCAGCGCCGCCGCCGTGAACAACTCCTTCAACTGCGCCTTGGCGGCCCAGCCCAGCAGCCGCAACCGGTAGGCCACCGCCACCACCGCCACCGCGATCAAGGCCTCCTTGAAGGACGGCTCGGATGCGGCGCCACTGCCCAGCAGCCCGGCCGCCACCAGCATCGGGATCGCCGCCATGTCCTGGAACAGCAGCACTCCCAGCGCCGAGCGCCCCATCGGCGTGCGCGTCAGGCCGCGCTCCTCCAATAGCCGCATGGCCACCGCGGTGGACGACAGGGCCAGCGACAGCCCGCACAACACCGCCGCCTGCCAGCCCATGCCGGCCAGATGGCGCAGCGCGGCGCCGAACACCAGCCCCAGCAGCAGCCCGCAGGCCAGCATCTGCGACGCCCCCAGGGTGAACACTTCATGACGCATGGCCCACAGGCGCCGGGGCGCCAGTTCCAGCCCGATGATGAACAGCATCATCACCACGCCCCACTGCGACACATTGACCATGTCGCCCACGTCGGTCACCAGCTTCAGGCACGACGGCCCCACCAGCACGCCGGCCAGCAGGTAGCCCGGGATCGCGCCCAGCCCCAGCCGCTGGGTCAGAGGCACGCACAGGACGGCGGCCAGCAACAGGATGAGGATCAGATTCATCGGCGCGAAGCGTGCAATTCGAGACAGTCCGATTCTGCGCAAAGATTACCCATGCGGGAAGCCGGGGAAACCGTCTGAAGCGCCCAACATCGAAAGGCTTTACACAAAACTTTTTTTTGCTGTAGAATTGCGGGCTTCGCTGCTCCGACAACGCAGATTCTTCCGGCCAGGAATCTGATCGTGGGAAACCAGGAACCGCTGATGGGCTCGCCCTGAACCGGCCACTGGAATTTCACCGTTGCGGAATCCAGCCACGGAGAGGTGGCAGAGTGGTCGAATGTACCTGACTCGAAATCAGGCGTACGGTATCCCCGTACCGTGGGTTCGAATCCCACCCTCTCCGCCAGTATTCAAAAAAAGGCCAATCCCCCGGGATTGGCCTTTTTCTTTGCCTTCTTGCCGCAAGTCCTGCCCCTACCCCTCGGCCACGATCTTAGCGTCCTGGATGGTCTTGGCGTACTTGCGCTGCTCGTCGCGCATGAAGTCGGCGAAGCGCTGCACGCTGCCGCCACCGTCTTCCGCGCCGACCTGCGCCAGCTTTTCCTGCACGTCGGCCATGGCCAGGACGCGGTCGATGTCCTGGTTCATGCGCGCGACCATGTCGGCGGGCATGTTGGCCGGGCCCACCATGCCGAACCAGATGCTGGCCTCGAACCCGGGATAGCCCTGCTCGGCCACCGTCGGCACGTCGGGCTGGCTCCTGGAACGCTGCCGCAGCGTCTGGGCCAAGGCCAGCACCTTGCCGGACTGGATCAGCGGCGTGGCCGTGGTCATGCCCTCGAAGCAGTACTGCACGTGGCCGCCCAGCAGGTCGTTCATCAGCGGCGCCGAGCCCTTGTAGGGCACGTGCAGCACGTCGATGCCGGCGCGGGCCTTGAAGATCTCCAGCGCCAGATGCTGCGCCGACCCGCTGCCGGCCGAGCCGAAGATGATCTTGCCGGGCTGCGCGCGACACAGCGCCACCAGCTCGGGCAGGGTCTTGGCCGGCTGCGCCGCGCCGCCAATCAGCAGCGTAGGCGTCTTGCCCACCAGCGCGATCGGCGAGAAATCGCGCTCGGCCGAATAGGCCAGCCTGGGCTGCAGGCCGGGCGCGATGCCGTGGCTGTTGACGTGCGCCATCAGCAGCGTGTTGCCATCGGGAGGCTGGCGCGCCACCTGCTCGGCGGCGATGATGCCGGCCGCGCCGGCGCGGTTCTCGACGATCACCGGGATGCCCCACATCACGCCCAGCTTCTGGCCCAGCAGGCGCGCCAGCACATCGGTGCCGCCGCCCGCCGGAAATCCCACCACGATCTTGACCGGGCCCGGCGGCAGCGGTTGCTGCGCCCTGGCCGACGGCAGGACGAGCGCCGCCCCCAGCGCCGCGGCGCCGGTAATGAATTCCCTGCGTTGCATGGTTGTCTCCTCGCGCGCCGGGTCCATGCCCGGCGACTGTTGGTAAGCCTTGCCGGCCGCGGCCGGCTGGGCCGCGGCGTCCTGCGGGTCCTGCTGGCGCGGTCAGGCGGCGGGGGCCGCCAGCCGCTGGGCCAGTTGCGCCGACTGCGCGGCGTCCAGCTCCACCAGCGGCGGCCGGACCGTGGCCCACACCGGATCGTTGCGCCGCTGCGCGATCGCGGCTTTCATGGCCGGGATCATCGGGTACGACTGGAAAATGGCGCGGGTCTCGTTCAAGGCGCGCTGCCGGTCCTCGGCGCCGGCCTCGCGCCACGACCGGTACAACGCGACGATCGGGCTTGCATTGACGTTGCCGGTGGCGGTGATGCAACCCGCGCCGCCGGCCCGCATCGTTTCCAGCAACACCGTTTCGGTGCCGGCGAACACGTCGAAGCCGCGCGGCTGGAAGTCGCGCAGCATGGCCGCGGTATTGTTCCAGTCGCCGGAACTGTCCTTGATGCCAGCGACGATGCCGGGAAATTCGCCCAGCAGCCGATCGATCAGGCCCAGGCTGATCGGCACGCCCGACACCGGCGGGATGTGATACAGGTAGATGCGCAGGCGTTCGTCGGCCACCCGCTCGATCACGTGGGCGAAGGCGCGGAACAGGCCCTCGTCGCTGACGCCCTTGTAGTAGAACGGCGGCAGCATGAGCACCCCGCCGCAGCCGGCCTCGACCGCATGACGGGTCAGCTCCACCGCGTCGGGCAACGCGCAGGCGCCGGTGCCGGGCATCATGCGCGCGGCCGGCAGGCCGGCATCCAGCAACGCATCCAGCAGATGGCGCTTTTCCGCCACGCTGAGCGAATTGGCCTCGGAGTTGGTGCCGAAGATCGCCAGCCCCGCGCCCTGTTCCAGCAGGGCGCGGCAATGCCCGACGAAGCGCGGCACGCTGGGCGACAGGTCCGCGTTGAAGGGCGTGAGGACCGGGGAATAGACGCCTTGCGGCCGGTCAGCGGCGCGTGTGCTCATGAAAACTCTCCTGTCAGCGGCCGACGCGGGTCCACTTGCCGTAGCGCTCGACCATGCGTTCATCGAAACCGAATCCCAGCCCCGGCTCCTGGTGCAGCACCACACGCCCCTGTTTGTGGGTCAGTTGGCGGTCCACCAGCTTGCGGAAATTCAGGACCTGGTCGTCCCAGAAAAATTCAACATAACGCGCATTGGGCGTGGCGGCCACCAGCGGCGCGTGCACGTCGTGGAACCAGTGCGGGCACACCACCACGCCATAGCTCGCCGCGGTCGCCGCGATGCGCTTCCATTCGGTGATGCCGCCGCACACCGCCGCGTCGGTCTGCAGGATACCGGCCGCGCCCTTGTCCAGCAGCTCCTTGTGATACCAGCGGCCATAGCCGATCTCGGCGGTGGCGATGGGCAGGTGCGTCAGGCGCGCCAGCTTGGCGTGGCTGTCGATGTCATCGGGGCCGAACGGCTCCTCGATGAAGTACGGCTCGTACTGCTCGAAGCGGCGGATGTACTGCATGGCCTGGGTCACGTCCTGCCAGGCGTTGTTGCAGTCCATCATCAGCTCGACATCCGGCCCGACGGCCTCGCGCGCCGCCTTCAGCCGCGCCTCTTCCTCGCGCGGCGACAGGCGCCCGGTCTTCATCTTGACGGCGGAGAAGCCCTTGGCCACGTAGCTGGCCATTTCCTCGCCCAGGTGCTGCGGCGTCTTGCCATCCAGGTAGTAGCCGCCGCTGGCATAGGCCGGCACCGACTCCAGCTCGACCGCGCCCAGGAACTTGTGCAGCGGCAGCCCCGCCGTCTTGGCGTTCAGGTCCCACAGCGCGATGTCGAGCGCGCTGAGCGCGCGCATCACCGTGCCCTGGCGCCCCTGCAGCAACGCTTCCTGGTACATCGCCTGCCACAGTCCTTCGACCGCGTGCGAGTCCTTGCCCAGCAGCACCGGCGCCAGCAGGCTCTGCACGGCGGCCTCGAAGATCGCGCCGCCAGCGCTGCCGACATAGCAGAAACCGATGCCTTCGACGCCATCGGCGCTGCGGACCTTGACCAGTCCGTAATGGCGGGTGGAGACGGTGCGGTTCGAAAACGAGGTGACCTTGTCCAAGGGCACCGCGGCGGCGCAAACGTCGATGGATTCAATGATGGGCACGGCTGGCTCCTGATAACGGGAATAGTGCGGGTCGCGCTGCCGGCGCGCCTTGCGCTGGCGCAACGCTCAAGCGCATTCTTGCCGCCATCAAAGAAACAAACAATTATTTTCATCCATCTTTAGAATATGTAAAAAGCATCTTCTATGAGCGCCCGCCGATGGATTCGAGATTCCTGCAGACCTATGTACATGTGGTGGAACTGGGCTCCATCGCGCAGGCCGCGCGCCACCAGGGGCTGACGCCGGCCACCGTGCAGCAGCGCCTGCGCGCGCTGGAAGCCGACATGGGCAGCGCGCTGATCGCCCGCTCGGGCCGCACCGTCAAGCCCACCGCCGCCGGCACCCGCATCCTGGAGCGCGCCCGCAACGTGCTGCGCGACCTGCGCGACCTGCGTTCGGCGGCAACCGAGTCCGACCTGCCGGCCGGCCCCTTGCGCCTGGGCGCCACGCCCACCGCGCTGACCGGCATCATGCCGCCGGTGCTGCGCACCTGGGCGGCGCGTTATCCCCACATCGAGATCTACATCGAACCGGCGCCCACCACCCTGCTCTACAGCAAGGTGCTGGCCGGCGAACTGGATGGCGCGCTGCTGGTGCATCCGCTGTTCGCGCTGCCCAAGTCCTGTGTCTGGCGCGACCTGCGGCGCGAACCGCTGGTGCTGGTGACGCCGGCCGACATGGCGGTGCGCGACCCGCTGGCGGTGATCGCGCGCGAGCCCTATATCCGCTACGACCGCAGCGTGGTGGGCGGCCGCATGGCCGACGACTACCTGCGCGCCCGTGACCTGCGGCCACACGTGCGCTTCGAGCTGGACGGCATCGACTCGATCGCCAAGCTGGTGTCGGAAGGATTGGGGGTGGCGCTATTGCCCGACTGGGCCACCACTGGCGCGTCGGCGCCAGTCAGGCGCTGGCCGCTGCCTGCGCCATGCCCCGTGCGCACGGTCGGCGCGCTCTGGCCGCGCTCCGGCGTGCGCTCTGAATTGATGCGGGTATTCGTGGAACTGGCGCAGAGCCAGGCGGCGGCGGACCGCTGACGGCCAGGCGATGCCTACGCCGCCACGCTATCCAGCAAGCGGCCGTCACGCGCCACCACCGCACCGCCCGAAATCACCAGGCGACGCGGGACGCGCTGCGCCACGGCTTCGGCCACGCCGCTGGCCGCCACCAGCACCAGGTCGGCGCGGGCGCCGGGCGTCAGTCCGTAGTCGGCGAAGCCACAGGCGCGCGCCGCGGCGCCGCTGACGCAATCGAACGCCCAGCCGATCTCGTCGTCGCGGCGCAGGTCGTTGCGCAACCCGATCATCATGGCACGCGCCAGCATGTCGGGGCTGCCGTACGGCGTCCAGGTGTCGCGGATGCCGTCGTTGCCGCCGAACAGCGTCACGCCGGCCTCGCGGCAGGCACGCAACGGCGGAACTGGCCGCGACGGCGGCGCGGTGGTCAATACCGCCACCTCCAGCGCGGCCAGCCGCTTGAGCAGCCCATCCAGACGCCTGGCATCCACACCGCCCAGGCAGAAGGCATGGCTGACGACGACACGGCCGCGCATGTCCAGCGCCTGCACCCGATCCAGGATCAGGTCGAGCGAAAACGCGCCCAGGTCGCCGGGCTCATGCAAGTGGATATCGAGGGGTTTGCCATGCTTGTCCGCCAAGCCGAACAGCACGTCGAGCGATTGTGCCGGGTCGCGGTCGATGGCGCAGGGATCCAGCCCGCCCAGCACATCCGCGCCTTGCGCCAGGGCCAAGTCCAACAGCGCGGCCGTGCCTGGCCGCCCCAGCAACCCTGACTGCGGAAACGCCACGGTCTGGATCTCGATCAGGCCGGCCAGTGCCTCGCGGGTGGCGTGCACCGCCTCCAGATGGCGCAGTCCGGCATCGGTATCGACGTCGACGTGGCTGCGGATGCGCATAGTGCCTTCGCGCAGGAAGGCCAGCGCCAACGCGCGCGAGTGGCTGGCGGCGTCATGGCCGCTGGCGGCGCGCCAGGCCCGCTCGTTGTCGATACGGTCGGTCAACGCCGGCCCCACCTGATTCACATACCAGGGGGATTCCCAGGTGGTCTTGTCCAGGTGCGTGTGCCCCTCGACCAGACCGGGCAGCAGCAACAGGCCGGCACCCGCTTCCCGCGCCACATGGGCCGGCGCCTGCAGATTCGGTCCGACGCGTTCGATACGGCCGCGGGATATCGCTACGTCGACCGCCGCGCCATCGGGCAGTCGAACGTCGTTTAACAACATGTCGGTCATGGATAGGTCCTCGGCCTCGCCTGCCCGCGTCGGGCGGCCGCGCCGGATCAGGCCTGCTGCGGCGGTTCGATCCAGAAGAAGCGCTGGCCCTGGCGGATCATGTCCGCCACGCCTTCGGCGCCGAGGCGATAGTCGGTGCCCATCAACGTGGCGCCGCCGTCGTCGTGTATGTGGATGACGGCCAGCGGGTCGTTGGCCATGGTGTACCAGTAGTAACCGGGCTTGAGATCGTGCAGGTCAGTATTCATACGTCGAGTATACAAACAACCTTGGAACGTATTCAAAAAGACACACTAGTAACCGTTTGCCTGACACGGCGATTGCCACGCGTCATACTGTTCCATGCGAGGTTTCGGATAACCCGCCATGTTGGCACGTGTCGACGCGGCCACAGCACTGCTGGTATGCAAGCGTCGAACGTGAGGGGAACAACAGGTATGAAAAGGCAAGCACTCCAATTCAGCGAGCCGCTCAAGCAAGCCATCCTGGATGGTTATAAGGTGCAAACCCGGCGCATCGTCAAACCGCAGCCCACCAAGCTGACGACCGCCTGGTATGCCGATGCGGCGGATTCCGGCAAATGGGTGGCCATGGGCCCGACCCGCGAAGGCGCGACCGAATTGCGCAAAACCTCGCCGTGGGTCACCTGCCCCTATGGCCGGTCGGGCGAGAGCATCACGCTCGAAGACGAATCCGGCAAGCCCTTCGCCACCGCCGTAATCGTGGGCGTGCGCATCCAGCGCCTGCAAAAATTGTCGGACGCCGACGCGCGCGCCGAAGGCACCCAGGCGCTCTACCAATCGTCGGCGCTGTTGCCCGGCGTTCCCCTGCAGACGGCCTTTGCCTTGACCTGGTGCGAACGCTATGGCGCGCACGCCTGGGCCGCCAACCCCTGGGTGTGGGTGGTCGAATTCCGCTGCCAGCAGCCGCAAGAGGCCTAGGCGTCCGCCGGCCCTGCCAGTCCGCTCCAGGCCGCCAACCGACTGGCGCTGGCGCACCGGTGTTGCTGCCAGGGGAAATCAGGCCCCAGGATCGTGACTGCCTGTAACTCGCCGCCCCCGCTTCACCGCATTCCACCTTATTTCAGTCGATTTCAGACGGGGGTTTACCAGAGTGAAGCCGGCCTGCCGCGACGCAGCATGGGGAACGTTCGTCGCCCCGCCCCCGTTGCGGATTGTCGCTATTGAGGGCCGCCCGCTTACCCCTGCCGATCCGAAAAGACCGAAAATAGCGTCAACGAATACTCAACTTTGCTGCGTCACGCAGCAGGCAGGTGCAACATGAAAAAATGGCTCATCGCAGGGGCAGGTGTCGCGGGTCTGCTGATCTCCAGCGTCGCGTTGGCCCGGGTGGATGTCGGCATCTCGATCGGCGTGCCCGGGGTGGTGTACCCGGCTCCGGTCTACGCCGCGCCCGCGCCCGTCTACGTGGCGCCGGCGCCGGTCTACGCTCCCCCGCCCCCCGTCTACTACCGTCCGGCGCCCGTCTACGTGGCGCCCCCGGTGGTCTATCCGGCCCCGGTCTACATCCGCGGCGGCGGCTACTGGGGTCCGCATGGCCACTGGCGCGGCCCCGATCGCGGCTACTATCACGGCCGCGGCGGCTGGCACCGTTGATGCCGCGGGGCTCCCAGCCCACCGCAATAAATACAAAGGCCACTCTTGCGAGTGGCCTTTTTTCCACAGGGTAATTTCCGGTACCCCATGGAAGGCACGTCAGGCGACAGGGGCCTGGACGGGTTTGCCCGCCGTGACGGCGGGCGGCTGCTGCGGCACCGCGACGGGCTTGCCTGCGGCCCAACGCGGCGCTTCCTGAACAAGATCGATCCAACGACGCGGAGCACTCGACGCCCGCCACCAACCATTATGCGGACGCATGCGCAAACTCCGGTTCACCGTTGAAACGAACGCCGTTTATTTCTTCAAACAATTGCCGGCTTTCCTGTTCCGCTTCGTGCAAGCTGTTGAACGGCGCCTGTCCGGGCACCGTCCAGCATTTTTCCGGCGCGGTTCCGCCTACCCGGCGGGTCCATATCTGCACACGGTAGCCCTGCTCGTCATCTTGAGCCACAGAGCATCTCACACGAAAATCTCCAATCATTCTTGAAGTCATGGACAACTCCTTGTTATTTATGTGAATGAAGCGCGTTGAACGCAGGTGTATTGTGCCGAACTATCCGGCCCTTTTATTGAAAATACACAATTGCTCACATCAAAATCCAGTACTGGCGTCGCCAACATAATCCATCGAGACGACAGGAATATGTCTCGATCATAAATAGGCCGCGTTTTCCGCCCCATCCACCATGTGGCCGACTTGCATCCTCAGCAAGCGGCGTGCCCACGCCGAGCGGCAATAAAAAACGGAGCCCGCGGGCTCCGTTTTTTTATTGCCGGATCGCTCAGCCGGGCGTCAGGGCTTCAATACCGTCAGGCCGCCCATGTAAGGTTGCAGCGCCTGCGGAACCACGATGCTGCCGTCGGCCTGCTGGTGGTTTTCCAACACCGCCACCAGGGCACGGCCCACGGCCAGGCCGGAGCCGTTCAGGGTATGCACGTATTCCGGCTTGCCCTGCGCGTTGCGGAAACGCGCCTGCATGCGGCGGGCCTGGAACGTTTCGCAGTTGGACACCGACGAGATCTCGCGCCAGGTGTTCTGCGCCGGCAGCCAGACCTCCAGGTCGTAGGTCTTGGCCGAGCCGAAACCCATGTCGCCGGTGCACAGCAGCATCACCCGGTACGGCAGCCCCAGCAATTGCAGCACGCGCTCGGCGTGACCGACCATGTCCTCCAGTGCTTCGTAGGATTGGTCGGGCTGCGTGACCTGCACCATTTCAACCTTGTCGAACTGGTGCTGGCGGATCATGCCGCGCGTGTCGCGGCCGCCGCTGCCCGCTTCGGAACGGAAGCACGGCGTGTGGGCGGTGAGCTTGAGCGGCAGGTCGGCGGCCGCCTGGATGGTGTCGCGCACCACGCTGGTCAGGGTGATTTCCGAGGTGGAGATCAGGTACTGGTCTTCGCGCACGAACGGCTTGCCGTGCTCGTCGACCTTGGGGTCGTCGTCGCCGCCGCCCTTGGACACGGCGAACATGTCATCCTTGAACTTGGGCAGTTGGCCGGTGCCGTACAGCGTCGAGGCGTTGACGATATACGGCGTGTAGCACTCGGTGTAGCCGTGCGTGCCGGTCTGCAGGTCGAGCATGAACTGCGCCAGCGCGCGGTGCAGGCGGGCGATGGGACCGCGCATGAACGAGAAACGCGCGCCCGACAGCTTGGCGGCGGTATCGAAGTCCAGGCCCAGCGGTTCGCCCAGCGCGACGTGGTCGCGGGGCTCGAACGGCAGCGCGGGCGGGTTGCCATCGGCGCCCGCGGCGGCCGGCAGCCAGCGGCGCACTTCGACGTTGTCGTCGGCGGATTCGCCCAGCGGCACGCTGGCGTGCGGCAGGTTCGGCACCGACATGAGCAGCTCGTTGAGCGGCTGCTGCAGGGCGGCCAGCTCTTCTTCCAGTTGCTTCAGGCGCTCGGGCACGGCCTGCGATTCGGCCATGACGGCGCTGGCGTCCTCGCCCTTGGCCTTGAGCTGACCGATCTGCTTGGCCAGCGCGTTGCGGCGGGCTTGCAGGGATTCGGTTTCGGTCTGGACCGCCTTGCGGCGAGACTCCAGCTCGTTGAACCGTTCCGTGTCGAAGGACACGCCACGGCTCTTGAGGCGGTCTACGACGGTTTGCAGGTCTTTGCGCAGCAGTATCGGGTCTAGCATGGTGATGTCGGTGAGATTGCGGGAAGCAACGGGCGGCGCCCGTTACCGTTTCTTGGCGCGTTCCTGCGCGTCCAGCTCGCGCAGGAATGCCAACTTCTGCTGGATTTTAGCCTCCAGGCCGCGATCGGTCGGCCGGTAGAAGGAAGGCTTGAGCCCATCGGGGAAATATTGCTCGTCCGCGGCGTAGCCATGCGGCTCGTCGTGGGCGTAGCGGTAGGCCTTGCCGTGCCCCAGTTGCTTCATCAGCTTGGTGGGCGCGTTGCGCAGGTGGATCGGGACCGGCGCGCTGCCGTGCTCGGCGGCGAATTTGCGCGCCTGGTTGTAGGCGTTGTAGACGGCGTTGGACTTGGCCGCGCAGGCCATGTAGACCACCGCCTGGGCCAGCGCCAGCTCGCCCTCGGGCGAACCCAGCCGTTCATAGATGTCGGCGCCGTTGACCGCCAGGTCGGTGGCGCGCGGGTCGGCCAGGCCGATGTCCTCGACCGCCATGCGCACCAGCCGGCGCGACAGGTATTTGGGATCGGCGCCGCCGTCGATCATGCGGCAGAACCAGTACAGCGCGGCGTCGGGGTTGGAGCCGCGCACCGATTTGTGCAGCGCGCTGATCTGGTCGTAGAAGGCGTCGCCGCCCTTGTCGAAGCGTCGCAGGTTCTGCGACAGCGAGATCTCCAGCCAGGCCGCGTCGACCGTGTCGCGGCCGGCGGCCTGCGCCGATTCGGCCACCACCTCGACCGCGCTGATCAGGCGGCGCGCGTCGCCGTCGGCCCAGGCCGCCAACTGTTCGCGCGCGTCTGCGTCGATGTGGATGCGCGCGCCCTCTTCGTGGCCGTCGTTGAACGCCGTGATGGCGCGGTCGACCAGTTGCTGCAGTTCCTCGGGCGTGAGCGATTGCAACACGTAGACGCGGGCGCGCGACAGCAGCGCCGAGTTGACCTCGAACGAGGGGTTCTCGGTGGTGGCGCCGATGAAGGTGAACAGGCCGCTTTCGACGTAAGGCAGGAACGCGTCCTGCTGCGCCTTGTTGAAGCGGTGCACCTCGTCGACGAACAGGATGGTGCGGCGGCCCTGGCCCTGCGCCACCTGCGCCACGGTGACGGCGTCGCGGATGTCCTTGACGCCGCCCAGCACGGCGGAAATGGCGATGAACTGGGCATCGAAACCGTCGGCCATCAGGCGCGCCAGCGTGGTCTTGCCCACGCCCGGCGGGCCCCAGAAGATCATGGAGTGCGGGCGGCCCGACTCGAAGGCCACGCGCAGCGGCTTGTCCGGCCCCAGCAGGTGCGACTGGCCGACGACGTCGGCCAGCGTTCGCGGGCGCAGGCGTTCGGCCAGGGGCACGTAAGGCCGATGGGCGGGATCGGCCGCGAAGAGATCGTTGCTCATTGGCAGCAGATGGGGGAAGACGGCAAGGAAATCAAGCCAGTATTACAACATGTCCGGCCGCCCCGCGCCCCGGGCGGCACGGCCGGGAACCCGCGTGCGGCGGCCCACCCGGCAGCCCCGCGAGAAACCGTCGCTTCAGGCCAGTTCCGGGGTCCCGAAGCGGCGGTTGGCCAGCACCGGCAGCACCTTGCGGGCATGCGCCAGGCGCTCGGGATCGATGTCGGCGAACACCAGCGCCGGGGCCTCGCCGGCCTGGGCGGTGACCACGCCCAGCGGATCCACCACCATGCTGCAGCCGATATTGCGTTCGCCGCACTCGCCGGTGGCGGCGACGTAGCAGGTGTTTTCCAGCGCGCGCGCCGTCACCAGCACTTCCCAGTGCTTTTCCTTCAACGGGCCGCGCACCCAGGCCGCCGGCAGCGCCAGCAGGTCGGCGCCGTCCAGCGCCAGGCGCCGGGCCAGTTCCGGGAAGCGCACGTCGTAGCAGGTCATGAGGCCGACCTTCAGCCCACCGATCTCCAGCAGCGGCGGAATGTCGTTGCCGGGCGTGACGTTGGTCGATTCCTTCATGGTGAAGGCGTCGTACAGGTGCAGCTTGCGATACTGCGACACGATGCGGCCGTCCTGCAGCGTGACCAGCGTGTTCCAGACCCGGCCGTCGCCGGTCGGGACGTGCACGCACATCATGGTGGCCAGCGAGGAGCCGCGGCTGGCCTCGAGCAGCCGCGTCATGAAGGGGCCATCCAGCGGCTGGGCGGCCTTCAGCACGATCTGCGGATCGGTGATGTCACGCGCCAGGATGCCTTCGGGAAGCACCAGCAGGCCGGCCCCGCCATCCCGGGCGCGCGCCATGAGATCGACGCACACCTGGGCGTTTTCTTCCCAGACGCGGCTGACGGCGAACTGGCCCAACGCGACTTTCAGCATGAATCTTCCTTGTGTGGGGCGGCAAACAGGCATCGCCGCGGATTGCCTATTGTCGCGCCAATGGCCGCGAGAGTGCAGCCGCCTGTCGGTTCGCCTGGCCGGCGCCTGCCGGCGTCCGCCATGGCGGTCGCCGACTACGGGTAACTCCCAACTGCCGCTTGTAAATTTCTTTCAGGATAATTGAAAAAAAACGGATTTACCGTAAATATTTTCCATAGAAGAATCGCGCCATGCCTCATTCCTCCACCACCGCAGCTCCCCTGGACGTCAACGGCAAGGGCCTGGGCGCGTTTCCCGCCGCCTGTACCAACGCCGGCGTGGCGGCGCTGAACTGGAACCTGCTGGCCGAGGACGTCAGCCTGCCGGTGGCGGTGTTGTACGAGGCCCGGGTGCGGCACAACCTGCAATGGATGCAGCGCTTCATGGAAGCCTACCGCGTCAAATTGGCGCCGCACGGCAAGACCACCATGAGCCCCGCGCTGTTCCAGCGCCAGATCGACAACGGCGCCTGGGGCATCACCCTGGCGACCGCGCCGCAGGTGGTGGCCGCCTATAACCACGGCATCCGCCGGGTGCTGATGGCCAACCAGTTGGTGGGCCGCGCCAACATGGCCTTGATCGCCAAGCTGCTGCGCGATCCGGCGTTCACCTATTTCTGCATCGTCGACTCGGCCGCCAACGCCGCCCAGTTGGGCCGCTATTTCGGCGAGCAGGGCCTGGTGCTGCCGGTCCTGATCGAACTGGGCCCGAAGGGCGGGCGCACCGGCGTGCGCGATGACGCGCAATTGCAGTCCGTGGTCGAGGAAATCGGCCGCTGGCCCGGGCTGGCGCTGGCCGGCATCGAAGTCTACGAAGGCGTGCTGCAGGAGGAAACCGCGATCCGCGCCTTCCTGCGCCGCGCCACCGACGCGCTGCGCGGCCTGGCGACCGCCGGCCGCCTGCGCAAGAACGGCCCCGCCCTGATCTCCGGCGCCGGCTCGGCCTGGTTCGACGTGGTGGCCGAGGAATTCTCGCAACTGGATATCGGCGCGCCGCTGGAAGTCGTGCTGCGCCCCGGCTGCTACCTGTCGCACGACGTCGGCGTCTACCGCTCGGCCGCCGAGCGCATCAATGCCAACAATCCCGTCGCCCACAAGATGGAGCCGGGATTGCAGCCGGCGCTGCAGGTCTGGGCCTACGTGCAGTCGCTGCCCGAGCCTGGCCGCGCCATCGTGGCCATGGGCAAGCGCGACGCCGCCTTCGACGCCGGCCTGCCGACGCCTTCGCTGCATTTCCGTCCCGGGCAAAGCGCGCCCGGCGCCGCGCCGTCCCAATGGAAGCTCACCGCCATGATGGACCAGCACGCGTTCATGCAGATCGGCGAGCACGACGACATCCAGGTTGGCGACATGATCGCCTTCGACATCTCCCATCCCTGCCTGACGTTCGACAAGTGGCGCCAGGTCCTGCTGGTGGACGAGCAGTACCGCGTCATCGACGTCGCGGACACCTTTTTCTGAGCCTTTGCGCGCGGCGCGGCCGCGCGTTCCGTTGCGCTACCGACAAGCCCCGCGCCCGGGGGGCAAGAACGAACTCGGGCATCCGGCGCCTTACCGGCCTTTCACTGAATCACGCGACAACCTGTTTTTGACCCTCTGGAGAGAGAATCATGAACTTCCGCACCTCCCGGCAAGGCGGTGGGCTGAAAAGCCTGCTCGTGGCCGGCGCAATTGGCTTGACCGCATTGTCGTCCCCCGCCCTCTGTGCCACGCCGGTCAAGGGAGGCACGATTTCCGTCGCCACCATCGGCGAGCCGCCCACGCTCGACCCGATGAGCAGCACCGCCGACCTGGTCGGCATCCTGACGCAGCACTTCTTCGAAACGCTGTACACCTTCGACGCCAAGTGGAACCTGACGCCGCTGCTGGCCGACAAGATGCCCGAGGTGACGCCGGACGGCCTGGTCTACACCATCGCGCTGCGCCAGGGCATCACCTTCCATGACGGCTCCAAGATGGATTCGTCGGACGTGCTGGCCTCGCTCAAGCGCTGGACCGAGACCGCCACGCGCGGCAAGATGGCCGCCAAGGTCATCGCCAACATCGAGGCGCCCGACGCCAACACCATCCGCATCACGCTCAAGCAGCCCTACGCCCCCTTGACCGCGCTGCTGGCCATGAACAACGCCGCCGCCGTGATCATGCCCAAGGGCAAGATCGCCCCGGTGCTGACCGAGATCGTCGGCACCGGCCCCTACCAGCTCAAGGCGCGCGTGCCGGACCAGTACATCCAACTGACCCGCTTCGAGGGCTACAAGCAGCGCGAAGGCGAGCCCGACGGCTACGGCGGCGCCCGCAAGCAATACCTGGACGAGATCCGCTTCGTGCCGGTCGCCAACGCCAACACCCGGTCCGAAGCCGCCGCCGCGGGCCAATTCGACTACGTCGACTCGCTGCCGGTGGAAGCGCTGGACAAGCTCAAGGGCGGCCGCTCCGACCCGATCATGCTCAAGCCCTTCGGCTGGCCGCGCCTGGTGCTCAACACCAAGCAGGGCATCATGTCCAACCTGGCGGTGCGCCAGGCGGTGCAACTGGCGCTGAACGAAGAGGACATGCTGTTCGCCGCGTTCGGCAACAAGGACTTCTACAAGCTCAACGGCGACCTGTATCCGGAAGGCTACCCGTGGGCCACGTCGCTGGGCGGCAAGGTCTACAACAAGGGCGACGCCGCCGCGGCCAAGAAGCTGCTGGACAGCGCCAACGTAGCCGACAAGAAGATCCGCATCCTGACCAGCCAGCAGTACGAGTTCCACTACAAGATGGCGCTGGTGGCCGCGGAATACCTCAAGGCCGCCGGCTTCACCGTCGACATGCAGGTGGTCGACTGGGCCACGCTGACGCAGCGCCGCCAGGACCCGGCCGTGTGGGACATCTTCATCACTCACAGCGTTTTCCTGCCCGAACCCGCGTTGATCGACTTCCCGTCCAAGGACGCGCCGGGCTGGTGGGACACGCCGCGCCGCGCGCAGGTGATGGATGCCTTCAACCAGGCCCGCACCCAGGAAGAACGCGTCAAGCGCTGGGCCGACGTGCAGCAGGCCGTGTATGACGAAGTGCCGTTCGTGAAGGTCGGCGACTTCAATGCGCAGGCGGCCCGTTCGCCGTCGCTGCAAGGCGTCAAGCCGGCGCCGTGGCCGTTCTTCTGGAACGCCTGGAAAGCGCAGAAGTAAGCCAGGCCGCGGGGCGGTCCGCTCAGGGCCCGCCCCGCCTGAACCACAGCGCCGGCATCGGCGCGCCGATCCTTAGGATGCCACTGTGTTGCGTTATCTCTTGAACCGGCTGGTCGGGCTGGTGGCCGTGATGTTCATCGTCGCGACCATCGTGTTCGTCATCATCCGCGTCACGCCCGGCAACCCCGCCGCCGTGATGCTCGGGCCCCAGGCCAGCCAGGCCGACATCGCCGCGCTGGAGCACCAGTTGGGGCTCGACCAGCCGCTGGCGGTGCAGTATGTGTCGTGGCTGGGCAAGCTGGTCCAGGGCGACCTGGGCCAATCCATCTTCATGAACAACCCGGTGCTGGCGGCCTTGGCCGACCGCGCCGAACCGACCCTGCTGCTGACGCTGATGTCGCTGTGCATCGCCACGCTGATCGCATTGCCGGTCGGCATCCTGTCGGCGGTCAAGCGCGGCACCACGCTGGACCAGTCGGTGCTGTCGTTCTCGATGTTCACCTCCAGCGTGCCGAGCTTCTGGCTCGGGCTGCTGCTGATGCAGGTGTTCTCGGTCAAGCTGGGCTGGCTGCCAGTGTCGGGTTACGGCGGCCCGGACGCCTCGTTCGCGACGCGGCTGTCGCACCTGGTGCTGCCGGCGGTGGTGCTGGGGCTGGTGAACTCGGCGCTGATCACCCGCTTCATCCGCGCCAGCATGCTGGACGTGCTGCGCGACGACTACGTGCGCACCGCCCGCGCCAAGGGCCTGCCGGAAAGCCGCGTGATCCTCAAACACGCCGTGCGCAATGCGTTGATCCCGATCCTGACGGTGCTGGGCCTGACCACCGCCCTGCTGATCAGCGGCGCCGTCGTCACCGAGACCGTGTTCGGCCTGCCCGGCGTGGGCAGCCTGGTGGTGTCGGCCGTGCTGCGCCGCGACTACCCCGTCATCCAGGGCGCGCTGCTGATCATCGCGGCCATCTACGTGCTCATCAACCTGTTCATCGATCTGCTGTACCTGCTGGTCGATCCGCGCGTCCGTTATTGATGATGAACCCACCCACGACCCGCCTTCGGCGTCTCCCCCTCACAGGGGTGCCATGGGCGGCCCGGCAAAGCCGGCTCCGCGGTGGCCCCGCTTGGAAGTGTTGCGAACGAAACGACCGAAATGACTAGTCCAACTACCGTTAACGCCGGCGCGGACCGCTGGCAGGTGCTACGCCTGCTGGTGGCTCGCAAGACCGTGCTGATCAGCCTGATCGTGCTGATCGTGCTGGTGGCCGCGGCGCTGCTGGCGCCGTGGGTCAGCCCCTACGACCCCTTCAAGCTGTCCATCATGAACCGCCTCAAGGCGCCCGGGACCGCGCACTGGTTCGGCACCGACGACTTTGGCCGCGACGTGTTCAGCCGCGTCATCTACGGCGGCCGGCTGTCGCTGATGGTGGGCTTCTCGGTGGTGATCCTGTCCAGCGTGCTGGGCATCGCGCTGGGCCTGATCGCCGGCTTCTTCCGCTCGGCCGACAAGTTCGTGTCGCGCCTGATCGACGCCATGATGGCGTTTCCCGACATCCTGCTGGCGATCTCGCTGGTGGCCGCGCTGGGACCGTCGCTGGTGAACGTGGTGATCGCGCTGGGCATCGTCTACACGCCGCGCCTGGCCCGCATCGTGCGCGCCTCGACGCTGGTGATCCGCGAGCTGCCGTTCGTCGAGGCCGCCCGCGCGCTGGGCGTGTCGACCTGGCGCATCGTCACCGTGCACGTGCTGCGCAACCTGCTGTCGCCCATTCTGGTGCAAGGCACCTTCATCTTCGCCTACGCGATCCTGGCCGAAGCCGGCCTGTCGTTCCTGGGCGTGGGCGTCTCGCCCGACATCCCCACCTGGGGCACCATGATCAACGCCGGCCAGCAGTACATGGGCTCGGCCGACTGGATCATGATCTTCCCCGGCATCGCCATCGTCCTGTCGGTGCTGTCGCTGCAACTGGTCGGCGACGGCCTGCGCGACGTGCTCGATCCGCGCCTGCGCAAGGAGCTGTAATCATGACCGCAAGCACCCGAGACATCGTGCTGTCGGTGGAAGGCCTGAAGACCTGGTTCCACAGCCGCGACGGCGTCGCCAAATCGGTGGACGGGGTCACCTTCGACCTGGCCCGCGGCGAAACGCTGGCCATCGTCGGCGAATCCGGCTCCGGCAAATCCGTCACCAGCCTGTCCATCATGGGCCTGCTGCCCAAGCCGGCCGGCCGCATCGAAGCGGGCCAGATCCGCTTTCGCGACCGCCGCGGCCAGGAACACGACCTGGCCCACGCCTCGCCGACCACGCTGCGGCGCATCCGCGGCGCCGAGATCGCCATGATCTTCCAGGAGCCGATGACCAGCCTGAACCCGCTGTACACGGTGGGCGACCAGATCGCCGAAGCCGTGCTGCAGCACGAAGGCGGATCGCGAGCGGCAGCCATGAAGCGCGCCCGCGACATGCTCGACCGCGTCGAGATCCCGGCGGCCGACCGGCGCGTCAACGAATACCCGCACCAGATGTCGGGCGGCATGCGCCAGCGCGTCATGATCGCCCTGGCGCTGGCCTGCAACCCGGCTGTGCTGATCGCCGACGAGCCCACCACCGCGCTGGACGTGACGGTGCAGGCCCAGATCCTGGACCTGCTGCGCCGACTGCAGGCCGAGATGAACATGAGCATCCTGTTCATCACCCACAACCTGGGCGTGGTGGCCGAGATCGCGCATCGCGTGGCGGTGATGTACGCCGGCCGCGTGGTCGAGGACGCCGGCGTCTACGACCTGTTCGAAAAGCCCACCCATCCGTACACGCGAGGCCTGCTGTCCTGTCTGCCGACCGCCGCGCTGCTGGCCTCGGGCGAGCGCCTGCGCGCCATCCCGGGCAACGTGCCGAGCGTGCTGTCGCTGCCGGCCGGCTGCACCTTCGCGCCGCGCTGCGCGCTGGCCGACGACAACTGCCGTCGCGACGTGCCCGAACTGGTGGCGGTGCAGGACCAGCACCGCGCCCGCTGCATCAAGGTGACCCCGCTATGACCGCAAGCCCCCAACCCGCGCGCGCCGCCGAACCGCTGGTGCGCATCGAGGACCTGAAGGTCCACTTCCCGACCTCGCAGGCGCGCAACGCGCCGGTGGTGCGGGCGGTGGACGGCGTCAGCTTCGACGTGCCGCGCAACACCATCGTCGGCCTGGTGGGCGAGTCCGGCTCCGGCAAGACCACCACCGGCCGCGCCCTGCTGCGCCTGTTCGCGCCCACCGCGGGCCGCCTGCTGTTCGACGGCCAGGACATCACCAGGCTGTCCGAGAAAGAGATGCTGCCGTGGCGCCGCCGCATGCAGATCGTGTTCCAGGACCCCTATGCCAGCCTCAACCCGCGCATGACGGTGGCCGAGATCCTGGGCGAAGCGCTCGACACCCATCGACTCGCGCAGCACCGCCGCGCGGCCCGCATCGGCGAACTGCTCGAACGCGTCGGCCTGAACGCCGACCACAGCCGCCGTTATCCGCACGAGTTCTCCGGCGGCCAGCGCCAGCGCATCGGCATCGCCCGCGCCCTGGCGGTCGAGCCCGACTTCATCGTGGCCGACGAACCGGTGTCGGCGCTGGACGTGTCGGTGCAGGCGCAGGTGCTGAACCTGCTGCAGGACCTGCAGCGCGACCTGGGGCTGACCATGCTGTTCGTGGCGCACGACCTGGCCGTGGTCGACTACCTGTGCGACGAGGTGGTGGTGATGTACCTGGGCCGCGTCATGGAACGCGGCCCGACCAGCGAGGTCTACGCGCGGCCGCGCCATCCCTATACCCGGGCGCTGCTGTCGGCCGCGCCGGTGCCGGATCCGCGCGCGCCGCGTTCGCGTATCCTGCTCAAGGGCGACATTCCCAGCCCGGTCAACCCGCCGTCGGGTTGCGTCTTCCGCACCCGCTGCCCGCACGCCATCGATGCCTGCGCCACGACCGAGGCGCGCGACGTCAACGTCGGACCGGGCCACTTCGCGGCCTGTTCGCGCCTCGGCGACGCCGAACTGGCCGCGTAGCGCCTCGCCCGCCCCGACCCAGGAACACCACATGAACATCATCCGCGACATCGTCTTCCAGATCCGCAGCCGCCGGGACGACCTGAGCGTGACCGAGCGCAAGGTCGCCGACGCCATCCTGGACAACATCATCTGGAGCGCCAGCGCCACCGTGGACCAACTGGCGGCCAAGGCCGGCGTCAGCATCGCCACCATCTCGCGCTTCGCCCGCACCGTGGGCTGCGACGACACCCGCGACCTGAAGATGAAGCTGGCGCAGGCCAGCACCGTGGGCAGCCGCTTCCTGGACCAGAGCACGCCGGCCGAGGAAAGCACGTTCTACGCGCGCATCTATGCCGACATCGAAAGCACCCTGCGCGCCCACCTGCCGACCTTCACCGAGCCGCTGTTCGAGGCCGCCGCCGCCATCGTCGACGGCGCCCGCATGGTCTACGTGTTCGGCATGGGCGGCGCCTCTGCCGTGCTGGCGCAGGAAGTGCAGTCGCGCCTGGTGCGACTGGGCTACCCGATCGCGGTGTACAGCGACGCCGTGCTGCTGCGCATGGTGGCCGCCACGCTCGACGAGCGCGACGCCGTGGTGATCCTGTCGGCCTCCGGCCTGACGCCCGAAATCGTCGGCGCGGCGCGCATCGTCAAGCAGTACCGCGCCCGCATCGTCGCCGTCACCGACGCCACCTCGGAACTGGCCAAGCTGGCCGACGTGGTGCTGCCGATCCGTACCGACGAGACCGACTTCATCTACAAGCCCTCGGCCTCGCGCTACGCCATGATGCTGGCGATCGACCTGCTGTCGACCGAGCTGGCCATGCTGAACCAGGAAGAAAACCGCGAACGCCTGCGCCGCATCAAGCTGGCGCTGGACGAACATCGCGGCGGCCCCAACCGGCTGCCGCTGGGCGATTGAATTTGGAAACCAAGATGTACGACACCCTCATCGGCAATGTCCGCGTGCTCGACGGCTCGGGCGGCGCCGAATACACCGCCGACGTGGCGCTCGCCGGCGGCCGCATCGCGGCCATCGGCGACCTGTCCGGCCGGCCGGCGGCGCAGATCATCAACGGCGCCGGCCTGGCGCTCGCGCCCGGCTTCATAGACGTCCACACCCACGACGACACCAACGTCATCCGCACGCCCGGCATGCTGCCCAAGCTGTCCCAGGGCGTGACCACGGTGGTGGTGGGCAACTGCGGCATCAGCGCCTCGCCGGTCTCGCTGCGTGGCGAGCCGCCCGACCCGATGAACCTGCTGGGCCAGCGCGGCGACTTCGCCTACCCGACCTTCGCCGACTACACCCGCGCCATCGAGGCCGCGCAGCCCGCCGTGAACGTCGCCGCGCTGGTCGGCCACACGGCCCTGCGCAACAACCACATGGACCGTCTCGACCGCAGCGCCACGCGCAACGAAGTGATGGCCATGCGCGACCAGTTGCGCGAAGCCCTGGCGCACGGCGCCATCGGCCTGAGCACCGGCCTGGCCTACGGCTCGGCGATCGAGGCCGACACCGCCGAGGTCAAGCTGCTGGCCGAAGTCCTGGACGAATTCGGCGCGCTCTACACCACCCACCTGCGCTCGGAATTCGCCGCCATCCTGGAAGCCATGCAGGAAGCCTTCGACATCGCCCTGCACGCCCGCGTGCCGGTGGTGGTGTCGCACCTGAAATGCGCGGGCGCCGGCAACTGGGGCCGCACCAAGGAAGTGCTGTTCAAGCTGGAGAACGCCGGCCGCATGCAGCACGTGGGCTGCGACTGCTATCCCTACTCGGCCAGCTCGTCCACGCTCGACCTCAAGCAGGTCACCGACGAATTCGACATCGACATCACCTGGTCGGTGCCGCACCCCGAACAGGCCCGCCGCAAACTGTCCGCCATCGCCGCCGACTGGAGCGTGACGCTGCTGGAAGCGGCGAAACGCCTGCAACCGGCCGGCGCCGTCTACCACAACATGCACGAGGACGACGTGCGCCGCGTGCTGTCGAACCGGCTCACCATGGTCGGCTCCGACGGCTTGCCCAACGACCCCATGCCGCACCCGCGCCTGTGGGGCGCCTTCCCGCGCGTGCTCGGCCACTACAGCCGCGACGTCGGCCTGTTCCCGCTGCCCGAAGCCGTTCACAAGATGACCGGCCTGTCCGCCGCCCGCTTCGGCCTGGCCGAACGCGGCCTGGTGCGCGAAGGCTTTCACGCCGACCTGGTGCTGTTCGACCCCGCCACCGTCATCGACCGCGCCACCTTCGCCGCCCCCGTCCAGACCGCCGCCGGCATCGAGGCCGTCTGGGTCAACGGCGTCCTGTCCTACCGCCACGGCCAACCCACAGGCGACCGCGCCGGCCGCTGGCTGCCCCGCAACGGCGACCTGCGCGCCAGCTTCGCCGCCTCAACCCCCGCCCTTCAGGAGCCCTGACATGAGCAGCACCACCCCCACCCCCGACAACAACGGCATCACCCGCTACGGCGTCGCCGGCGGCACCGGCCAAGGCGGCTCCCACATGCCCTTCGCCCGCGCCGTCGCCGCCGACGGCTGGCTCTACGTCTCGGGCCAGGTCCCGATGGAAAACGGCGAAGTCATCGAAGGCGGCACCGTCGCCCAATCCCACAAGGCCATCCAGCAGGTCCTCGCCATCCTCAAGGAAGCCGGCTACGGCCCCGAACACGTCGTGCGCTGCGGCGTCTGGCTCGACGACGCCCGCGACTTCCCCTCGTTCAACAAGGTCTTCAAGGAATACTTCGGCAACAATCCCCCCGCCCGCGCCTGCGTGCAGTCGCCGCTGATGGTGGATGCAAAGGTGGAAATTGATTGTGTTGCGTATAAGCGCCCGTGACCTGACGCGACGCTCAAGGCGTGAGCTAGCTGCCTCCCAAGGGGGCTGCCCGGCCTTCGGACGGCCGGGCGCCCCTCCTGGCCCAAGCCAGCCGCTGCGCGCTTCAGGTACACCGCCCACACCGCGCCGCAAGCGCGCAGCGACCCACATCACGACGCAAGACACCACGTATGAAAAAAACGGCCGCCCGCGCGGCCGTTTTTTGCGGGCAACGCAAACCTCCCCCATGCCCCCAGGGTCCAGCAGCGCGTCATTTCTCGAAACCGGTAGCCCGGCGCGGGGCGCGCAGGCGGTGAGCGCGCCGTCGATGCGCCCGAGGGAATCTGAAGGCAGTCGCCGCAGGCGACAACGAAGATGACGAAGGGGAAGTCCGGAGCGAACGCTCCGGACCGCAATCGTTGGCGCGCTCACCGCCTGCGCGCCCCGTGACGGGCGGCCTACGAAGCCCGACCAACAAAGAAATAATCAAGAACCCAACAGCAACTCAGCACTGACGCCGCCGGACTCCTTACATCTTGACCACATCCACGCCCTTGGGCGCCACAAACCGAAACTCCCCCTCCCCAAGCTTGGGATTAGGAACGATCCCGGAAAGATCCACCCGCGTCGTCTGCCCGAACGAATCCAGCAGCTCCACCCGCACCGGCAGATTGTCCTTCATCCCGATATCGACGCGCGAAAACCCCGCATCCGCCGTGCGCGGCTTCGCCCGCAGCCAATCGATGCCATCCTTGGACGGCAGCGCCGACACATCGAACGACTGCTCCAGCGATCCCGAACCGAACAGAATCGCCGCCGGCGACGTCCCGATGGCCGCATCCACCTTCCGCTCGGTCACCTGCGCCAGATCCGGATCGAACTGGAACACCTGCTTGCCGTCGGAAATCACCAACTGTTCATAGGGCTTCTGCACCGACCACTTGAACTTGCCCGGCCGCTGGAACGAGAACACGCCCGTCTGCGCAGGCTGCGTGCGCCCCTGCGTATTGACGGTGTATTGGGAAAACGCGCCCGTCGCCGCCGTCACCGCCCCCACGAACGCGCGCAACTGTTCCTGCGCGCTGGCGGCCATCGCCGCGGCCGGCGTCAACGCCGGGACCAGGCAGAAGGCCAGGCCGGCGGCCAGGCCACGAAACGTCTTCATCATGCTTCCTCTCGAGCGGCGGCGGGCACCAGGATCTCCCGGTTGCCATTGGACTGCATCGCCGACACGATACCCGATTGCTCCATCTGTTCCAGTAACCGCGCCGCACGGTTGTAACCAATGCGCAGATGGCGCTGCACCAGCGAGATCGAGGCGCGGCGATGCTTGAGCACCACCTCGCAGGCCTGGTCGTACATCGGGTCCGACTCGGCGTCGCCGCCGATGCCGGTGACGCTGCTGGCGCCTTCGCCGCCGTCGCCGTCCAGCCCGCCTTCCAGCAGGCCCTCGACATAGTTCGGCTCGCCCTGCGCCTTCAGGCTTTCGACCACGCGGTGCACTTCATCGTCGCTGACGAAGGCGCCGTGCACACGCACCGGCAGACCGGTGCCCGGCGGCATGTAGAGCATGTCGCCCTGGCCCAGCAGGGTCTCCGCGCCCATCTGGTCGAGAATGGTGCGCGAGTCGATCTTGGACGACACCTGGAACGCGATGCGGGTCGGAATGTTGGCCTTGATCAGCCCGGTGATGACATCCACGCTGGGACGCTGCGTCGCCAGGATCAGGTGGATGCCGGCCGCGCGCGCCTTCTGCGCCAGGCGGGCGATCAGTTCTTCGATCTTCTTGCCCACCACCATCATCAGGTCGGCCAGCTCGTCGATGACCACCACGATGGTGGGCAGCGGCGACAGCGGCTCGGGCTGGTCGGGCGTCAGCGAGAACGGGTTCGGGATCGGCTCCTCGCGCTTGATCGCGTCGCGGATCTTGGTGTTGTAGCCGGCCAGGTTGCGCACGCCCATCTTGCTCATCAGGCGGTAGCGCTTTTCCATCTCGCCGACGCACCAGTTCAGCGCGTTGGCGGCATGGCGCATGTCCGTGACCACCGGCGCCAGCAGGTGCGGAATGCCTTCGTAGACGCTCATTTCGAGCATCTTCGGATCGATCAGGATCAGGCGGGTGTGCGAGGCGTCGGCCTTGTACAGCAGCGACAGGATCATGGCGTTGATCCCGACCGACTTGCCCGACCCGGTGGTGCCCGCCACCAGCAGGTGCGGCATCTTGGCCAGGTCGGCCACCACCGGATTGCCGGCGATGTCCTTGCCCAGCGCCATGGTCACCACCGAATGGCTGGCGTGGTAGGTCTGCGAGCCCAGGATCTCGGACAGCTTGACCACCTGGCGACGCGGGTTGGGCAGTTCCAGGCCCATCAGGTTCTTGCCCGGAATGGTTTCCACCACCCGGATGCTGACCAGGCTGAGCGCGCGCGCCAGGTCCTTGGCCAGGTTGACGATCTGGCTGCCCTTGACGCCGGTGGCCGGCTCGATTTCGTAACGCGTGATGACCGGACCGGCCTGCGCCGCCACCACGGTGACGGACACGCCGAAGTCGGCCAGTTTCTTTTCGATCAGGCGCGAAGTGAACTCGATGGTCTCGGCCGACACGGTTTCCTGGTTGGCCAGCGGCGGATCCAGCAGGCTGATGGCCGGCAGGTCGCCCTCGCCGCCCGGCGGCGGCGCGAAGAACAGCGACTGCTGCTTTTCCTTCTCGACGCGCTCGGACTTGGGCACCACGGTGATCGCCGGCTCGATGCGCACCGGTTGTTCGTGCACCAGCTTTTCCTGCTTGGCCACCACCTGCTCGGTGCGCACGGCCTTGGCCACCTCGCCGACCTTGCGGTCTTCGCGCGCGGCGTAGGAATTGCGCACCCGACGCACCAGGCCTTCGATCCAGGTGCCGACGCGCTCGGCCACGGTCAGCCACGAGAACGAGAAAAACAGGCTCAGGCCGATCGCCAGCATCACCAAAAAGGCCAGGGTGCTGCCGGTAAAGCCGATGCTGCGGCCCATCAGGTCGGCCAGGGTGTGGCCGATGACGCCGCCGGCGCCGCTGGCGCTTTCCGAGGCGCCCGGCAGGTGGGTGCCGCGGCTGGCCAGGCGCAGGGCTTCCATGCCCAGCGAGCCGACCAGCAGCAGGAAGAAACCGATGCCCTCTTCCCAGTGGACCCGCGGCAACACCTCAGGTTGCTTACCATTGGTAACACGAAGATGGCTGGCAAGGCGGCGGTAACCCGCCCGCACGCGGTGCAGCAGCAGGATCACCCACCACCAGGCGGAGAAACCGAACAGGTACAGCAGGATGTCCGCCAGGTAGGCGCCCAGGGTCCCGCCCTTGTTGTGGATGACGCCGGCGGGGACGGAGTGCGACCAGCCCGGGTCGGCGGCGCTCCAGGTGGCCAGCACCAGGGTGAGCCAGGCCGCCAGGGCGGCGAAGAGGATCCAGCGGGCTTCGCGCAGCAACGCGGAGATACGCGTCTGCAGTGGCGAGGGCCCGTTGCGGGTGTTGCGCGAAGCGCGCGGAGAAGCAGTCGAGATACGCGGCATGCGGCTCATTATAATTGGGCGTTAACCTAAAGATACCCGCCCATGTCCACGCCTACGCACGCTAAAGTTTTGATACTCGGATCCGGCCCCGCCGGTTACACGGCGGCCGTCTATGCGGCACGCGCCAATCTGAGCCCCGTCCTTGTTACAGGTTTGGCCCAAGGCGGCCAACTGATGACCACCACGGACGTCGACAACTGGCCGGCCGACGCCGACGGCGTGCAGGGTCCGGACCTGATGCAGCGCTTCCAGAAGCACGCCGAGCGCTTCAACACCGAAATGCTGTTCGACCACATCGCCAAGGTCGACCTGTCCAAGCGGCCGTTCACCCTGACCGGCGACACCGGCAAGGTCTACACCTGCGACGCCCTGATCATCGCCACCGGCGCCTCGGCCAAGTACCTGGGCCTGCCGTCCGAAGAGGCCTTCATGGGCCGCGGCGTGTCCGGCTGCGCCACCTGCGACGGCTTCTTCTACCGCAACCAGGACGTGGTCGTGGTCGGCGGCGGCAACACCGCCGTCGAGGAAGCCCTGTACCTGTCCAACATCTGCCGCAAGGTCACCCTGATCCACCGCCGCGACAAGTTCCGCGCCGAACCGATCCTGGTCGACAAGCTGATGAGCAAGGTCGAAAACGGCAACATGGAACTGAAGCTGTTCCACACGCTGGAAGAAGTGCTGGGCGACGACAGTGGCGTCACCGGCGTGCGCGTGCGCCACGTCGACACCGGCGCCACCGAAGACCTGAAGGCCACCGGCGCCTTCATCGCCATCGGCCACCAGCCCAACACCGAGATCTTCCAGGGCCAGCTCGAAATGAAGGACGGCTACATCGTCACCAAGAGCGGCCTGTCCGGCATGGCCACCATGACCTCGGTGCCGGGCGTGTTCGCCGCCGGCGACGTGCAGGACCACGTCTACCGCCAGGCCATCACCAGCGCCGGCACGGGCTGCATGGCCGCCCTGGACGCACAACGGTGGCTGGAGAATGCGGGGCAATAAGGTCGGCGCGGCCGACCTGAAACGCCTCAAGAAAGACCTGCAGGCCGAGCAGGAGCGCGCCGCCCTCGCCCAGCGCGTGGCGGCGCTGAAGAAAACCGCGCCGGCGCCCGGCGCGGACGCCGATCCGGCCGACGACATGGCCGCGTTCCGGCGCAGCATGCAGACGGTCAAGCCGATCAGGCAGGTCGCGCGCGCCGAGCACAAGCCTGTGCCGCAGCCGGCCCCGGCCCTGCGCCGCGCCAACGCCTTGGGAGAGACCGCCATGCGCGCCGATGCCGGCGTCTCGGACGGCGGCGAAATCACGCACCTGCTGTCCGAAGGCGGCACCGCCTTCGTGCGCGGCGACGCCGCGCCCGACACCGCGCGCAACCTGCGCCGCGGCCAGTGGCGCGCCGGCGCCGAACTCGACCTGCACGGCCTGCGCGTGGAACAGGCGCGCCACGCCATGCTGTCGTTCCTGGACGAATGCCAGGAACACGGCATCCGCTGCGTGCGCATCGTGCACGGCAAGGGCTATGGCTCGCAGGGCCTGGAACCGGTGCTGAAAGACAAGGCCCGCACCTGGCTGGTGCAGAAGAACGAAGTGCTGGCGTTTTCCGAGGCGCCCGAGCGCGAAGGCGGCGCCGGCGCCCTGCTGGTGCTGCTGCGCCAATCCGAGGGGCCGCGCAAATGAAGTGGCTCTACCTGGGCATCGCCATCGTCGCCGAGATCTTCGCCACCAGCGCCCTGAAAAGCTCCGAAGGTTTTTCGCGCCTGGTGCCATCGGTGGTGACGGTGTTCGGCTACATGATCTCGTTCTATTTCCTGTCGCTGACGTTGCGCGAAGTGCCGGTCGGCATCGCCTACGCCATCTGGTCGGGCGTGGGCATCGTGCTCATCTCCCTGATCGGCGCGCTATTCTTCAAGCAGCACCTGGACACCCCGGCGCTGGTCGGCATCGGCCTGATCATCGCCGGCGTGGTGGTCATGAACGTCTTCTCGAAGTCCGTGTCGCACTGAGCCGTTCCAGGCGCGAGCCCGGATCCGGCCCGCGCCGGGCATATATCCGGGCCACCCGGCGCCTGCCTCCGTTTCAGACCGTGCCGTTCTCCGTTGGCGGCTTCGGCGCGCCCGGATGACGCAGATAATCCACCAGCGCCAGCGTGGCGCGATCCGGCGGCGGCGTCAGCAGCGACACCACGACGATCGTCAGGAACGCCACCGGCGCGCCGAACACGCCCGCCGCGATCGGCTGGATGCCCCACCACAGGTCCACCGGCTGGGTCCGCGAAATCCCCAGCACCCACTCGCGCAGCCACGGATGCGTGTGCGTCATGTAGGCGAAGGTCACCAGCAGGCCCGCCGCCATGCCGAGCGTGGCGCCCCATTTGTTGGCGCGGCGCCAGAACACGCCCATCACCAGCGCCGGGAAAAACGACGAGGCCGCGAACGAGAACGCCGCCGACACCATGAAGAGAATGTCGGCCGGCTTGCGCGCCGCCACCCAGGCCGCGCCGAACGCCACCACCAGCAGCAGGATCTTGGACACCATCACCCGCCGCGCCGCCGACATGCGCGGCGATACCATCCGGTACCACATGTCGTGCGACAGCGAATTGGACAACGTCAGCAGCAGGCCATCGGCGGTGGACAGCGCGGCCGCCAGCCCGCCCGCCGCCACCAGCCCGGAAATCACGTAGGGCAGTCCGCCGATCTCGGGCATGGCCAGCACCACCACGTCGGCGCCGATACTGATCTCGCTCAACTGCACCACGCCGTCCCGATTGATATCGGTGACATCCAGCAGGTTGCTGTCGACCGCGCTCCAGGCATGCACCCAGTTCGGCAGGCTGAGGAAATTCGACCCCACCACCTGCGTATAGACCTCGTATTTGACCAGCAGCGCCAGCGCCGGCGCCATGAAATAGAGCAGCAGGATGAACAGCAGCGACCAGCACACCGAACGGCGCGCCTCGATCACCGACGAAGTCGTGTATGACCGCATCAGGATGTGCGGCATGCCCGCGGTGCCCAGCATCAGGCACAGCACCAGCGCCAGGAAATTGATGCGCATGTTGCGCCGCTCTTGCGGGTCTTCGGAAGGAAATGGCTCGGCGTGCGGGGTCAGTGGCGCGGCACGCGCCTCGAAGGAGGCCTTGGCCTGAGACCAGGCGATCCTGGCCTCCTCGACATTGGGCGGAAAGGCCGCCAGCTCGCGCTCGACAGAGCGGATCTCGACCATCGGCGCATCACCGGCATTGAGCTGGGCCAGGCGGCTGCGCAGCTTGTCCTTCTCGAGCGCCCAGGACTCGGGCAGGTCGCGCACCCGCTGCGCCATTTCGTCGGCGCGCTCCTGCCACAGGCGACGCACCTCGATCTCGGCCGGATCGTTCTGCAGATAGACCTCTTTCTCGGTCACTTGCTGCAGCACCGCCCCAGCCGACAATTGCGGCACGGGCATGTCGGTATGCTTGATCGACAGCCACACCACCGGCACCAGGTAGGCGATGACCAGGATGATGTACTGGCCTACCTGGGTCCAGGTAACGGCGCGCATGCCGCCCAGGAACGAACAGACCAGCATGCCTCCCAGCGCCACGAAGATGCCCAGCTCGAACGAAATGCCGGTCATGCGCGTCGTGATGATGCCTACGCCATAGATCTGCGCCACCAGGTAGGTGAACGAACAGAGGATGGCGCAGGCCACGCCAGCCAGCCGCGGCAGGTTGCCGCCGTAGCGCGCGCCCATGAAATCGGGAATGGTGTATTGCCCGAAGCGGCGCAGGTACGGCGCCAGCAGCATCGCCACCAGCACGTAACCGCCGGTCCAGCCCATGATGTAGGCCAGCCCGCCGTAGCCCGTCAGGTAAAGCGTGCCCGCGACGCCAATGAAGGAGGCCACCGACATCCAGTCGGCGGCGGTGGCCATGCCGTTGTAGAAGGCCGGCACCCGCCGGCCAGCCACGTAGTATTCGACCTGGTCCGAGGTGCGGCAGACGATGCCGATGCCCGCGTACAGGCTGACCGTGACCAGCAGGAACACATAGCCGATCCAGTTGCGCGGCAGGCCCAGGATCTCGGCCAGCGCCATCAGCAGAATCATCAGCGCGAAGCCAGCCGTATACAGCACGTAGATGCGGCGCAGCCGGATGCTGAATTGCTGCGGGGTGTCTCCGCCGAACGGCATCAGGCGTCCCCCTTGCCCTCTTCCGAGCGTTGGTCGGCGCGGTTCATGATCCGCGCGTAGATGCCGATGAGGATGAGATAGGCCAGCGGCGCGCCGTAGGCCGCCATCCAGAACGAAAACGGCCAGCCGATGAAGTCGAACGACAGGCCGCGGGCGAAATAGGACGGGACAAAGGTCAGCGCCGCCCAAACGGCCAGCAACAGCACGATCAGCCGCACGTTGCGGCGCCAGTAGCGCGTGGGGACAGGTTTGGAGGAAGCGCGGGATTCCGGCATAGCTGGCGTGAGCGAAACCTGGGGAATAACGCGAAACGCGGCGCTGGAAAAAACCCTGGCGTGCGGAATACGGGCTTTTTATGCGACAACGGCCGGCACTGCCTGGTGCCAGCCGTTGTGCGTTTT
Source organism: Achromobacter sp. SIMBA_011 (assembly GCF_046535435.1). Classification (NCBI taxonomy): domain Bacteria; kingdom Pseudomonadati; phylum Pseudomonadota; class Betaproteobacteria; order Burkholderiales; family Alcaligenaceae; genus Achromobacter; species Achromobacter sp. SIMBA_011. The sequence continues at coordinate 68,400 of NZ_JAWRWN010000004.1, read as the reverse complement.
GCTTTTCTTGAGTACTGCTACTTTTTTATGTACCGGTGCCGCCGGTAATTGCCCATGCAGGGCTTTGTCTCCTCACCTGCATGGGAAGAGATTCTGCACCAGATGCGGGAATGCCACACTAGGGGAATGCCCTAATTCGGCGCATTCATTTACATATTCCACGCACCACAGTAGTGCATTTTAAGGCTCGTGTTCTAAATATTGGGATTTATTCGGCCCCAACCCGCATTCCAGGGGCTGCCGGCGGGACCCATTTTGAGCCAGCCTCAACTACCGCCGACCCCGCCGCCCGCTTCCGGGCACCGGCGCCGCGCCATGGCGGCGCATCCACGAACCGGAGGATGACAGCGCGTCTTTACGTTCCGTTTACACCCCCCCGCCAAAGCTATACCCCGTTTTTACCCCCTGCTCCGTAACCTGCCGATGTCCTGATTGGTCACTTCGCCCGCGCGGTCCGCATCCCCTTTTGCCGCCCGGGCCCGTCGTTCGAAGGGAGCGCCGCTCCCGGGAGGAAAAACGTGGATGCCATCTATATCGCGATCTTCGCCGTCATGGCCGGGCTGACCTACGCCCTGGTCTCGTTCTGCGAAGCCTTGTCCTCGGGAGAGCAACCATGAGCTGGCTCTACTGGCTGAGCGGCATCACGTCCGCGCTGCTGTTCGTGTACCTGCTGGTCGCGCTATTCAAACCGGAGAAGTTCTGATGACTGCCGAATTCATCGGACTGCTGGTCGTGTACCTGGCGGTCCTGCTCGCGATCGCGCCCTTTCTCGGGCGCTATATCCGCGTCGCCATGGAAAATGGGCAATCCCGGCTGACCGCCTGGGGCCGCCCGCTGGAACGTGGCATCTACCGGCTGGCGGGCATCGACCCGCAAGCCGAAATGGGCTGGAAGCGCTACGCGCTGGCCGTGCTCGCCTTCAACATCCTGGGCATCGTGGCGGTCTACGCGCTGCAGCGCCTGCAGGGCTTGCTGCCGCTGAACCCGGCCGGCATGGGCGCCGTCTCGCCCGATTCCTCGCTCAACACCGCCATCAGCTTCGTGGCCAACACCAACTGGCAAGGCTATGGCGGCGAATCGACGATGAGCTACCTGACGCAGATGCTGGCGCTGACGGTGCAGAACTTTGTCTCGGCCGCCACCGGCATCGCGGTGCTGTTCGCGCTTATCCGCGGGCTGGCGCGCCATTGCTCGGCCACGGTGGGCAACTTCTGGGCCGACATGGTGCGCAGCACGCTGTACGTGCTGCTGCCGCTGTCGCTGGTGCTGGCGCTGGCGCTGGTGAGCCAGGGCGTGATCCAGAACTTCAGCCCCTATCAGGACGTGCAGACGGTCGAAGCCCTGCACTATGACCAACCGCGCGTGGACGCCCAGGGGCAGCCGGTGCTCGATGCCAAGGGCCAGCCCGTGACCGACCCCGCGGTCACCCAGACGCAGACGCTGGCCATGGGCCCGGTCGCCTCGCAGGAAGCGATCAAGATGCTGGGCACCAACGGCGGCGGCTTCTTCAACGCCAACTCCGCGCATCCCTTTGAAAACCCGACGGCCCTGTCGAACTTCCTGGAGATGCTGGCGATTCTGGTGATCCCGGCGGCGCTGTGCTTCAGCTTCGGCGAAATGGTCGGCAACCGGCGCCAGGGCGTCGCCATTCTGGCGGCCATGACCGTGCTGTTCGTTGTATTCGCGCTGACCACGGCTTACTACGAACAACAGCCCAATCCGATGACCGCGCAAACAGGCGTCGACAGCGCCATGAGCGCGCTCTCGCCGGGCGGCAACATGGAAGGCAAGGAGACCCGCTTCGGCATCGCCGCCACCTCGCTGTTCGCCACCATCACCACCGCGGCCTCGTGCGGCGCGGTCAACGGCATGCACGATTCGCTCAGCGCCATGGGCGGCCTGTCGCCGATGCTGCTGATGCAGTTGGGCGAAGTGGTCTACGGCGGGGTCGGCTCCGGGCTCTACGGCATGCTGGCGTTCGCCATCCTGGGCGTCTTCATCGCCGGGCTGATGATCGGCCGCACGCCCGAGTACCTGGGCAAGAAGATCGAAGCCTATGACATGAAGATGGTCTCGATCGTGATCCTGGCGACGCCGCTGCTGGTGCTCGGCGGCACCGCGCTGGCAGTGTCGGTGACGGCCGGCCAGGCCGGCGTGCTCAACCCCGGCATCCACGGCTTCTCCGAGATCCTGTACGCCCTGTCCTCGGCCGCCAACAACAACGGCAGCGCCTTCGCCGGCCTGTCCGCCAACACGCCCTTCTACAACGTGCTGCTGGGCATCGCCATGTGGTTCGGCCGCTTCGCCATCATCGTCGCGGTGCTGGCGATGGCCGGATCGCTGGCGGCCAAGCGCCGCCTGCCCGCCGGCCCCGGCAGCATGCCGACCACCGGCCCCCTCTTCGTGGTGCTGCTGATCGGCGCGGTGCTGCTGGTGGGCGCCCTGACTTATGTGCCCGCGCTGGCCCTGGGCCCGGTCGCGGAACACCTGCAACCCTGAATGCAACAGGCTAGGAAAGAAAATGGCCAAGATTGATATGCCAACCCAAGGCGCCGGCGGCGGCGCCGCCCGCGCGCCGTCGGCCGCGCCGCTCGAACGCAAGTTCGGCATGTGGTCGGGCGCGCTCGTCGGTCCCGCGCTGCTGGACAGCCTGCGCAAGCTCTCGCCCGCGGCGCAACTGAAGAACCCCGTGATGTTCGTGGTCTACGTGGGCAGCATCCTGACCACCATCCTGTGGATCATGGCGTTGCGCGGCCAGGCCGAGGCGCCCGCGGGCTTCATCCTCGCGATCTCCGTGTGGCTGTGGTTCACCGTGCTGTTCGCCAACTTCGCCGAAGCGCTGGCCGAGGGGCGCGGCAAGCAGCAGGCCGCCACCCTGCGCGGCCTGCGCACCACCATCGATGCGCGCCTGCTAAAGGGGTTCCGCGATGAGGATGCCGCCCGCGCCGAGCCGGCGCTGTGGCGCAACCAGGCCGTCAAGCAGGCCTCCGGGCTGCTGCGCCGCAATGACGTGGTGCTGGTGGAAGCCGGCGAAACCATCCCGGGCGACGGCCAGGTCATCGCCGGCGTCGCGTCGGTCGATGAAAGCGCCATCACCGGCGAATCGGCGCCGGTCATCCGCGAATCGGGCGGCGACTTCTCGTCCGTCACCGGCGGCACCCGGGTGCTGTCCGACTGGATCTTCGTGCGCATCGCCGCCGACCCGGGCGAGAGCTTCCTGGACCGCATGATCGCCATGGTCGAAGGCGCCAAGCGCCAGAAGACGCCCAACGAGCTGGCGTTGACCATCCTGCTGGTCGGCCTGACGGTGGTGTTCCTGCTGGTGGTCGCGACGCTGATGCCGTTCTCGATCTACTCGGTCACGGCCGCCGGCGGCGGCACCACCGTCACCGTCACGGTGCTGGTGGCGCTGCTGGTGTGCCTGATCCCCACCACCATCGGCGGGCTGCTGTCGGCCATCGGCGTGGCGGGCATGAGCCGCATGATGGGCGCCAACGTCATCGCCACCTCGGGCCGCGCCGTGGAAGCCGCCGGCGATGTCGACGTGCTGCTGCTGGACAAGACCGGCACCATCACCTTCGGCAACCGCCAGGCCTCGACCTTCCTGCCCGCGCCCGGCGTATCGCCGCGCGAACTGGCGGACGCGGCGCGCCTGGCCTCGCTGGCCGACGAAACGCCCGAAGGCCGCAGCATCGTGACGCTGGCCGACAAGGCCATTCACGCCCCCGCCGTGCGCGCCTCGGACGCCGAATACGTGCCCTTCACCGCCCAGACCCGCATGAGCGGCGTCAACCTGAACGACCGCATGATCCGCAAGGGCGCCATCGACGCGGTGCGCGCCTGGCTGGCCGAGCAGGACGCCATCGTGCCCGAACAGGTGCTGCGCCTGGCCGAGGACGTGGCGCGCCGCGGCAGCACGCCGCTGCTGGTCAGCGACGGCAACCGCGCGCTGGGCGTGGTCGAGCTCAAGGACATCGTCAAGCCCGACATCCAGTCGCGCTTCGCCGAGCTGCGCCGCATGGGCATCAAGACGGTGATGATCACCGGCGACAACAAGCTCACCGCCGCGTCCATCGCCGCCGAAGCGGGCGTCGACGACTTCCTCGCGGAAGCCACGCCGGAAGCCAAGCTCAAGCTGATCCGCGCCTACCAGGGCGAAGGCCGCCTGGTGGCGATGACCGGCGACGGCACCAACGACGCGCCGGCGCTGGCGCAGGCCGACGTCGCGGTGGCGATGAACTCGGGCACCCAGGCCGCCAAGGAAGCGGCCAACATGGTGGACCTGGACTCCAATCCCACCAAGCTCATCGAGATCGTCGAGATCGGCAAGCAGATGCTGATGACGCGCGGCGCGCTCACCACCTTCAGCATCGCCAACGACGTGGCCAAGTACTTCGCCATCATCCCGGCGGCGTTCGCCACGGTGTACCCGCAGTTGAACGTGCTGAACATCATGGGCCTGGCCACGCCGGCCTCGGCCATCCTGTCGGCCGTGATCTTCAATGCGCTCATCATCATCGTGCTGATCCCGCTGGCGCTCAAGGGCGTGCGCTACCGTCCGCTGGGCGCCTCGGTCCTGCTGCGCCGCAATCTGCTGATCTACGGACTGGGCGGCCTGCTGGTGCCGTTCGCCGGCATCAAGCTGGTCGACATGGTGCTGGCCGCCCTGGGCTGGGTCTGACCCGCGCCCGTCACTGGAAAGGAACTCCTCATGAAACAAGCTCTTCCCCTGCCGCGCCAAGGCGGCATCCTGCGCCCCGCGCTGGTCGTGTTCGCCGCCCTGTCGCTGGTGACCGGCCTGGCCTACCCCTTCCTGACCACCGGCATCGCCGCCGCCGTGTTCCCGCACGAAGCGTCGGGATCGCTGATCCGCCAGGGCGACAAGGTGGTCGGCTCGGAGTGGATCGGCCAGTCGTTCAGCGCCCCCCAGTACTTCTGGGGCCGGCCGTCGGCCACCTCGCCGATGCCGTACAACGGCGCCAACTCCGGCGGCTCGAACCTGGGCCCGCGCAATCCGGCGCTGGCCGAGGCCGTGCAAGCGCGCATCGCGGCGCTGAAGGCGGCCGACCCGGACAATCCCACGCCAGTGCCGGTGGACCTGATCACGGCCTCGGGCAGCGGCCTGGACCCGCACATCAGCCCGGCCGCCGCGGCCTACCAGGCCGCGCGCGTGGCGCGTACCCGCCATCTGCCGCGTGAGAAGGTCGACGCCCTCATCGAGGCTAGCACCTCCAAGCCCTGGTTGGGCGTGCTGGGCGACCCGGTCGTCAACGTGCTCCAGCTCAACCTGGCGCTGGACCAACTGGCGCCGGTGAAATGACACGCCGGCGTATAGTATTGCCAGCCGCTCCCCCACTTCGCTTGCGCGTTCATGGCCGACAATCCTGACGAGCGTCCCGATCCGGACGCGCTCTTGAAAGACCTCGACGACGCCGCGCGCCAGGCGGTGCGCGGCAAGTTGCGGGTCTACTTCGGCTCATCCGCTGGCGTCGGCAAGACCTACGCCATGCTGGTGGCCGCCCGCGCCCACGCCGCGCAAGGCGCCCGCGTGCTGGCCGGCATCGTCGAAACGCACGGCCGCCGCGAAACCGCCGCCCTGCTCGAGGGCCTGGCGGTCCTGCCGCTCAAGGACGTCGCCTACCGGGGCCACGCGCTCAAGGAATTCGACCTGGACGGCGCGCTGGCCGCCCACCCGGACCTGGTGCTGGTCGACGAACTGGCCCACTCCAACGCGCCCGGCTCGCGCCACGCCAAGCGCTGGCAGGATATCCAGGAACTGCTGGCGGCCGGCATCGACGTCTGGACCACGCTCAACGTACAGCACCTGGACAGCCTCAACGAGGCCGTCGGCAGCATCACCGGCGTGCGGGTCTGGGAGACCGTGCCGGACGAGGTCTTCGACGCCGCCGACGAAGTCATCCTGGTCGACCTGTCGGCCGACGAGCTGCTGCGCCGCTTGCGGGAAGGCAAGGTCTACCTGCCTGAGCAGGCGCGCCACGCCACCCGCAACTTCTTCCGCAAGGGCAACCTGATCGCGCTGCGCGAACTGGCGCTGCGCCGCACCGCCGACCACGTCGACGACGACGTCCAGGCCTATCGCCGCGACCGCGCCATCGAGCCGGTGTGGCGCACGCGCGAAGCCGTGGTGGCCTGCATCGGCCCCGACGCTGACGCCGAATACGTCATCCGCAGCGCCCATCGCCTGAGCCAGCAGCTCGAATGCGACCTGCACGTGGTCACCATCGACGTGCCGCGCGCCGCGCCGCCGCCGCAGGCCGAGCAGGAACGGCTGCAACGCAGCCTGGCGCTGGCCGACTCGCTCGGCGCGCGTTGCGAAACCCTGGCTGGCGGCGACATGGTCGACGCGGTGGTGCGCTACGTGCGCCGCCATAACATCACCAAGGCCATCGTCGGCCGCACCCGCGCCAGCGGCCTGCAGCGCCTGCGGCTGTCGCTGTCGGCGCTGCTGACCGCGGCCATCAGCCCCGGCTGGCTGTGGCGCCGCCACAGCTTCGCCGACATGCTGGCCGCCGGCTGCCCCGAGATCGACATCATCCGCCTGGGCGCCCCGCCGCTGCCCGCCGCCAGCGTGCCGGGCCGCGATCCGCTGACGCTCGGGCGCCGCGGCCGACAGGCGGCCGACGAACGCGGCCCGCAGGCGCTCGCCGGCTATGCCTGGGCGCTCTGCTATTGCACAGTGGCCACGGCGCTGTCGGCGCTGGCGTTCCCGGCGCTGCACCAGACCAACATCGTCATGCTGTTCCTGCTGGCGGTGGTGGCGGTGGCGCTGCGCCATGGCCGCGGCCCGGCCGCGCTGGCCTCGGTCGTCAGCGTGGGGCTGTTCGACTTCTTCTTCGTGCAGCCGCTGGCCTCGTTCGCCGTGTCCGACGTGCAGTACCTGCTGACCTTCGGCGTGCTGCTGGCCGTGGGCCTGTTGATCGGCCAGCTCACCGCCGGCCTGCGCTTGCAGGCCCAGGCCTCGGTCAAGCGCGAGGCCGACGCCCGCAGCCTGTACGAGTTCGCGCGCGAGCTGTCATCGGCGCTCTTGCCCGAGCAGATCGTCGCGTCCGCCGGCGCCTTCGTGCACGCCACCTTCGGCTCGCGCTGCGCGCTCTATATCCTGGGCCTGGACGACCGCCTGAAGCTGGCCTCGCCCGCCGCCGACGACATGCCGCCGCTGGAATCGGCGCTGGCCCAATGGGTCTACGACCACGGCCAGCCGGCGGGCGCCGGCACCGCCACGCTGTCCAACAGCGACCTGCTGTACCTGCCGCTGAAGGCGCCGATGCGCACTCGCGGCGTGCTGGCGCTGGCGGCGCCGCGCCGCAGCCTGTTCTCGCAGCCCGACTCGCGCCGCCAGATCGAGGCCTACGCCACGCTCATCGCCATCGCCCTGGAACGGCTGCACTACGTGGAAGTGGCGCAGCAGGCGCTGGTCAGCATGGAATCCGAGAAGCTGCGAAACTCACTGCTGGCCGCGGTCTCGCACGACCTGCGCACGCCGCTCACCAGCCTGGTCGGCATGACCGACACGCTGACGCGGCGCCAGGACGCGCTGCCGGCCGACATCCAGGACACCATCCGCGCCATGCGCGACCAGGCGCAGCGCATGCACGCGCTGGTCGCCAACCTGCTCGACATGGCGCGGCTGCAGAGCCGCGACACCCCGCTGCGGCTGGAGTGGCAGTCGATTGAGGAACTGGTCGGCGCCTCGCTGGCCGCCATGCGCGAAGCGCTGGCGGCGCATCGGGTCACGGTCGACAGCCTGTCCGGGTTGCCGCTGGTCGAATGCGACGGCGTGCTGATCGAACGGGTGCTCTGCAATCTGCTGGAAAATGCCGCCAAGTACACGCCAGCCGGCAGCGCCATCCGCCTGCACGCCGTGGCGCAGGACGGCGAGCTGCGCGTCGCGGTCTGCGACAACGGCCCCGGCGTCGCGCCCGGCGCCGAACGCCGCATCTTCGAGAAATTCACCCGCGGCGAACGCGAATCCGCCACCCCCGGCGTCGGCCTCGGCCTGGCGGTGTGCGAAGCCATCGTCAGCGCGCACCACGGCCGCATCTGGGTCGAACACGCGCCGGGCCAGCAAAGCGGCGCGCAATTCGTCTTCACGCTGCCGCTGGGCACGCCGCCCCAGATCCAACCCGAAATCGCCTGAGTCCATCGCATGTTCGACTTTCAGCCCACCCTCCTCATCATCGAGGACGACGCCAATATCCGCCGCTTCGTGCGCCAGGCCCTGGAGAGCGAGGGCTGCGCGGTTTTTGAAGCCGATACCGTCAAGCGCGGCCTGATCGAGGCCGGCACCCGCCAGCCCGACGCCGTGGTCCTGGACCTGGGCCTGCCGGACGAGGACGGCATGACCCTGATCCGCGAACTGCGCGGCTGGACCGAAGTGCCGGTGCTGGTGCTGTCGGCGCGCACCGCCGAGGCCGACAAGGTGGCGGCGCTGGACGCCGGCGCCGACGACTACCTGACCAAGCCATTCGGCGTCAGCGAACTACTGGCGCGGCTGCGCGTGCTGCTGCGGCGCCATGCCCGCGGCGGCGCCGGCAGCGCCGCCGAAATCAGTTTCGGCGACGTGCGCGTGGATTTCGCCAGGCGCGTGGTCGAGCGCGGCGGCCAGCACGTACACCTGACCGCCATGGAATACCGCCTGCTGGCCGCGCTGCTGGCCCATCGCGGCAAGGTCATGACCCACCGCGAACTGCTGCGCGAGGTCTGGGGCCCATCGCACGTGGAAAGCAACCACTACCTGCGCATCTACATGGGGCACCTGCGGCAGAAGCTCGAGGCCGATCCGGCGCAGCCGGTCTACCTGCTGACCGAGATCGGCGTGGGCTACCGCTTCGCGGGCTGACGGCGGGAGCCGCGCGCAAGCGCTCGAATGAGCCAGGCTTGGCCGCGCGGCGCACGGGGCAGACGCGACCTGCCGCGCCATTGATGCGCCTTTTACGCGCGCCGCGCGAGTCTTGTCTCGCCGTTTATGCCGCTTCTCCTATTGTGGCGATCCCGTCCAACACAGGAGAATTCCATGTCCCGCAACACCCTGGCCGCGCTCGCGCTGTTCGCCCTTGCCGCCCCCGTGCACGCCGCCGATGCGCCCACCGCCGGTGAGCCGACTCCCGAGTACTCGCTGACCGCCAACGTCACCCTGGCCAGCCAGTACCGCTACCGCGGCCTGATGCAGACCAACAACCAGCCCGCGATCCAGGGCGGCTTCGATTTCACCCACGCCAGCGGCCTGTACCTGGGCAACTGGAACTCCAGCATCAGTTGGCTCAACGACAGCAACAGCAAGGTCTCGGCGCCGGTCGAAATGGACTTCTACGGCGGCTACAAGGGCAACCTGGCGCCTGACGTGCCGTTCGACCTGGGCGTGCTGCAGTACTACTACCCCGGCGACTACCCGTCGGGCTACACCAGCCCCGACACCACCGAGCTGTATGCCGGCCTGGGCTACGGCCCGATCCTGTTCAAGTATTCGATCGCCATGACCAATCTGTTCGGCTTCGCCGACAGCAAGTACAGCCAGTATTTCGACCTGAGCGGCAACTTCGACACCGGGTTCTGGGGCCTGACGGTCAACGCCCACGTCGGCCGCCAGACGGTCCGCAACGTCACCGACGGCGCCTACACCGACTGGAAACTGGGCTTGACCAAGGACTTCGGGCAGGGCCTGGCGATCTCGATCGCCTATATCGACACCGACGCCGACCGCGCCGTCTACACCAACAGCCGCGGCCGCTACATGGGCCGCGCCACCGGCCTGCTGTCGCTGACCAAGACCTTCTGAAACGCCCGGGCGTTGACGCGCTTTTTACGCGTCTCGCCCGCATTTATCGGCAGGTTTTACGGCCCGCTTTCTATAGTGGAATCGTCATCAACCAACCGGATACGCGCGAGCCCGCCCTCACGGCTGCGCCCCCCCGACCGCCATGATTCCCCGCCAAGAACGCAGCACGTACGCCTCGTTTGAACGTCCCGCTCCAGCCCATGCGCCGCAACCCGCGCAGATGGTTTCCCTGACCGTCAGGATCGACACGCTGGACGCCCTGAAGGTCCGGCTGGCCCTGCACCGCGAACTGGGCGAACGGATCGGCGTATACGTGCTGTCGGTGGATCACGCCCATGGCCAGAGCATCCTGCAACTGCATTGCGACCGCAACCAGGTCGACGCCCTGATGCACGCGGTGATGTGCGGCCTGCCCCAGGCCGAATTCGGCCCGCTGCGCCCCGCGACCGCCATCACGGTGCAATAAGCCATGGATACCCCGCTCACTCCCGCTTTCGAAGGCCTCTGGCTGCCGATGGTCACGCCGATGCGCGGTGGCTACGTCGATTGCGAAGCCGCCCAGGCGCTGGCGCGCTACTACCGCAACGCCGGCGTGGCCGGCCTGGTGCTGTTCGGTTCCACCGGCGAAGGCAACCTGCTCTCCATCCCCGAGAAGATCGAGATGATCGAGGCCATCCGCCGCGATCCGCACGCCCTGCCGCTGGTGTTCGGCGCGGGCGGCGTCGACACGCGCGGCGTGGCCGCCGCCATCCGCCGCCTGGACAAGTACGCGCCCGCCGGCTACCTGGTTCCCCCGCCCTACTACCTGGGCCCGTCACAGCAGGGCATCCTGTGGCACTACCGGCAGATCGCCTGGGCCACAGAGCGCCCCATCATCCTCTACAACATTCCCAAGCGCGCCGGCGTCACCATGACCGTCGAAACCATGGAATCGCTGGCGTTGCTGCCCAATTTCCGCGCCGTCAAGGAATGCAATGCGCCGGTGCTGATGGCGTTGAACGCACGGGGACACCTGGCGGCCCTCTGCGGCGAGGACATGGCGCTGCTCGACCATTTCCTGGCGGGCGGGCGCGGCGCCATTCCGGCGGCCGCGCACCTGTTCCCCGAGCGCTTCGTCGAAGTCATGCAACTGGCGCGCGACGGCCACGTCGAAGCGGCGCGCGAACTGTTCGAACCGCTGCGCGGCCTGATCCGCCTGCTGTTCGCCGAACCCAACCCGGCGCCGATCAAGCGCGCCCTGGCCCTGCAAGGCCTGATCGCCGACGAACTGCGCCTGCCCATGACCGGCGCCAGCCGCGAGCTGACCCCGCGTCTGCAGCGGGCCATGAGCGTGGTGCAGGGCTCCCCTAGCAGGCTGCAGACAGCTTGAACACCGCCACCGCGCGCGCCAGGTCGTCGGCCTGATCATGCAAGGTGGAGGCCGACGCCGCGAACTCCTCGACCAGCGCCGCGTTCTGCTGCGTCACACTGTCAAGGTGCGTCACCGCCTGGTTGATCTGCTCGATGCCCACGCTCTGCTCGGACGACGCGGTGGCGATCTCGCCCATCAACGGCGCACTGCTCGCCGCCGAGTGCAGCACGCTGCTCATGGTGGCGCTGGCCTGCGCGACGCGCTGGCTGCCGCGCTCGACGGAATCCGACGACGCCTCGATCAGCGTCTTGATTTCCTTGGCGGCGGTGGCCGAGCGCTGCGCCAGCGCCCGCACCTCGCCCGCCACCACGGCGAACCCGCGCCCCTGTTCGCCGGCGCGCGCGGCCTCCACCGCGGCATTGAGCGCCAGGATATTGGTCTGGAACGCGATTTCGTCGATCAGCCGGATGATCTCGTCGATCCGCTGCGAGCTCTGCGAGATTTCGCGCATCGCGTCGATCGCGTGCTGGGTCTCTTCGCTGCCCTGCCGCGCCAGTTGCGCCGACTGGCCTGCCAGCGAACTGACCTCGCGCACGTGGTCGGCGCTCTGCTTGGCGGTGGCCGTTATCTGCTCGACGCTGGCCGCCGTCTGTTCCAGCGCGGCGGCCTGTTTCTCGGTGCGGTCGTGCAGGTCCATGCTGCCGGCGGCGATCTGGCGAGAGGCCGCCGCGATCGAACCGGTGGAGTGCACAATGGTGCGCACCGCCACGTCCAGCCGCTCTTGCATCAAGGCCATGGCTTCGAACAGCCGGCCGATCTCGCCGCGATGATGGCGCGAAATGATGCTGGACAGGTCGCCGTGCGCCACCCGCTCACAGACCGCCACCGCCTCGTCCAGCGGACGGATGATGTGGGAACGGAAGAACCGCAGCGCCGCCGCCAGCAGTACCACCAGCAGCACCAGCGTCACGCCGCCCTGGCGCCACAGCGTCGCGCGAAAGGCGGCGTCGACGTCATCCACGTACAGGCCGGTGAACATCAGCCAACCCCATTCCGGGTCGTAGACGGCGTAGCTGGCCTTGGGCAGCGCCTCTTCGGCGCCCGGGCGCGGAAAGTGGTATTGGACGAAGCCTCCTCCCGCCTTGCCCTGCGCGTAGAGATTCTCGAAGATCGGCAGGCCGTCGCTGTCCTTGACCGCGCGCACATTGGTGCCGGCCAGCTTGGCGTCGGGATGCACCAGCAGCGTGTAGCTGTCGTCGAACACGCCGACATAGCCGTCAGCGCCATAGCGCAACTGCGCCAGGCGCTGCGCCACGTTGTGCTTGGCCTGCTCGGGCGAGAGGCGCTCGTCGATGGCGCGCTGCTTGCCGTTGCGCACGATGCCGGCGGCCAGGTCCAGCACGTTGCGCAGTTCCGTCTTGCGCTCGGCCAGCATCTCGGCGCGCCGCTCCCAGGCATCCCATCCTCCCAGGGCCAGCACCGCGACCCCGATCGCGAGCACGAACCACAGCAGCTCCCTGCGCAAGCTTGAATTCTTCATAGACCCTCTTCTCCATACCCACCGCCGTCGGAAACCAAAGACAGCAAAATGTGACTATTTATCTGTTGCGTCTGATCAGGATAAGGGGGAGCGCCAGGGTTTTCACCGGCGAGGGGAGACTGGCTTGATCTGCGTCAAACCCGGCAGGCATTTGGAATGCGCCCCGCGCGCACAAAAAAAACAAGGCCGCCAGGGCCTTGCTTTGCGGGGCGACATGCGGCTACGACGGGCCGCCGGATCCGCTATCGTTTCGCCGCCAGACGCTGCTGCGCCAGCCCGGTACGGGCCGATGTCAGGGCATACAGCACCACCACCGTCAACGCGTAGATCGGCACGCTGCGCATGTTGCGGAACATCATCTCCGACAAGCTGAAGACGAAATAGCCCAGGCAGAACAGCATGCCGATCTGTGAGCCCACGTGCACCACCGGGTCATCGCTGGCGGAGCGGCGCCAGAAGACCGCGGCGGGCACCAGGTAGAGCGCCAGCATGCTGAGCAGCCCCAACAGCCCGTATCCTGCCAACGCGCCCAGCATGTCGTTGTGAGGCTCGCCGAAATCAGTGGCAACCAATTCGGTGACCACGCCCTGTTCTTGCAGCTTAGCCAGTTCAGGCCGGAAGTTCGGCACACCCACGCCGACCAGCGGATTCTGCTGGAACATCATCCAGGAAGCCTTCCAAAGCTGGATACGGATGCCTACCGAAGTATCGCGATCTTGGCTCTCATAGCGGCTTATGTCGGAGACTACGCTTTTCCAGCGGCTGTCCTTGCTGTTCCATGACAGCCACGCTCCCACCGCGATGACCAGCAACAGTACCATCAGGAACATCGCCTTGGTCCAACGCCGCCATTGGCGCTTGGTCAGCAAGTAGACAAGCCCGAACACCAACAGCAACGCCCAACTGCTGCGCGTTTGCGACACCCAGACGCCGTACAGACTGATCGGCACCGCCAGGATTTTCAGCGCAGCCTCCAATCGTGGCCAGGGCGAAAGACGCCACGGAAGGGTCAGCATTGAGGCCAACCCAAAGAAAATAGTCAGGTCGGCGAACGCAACTGCGTTATAGCGGCCGCCATAGTCAGACACTGCGCCACGGCCCAAATTCGGTTCGTAGACGATGTACACCAGCATCAACGACCCGACGATTGCGCCAAACAGCAGACTCCACTGCACCTGTGCCAACCAGTTCCGAGGAACTCGCAACAGTATCCAGCACACAGGCACCGCCAGCGCGAAACGCAACAGCTTTTCGATCTCGGAAGAACTCCAGACTCCCAGATAGCTGCTGCTGACCAGCATGGCCAGCAATGGCGCCCCCAGCGCCCATGCCATTGCCGATAATTCCTTCAGAGCAAACGGTTCCCAACGCCTGACGAGGTTGGCTGCCATCGTCGCCAAAGCGATCAAGGCGGTCAGGTAAAGGATGGCTGGACCGCCAGCAGCGCTGGTCAAGGCTAGGGCAGGAATCAGCAGCGTCAGGAATGCAACACTGCGCAAGCATGGAGAGGACATCATGGATCAATTCGGTTCCTGGAAGAACCGTTCGGTACATCAACAGTGAGGTAGGGGAGATGGAGCGGCACGAGCCGCGACGCGCTGCACGGGCCAGCTAAGCCCCCGGGAAATTGCCGTCCCAGGTCAGGAACGCGCGACCTTGGTGGCCTCCACGGATTTCTTGTAATCCCGTGTCAGGCTCTCGAACGCCGACATCACGCTGCCCGGCCGCAGCCATTCCCGCCACAGACGGTCACGCCAGCGGCCGCCGGGGATATAGACGGGGTACGCAATGCGCGACATCGACCAGCCCGGGCGCCAAGCCTTGGTCCGGGTCGGGCGGCCGGTGAGGGTCAGCGTCGGAACGCCCACGCTGGAGGCCAGATGGCCGATGCCAGATTCATTGCCGATGAACCAACCGCATTCATGAATGAACGCTGCCACGTCGGCCAACGAGGGCGACTGCTGAATCGCCAAGCCAGCGTCGATCAGGCAGGTCCATTCAGAGCGCTCATGGGGAGCCAGGATGAAAACGGGCTCATAGCCTTGGCGCTGCAGGCGCAAGCCCAGCTCAACGAAGTGCCGCGGCGCCCAGCAGCGCTGCGCGCCGGTGGACGAAGGATGCACCGCTACCCTTTTTTCGTACACACGGTGACGCCCTGCGACTGGCGGGCGCAGGCCAATATCGGTACCGGCCAGCGATAACCCGAGCGCATCGCGGCAATAATCCCGGATCTGGTTGAGTTTGATGAACCCCTTGCCGGTAATCACGACGTGGGCATCGTAATAGAAGTAGGAGGCTGCACAATCATGCAGGGCATACGGCCAACCGACATGCATCTGCGCCGCACAATCGTAATCGGCCAGCACTGCGGGTGCCTGTTCACGAGGCAGCGACGGCTGAATATCCATGCCGGGGAACCAGCTGCGCAGGCCGTAGGCGAAATCACCAAAAACGGTGACTTGGCGTCCATGCGCAACGAGGTTGAACGCCATGGTCATCATCAGCAGCGTGTCTCCCAGCCTGGGCGCCATCAATAATGCGACCCGCTTGGCGTCTCGCAGACTGCGAACGCACGTCAGCGCGTCGTATGGCGGCATATCGGGAGCAGGTTGGGCCATGTCGAGTATCAGCGAACCGGTCAGTAAAACTGAACCTAGAGTATCAGCAGGACGGGGAGAAATGCAGGATTTCTAAACATCGAAATTATAGCGTCGGCACGATAACAATTGGATTCGTTTTGTCTTAATCTGGCACGCCAAGATCTGAGGGCTTCCCCTATTTCGATAGAGATATTTACATCCCCTCGCCCCTCAAAAAAGCCCGCAAGCCTTGCGGCTCACGGGCTTTCCGGTGACGAGCCCGATAATCCCGGTCACATATTCTCGATCATGACCTGGCCAAAACCGGAGCACGACACCTGCGTCGCGCCCTCCAGCAGCCGGGCGAAGTCATACGTGACCTTCTTGGACAGGATCGACTTCTCCATGCTCGAGATGATCAGGTCGGCCGCCTCGGTCCAGCCCATGTGGCGCAACATCATTTCCGCCGACAGGATCTCCGAACCCGGGTTGACGTAGTCCTTGCCCGCGTACTTGGGCGCCGTGCCGTGGGTGGCCTCGAACATGGCGACCGAATCGGACAGGTTGGCGCCCGGGGCGATGCCGATGCCGCCCACCTGCGCGGCCAGCGCGTCGGAAATGTAGTCGCCGTTCAGGTTCAGGGTGGCAATGACGTCGTATTCGGCCGGGCGCAGCAGGATCTGCTGCAGGAACGCATCGGCAATGACATCCTTGACGATGATCTCGCGGCCGGTCTTGGGGTTCTTGAACTTGCACCACGGGCCGCCGTCGATCAGTTGCGCGCCGAATTCCTTCTGCAGCAGCGCATAGCCCCAGTCGCGGAAGCCGCCTTCCGTGAACTTCATGATGTTGCCCTTGTGCACCAGGGTCAGCGAGGTACGGTCATTGTCGATGACGTACTGCGCCGCCTTGCGCACCAGGCGCTCGGTACCTTCGCGCGACACCGGCTTGATGCCGATCGACGAGGTGTTGGGGAAACGGATCTTCTTGACGCCGAGCTTGGTCTGCAGGAACTGAATCAATTCCTTGGCCTGCTCGCTTTCGGCCATGTATTCGATGCCGGCGTAGATGTCTTCCGAGTTCTCGCGGAAGATCACCATGTTGGTCTTCTCGGGTTCGCGCACCGGCGAGGGCACGCCCTTGAAATACGCCACCGGGCGCAGGCAGACGTACAGGTCCAGTTGCTGGCGCAACGCCACGTTCAGCGAACGGATGCCGCCGCCCACGGGCGTGGTCAGCGGACCCTTGATCGACACCACGTAGTCCTTGACCACGTCCAGGGTCTCGTCGGGCAGCCAGACGTCCGGTCCGTAGACCTTGGTGGCCTTCTCGCCGGCGTAGACCTCCATCCAGTGGATCTTGCGCTTGCCGCCGTAGGCCTTCTGCACGGCGGCGTCCACCACCTTGATCATGACGGGCGTGATGTCGGCGCCGGTGCCGTCGCCCTCGATGTAGGGCACGATGGGCTGATCCGGCACATTCAGCGAGAAATCAGCGTTGACCGTGATCTTCTGGCCCCCAGCGGGCACCTTGATATGTTGATAGGACATGAATGCTCCATTTGCTCCGAGTGGTTTTTCTGCACGCGCGCCGCATCGGCTGGCGTGTGGTCCGCGGGCCGCGCGGCCCTGGCGAAACGCACACTGGATAGCGGATAGCAACCAATTCTATATCGCATTGCGGCCGGCGGGCGGGCGCCGTGGCGGCGGGCGGTAAAATAAAGCCCTCTCTGGCCAGCATGGCATCCGTCTGACAATGTTCAACCCCTCCCGCGACCAAGTCCGCGAATTCTTCATCGAAACCTGGCGCAAGCACCGCGCCAACGAGGTCCTGACCCCGCTGGAGGCCATGGCCCTGGACTGGATCATCGAGCATCCGGAATACCACGGCGACCTCGAAAGCCCCGAGGCCATGACCGCCGAATACGCGGTGGAAAAGGGCCGCACCAACCCGTTCCTGCACCTGTCGATGCACCTGGCCATCGCCGAGCAGTTGTCGATCGACCATCCGCCCGGCATCCGCAGCGCCTACCAGCGCCTGGTGGCGCGCACCGATGCGCACCAGGCCGCGCACGAGATCATGGAATGCCTGGGCCGGGTCGTCTGGGAAGCGCAACGCCTGGGCACTCCGCTGGACAGCGATACCTACATCGACCTGATCCGCCAGCGCGCCGAGCGCTAGCCTTACGCAACGCGAAAGCCCATGTAAAAAACCCTCGGTCTCCCGAGGGTTTTTTACATGCGGGCCGGACCGTCCCGCTACTTGCGCACGCCCAGGTCGCTGGGCAGGGACGCCAGCCAGGCGGCCACATTGCTGATGTCCTGGTCGGAGAGCTGGGTGGCGAAGGCGCCCATGATGGGGTTCTTGCGCACGTTGGCCGTGGCCGCGCTGCCCGAGGCGCCGCGACGATAGGCCTTGAGCGCATGCACCAGGTAGTCGGCGTGCTGGCCGGCCAGCGTCGGATAGGCCGGGTCCACCGCTGTCTTGGCATCGGCGCCGTGGCACGAGGCGCAATTGAATTTGTCGAAGACGGCCTTGCCGGCCGCCAGGTCCTGGGCCTGGGCAGTCGCGCCCGAAATGGCCAGCGTCGCGCCCGCAAGGGCAAGCATGATGCGGTTCATTGTGATTGCCCCCGGTTATTTCAGGTTCGAGTAGTAAGCGGCCAGGTCGGCGATGTCCTGGTCGGACAGGCTGCCGGCAATGGCATCCATGGTGGGATGGCTGCGCGCGCCTTTCTTGTACTCGTTGAGGGCGGTCTCGATGTACTTGGCGTTCTGGCCAGCGATCATCGGAACGTGATAAAGCTCGGGAAACGTCGCCTTGTAGCCTTCGATGCCATGGCAACCGATGCACATGGAAACCTTGTCGCGGGCGTTCTGGACATTACCGACCGGCGCTGCATCCGCAGCTGCTGCCTGGCCGGTGATCGCACAGGATGCCAATGCGGCCAGCAGGGAAACCGAGTACTTCAGAGAGAATCGCAACTTCATTGGGATGGCTCTTCTTGGTATGGCTTGAGGACTAGGGCCTGCTCACACGAAAAGGCCCCCGGCAAACACGTTGCGGGTCGAACCCAACTGCAAAACCGCCTGATTGTACGATAATTGTCTAGGATTAATACCCGAAAATGGCCTTGATCCCCATCAACCCCGAGAAGTCCGCCGATCCATGTCCGCTGCCCAGACCGCTCCTTCCGCACCGCAAACACGCTTCGATGGCACCGATCGCTACGTTGCCACCGATGACCTCAAGCTCGCCGTCAATGCCGCGCTCACACTGCAGCGCCCGCTGCTGATCAAGGGCGAACCCGGCACCGGCAAAACCATGCTGGCCGAGGAAGTGGCGCGCGCGCTGGACCGCCCCTTGCTGCAGTGGCACATCAAGTCCACCACCAAAGCGCATCAGGGTCTTTACGAATACGACGCGGTGTCGCGCCTGCGCGACTCGCAGCTCGGCGACGAAAAGGTCCGCGACATCCGCAACTACATCGTGCAGGGCACGCTGTGGCAGGCCTTCGAGGCCGAGCAGCCGGTGGTGGTGCTGATCGACGAGATCGACAAGGCCGACATCGAATTCCCCAACGACCTGCTGCGCGAACTCGACCGCATGGAATTCCATGTGTACGAAACGCGCCAGACCATCGCCGCGCGCCACCGCCCGCTGGTCATCATCACCTCCAACAACGAGAAGGACCTGCCCGACGCCTTCCTGCGCCGCTGCTTCTTCCACTACATCCGCTTCCCCGACCGCGAGACCATGCGCGACATCGTCGCGGTGCACTTCCCCGAACTCAAGCAGGACGTGCTGCGCGCGGCGCTCGACACCTTCTTCAGCCTGCGCGACGCGCCCGGCCTGAAGAAAAAGCCGTCGACCTCCGAACTGCTGGACTGGCTGCGCCTGCTGCTGGCCGAGGACGTCAGCGCGGCGCAGATCGACGCGCACACCGCCACGGCGGTGCCGCTGATGGCTGGCGCCCTGCTCAAGAACGAACAGGACGTGCACCTGCTGGAACGGCTCGCCGCCATGACCCGCGGCACCCAGCGCCGCTGACGCCCTCCTCGCGGCCATCATGCTGATCGACTTCTTCTACCACCTGCGGGCACACAAGCTGCCGGTCTCGGTGCAGGAATACCTGACGCTGGTGGACGCGCTGCGCCAGGACGTCATGACGCCGACGCTGGACGACTTCTACTTCCTGGCGCGCACCGCGCTGGTCAAGGACGAATCGCTGTACGACCGCTACGACAAGGCCTTTGGCGCCTACTACAAGGGCATCGAGGCCGCGCTGCCGGCCGGCAAGGACATCCCGCTGGACTGGCTCATCAAGCAGTTCGAGAAGAGCCTGACGCCAGAAGAAAGGGCCGCCATCGAGAAGCACGGCTGGGACAAGCTGATGGAGCTCTTCAAGGAACGCCTGGAAGAGCAGAAGGAACGCCACGCCGGCGGCAGCAAGTGGATCGGCACCGGCGGCACCTCGCCCTTCGGCAACGGCGGCTACCACCCAGAAGGCATCCGCGTCGGCGGCCAGTCGGCCGGCAACCGCAGCGCGGTCAAGGTCTGGGACATGCGCCAGTTCAAGGACTACGACGATCAGGTCGAGCTGGGCACGCGCAATTTCAAGGTCGCGCTGCGCCGCCTGCGGCGTTTCGCGCGCGAAGGCGCCGAACTCGAACTGGACCTGGACGACACCATCGCCAGCACCGCGCGCAATGCCGGCCACCTGGATCTGCGCATGGTCCCGGAGCGCCACAATACGGTCAAGGTGCTGATGCTGCTGGACGTCGGCGGCAGCATGGACGACCACATCGGCCGCGTCGAGGAACTGTTCTCCGCGGCGCGCAGCGAGTTCCGCAACCTCGAGGTCTACTACTTCCACAACTGCCCGTACGAAAGCCTGTGGCAGAGCAACCGCCGGCGCCAGAACGAACGCTTCGACACTTGGGACGTGCTGCGCAAGTACAACCCCGACTGGCGCCTGATCATCGTCGGCGACGCCACCATGAGCCCCTACGAGATCCTGCAGCCGGGCGGCTCGGTCGAGCACTACAACAAGGAACCGGGCGCACAGTGGATGCGCCGGCTGCTGGATGCCTGGCCCAAGTCCGTGTGGCTCAATCCCGAGCCCACCGCGTCGTGGCAGTACCGCCAGTCGATCGCGCTGATGCGCGACATCATGCAGGACCGCATGTACCCCGTGACGGTCGCCGGACTGGAGCAGGCGATGCGGGTGCTGTCGAAGTAGCGCGACGGCCACGCAGCAAGACGCGGTCCCGGCGACGCGCTCAGCCGTCCACCGGCTGCGCCGGCCTCAGCCGTCCACCGGCCGCGCCGGGGTATCCAGGGTCAATTGGTAGAACGCCAGGTCGAGCCAGCGGCCGAACTTGAAGCCGGCCTCGCGGATGGTGCCGGCATGCACGAATCCGAGCTTCTCGTGCAGCTTGATGCTGCCCAGGTTGGCCGCGTCGATGCCGCCGATCATCAGGTGCACCTGGTTGGCGCGGGCGCGTTCGATGAGCACGCGCATCAGCGCCTCGCCCAAGCCCCGCCCGCGAAAGCGGCCGTCGACATAGACCGAATGCTCGACCGAATACTTGTAGGCCGGCCAGGCGCGGAACGTGCCGTAGCTGGCGAACCCCATCAGCTCGCCCGCCGCGTTCTCGAACCCCACCACCGGAAAACCTCCCCCGGCCTTGGCCTGGAACCAGCCCTGCATCGCCTCGCGCGGACGCGGCTTGTAGTCATACAGCGCGGTCGAGGTGGCAATGGCCTCGTTGAAGATGGCCAGGATCTGGTCGGCATGGCGTTCGTGCGTGCAGTCGACCAGGATGGCGCCGTCCGGGGCGCGGTTATCAGCGTGGGAAGTCATGCTTCGGATTGTAGCGAGCCACCCCGATCGCAAGATAAAAAAAACCGGCGATCTCGCCGGTTCAGTGAGGGGACTGCCGCTTCTGGCCACTCTCAGGCGGCGCGGCTCTCCACAGATCGGCTGGCACTGTCGGCCATGCTGCGCATCCCGGGACACTGGCGCCAGGACAATTCGTCCGCATCCATGTCCAGGTCGAACAGGTCATTGGCCGCGGGCCACGGATGCTGGCGCGCCTCGGCGCCCTCCATCTCGAGCACGTGCCCGGCAAAGCCTCGCGGCGACCCTCCGCACTCGGCGAAATAGCGCTGCGTGCTCAGGTCCACCACGTAGGTGGTCATGTCATGGGTCAGTATGGCCACGAATTGGCCGTCATCACTGGCATAAGCGTACTGAAACTGCCCTTTGATGCGGTCGCCGCTCATGGGGCTGCCGGTCAACTGGGACAAGGCACGCGTGACGATCTCGGTCAGCATGGGTCGTTCCTCCGAAAGATGCGCCGGCAGGATGCCGGCGGCGAAGGCGCGAACAACAAGCACCGTCGTCGCCCGCGTGGCGGGGACGCGCGTTCCGGCATGCTGCCGATGCGGCCCGGCGGGGCGGCGGCTGGCGTTGGACGGGAAACCTGTAGACGGCTGTCGCGCATCCCGTCGACAACAGCAACTACGTTCCGCAAAGCTTACACCCGCGCCCGTCCCGATCTCAAATCGGCCGCGCCACGCCAGGATGTTGCATCGCAACATATCGGCATGACGGGGCCGGCCGACGCTTATGCAGCGGCAAACGGCTCCCTGCCTGCGCCTGCGTCACCATTTTTTTGTGCATGCCACGCCTCTCGCGCCAGCCGGTACAGCACGTGCGTCTTCAAAGGATGGCCGTCCGGCACCCCCGGATGCTCGAAGCGCTGTGCGTCTTCGCGCATGCCCAGACGCCGCATCACCGCGCGCGATGGCTCGTTTTCCGGCACCGTGAACGCCACGATCTCGGGCACGCCGATCTGCTCGAACCCCACCCGCAGCGCCGCCTGCGCGGCCTCGCTGGCATAGCCCCTGCCCCAGTAGGGCGCCGCCAGGCGCCAGCCGATTTCCACGCCGGGCGCGAACGGCAGCGTCGGCGCCAGCGCCTTGATGCCGACGAACCCGATGAACGGCGCGACGCCCGGCGCCTCGACGGCCCAGAAGCCCCAGCCGTATTCATCGATGCCGGCGGCCAGCCGATCGGCCAGCGCGTCGCTTTCCGGCGCGGTCAGCGGCAACAGGTAGCGCGTCACGCGCACATCGGTGTTCATGGCCGCGAACGGCTTGCGGTCGGCCGCGAGCCACTGCCGCAGAACCAGGCGGGGAGTCTCGATTTCAAGGGATAGCGACATACAAGATTTTCCGGACGGAACGACGGGCCGGCGCGCCAGGGTCGCAGCCCTGAACCATTCACACCGTATACACTCCAACGGATTCTGCCATGCCAAAGGAATAGTCCGCCATGCGCCTGTCCATATCGAAGCTGCCGCGCCCCCTGGGCGCGCTGCTGTTCTCATCCTTCCTGGCCTTCCAGGCCGGAGCCGCCAGCCTGCCGGCCGGCGTCACGGAGGCCGCCTCGATTGAAGGCATCACCGAATACCGCCTCAGCAACGGCCTGCGCGTCCTGCTGGTGCCCGACGAATCCAAGCCCTCGACCACGGTCAACATGACCTATCTGGTCGGCTCGCGCAACGAGAACTACGGCCAGACCGGCATGGCCCACCTGCTCGAACACATGCTGTTCAAGGGCACTTCCACCACCCGCAACGCCATGGGCGAATTCTCGCGCCGCGGCCTGCAGGCCAACGGCTCGACCTCCAGCGACCGCACCAATTATTTCGCCAGCTTCGCCGCCAATCCCGACACCCTCAAGTGGTACCTCGGCTGGCAGGCCGACGCCATGGTCAATTCCCTGATCGCCAAGGAAGACCTCGATTCCGAAATGACGGTGGTGCGCAACGAGATGGAAAGCGGCGAGAACAGCCCTTTCCGCATCCTCATGCAGAAGATGCAGGCGGCCGCGTTCCAGTGGCACAGCTACGGCAAGAACACCATCGGCGCCCGCTCCGACGTCGAAAACGTCGACATCGGCCAGTTGCGCGCGTTCTATCATGAGTACTACCAGCCCGATAACGCGGTGCTGATCGTGGCCGGCAAGTTCGATCCGCAGGCCACGCTGGCCGACATCGAGGCCACGCTGGGCAAGCTGCCCAAGCCCGAGCGCAAGCTGCCGCCGGAATACACCGTCGAGCCGGCCCAGGACGGCGAACGCGCCGTCACGCTGCGCCGCACCGGCGGCACGCCGCTGGTCGCCGCGATGTACCACATCCCGGCCGCGGGCAGCGCCGACTTCGTGCCGTTCGACCTGGCCACCACCATCCTGGCCGATACGCCGTCGGGCCGCCTCTACCACGCGCTGGTGCCAACCAAGCTGGCCTCGGGCGTGTTCGGCTTCACCATGGAAAACCTGGATCCGGGCCTGGCCATGTTCGCCGCCCAGTTGACCCCGGGCAAGAACCAGGACGCCGCCATGAAGGCGCTGACCGGCACGCTGGAAGATCTCGGCAAGAAGCCCTTCACCCAGCAGGAACTGGACCGCGCGCGCAGCAAATGGCTGACCTCCTGGGAGCAGACCTACAGCGATCCCGAACAGGTCGGCGTGGCGCTATCCGAGGCCATCGCCGCCGGCGACTGGCGCCTGTTCTTCCTGCAGCGCGACCGCGCCCGCAAGGCCACGCTGGCTGAGGTGCAGCGGGCCGCCACCACCTACCTGGTGCAAAGCAACCGCATCGAAGGCCGCTACATCCCGACCGACAAACCGGTGCGCGCGCCGCAGACCCAGCGCGTCGATCTGACGGCCGTGTTCAAGGACTACAAGGGCGATCCCGACTTCAAGGCCGCGTCCGCCTTCGATCCCACCCCGCAGAACATCGACCGCCTGACCCAGCGCAAGACGCTCGACCTGCCCAACGGGCCGGTGCAGTTGGCGCTGCTGCCCAAGGCCACGCGCGGCAACCGCGTGCAGGCGCAGATGCTGATCCAGTTCGGCAACGAGAAAGACCTGCTCGGCCAGCGGGTGAATTCCAGCGCCGTGGCCGACCTGCTGACGCGCGGCACCGCCAAGCTGTCGCGCCAGGACATCCAGGACCGCCTCGACAAGCTGCAGGCCGAGCTCGGCTTCAGCGGTGGCGGCACCACGCTCAAGATCGCCATGTCGACCAAGCGTGAAAACCTGCCCGAACTGACCCGCCTGGCGCTGGACATCGTGCGCAACGCCAACTTCCCCAAGGAACAGCTCGAGGAATACCAGCGCCAGCTCGAAACCTCGATCCAGAACGCCATGACCGAACCGCAGGCCCTGGCCGGACGCGCCCTGGCCCGCCAGGACAATCCGTGGCCCGCCGACGACCTGCGCTACGTGCCGACGTTCGAGGAATCGCTGGCCGGCGTGCGCGCGCTGAACCGCGATGCGCTGGTCAAGTTCCACGCCAAGTTCTATGGCGCCGGCAAGATCGAATATTCGGCCGTGGGCGATTTCGAGCCCGAAGCCGTCGAAAAGGCCGTCAAGGATGGCCTGGCCGGCTGGAAGCGCGCCCCCGCCTACACCCGTGTCGGCAATCCGTACCGCGACATCCCCGCCAAGCAGTTCGACATCGAGACCCCGGACAAGGCCAATGCGTTCTACATCTCGCGCATGCCGCTGAAGTTGCAGGATACGGACGCGGACTACCCGGCCCTGTACCTGGCCAATTACCTGTTCGGCGCCTCGGAAACCTCGCGCCTGTGGAACCGTGTGCGTGAAACCGAGGGTCTGTCCTACAATGTGCGCAGCTCGCTGTCGGTCTCGTCGTTCGAACCCAGCGCCAGTTGGACCATGTATGCCATCTACGCGCCGCAGAACCGCGAGCGCCTGGAAAAGGCCATCGGCGAGGAACTGGCCCGCGTGCTCAAGGACGGCTTCAGCGACAAGGAGATTTCCGACGGCATCACCGCGCTGCTGAACTACCGCAACCTGGCCCGCGCCCAGGACGACGTGCTGGCCGGCACCTGGCTCGACTACCTGCAGCGCGGTCGCACCTTCGAATGGTCGGCCGAGATGGACAAGAAGATCAGCGCGCTCACGCCCGACACGGTCAACGCCGCCCTGCGCAAGTACCTGCGTCCCGACGGCTTCAGCACCGCGGTCGCCGGCGACTTCAAGAAAAAGACGCCCTGAAGCCAGGTCTTCCTGGCATCCCAAGCCCCTGCCTCGGCAGGGGTTTTTTTGCCCCAAAGCGCATCTCGCGCCGTTCATGGGGACGGGACACCTGCATAACCATGCCATAGACGGGGAAATATCTTATCCAAATGTTTATTACCCATCCATTTGGAAAGATGTTTTCAAGATATACGGGTTTATCCCAGGTGGGATGACGCGCACAATTCAGTCATCGGGAACAAACAACGAACCACGACGGAGGGCCGCCGGATTCGGCCCCGTCCAACAACATTGGAGGTCATTATGAAAACCCTGACGACTACCCTTCTGATTTCCCTAGCCCTGGCTGGCGCCGGCGCGCAAGCCGCCGGTGTCGAACAAGCCAAGTCGAGCGCCCAGGTGGCGACCGAACTGCAACAGGCCAAGGTCAGCGGCCAATACACCTTTGGCGAACTGGACTACCCGCCCGCCCTGCCCCAGGCCACCAGCCTGAGCTCGCAGGAAGTGCAGGCCCAGTTGCAACAAGCCAAGACCAGCGGCGAATACACCTTCGGCGAACTGCAGTACCCGCCCGTCAAGGCGGCCGCGGCCGGCGTCAAGTCGCGTGCCGAAGTCCAGCAGGAACTTGCCCAGGCCAAGGCCAGCGGCCAATACACGTTCGGCGAACTCGAATACCCGCCGATCACCCGGTGAGCTGCTTGCTGTAGCCCGGCCGGCCCCGGGCGGCATCATGGCTCGGGGTCGGTTTTTTCAGGTTACAGCGGCGGACCTAGCAGTGGAAGTAGCAGTACCTGTAGTCAGCAGTACGAAGTCTGTTTGGAAGAAGCAGCACCTGTAGTTAGCAGTACGTTTCGCAGTACGAAGTCTGAAGCAAGAAGTTGCAGTACCTGCAGTGAAACCGCGGCGCAAGCCGCGGTTTTTTTTGTCCGTCCAACTGCACGCCGGTGCGCGATTGCCGCAATTCAATATAATAATTCTCATTAGCAAATAAATGAGTCCGCCTTGAGTTGCCTCCCAATCGCCCCGCCGGATCCCGTCACGGACCTCTACCGTGATCACCATGGCTGGCTGCTGTCGTTCCTGCGCCGCAAACTCAACGGCGACCGCGACAACGCGGCGGACCTTGCTCACGACACCTTCGAGCGGGTGCTGCGGCAGGACATCCGCCCCATCCTGCTGGCGCCACGCCCGCACCTGACCACCATCGCCAAGGGGCTGGCCATCGACCAGTTCCGGCGCGCGTCGCTGGAACGCGCCTACCTCGATGCGCTGGCCCAGCAGGCCGAACCCATCTCCCCCTCGCCCGAGGAACTGGCGCTGGTGCTCGAAGCGCTGGACACCTTGTGCGCCATGATCGACGGCCTGCCGCAGCGCGCCCGCGCCGCCTTCCTCATGGCCCAGCTCGACGGCATGCCGTACGAGCAGATCGCCCGGGCGCTGCGGGTGTCCGTCAACGTGGTGCAGAAAGACATGATCAAGACCTGGCAGCGCTGCTACCAAGTGATGTACGCCTGAGCGCCCGCGCCGACGATGAACACGCAACCCCTGATTGCCCCACTGCGGGCCGACAAGCGCGTGGCGGTGCACGCCAGCGTGGTGGCGCAGGCCGCGGAATGGCTGGTGCGATTGCATGGCGATGCCGACGAGCGCACCCGCCGCGCCTGTGACCAATGGCGTCAGGCCGATCCGAGCCACGAACTGGCCTGGCAACGGCTCAGCGCCATGAGCCGGGATTTCAACCGGGTCGGCAGTCGCGCGCCCGCCGGCGCGGCGTCAAGAACGGTGCTGGCGGCCGGCGCCGATCAGGCGCGCCGCCGCAGTCTCAAATGGATGTTCGCGGGCATCGGCGCCGGCGGCGCGGCGCTGTGGCTGTACCGCGATCCGCAGGCGCTCTGGACCGACGGCGACCGCTACCAGACCGCCGTCGGCGAACAGCGCGAGGTCACGCTGTCCGACGGCAGCGCGCTGGCCTTGAACACCGGCACCAATCTCTACGTCCAGTTCACGCGCCACGAACGCCGCATCCTGCTGCGCGAAGGCGAGATCCAGGTCACCACCGCGCCCGACCCCGAAGGCCGCGGTTTCAAGGTGGTCACCCACAATGGCGAGCTGGTGCCGCTGGGTACCCGCTTCATCGTGCGTGACCATGCCGACAACGGCCGCCAGAGCCTGGTCGCGGTGCAACAAGGCGCGGTGGCGATCCACGCCGGCGGGGTCGAGCGCGTAGTTCGGGCCGGCGAACAGGCGCTGTTCGGCCCGGCCGGCACATCCGCCGTCGCGCCGCTGGACACCGCGACCGCGGCCTGGACCGACGGCATGCTGGTCGCCAATCGCATGCGACTGGATCGGTTCCTGGCCGAACTCGGCCGTTATCGGCAGGGCCTGGTGCAGTGCGAGTCCGAACTGGCCGGCAAGCTGGTCACGGGCGCTTTTCGTTTGGACAATACCGACGAGGCCCTGGCGCTGCTGGCGCGCGTGCTGGGAGTGCGGGTACGTTACCGCACGCGGTATTGGGTCACGGTGGTGCCGGCCTGATCCGCGGCCGGCCCGCGCAGAAAACAAATTTGTAACCGCCCGGCAGATTTTCCAGTCTCGTTCGAAAGACAGGTAGACGGACGCGAGGCGCACGCGTTCCCTTCGCCCTTCCACGAGACAGGACCTCCGACCATCATGGCCACACCGCAACACCCGCGCGCATCCCGGCGCGGCCCATCCGCCGCGCGCCGCGCGCGTCCGCAGCCCTTCCTCGTTTCCGCGCTGACCCTGGCATTGCGCGCCCTGCCGGCCACGGCCGGCGCCGCCCTGCTGACGACGGGGGCGCAAGCCCAGGCACAAACCGCGCCCGTCGCCGAGATCGCCTTCACCATCGCGCCGGGTCCGCTGGACACCGCGCTCGGCGCCTTCGGACGGGCCGCACAGATCAATGTCGCGGCCGATCCCGAACTGACAGCGGGCCGCGACACCGCCGGCCTGCAAGGCCGCTATCCGATCGACCAAGGGCTGCGCCAACTGCTGTCCGGCACGGGCCTGATGGCCGTGCCGGCGCCGGCCGGCGGCTACCTGTTGCGCCGCTTGCCGGTCGCGCAAGGCGACGCCTCGGTGCTGGAGCCGGTGATGGTGGTGGGCAGCCACGAGGTGACGACCGAGGGCACGGGCTCCTACACCAGCGGCGCGACCAGCATCGCCAAGGGCGCGCAATCGCTCAGGGACATTCCGCAGTCCATCAGCGTCGTGACGCGCCAACGGCTGGACGAACAATCGCTCACCTCGATCTACGACGCTCTCGCAAACACCACCGGCATCACCCTGCAGCAAAGCCCCCAGGCAGGCAAGTACGTGTATTCGCGCGGCTTTCGCAATACCTCCTACCAATACGACGGCATCCCGCTCGACCGCAGTATGTACGGCCGCGCCAGCAATTTCGGCGGCGGCACCGCCATCTATGACCGCGTCGAAGTGCTGCGCGGCGCGGCCGGCCTGCTCCAAGGCGGCGGCGAACCGGGCGGCGCGGTCAACCTGGTACGCAAGCGCGCCCTGCCCGAAGCGGGCTTCAGCGTCATCACCAAGGCCGGCCAGTGGGACCACTACGGCATGCAGCTCGACGGCGGCGGCCCGCTGAACGAATCCGGCACCCTGCGCGGCCGCGCAGTGGTGGACTACGAGACCCGCGGGTCGTATGTGGACTACGCCAACAACCGCGACCAGACCTTCTATGGCACCCTCGAATACGACCTGACGCCCGACACGCGCGCCAGCGTCGGCTTCAGTTCCGAAACCAGCCGCGGCCGCCCCAACATGCGCGGTTTCCCCGCCTATGACGACGGCTCGCCCCTGGACGTGTCGCGCGCGTACTACATGGGCGCCGACTGGAATCGCCGCAAGTCCACCACCGAGACGTTCTACTTCGACCTGTCGCACCGCTTCAACGACAACTGGCAGGGTCGTGTCGCCGCCATCCACCTGCGCGAACGCCACGACATGAAGTTCAACAGCCCCATCCGCGAGGCCGCCGTCGGCACGAACATCAGCGCGACAGCGGCGGACATCACCGAAGCCGACATCGGCATCACCGGCGTGGACGCCAACCTGCTGGGCAAGATCGACGCCTTCGGCCGTACCCACGAACTGGTGCTGGGCGCCAACTACGCGCGCAACGATGTCAACACCGACTACGGCAGCATCAACGACTACTGGGTCGGCAACGTCTATGACTACCGGCCCGGCTCGATTCCGGAGCCGACCAAGGGCCAGCTCTACGCCAACTTCCGCGAGCACCGCGACGGCCGCGGCCTGCAGTACGGCGTGTACGGCGCCGCCCGCCTGCAGTTGGCGGATCCGCTCAAGCTGGTGCTGGGCGGGCGCGTCAGTTGGTACGACACGATCTGGGACACCCGCACCACAGGCAGCCGCTACAGCGAGAACTCGACCTACGGCAGCCGCGAGAACGGCAAGTTCACGCCCTACGCCGGGCTGCTCTATGACCTGAGCCCGCAATGGACGGCATACGCCAGCTACACCGATATCTTCAAGCCGCAAAGCGAGAAGTCCAGCAGCGGCAGGCCCCTCGATCCCCTGCTGGGCACCAACTACGAGATCGGCCTGAAGGGCGAACTGCTGGACGGCCGCATCAACACCGCCATCGCGCTGTTCCGCGTCGACCAGAAGAACCGGGCCCAGACCGACTATCGCAGCAGCCCCGATTGCGACGCCGGCTGGTATTGCTCGATCGCGGCCGGCAAGGTCCGCAGCCAGGGCGTGGACGCCGAGATCAGCGGTGAAATCCTGCGCGGCTGGAACCTGTTCGCCGGTTATACCTTCAACACCACCCGCTATCTGGAAGACGAGACCAACCAGGGCAAGCCGCTGAATTCGCTGACGCCCAAGCACATGCTGCGCGTCTGGACCACCTACAAGCTGGCGGGCGCCGCGCACCGCTGGACCCTGGGCGGCGGCGTCAATGCCCAGACCAGCAGCTACGACGCCGGCACGATCCGCGTCAACAGCCCCGGCTACGCCATCTGGAGCGCCTACGCCCGCTACCAGATCAACAACCACTGGGCCGCCTCGGTCAACCTGAACAACCTGTTCGACAAGACGTATTACACCAGTGTGGGCAGCAACAACGGCAACTTCTATGGCGAGCCGCGCAATGTCATGCTGACCCTGCGCGGCGACTTCTAGGCGCCGATAGCGCGACGCCTGCGCTGGGCGTCATCCATGCGGCGCCAAAGCAAACGGCCCGGGACCCGGATGCGAGATCCGGGCCCCGGGCCGTGGTCCGCCAGCGGGCGGCGCGGTCAGGTCAGCCGATTCAGCTAAAGAATTCCTTGACGCGATCGGTCCAGGACTTGCTTTGCGGCGAGTGGCGGTCGCCCCCGTCGTTCAGCGAGGCCTCGAACTGGCGCAGGATGTTCTTCTGGTCGTCGCTCAGGCGCACCGGCGTCTCGACCACCACGTGGCAGTACAGGTCGCCCGGATAGCTGCCGCGCACGCCGCGGATGCCCTTGCCGCGCAGGCGGAAGGTCTTGCCGGACTGCGTGCCCTCGGGGATCGAGATCTCGGCCTTGCCGCCCAGGGTCGGCACCTGCAATTCACCGCCCAGCGCCGCCGTGGTGAACGGGATGGTCAACTCGCAGTGCAGGTCGTCGCCGTCACGCTGGAAGATCTTGTGCTGCTTGATGTGGATTTCCACATACAGGTCGCCCGGCGGGCCGCCATTGATGCCCGGCTCGCCATTGCCGCTGGAGCGGATGCGCATGCCGTCGTCGATGCCGGCGGGGATCTTGACCTGCAGGGTCTTGTTGCGGCGGATGCGGCCGACGCCATCGCAGGCCACGCACGGGTCGGTGATTTCCTTGCCGTTGCCGTGGCAGGTCGGGCAGGTCTGCTGCACGCTGAAGAAGCCCTGCTGCATGCGGACCGCGCCAGAGCCGCCGCAGGTGCGGCAGGTCTTGGGCGAGGTGCCGGGCTTGGCGCCGGAACCGTGGCAGGTGTCGCAGTTTTCCCAGCTCGGTACGCGGATCTCGGTGTCGAAGCCGGCCGCGGCCTGCTCCAGCGTGATCTCCAGCGCGTACTTCAAGTCGGCGCCGCGATACACCTGCGGACCGCCGCCGCGACGGCCACCGCCGCCACCGCCAAAGATCTCGCCGAAGATATCGCCAAAGGCGTCGGCGAACCCGCCGCCCATGCCGCCACCGCCCATGCCCGCGGCGTTGGGATCGACGCCCGCGTGGCCGTAGCGGTCGTACGCGGCGCGCTTCTGTTCATCGCCCAGGACCTCGTAGGCTTCCTTGGCTTCCTTGAACTTCTCTTCGGCTTCCTTGCTGTCCGGATTGCGGTCCGGATGGTATTTCATGGCCAGCTTTCGATAGGCCTTCTTGAGTTCGTCGTCCGAAGCGTTTTTCGCCACGCCCAGGACGTCGTAATAGTCGCGTTTTGCCATGATCGGTGGGCTCGGGGGAGAGCCTTCTTTTCAGTGCTACAGAATGAGTTCGCCCGGTAGGCGGATTTCTCCGGCTACCGGGCGGCAGAGGCAGGTCAGCGCCCGGCCATTATTGGTCGCGCTTGACTTCCTTGAAGTCGGCGTCGACGACGTTGTCGTCCACCGGCTTCGCGTTGTCGGCGGCCTGCTGCTGGCCGGCCGCTTGCTGCGCCTGCATGTCGGCGTACATCTTTTCGCCGAGCTTCTGCGAGGCGGTCGACAGGGCTTCGACCTTGGCGTCGATGGCGGCCTTGTCGCCGTCCTTCAGCGTGTCTTCCAGCGCCTTGATGGCCGCTTCGATGCTTTCCTTCTCGGACGCCTCGAGCTTGTCGCCGTACTCGGTCAGCGACTTGCGGGTGGCGTGCACCAGCGCATCGGCCTGGTTGCGGGCCTGGGCCAGCTCGGCGACGCGGTGATCTTCCTCGGCGTTGGCCTCGGCATCCTTGACCATGCGCTGGATCTCGTCTTCCGACAGACCCGAGTTGGCCTTGATGGTGATCTTGTTTTCCTTGCCGGTGCCCTTGTCCTTGGCCGACACGTGCAGGATGCCGTTGGCGTCGATGTCGAACGTGACTTCGATCTGCGGCATGCCGCGCGGCGACGGCGGGATCCCTTCGAGGTTGAACTCGCCCAGGGCCTTGTTGCCCGCGGCGATTTCGCGCTCGCCCTGGAACACCTTGATCGTCACGGCCGGCTGGTTGTCATCAGCGGTCGAGAAGGTCTGCGAGAACCGGGTCGGGATGGTCGTGTTCTTCTGGATCATCTTGGTCATCACGCCGCCCAGGGTTTCAATACCCAGGGACAGGGGGGTGACGTCCAGCAGCAGCACGTCCTTGCGGTCGCCCGACAGCACGGAACCCTGGATGGCGGCGCCAGCGGCGACGGCTTCGTCGGGGTTCACGTCCTTGCGCGGATCCTTGCCGAAGAATTCCTTCACCTTTTCCTGGACCTTGGGCATGCGGGTCATGCCGCCGACCAGGATCACGTCGTCGATGTCGGAAACCTTCACGCCGGCGTCCTTGATGGCCACGCGGCAGGGTTCGATGGTGCGTTCGATCAGTTCCTCGACCAGCGCTTCCAGCTTGGCGCGCGTGATCTTCAGGTTCAGGTGCTTCGGACCGGAGGCGTCGGCCGTGATGTACGGCAGGTTGATCTCGGTCTGCTGGCTCGACGACAGCTCGATCTTGGCCTTTTCGGCGGCTTCCTTCAGGCGCTGCAGGGCCAGCACGTCCTTGGACAGATCAACGCCTTGTTCCTTCTTGAACTCGCCGATGATGTAGTCGATGATGCGCTGGTCGAAGTCTTCGCCGCCCAGGAAGGTGTCGCCGTTGGTCGACAGCACTTCGAACTGCTTTTCGCCGTCGACGTCGGCGATTTCGATGATGGACACGTCGAACGTGCCACCGCCCAGGTCATAGACGGCGATCTTGCGGTCGCCCTTTTCGGTCTTGTCCAGGCCGAAGGCCAGCGCGGCCGCGGTCGGCTCGTTGATGATGCGCTTGACTTCCAGGCCGGCGATGCGGCCGGCGTCCTTGGTGGCCTGGCGCTGGCTGTCGTTGAAGTAGGCCGGCACCGTGATGACGGCTTCGGTCACTTCCTCGCCCAGGTAGTCCTCGGCGGTCTTCTTCATCTTGCGCAGCACGTCGGCCGACACTTGGGGAGGCGCCATCTTCTTGCCGCGCACTTCCACCCAGGCGTCGCCGTTGTCGGCCTTGACGATGGCATAGGGCATCAGGTTGATGTCCTTCTGCACCGCCTTTTCCTCGAACTTGCGGCCGATCAGGCGCTTCACCGCGTACAGGGTGTTCTTGGGGTTGGTCACCGCCTGGCGCTTGGCGGGCGCGCCCACCAGGGTTTCGCCGTCGTCCATGTAGGCGACGATCGACGGGGTGGTACGGGCGCCTTCGGCGTTTTCGATGATCTTGACCTGACCGCCGTCCATGACAGCCACGCAGCTGTTGGTCGTGCCCAGGTCGATGCCAATAATTTTGCTCATGGTCGGGTTACCTTGGATAAATCTATGAAATTGGAGAGAAATTTCCTGTCCCCACATAACTGGGGCTGCCCACAGGGTTTTTCAAGACGCCTGGCTGGAATTTTCCGCCGGGGTTTCCTGCAGGCGCCGGATCGCCGCCGTGAACTGGGGCAATCCGGGCCAACCGGTGATGCGGCCGAGCCGTTTTCCGGCACGGTAAAGCACAAAAGTGGGGACACCATGCAGGGAGAAGCGGCGTCCCAGGGGTTCGTCGGCGTAGACATCGGCCTCGAACCAAGTCAGGCCCAGGCCCAGCAGGGTGTCCTGGTGCAGCAACGCCGCCTGCTTGAAAAGATTGCAGTTATAGCAATCCTGGCCCCACAGGAACACGCAACGCAAGTCCGATCCCGGCGCCTGGACCACGGCCTCGTCGAATCCCGCGGTGTCGACATGCCGCATGCCGAACACAGCGAAAACCTGGGCCGGATCGAACCTGGGGTCGGTCATGGCGCGCGGTCCGGTCAGCCTTGGCCGGCGGACACCACCACCAGGGCCGGACGCAGGGTGCGGTCGGCGATGGCGTAGCCCTTCTGCAGCAGTTGGACCACGGTGTTGGCGGGCTGTTCGGCCGGAATCGAAGAAATGGCCTGGTGCAGGTGCGGATCGAACTTGTCGCCCTGGACCGGCGCGATTTCCTTGAGCATGTTGCGCTCGAAGGCGGCCGCGAGCTGCTTGAGGGTGACCTCGACGCCTTCGCGCAGGGTGTCCACGGTCTGGTCGGCCTGGGCCAGCGCGGCCTCCAGGCTGTCCTTGACCGGCACCAGGCTTTCCGCGAACGACTCGATGCCGAACTTGCGTGCCTTGGACACTTCTTCCTGGGCGCGGCGGCGCACGTTCTCGGCCTCGGCGCGGATGCGCAGAAGCTGGTCCTGCTGCTCATTGACGGTAGCCTGGGCCGCGTCCAGTTGGGCGCGCAACTCGTTCAGCTCGGCCTGCGCGGCGTCCTGGGCGGCTGGGGCCGCATCGGCGTCGTCGCCGAATCCGGGCGTCTGATCTACAGGCTCGTTGGGTGCCGTCATGGGGAATCCTCCAAAAAGAATGGCTTTCGCAGACATGAATGGGGGCCAATACCCCTATTTCAAGCCCGGGAAAGCAAATATTCCCCGTCGCGCACCGCCGGGGCAACCGGCAGCCACCCATGAAAATCCGGAAATTCGTGCCTGAAAATCGGCTCCAACCACGAAGATTCCGGCAGTCGGCATTTTCGACACTCCGGACGATGTCAGGGACAGGTCATTTCTTGTGCGGCTGCGCCGGGGCGGCGGCGTCGCTGGCGGGAAAGCTCTCTTTCAGGGCGCGGTCGACGCGTGGATCATCGTCCGGTTCCGGATTGATCGCGATGGGATCGCTGGCGGGGAAGGTTTCGGCCAGTGCCTCGTCCAGCTCGTGCTCGACCTGATCCTCGTCCACCGGGGTGCTGACGTCCCCCTTTTTCACAACTTTGCCCGTCTTGGGATCATGGTGCATGCGCCCTCTCCTTCAAGTCCGTGAATGTGTGGGCCATCCCCGCAAGTGGCGTTCCGCCAGGGTGGCCAACCCCGAGATCCAGGCCGGATCATCATTCAGCGCCGGGATGTAACGGAACTGCTTGCCGCCCGCGCCGAGAAAGGCGTCGCGGCACTCCAGGCTGATCTCTTCCAGGGTTTCCAGACAGTCTGCCACAAATCCCGGACACACCACATCCACCTCGGTGACGCCCGAGGCGGCCAGCGCCTTGAGGGTCGGTTCGGTGTAGGGCTCGAGCCAGCGGGCCGTGCCGAACCGGCTCTGGAAGGTCACCTCGATCTGCTCGCGCGGCAGCGACAGGCGCTGCGCCAGCAGCCGCGCGGTTTCCATGCAGTCGCGGTAGTACGGGTCGCCCAGCTCGATGGAGTAGCGCGGCAGGCCATGGAAGCTCATGACCAGCTTCTGCGGTTTGCCATGCTCGCGCCAGTACGCTTCGATGCTGGCGGCCAGCGGATCGAGATAGATGGGGTCCTCGTGGAACCGCTTGATGAAGCGCATTTCCGGCTGGTCGCGCAGCCGGCCGGCATGTCGCGTGACGGCATCGACCACCGTGGCGGTGGTGCTGGCGGCGTATTGGGGATAAAGCGGCACGGTCAGGATGCGTTCGCAGCCCTGCGCCCGCAGGCGCGAGATGGCGTCGGGAATCGACGGGTTGCCGTAGCGCATGCCCAGCTCCACCACCGCCTCGACCCCGGCCGCGGTCAACGCGGCCTGCACGCCTTCGGCCTGGCGGCGGCTGTAGACCATCAGCGGCGAGCCGTCCTTGAGCCAGATGCCGGCGTAACGCGGCTCCAGTTTCTTGGGACGCAGCGTCAGCACCAGGCCGTGCAGGATCGGCTTCCACAGATAGCGCGGAATCTCGATCACACGCGGGTCCAACAGGAACTCGCCCAGGTACTTGCGGATGTCCTTCCTGCCCGGTGTGTCGGGCGTGCCCAGGTTCACCAGCAGCACGCCGACCTTGCCCGGCGCGCGCGGCGGCGGGTCTTCATTGAAAGGGTCGTCCTGCTCGGCTTCGGGCAGGTAGCGTTCAGGCCAGAGATACTTGAACAGGCGAAGAAACACAAAAACTCCCCTTCCTCCGCGAGGAGGATGTCGGTTCGAATGGAACTACTGGTTGTGGCTAAGGGCGTTGGACAGCAGACGCGCCGTGATGTCCACGATGGGAATCACCCGTTCGTAGGCCATGCGGGTCGGGCCGATCACGCCGAGCGTGCCGACCACCTTGCCGTCCACGCCGTAGGGCGCGGTGATGACCGAGACTTCTTCCATCGGCACCAACTGGGAATCGCCGCCGATGTAGATCTGCACGCCCTGCGCGCGGCTGGACACGTCGAGCAGTTGCAGCAGGTCGGTCTTCTTCTCGAACAGCGAGAACATCTTGCGCAGCCGGTCCATGTCGGAAGCGATGTCGGTGACGTCCAGCAGCTTGCGCTCGCCGGAGATGACCACGGCATCGCCGTCCTCGGCGGCCTCGGCACTGGCCTCGACCGCCGCCTGCATCAGCCGCGAGATGTCTTCGCGCAACTGCGCCAGTTCGGTGGACAGGGTGCGCCGCACCGCGTCGAAGGACTTGCCGGCGAAGTGGACGTTGAAGAAATTGCCGGCCTCCAGCAATTCGGCCTCGGCGTAGTCGCGCTGCACGAACAGGATGCGGTTCTGCACGTCGCCGTCTGGCGTGACGATGATCAGCAGCACCCGCTTGTCCGACAGGCGGATGAATTCGATCTGGCGGAACACCTGGGCGCGCTTGGGAGTCAGCACCACGCCGGCGAACTGGGTCAGGTTGGAAAGCAGCGCCGCGGCGGCATTGACCGCGCGGGTGGGCTCGGCCGCGGCCAGCATCTCGCCCATGTTGTGCGGTTCGAGCTGGTAGGACTGCACCGCCAGCAGCGAATCGACGAACATGCGGTAGCCGCGGGGCGTGGGAATGCGCCCCGCGGAGGTGTGCGGACTGTGGATCAGGCCCAGCTCTTCCAGGTCCGCCATGACGTTGCGGATGGTGGCGGGCGACAGATCGAAAACCTTCGATAGCGTCCGCGAGCCGACTGGTTGCCCATCGGCGATATAGCGTTCGATCAACGCTTTCAGTAATGCGCGTGCGCGGTCATCCATAGCGGCTATTTTAGGGAATCTTTTCCAATTAAGGCGATTTTTGTCCCGCAAGCCAATATGCGGCCCCATATAATCGGCTAACAGGCCCGATTCCGGACCGATTTCGCTTTTTCTGATTCGCCTTGCCACCATGCACTTTCCTACCGTCGCGCTGATCGGCAGATACCAGGACGCCGGCCTGGCCACTCCGCTAAGGGCGCTCGCGCACGCGCTCACGCAGGCCGGGCGGCAGGTGCTCGTCGATGCCGACACGGCTCGCAACACCGGCCTGACGGAATATCCCGTCGCCACCTACGCGCAGATCGGCCAGGACGCCTCGCTCGCGGTGGTCATGGGCGGCGACGGCACGGTGCTGGGCGCCGCGCGCCATCTCGCCCCGTACGGCGTGCCGGTGGTCGGCATCAACCATGGCCATCTGGGCTTCATCACCGACATCCCGGTGCAGGACGCGCATGGCGCCCTGACGCGCGTGCTGGAAGGCAACTTCCAGATCGAGGAACGCATGCTGCTCGAAGGCAGCGCCTGGCGCGGCGACCAGCAGATGTACGCGGCCTCGGCGCTGAACGACGTGGTGCTGAACCGCGCCGGACGCGGCGGCATGATCGAAGTGCGCGTCGAACTGGACGGCGCCTTCATGTACACCCAGCGCGCCGACGGCCTGATCATCGCCACCCCCACCGGCTCGACCGCCTACGCGCTGTCGGCCAATGGCCCGATCCTGCACCCCGGCATGAACGCCATGGTGCTGGTGCCGGTGGCGCCGCAGACCCTGTCCAACCGCCCCATCGTCATTCCGGACACCGGCGTGCTGAACATGACGCTCACCGCCATGGGCCGGGTCGAGGTCGGCGCCAGCGTGCATTTCGACATGCAGACCTGGTCCGACCTGCAGCCCGGCGACCGCATCGTCGTGCAGCGCGCGCCCTATACCATCCGCTTCGTGCATCCGGAAGGCTACAGCTTCTTTTCCACCCTGCGCCGCAAGCTGCACTGGAACCTGATGCCGCAGGCCACCGACAACGTAGAGTAGTAAGCGCCCCGACATGCTGCGCACCCTGCACATCCGCGACTTCGTCATCGTCGAGCAGACCGAGATCCATTTCGGTCCCGGCTTCACCGTCTTCTCCGGCGAGACCGGGGCAGGAAAATCCATCCTCATCGACGCGCTGGCGCTGGCGCTGGGCGAGCGCGGCGACGTCAGCGTGCTGCGCGAAGGCGCCGCGCGCGCCGACATCACCGCCGTCTTCGACACGCCGCCGGCGCTGCGCGCCTGGCTTGCCGAACGCGAGATCGATGCCGACGATGAACTGGCCCTGCGCCGCGTGATCGACGCCCAGGGCCGCAGCCGCGCCTACATCAACGGCACCCCGGCCACGGTCGCGCAATTGCGCGAACTGGGCGACAGCCTGGTCGACATCCACGGCCAGCATGCGCACCAGAGCCTGATGCGTGCGGAGGCTCAGCGCGACCTGCTGGATGCGCATGGCGGCCACGGCG
Source organism: Achromobacter sp. SIMBA_011 (assembly GCF_046535435.1). Lineage (NCBI taxonomy): Bacteria > Pseudomonadati > Pseudomonadota > Betaproteobacteria > Burkholderiales > Alcaligenaceae > Achromobacter > Achromobacter sp. SIMBA_011. The sequence goes on along the minus strand of NZ_JAWRWN010000004.1, from coordinate 29,422 downwards.
ACCTGCGCCAGGCGGTGGGCCAGGCCTGGAAGCAATGGCGCGCGCTGGCGCGCCAGTTGGAATTGGCCGAAAAGGACGCGGCGGGCCTGGCCGCCGAACGCGAGCGGCTGCAATGGCAGGTCGACGAACTCGATCGCCTCGGGCTCGCCCCGGACGAATGGGAATCGCTGCAATCCGAGCACACCCGCCTGTCGCATTCACAGTCGCTGCTGGACGGCGCCACCCAGATCCTCGACGCCCTCGATGGCGAAGGCGACTCGGCCCACCATCGGCTGACTGCGGCCAACCACCGCATCCAGCAGATGCTGCGGCACGACACCGGCCTGCAGGGCATCTACGACGAACTCGAATCGGCCCGCATTGCCATCAGCGAAGCGGTGTCCGACCTGAACAACTACGTCAGCCGCGTCGATCTCGATCCGCGCCGGCTGGCCGACGTCGAGGCGCGCCTGAGCGCGGTATTCGAGACGGCGCGCAAGTTCCGCACCGAACCCGACGGGCTGTGCGCGCTGCGCGACAGCTTGCACGCCGAACTCTCGGCCCTGCAGGCCGCCGCCGACATCGACGCGCTGCGCGCCCAGGCGCAGGTGGCGCAGGCGCAGTACGACGCCGCCGCCGCCAAGCTCACGGCGGCGCGCCGCAAGGTCGCCAAGGACCTCGGCAAACAGGTCACCCAGGCCATGCAGACGCTGGCCATGCAAGGCGGCAAGTTCGAGCCCACGCTGGCAGCGGCCGCGCCGTCGGCGCACGGTAACGAGCAGGTCGAATTCCTGGTGGCCGGCCACGCCGGCACCACGCCGCGGCCACTGGCCAAGATCGCTTCCGGCGGAGAACTGTCGCGTATCTCGCTGGCGCTGTCGGTCATCGCCAGCCGCGCCGCGCGCGTGCCGACGCTGATCTTCGACGAAGTCGACAGCGGGGTCGGCGGCGCGGTGGCCGAAGCCGTCGGCAAACTGCTGCGCGAACTGGGCGAGCGCCACCAGGTGCTGTGCGTCACCCATCTACCGCAGGTAGCGGCCTGCGGCAACAACCAGTTCCTGGTCAGCAAGACCGAATCGCGCGGCACCACCCGGTCGCGCATCGAGGAACTGGACGACGGCGCCCGGGTCGAGGAAATCGCCCGCATGCTGGGCGGGATCAAGCTCACCGCGACCACCCGCGAACACGCCCGCGAAATGCTGGCCGGCGTCGGCCGCGCGCCGGCCTGAGCCTGCAGGGGCCAGGCAACCCGCTCCTCGCGGGCCTGATGCGGCGCAAGCACATCCGGGGCGCGTGCGCCTCCAGAAAAACCGGGCGCCGGCTGCCTTTGTGCCGACAGCCGTATCGCGATGGTCCGCAGCCGGATTCAGTCCGAGAATAAAAAAAGCCCCTTCCTATAGAAGGGGCTTTTGCTTTCAACTACCCACGGCGAGCGCGGCCGTGGGCAGGTCCGAGGCGAAGAAAGCTCAGCGGCCTTTCAGGCAGCTACCGCAGATGCCGTACAGCACCATGGCGTGGCTTTCCAGCGCGAAACCGTTGTCCTTGGCGATCTTCTGCTGGCGCTTTTCGATGTCCGGGTCCGAGAATTCAACCACCTTGCCGCAGTTGGTGCAGATCAGGTGATCGTGGTGGTCGCCGTCATTGAGCTCGAACACGGCCTTGCCGCTGTCGAACTGGCTGCGGGCAAGGATGCCGGCCTGTTCGAACTGGGTCAGCACGCGATAGACGGTGGCCAGGCCGATTTCGACGTTTTCGCCGATCAGGGCACGGTAGACGTCCTCGGCGCTGAGGTGGCGCTGGTCCGACTTACGGAAGATATCAAGAATTTTCAGGCGCGGGAAAGTCGCCTTCAAACCCATGTTTTTCAGTTCGCTTTGGTCGCTCATGGTGTAATCGCTCTCCGTCCGCGTTGGCATGGGCAAGGATACTCGGTAACCGCGAGCCGGCTCCCCAGAATTCCTGCCGCCCCGCAGAACTATCCTTATGAAACCTTTATGATAACGGTTTTGTCTGCTTCCAAATAATAGGGGCGCGTAGTGTCCATGATTGCACGAATTCCTTCCCGCTCGCTCAAGACCGGATTGGCCATCGCCGCCCTGGCCGTCGCCCTTGCCGGCTGCACGGGGGACAAGTGGGGCTTCCCCTACAAGGCCGGTGTCCAGCAAGGCAACTGGATCACCCAGGAGCAGGTGGCGCTGCTGCAGCCGGGCATGACGCGCGAACAGGTCCGCTTCGCGCTGGGCAGCCCCACCCTGACCAGCGTGCTGCACGCCAACCGCTGGGACTACCCCTACTATTACAAGCCCGGCTACGGTGAGGCCCAGGAACGCAAGTTCACGGTCTGGTTCGAGAACGACCGGCTGACCCGCTGGGAAGGCGACAAGCAGCCCGACCTGCAGCCCTACCAGATCAACACGCCCAGCGCGGCCGCCGATGAAAAGGCCGACAAGCGCCTGAGCGAAGACGAGGCCCGGCTCAAGCAGGAAGAAGAGCAGAAGAAACGCGACGCCGCCGCCCCCACCAGCCCGATGAACCAATACCCCGGCCAGCCCGGCAACGCGCCCGAGCCGCTGCGCTAACCCAAGGATTTTCTTTATGCGTATTGCTATCGCCGGCGCCAGCGGCCGTATGGGCCAGATGCTGATCGACGCCGTCCTGAAGGCCGACGGCCTGCAACTGGCGGTCGCGCTCGACCGCAAGGGCTCGCCCTCGCTGGGCCAGGACGCGGGCGCCCCGCTCGGCCAGCAGACCGGCGTCGCCATCACCGACGACCTGGGCGCGCTGGCCAACGCCGACTGCCTGATCGACTTCACCCGCCCCGAAGGCACGCTGGAGCACCTGCAGGTCTGCGCCAGGCTGGGCGTGAAGGCCGTCATCGGCACCACCGGCTTCGACGACAATGGCCGCGCCGCCATCGAAGTGGCCGCGCAGAAAACCGCCATCGTGTTCGCGCCCAACATGAGCGTGGGCGTGAACGCCACGCTCAAGCTGCTGGACATGGCCGCCCGCATCCTCAATTCGGGCTATGACGTCGAGGTCTTCGAGGCCCACCACCGCAACAAGGTCGACGCCCCCTCGGGCACCGCGCTCAAGATGGGCGAGACCATCGCCTCGGCTTGGGACGTGGCCCTGCCCGACGTGGCCACCTGGAGCCGCCACGGCGACACCGGCGTGCGCAAGCCGGGCACCATCGGCTTCTCGGTACTGCGCGGCGGCGATATCGTCGGCGATCACACGGTGTCGTTCTGCGGCATCGGCGAACGCATCGAGATCACCCACCGCTCGGCCAGCCGCGCCACCTATGCCGAAGGCGCGTTGCGCGCCGCCCGCTTCCTGGAAGGCAAGCACAACGGCCTGTACGACATGCAGGCGGTGCTGGGACTCTGATCCTTTAGCGCCCAGAAAAAAAGGACCCGCGAGGGTCCTTTTTTCATGCAGCACCAGGTCACACCACCACGGGCTCCGGCTCCAGCGCCACGCCGTAGCGCTCGGCGACCGCATCCTGGATCGCGCGCGCCAGCGCCAGGATGTCGGCGGCGGTGGCGCCCCCGCGATTCACCAGCACCAGCGCCTGCCGGTCATGCACCCCGGCCGCGCCCAGGCTGCGCCCCTTCCAGCCGCACTGGTCGATCAGCCAGCCGGCCGCCAGCTTGTAGCTGCCGTTCGGCTGCGCATACGACACCAGGCCGGGATAACGGGAGACGAGCGCTTCGCGCTGCGCCGCGGACACGATGGGATTCTTGAAAAAACTGCCGGCGTTGCCGGTGACCGCCGGGTCCGGCAGCTTGGCACGCCGGATCGCGCAGACCGCCTCGAAGATGGCGCGCGCCGACGGCTCTTCCATAAGGCCGGGATGACGCTGCAGGTCCGGGTACGACAACACCGGCCGCCAGGGCCGCGGCAAGCGCAAGCGCACCGCCACGATCACCCAACTTCCGGGCGGCTGGTGCTTGAAAATGCTGTCGCGGTAGGCGAAGCGGCAATCGGCCGCGCTCAGGTCGACATACCGGCCCGCCTGCACGTCCCAGGCCGTCAGGCTGTCGAAGCGGTCGGCCAGCTCGACCCCGTAGGCGCCGATGTTCTGCACCGGCGCCGCGCCGACCGTGCCGGGGATCAACGCCAGGTTTTCCAGGCCGTCCCAGCCCTGCCTCACGCACTCGGCGACGAAGTCGTGCCAGGTCTCGCCGCCTGCCGCCTCCACCAGCCAAGCATCAGGCTCGGCCCGCAGCAGGCGCACGCCCCGCAGCGCCACGCGCGCCACCAGGCCCGGCACGGCCTCGGGCAGCACCACATTGCTGCCACCGCCCAGCACCAGCAGCCGGTCGTGCCGCGCGGCCAGGGCCGACAGGGCCGGCAGTTGCGCCACATCGTCGAGCGTGACGCAGGCCGGGGCCGTGGACGCCAGGCCCAGGGTGTTCAAGGCGGAAAGGTCCCGCGCCTCGGGAGTGAGGACAGCCGCGGTGGCAGAGGAATTTGACATGGATACTACCGGGTATGCTATATTTTCTGTCTTCGCTCATATTACTTGATTGAGCTTGGCAGCCAGACAGCACTCAGTTGCAGCCTTGGCCACGCGAAGTTCAGCGCGATCCGCCTGCCACGGCAATCTGCCAGCGGCAAGCACGATCGAAAAAAATCATGTAGAATGCGCGCCTTCTGATCGATAACCAAGTTGATCAGGCAACCACGAAAGTGGTTGGCAATAAGAAATGGTTTGCACTGGCACTGCGTGGAATTTTCACCAAGCCAGAGATTGCGGACCCATGCGGGAGTAGCTCAGTTGGTAGAGCGCAACCTTGCCAAGGTTGAGGTCGCGAGTTCGAGACTCGTCTCCCGCTCCAGATTTTATGGACAGTGTCTTCACACTGCGCATGTTGCAAGAAAGGGCCTGCGGGCCCTTTTTTCATTTCCGCGGCGACAATCACACATTCGCGAGAACAACCGGAAATGGCCTGCATGACGACACCCATGACGACACCCCCGCGAACGGCGGCACAGGACGAGATCTGCGCCCGATACGGCATGCAGGGCATGGCGCCGGAAGAGATGGTCGCGGTCGCCCTGCATACCCTTGGCGCCATGCCGATTTACGGCACGCGCATCGCGTTGCCGCGCGACGGCACCGTCAGTTGGTTCATCCACGCCGGCGAATACTCGGACGCCGACGACTTCTACCAGCCCCTTCACACCGCGCACCTGGCGACGCTGCTGCCGCGGGTCGTCGATTACCTGCGCCTGCCGCCAGGCGCGAAGTTCATCATCGACGACCAGGGCTACGAAGACGTGTGGTTGGACGCCTAGGGCCTATCTGTGCCGGAAAGGGAGTCCCCGCGCGGCGCCTGGACGGCAACCGCGGCCAGGGCGTCAGCCGCATCCGCGAAGTACGCCGCGATCTCCGCCTGGGTCCGCAGCCGGGCCGCCTCCAGCGCCTGCCCGCCCATCGCGGTGCCCTCCACCGAAAAGAACGTCAGGCGCTTCAGGCCGATGGTGGCCAGCGCCGCCTTCAGGTAGGGCGTCAGGAAATCCGGCTGGCGCGCCTCGCCCCCGGAAAACAGGCCGCCCGACGCCACCGCCACGAACACCGGCTTGTCGGCCAGCACGCCGACCTTGCCTTCGCGCGTCACGCTGAACGTGCTGCGCACACGCACCACGTGATCGATCCACGCCTTCAACGCCGACGGCACGGTGTAGTTGTGCATCGGCGTGGCGATGACGACGTAGTCGGCATCGACCAGGGACTGGATCAGTTGGTCGGACTGATGCAACGATCCGGCGGGATCGCCGTCCGGGTCGGAGGGCGATCCCAGCGCCCACGCGTATTCGGCATCCACATGCGGCAGCCGGTTGGCGTCGATCTCGACAAGGTCGCGGCCACGCGCGGCATCGGCCCGCGCCAGGCCGTCGACGATGAACTGCGACAGCCGGTGGCTTTCCGATTCCGCGCCGCGCGGGCTGCACGTCAAACGCAGGACGCTCATGCCGCTTGCTCCCCCAGCACCTTGCTGAAACGCATCGCGCCGGTCAGCAACCCCTGACGGAAGTAGAAGCGCTGTGCCAGCGCGTTGGCCAGCCCGGTGTCCAGCACCAGCTTGGCGCAGCCAGCCTCGCGCGCCATGCGCTCGAGCGCCTGCAGCAGGGCGGCGCCATGGCGCCCGCCGCGACTGTGCTCGGTGACGACCAGGTCGTCGACATAGAGGAAGCGGCCGTAGATCAGGTTTTCCTGGAAACGGTAACCGGCCAGCGCCACGGGCGCGTCGCCTTCCCACACCGCCAGCAAGGCGTAGCGCTCGTCGCGCATGCGCGCGACGCGTTCGGCGAAATCACGCTCGTCGGCCAGGTGCGGGCGCAATTCGCGCATGACTGGAAAACAGGCGCGCAGCGCCTCGGCTGATTCGATAGAGCGGATGTCCGGTTGACTCATGAGGATCCTGTCTTGAAAGAAACCACCCGCCGCCAGGGCAGGCACAACCATGATGCTAGGGAAGCCATGCCATAATTTGAAGAACCATAAATTGACCTTTCAACTAGGCCATGACGCCCGCTTCCCTTGCCAGCCTGCCGCCCGCCGCTTCCGGCGACGAACCGCTGTACCGGCAGGTCTACGAGCGCTTTCGCGGCGCGATTGCCCAGGGCACCCTCAAGCCGGGCGACCGCATTCCGTCCGCGCGCGCACTGGCCAAGGACCTGGGCGTGGCGCGCGGCACCATCGAGATGGCCTATTCGCTGCTGCACGCGGAAGGTTATGTGCAGCCGCGCGGCCAGGCCGGCACCGTGGTCACCCCCGGCCTGCAGGCGCAGGCCGCGCCCCGGCCGCTGCCGCCACCCGACAAGGCGGACCCCGACACCTGGCGCCAGCCGCCGACGCTGTTGCCGTTCCAGATGGGCCTGCCGGCGCTGGACGCCTTTCCGCGCAAGATCTGGGCGCGGCTCGGCGCCCGTCACCTGCGCGCCACGCAGGCGGCCGACCTGTCCTACCCGCCGGCCGATGGCCTGCCCGCGCTGCGCACCGCGATTGCCGCGCACCTGCAGGTCGCGCGCGGTATCCACTGCTCGCCGGCACAGGTGTTCATCACGTCCGGCTATCGCGAGAGCCTTAACCTGGTGATCCAGGCGCTGCTGCAGCCCGGCGACGAGGTCTGGGTGGAAGACCCTGGTTACCCGCCGACGCGCGAACTGTTGAAGCACTCGGGCCTGGCGCTGGCGCCGGTGGAAGTCGATGCCGAAGGCATCGTGGTGTCGCAAGGCATTGCGCAGGCGCCAGAGGCGAGCGCCGCGATCGTCACGCCCGCCCACCAGAGCCCGCTGAGCGTGACGCTGTCATTGACGCGCCGCCAGGCGCTGCTGGAATGGGCCGAGCGCAATCAGCGCTGGATCGTGGAAGACGACTACGACGGCGAGTACCGCTACGTCAGTCGGCCGCTGCCGGCGCTCAAGAGCCTGGACCGCCATGGGCGCGTGCTCTATGCCGGGACGTTCAGCAAGGTCATGTTTCCCGGCATCCGCCTCGCCTATCTGGTGGTGCCCGAGGCCCAGGTGCGGCGCTTCGAGGACGTGAACCGGGTGCTCGGCAACGGCATTCCGGGCCTGACCCAGGCGCTGGTCAGCGCCTTCATGCTGGAGGGTCATTTCGCGCGCCACATCCAGCGCATGCGGCGGCTCTATTCAGAGCGCCGCAACGCCACCGCCGCGGGGCTGGCCAAGGTCTTCGGCCCCGCCATGCCGATCAATCCGCAACCGGGCGGCATGCACCTGCTGGTGCGGATGCAGGGCCACCAGACGGACCGCCCACTGGCGCAGCGCATGGTCGAGCACGGCATCTACGCGCACGCCCTGTCGCGCTGGACGACCCGCGCGCCGTGCGGCGCCGGCCTGCTGATGAGCTTCACCAACATCGAGTCCCAGGAGCGCGCCGAGCAACTCGGCCGCCGCATCCTGGAACTGATGTAGCGACGGCACGCGCGCAACCGCCCGCGGACAAGGCGCCGCCGCCCCCTTCAATCCGGCTTACCTCAACCCAGCCTTATCCAGACCGAAAGCCGCGTCGGCGGAACCCGGTTCGGTGCGGAAGGCGACGTTCAGACGATTCCAGCCATTGATGCCCACCACCAGGAAGGTGAGGTCCGAGATTTCCTCTTCGGACAACTGGCCGCGGACCTGCTCGTACACCGCATCGGACACGCCGTGCGGGTGCAGCGCGGTCAACGCCTCGGTCCATTCCAGCGCGGCGCGCTCGCGCGGACTGAACAGCGTGGATTCACGCCAAATGGCGATGTGGTGCAAGCGCAGCTCGCGCTCGCCGCCGATCTTGGCCTGCTTGATGTGCATGTCCAGGCAGAAGCCGCAGCCGTTGAGCTGCGAGGCGCGGATCGTCACGAGATCATTGAATTCCCGGATGACGGCCTTCTTCTTCAGCGCGGCGCTGAAGTCGAGGTAATGCTTGGAGAGTTCGGCGGAAACCTGGAAGTAATTCAGACGCTGGGTCATGTCACGGACACCTTGTAGAGGGAATTGCGGACGACATCGCCGCACACCCACATAGTGCCGCCTGCAACCGCGGCGCAAAAGCGCCAAGAATCGCCATAGGGTCTGGGCCATGATGCCGCATGCCATGCGCTCCCTCGCGCCGCGTCCGCTTGCCCTGGCCGCAAATTACGGTATACTCTCGCCTCTTCGCAGTACAGCAGTATCCGCGCGGGAGTAGCTCAGTTGGTAGAGCGCAACCTTGCCAAGGTTGAGGTCGCGAGTTCGAGACTCGTCTCCCGCTCCAGCAGATGCGCCGTTTCACGAACGTCGCCGCATTGTTGGAACAACCGCCGGATCTCCCGACCAAAACGGATCGCCATCGGCTTGATCGGCGCCGCTTGCCTTCTCGACAGATTCCTGTCGCCTCCCCCGACATTGCCGTGATGTGCGCTTCGATGCCCGCATCGTCATTGCCCCGCATCCAGCCCGAGTGCACGATGCTGCCGCGCCGCCCGCAAGGTGCCGCGCTCGACACCATCTGGCAACTTTTTTTCTCGGACGCCCGGACAGACCCGCACAAGTCCTAAAAACTGTGTATAATCGCTGTCTTTGGTGGACACGGCCTCTTTCAAAAGAGACCGACAAAACAGGTTCATCAAACGCAGTGCCCACGCGGGAGTAGCTCAGTTGGTAGAGCGCAACCTTGCCAAGGTTGAGGTCGCGAGTTCGAGACTCGTCTCCCGCTCCAAATACAAAAAGGAAGCACCGGCCTATACCGAGCTTCCTTTTTTCTTGCAGTACTGGCGCAATGGCAGAGTGGTTATGCAGCGGATTGCAAATCCGTGTACGTCGGTTCGATTCCGGCTTGCGCCTCCAGTATTTCCTCCCCAGCATCTCGTTACCCATCCCTACGCCCAGTCAATCGTTTGATTGCTAAGGTGACGCCGTTTTCATTTGACGACGATCCCATGTACAACAATCAAACCTCGCGGCGCGCTTCCTCCACCCTGCTGGCGTTGTCCGCGGCCACGCTGATGACGTTGGCGCCGCTGGCCGCGGAGGCGGACTCCGACCGCCACCACCATCGCCATGGCCATGGTCATGGCCGCGGCGAGTATAAAGAGAAGTATTGGGACGGCGCCTGTGAAGTCGAGCGCAAGTGGAAACGCAACGGCGACTACCGCGAAAAGCGCAAGTGCCGCGACGACTACCGCTACGGCTACGCCCCCCAGCCCGTGCTGGTGCCGGCCATGCCCGCGCCCGCCATCATCATCAACCCGCCCCCCATCATCATCCGCCCCTGACCATGGATGCCTCGGTGAAAGACGCCATCGCCCGCTGGCCCGACGTGCCTGCGGTGTTCGGCTGGCTGTCGCTGGATCCGCGCGGCCGCTGGCGTCTGCATCCGCAAGGGCAGGCCGCCGCGGGCGGGCCCGGCGAGTCCATCACCAATGCCCAGATCCAGGGTTTCATCGACCGCAATTACGAACGCGACGACGCAGGCCGCTGGTTTTTCCAGAACGGCCCTCAGCGCGTCTTCCTGCGGCTCGATGCCGCGCCATACGTGCTGCGTCTCGATGACGCCGGCCGCGCCCTGCTCACGCACACCGGCCAGGCGGTGAGCGCGGTAAGCGGCTGGTGGCTGGATGACGCCGGCCAGTTGTACGCCATGGCGCCGCAGGGCCCCGGCGTGGTGCTGGACCGCGACCTGCCGCCCCTGATGGAGCGACTCGTCACGGAAGACGGCGCCGCCCTGCTGGACGCCATCGATCGCCTGGCCCCTGAGCGAGCACTGCGGATCGCGCTGCCGGGTATCTACGGCCCGGCGCCACTGCGCCTGATCGAACACGCCCAAGTGCCGGACGTCCTGGGTTTCCAGGCCAATCCAACCGCCTGATCCGGCGCGTTCGCGCAAGACGGCGCGCCAGCGGCAAGCCTCACGCCTCAGAACATGCCGTTGCTGTTGGCGGACTGTTCGGGAATTGGCTGCACCGCGTCCCAGTGTTCGACGATCTTGCCGCGCTCCAATCGGAAGATGTCGATGATGGCGTTGCCGCGCGTGCCCGGTTCGCGCACCGCGTGCACATGCAGGATCACATAATCGCCGTCGGTGAAGACGCGCTTGATCTCGCTTTTCGATTGCGGATATTTGTCGCGCAGGAAGGCGATGAACTTGCGGAACCCGTCGGGCCCGTCGGCCGCGTTGGGATTGTGCTGGATGTAGCGGTCGCCCAGATACTTCACGGCGGCGTCCGCGTCTTTCTGGTTCAGGCCCTTCTCATAGAAGGCCAACACGGCCGCCTTGTTGGCGGCCTCTTGTTCGGTCGAGGCCTGGACGGCGGGCGACAGGGCGGCGGCAAACAGGACTGCGCCGAAGACACGCGTGATGAACGACATGGAATCTCCAGAAAAGCCAAGGCGGCCGGCCCATTCTAGGTGCCGGCCGCCTGGCGGGCGATGCCCAATCCAGTTGACAGTTTGGTGCGCGACCCGGTCAGCCGCGACCGCTCTTGAGCAGCGCGAACTTGCCGTCACCCAGCAGCGCCAGGACCGCCGCGGCCACCGACAGGAACACCGGATATTCCCAACCGCCGTTGGGGTTGCTGAAGCCCCAGCCGTTGCCGAAGTGCACGGTGGAAGCGACGAACAACTGCACCGCCGCGATCACGGCGATCCAGCGCGGCCACACGCCCAGGATCAGCAGCGCGCCGGCGCCGATCTCGAAGAAGGTCACCGGATACGCCAGCCAGCCGGCAAAGCCGATCTTGGCGAAGAACTGCGCGGTGCCCGGCAGGGTGAACACCAGCAGCTTGGTCAGGCCATGGGCCAGGAACATCACGCCCAGCGCGATGCGGAGCAGGAGCGCGGCATAAGGCGCGGTACGGGTATCGATCATTTCATTCTCCGTGAGCGAATCGCCCAGAACGGGAAGATTCTTCATGGCCGCTATTCTTGCGATTCCAAAAACAAAGATAAACATGCAAAATCGCAACTTATTGTTCCCCATTAGGTAACAATCATGGACACCCACACTGCCATGCAGACCTTTGCCCGAGTCGTGGAACTGGGCTCGTTCGCGGCCGCCGCGGACAAGATGGGGCAGGCGCGCTCCGTGGTCACGCGCCAGATCGCATACCTCGAAGAAAAATACGGCGTGCGGCTGCTGAACCGCACCACCCGCAAGCTCAGCATGACCGACGCCGGCCGCGCCTTCTACGAGCGGGTGCGGCCGATCCTGGCGGAAGTGGCCGACCTCGAGCTGTCGCTGCAGGCCGAGGGCCAGGCGCCCAGCGGACGCCTGCGCGTCAGCGCGCCGGTCTCGTTCGGCATCCTGCACCTGGGACCGGCCATCGCCGAATACCTGCTGCGCTATCCCGACGTCATCATCGACCTGGACCTGAACGACCGCGTCGTCGACCTGGTAGAGGATGGGTATGACGTCGCGGTGCGTATCGGCCCGCTGCAGGATTCGTCGCTGGTGGCGCGACCGCTGGCGCCGCAGCAGTTGCTGGTGTGCGCCGCGCCCGCCTACCTGGAACGCCATGGCGTGCCACAGACACCGGACGACCTGAAACAGCACCGCTGCCTGCATTACGCCTACGCCAGCACCGGCAACGAATGGCATTTCGAGAAGGACGGGGTCACCCACCTGGTGCGGATCAACGCCGCCCTGCGCGCCAACAATGGCGACGTGCTCCGCACCGCGGCGCTGGCCGGGCACGGCGTGATCCTGCAGCCGGAATTCCTGGTGGGCGAGGACGTGCGCGCCGGCCGCCTGACCGCGCTGCTACAGGACTACGCCCACACCCCGATTTCCATGTACGCCGCCTATCCGCACCGGCGCTTCCTCTCGCCCAAGGTGCGTTCCTTCGTCGAACACCTGGAAGAACGCTTCGGCACCCGCGCGCCGATGGCGCCCGCGCGGCGCGCCAGCCGGCGCCACAGCCGTTAGAATCGTAGCCATGACCGCCAAATCGCCCCTCGAATACTTCCCCGCGCCGCGCCGTGCGAATTTCTGCAGCCAATGCGGCTCGCCCGTGAACCGCCGGGTGCCCGAGGGCGACAACCGCGAACGGGACATCTGCGACCACTGCGGCGCGATCCACTACCAGAATCCGCGGCTAGTGGTGGGCACGGTGCCGGTTCTGGACAACCGCGTGCTGCTGTGCCGGCGCGCCATCGAGCCACGCTACAACACCTGGACGCTGCCGGCCGGCTTCATGGAACTGGGCGAGAGCACCGCGCAAGGCGCCGGCCGCGAAACGCTGGAAGAATCCGGCGCACGCATCCGGCTGGGCGATATCTACACCATCATCGACGTGCCGCAGATCGAGCAGGTGCATGTCTTCTATCTGGCCGAGGTGCTGGGCCCCGAGCTGGATCCCGGCCCGGAAAGCCTGGAAGCCCGCTTCTACGACGAGGCCGACATTCCCTGGGACGACCTGGCGTTCCGCACCGTGGCGACCACGTTGCAACGCTATTTCGAGGACCGCAGGCGCGGCACGTTCGGCCCTCACCACTACACCCTAGAATCGCACCGTTGAAGCTGCCCTGGCTTGCCGCGGACACGCCGTTTCCACCGGCTGAATTCGCCCTGACGGATCCGGACGGCCTGCTGGCGGCCGGTGCCGACCTGTCCACGCCGCGCCTGATCCAGGCCTATTCGAACGGTATCTTTCCCTGGTATTCCGAGGGCGAGCCGATCCTGTGGTGGAGCCCGGATCCGCGCATGGTGCTGGCCTGTCGCGACTTCGCGCCCTCGCACTCGCTGCGCAAGCTGCTGCGCCAGATCGCCAGCCAAGAGCAGGAGGCCGCGCCGCGCATCGAGGTGCGGGTCGATACGGCATTCGCCACGGTGATGGCGCACTGCGCCGCGCCGCGCGATGGCCAGCCCGGCACCTGGATCACCGCCGCCATGCGGCAGGCCTACCTCGACTGGCACCGGGCAGGTTACGTCCACAGCATCGAAACCTGGATCGACGGCGAACTGGCCGGCGGCCTGTACGGCATCAACCTGGGCCGCATGTTCTTCGGTGAATCGATGTTCACGCGCGTGCCCAACGCCTCCAAGGTCGCGCTGGCCTACCTGGTGCGCTACGTCAGCGCGCAGGGCGTGCAATGGATCGACTGCCAGCAGCAGACCCGCCATCTCGCCAGCCTGGGCGCGCGGCCGGTGCCGCGCTCGCGCTTCCTGGAGCACATACGCGCCGCCACCGCGCAACCGCCGCTGACCTGGGGTCCGGGACGGCTGGACAGCGGGGGGCGGCTGCTGCCCCTGGCGCCGGGCGCCCCGGCCTGACGGCCTCCCCGCCGGGTGGCGCCGCGCGCCGCCCTCCCCGCACATCATCGGCCGTGTTAGGCGTTAATATGTAGTGGTCCCCGTCACGGACTTGGCGCCGGACGCCGGGATTCCACATGAGCCAGCTCAAAGAATTACCTTTCTCCACGCTGCAGTTCTACGCGACCGCTCCCTACCCTTGCAGCTATCTGCCGGGACGCCAGGCGCGGTCGCAGGTCGCCGCACCCGGCCACCTGATCAACGCCGGCACCTACTCTCAGTTGGTCGAGCAAGGGTTTCGACGCAGCGGCCTGTTCACCTACCGCCCGCACTGCGACAACTGCCACGCCTGTGTGCCGGTGCGGGTCGACACCGCCAGCTTCGCGCCCAACCGCAGCCAGCGCCGTGCGTGGCGAGACCATCGCAACCTGCAGTCGTTCGTGGCCGAATTGGCCTGGTCGCCAGAACACTATCGGCTCTATACCCGCTACCAGCAGGGGCGCCATCCCGGCGGCGGCATGGACGAGGACAGCCGCACGCAGTACGCGCAGTTCCTGCTAACCAGCCGCGTCAACACCCGCCTTGTCGAATTCCGCGATCCCGCGGGGGTGCTGATGATGGTCTCGATCATCGACGTGCTGGACGACGGCCTGTCGTCCGTCTACACCTTCTACGACCCCGACGTGCCGGGCAGCCTGGGCACCTACAGCATCCTCTGGCAGATCGAGCAATGCCGCACGCTCAATCTCCCGTGGCTCTACCTGGGCTACTGGATCGCCGACAGCCAGAAAATGTCGTACAAGGCCAGCTTCCATCCCGCCCAGTATCTGGTCGACGGCGCCTGGGGAGAGCCGCCCGCGCCCGCCGCGTCCGGTCCCCAGGCCTGATCCGCGACCGAGCCTGGCCCGCAGGGCGGGCCAAAGACGCTTTACAATCCCGCTCCATGTCGATCCTCTTCCACGCCTATCCCCTGGCCCGCCCGGCGCTGTTCGCCATGGACGCGGAAACCGCCCACGAAGTCACCTTGTCGGGACTGCAGCGGGCCTATGACTGCGGCGCCACGCGCAAGCTGCTGCACGCCCAGCCCAAGGCGCCCTGCACCTTGATGGGCATGCGGCTGGCCAACCCCATCGGACTGGCGGCGGGACTGGACAAGAACGGCGCCTATATCGACGCGCTCGGCAATCTGGGGTTCGGTTTCGTCGAGGTCGGCACGGTAACTCCCCGGGCACAGCCGGGCAACCCCAAGCCGCGCATGTTCCGCCTGCCGCGCGCCAACGCGCTGATCAACCGCCTGGGCTTCAACAACCAGGGGCTGGACGCGTTCCTGGCCAACGTGCAGCGCAGCCAGTGGCGCAAGCAGGGCGGCATCCTCGGCCTGAACATCGGCAAGAATGCCGACACCCCGATCGAGCGCGCGGCCGACGACTACCTGATCGGCCTGGCCGGCGTGTACCCGCACGCCGACTACGTCACGGTGAACATCTCATCGCCCAACACCAAGAATCTGCGCGCCCTGCAAGGCGGCGACGAATTGTCGGCCCTGCTGGCGCAACTGGCGGACAAGCGCCGCGCACTGGAAGACCAGCACCAGCATCGTGTGCCGATGGCGGTCAAGATCGCCCCCGACCTCACCACCGAACAGATCGACGCCATCGCCGACGCGCTGCCGCGCCATGGCATCGACGGCGTCATCGCCACCAATACCACGCTATCCCGCGACGCGGTCACCGGCCTGGCGCACGCCGAGGAAGCGGGCGGCCTGTCCGGGGCGCCGGTGCATGAACTGTCGCTGGCGGTGATCCGCAGGCTGAAGGAACGCCTGGGCGACAGCCTGGCGATCATCGGCGTGGGCGGTGTGCTGTCGGGCCGCCAGGCCCTGGAGAAAATGCAGGCTGGCGCCGACGCGGTGCAGCTATATACCGGCCTGATCTACCGCGGCCCGGCCCTGGTGGGCGAGTGCGTGCGGGCCGTCGCCCGCTGAACGCCGGCGCGCCCCGGAAAACGGGCAAAAAAAGAGGCCACCCGAAGGGTGGCCCTAATTCCAGCTCTGCTCTGTCACTCAACAGTACTACATTACTGCGATTTGCGCAGCATCACGCGCCAAATACTCAGGCGCTGCGACGGCTACGGCTGGCAACCTTGGTGGCGGCGTCGGCGGCATCCGTCGCGGCCTTGAAGGTTGCGTTGGCGGCGGCATTCAGGTTCGACTCGGCGACCTCGGCGGCCTGCTTGGCGGCCTTGGTCAGGGAATCGTAGGCGCTGTTGGCGGTGGCCAGCGAGGACTTGATCAGGGCGACCGCGCTTTCCGAACCCGTCGGCGCGTTCTTGGAGAACTGCTCGACGGCTTCGCTCAGTTGCTGCTGGCCTTCGGCGATCTGTTCTTCGGTCAGCTTGACCAGATTGCCCTGCACGCCAGCGACGATGTCATACACGTGCTTGGTGTAGGCCAGGGCCTTTTCGGCGCCCGGCTGCAGCAGGCCGGAGGCGAACGCCGCGGCTTCCTGCGGGTCCTTCACTTCAGCGGCTTGCTGCGACTTCTGGGCGACTTCGTCCAGGGTGGCGCGCACGACCTTCAGATTCAGCTCGACCAGCTTTTCGAAGCCGGCGAACACGGCCGACTGGGCGGCCACGAAAGTGTTGATGCTGGCTTTTTGACGGTCCAGGACTTGTTGCGGGATAGCGCTCATAGAATTGCTCCTTTTAGGGGTAGCCGGAGGCTGTCCGGCGAGTAAGGATGGTGTCTGCGACGAAATAAGGAACGTGCGCGGAAACTGGTACTACAAGCTACCGCCGGCCCGTTTGATGCACTGCACAATTGATATTCTACGGGCCTAAAAAACCTTGTCAAGCAATATTGGTGCAACGCAACAACTATTTGCACATTAACAGTGCAGGCGCCGGTGCAGGATTGATCCAACGCAAGCATTTCCCATGATTCGGGAAATACCGGACATGACGGCGTATCAATTCTTTTCTACACTGCTTGCACGCTGATGACAGATAAACACAAACGATAAGTCAGCGGTCAAAAACACATCGCAGCAAGCAAAACCCTGCAATTGGAGACTTCATGACCCTCATCCCCCGCACGCTTTCGGCCCTGCTCGCGGCCAGCGCCATGCTCGCGGCCGGCGCCGCCCACGCGGAATTCCCGGAACGCCCCATCAACATGGTGGTGCCTTTCGCCGCCGGCGGTCCGACGGACAACGTCGCGCGTTCGCTGGCTGAAGCCATGCGGCATTCGCTGGGCCAGACCGTCGTGGTCGAAAACAAGGGCGGCGCGGGCGGCACGATCGGCACCACGCAGGTGGCCCGGTCGCAGCCGGACGGCTATTCCGTGCTGCTGATGCACGCCGGCTTCTCGACCGCGCCGTCGCTCTACAAGAACCCGGGGTACGACCCCTACAAGAGCTTCGAGCCGATCGGCCTGGTGGTCGACGTGCCCATGACCATCATCGCGCGCTCCGACTTCCCGCCCAACAACATCCAGGAACTGGCCGACTACGTCAAAAAGAACAAGGACAAGGTCTCGCTGGCCAACGCCGGCATCGGCGCCGCCAGCCACCTGTGCGGCACCATGCTGGTCGAGGCCCTGGGCGTGCAACTGCTGACCATCCCCTACAAGGGCACGGCGCCAGCCATGAACGACCTGCTGGGCAAGCAGGTCGACCTGTTGTGCGACCAGACCACCAACACCACGCAGCAGATCGACAGCGGCAAGGTCAAGGCCTACGCCGTCACCAGCCTGCAGCGCGTGCCCACCCTGCCCAAGCTGCCGACCATGGACGAGTCCGGCTTCAAGGGTTTCGAAGTGGGTATCTGGCATGGGATGTGGGTGCCGAAGGGCACGCCCAAGCCGGTGGTCGACAAGCTGGTCAAGAGCCTGCAGGCTGGCCTGGCGGATCCGAAGTTCCAGGAACGCATGAAGCAACTGGGCGCCACGGTGTTGACCGCCGACGCCAACCCGCAGGCCCTGGACGCCAAGGTCAAGCAGCAGGTCCCGCAGTGGGCCGAGCTGTTCAAGAAGGCCGGCGTCGAACAGCAGTAATTCAGGGCGGGCCCCGCCGGGCGGGGCCTGCGCTGTGCATCGCGCCTGGCGGATAGTTTCGCCACGGCCATGAAAAAGCCCCCTCGGTTGCTGAAACCGGGGGGCTTTTTCATGGCCGCGGCAACGCAGGCGATCAGGTGCGCATCGCTTCCGCCGCCATACCCAGGCCGTTGAAGCCGCTGGATACCGAGGGCTCGTAGCCCAGCGCCTCGGAAATGCTGGCGGCCGTGTCCACCAGGGCCTTGATCCAGTCGTCCTGCAAGCGTTCGGCGGGCGCCGAGATCGACAGACCGGCGACCAGCTTGCCGGTGTCATCGAAAATGCCCGCCGCGATGCAGCGCACGCCCAGCTCCAGTTCCTCGTTGTCGCGGGCGTAGCCATGGCGACGCACCAGCGCCAGCTCGCGTTCGAGGCGGTCGAGATCGGTCAGGCTGTTGCGCGTATGGCCGGCCAGGCCGGTGCGCAAGGCGTAGGCGCGCACCTGGCGGGCGTCGCCGGTGGACAGGAACAGCTTGCCGGTGGAGGTCAGGTGCAGGGGCGCGCGGCCGCCGATGGCGCGCACCACTTGCATGCCCGAGCGCTCGCTCCAGGCGCGGTCGATGTAGACGATTTCGTCGCCCTGCTGCACCGACAGGTTGATCGTCTGACCCGTGAGCTTGTGCAGCGACCGCATCGCCGAAATGGCCGCCTCGCGCACATTCAGCCGCCCCTTGACCAGCGAGCCCAGCTCCAGCAGGCGCATGCCCAACTGATACAGGCCGTTGTCGACACGTTCGACATAGCGTCCCACGACCAGGTCGTTCAGGATGCGGTGCGCGGTCGAGGCATGCAGGCCGGTGGTCGCGGACAATTCCTTGAGCGTGACGGGTTCGGGCTGCGCGGCCAGCGCATCGAGCAGGCGCATGGCGCGCTCGATGACCTGAATGGCGATGGGACTGCCCGAAGCGCCATCGGCCTCGGCGTCCAGGGCATTACGGGTGGAAGAAGGACGGGACATAGGAAAGGAAGGGCAAGCGCGGCGCCACCGAAAGAGACCAGACTTGCGGCAACGCAGCAAACAGTTCTTTCCCGTATTGTGAAATTTACCGGGCCGTTTGGCAATCGTTTTTTGGCCTTGGAAACGGGGACATGCCCCGTTTTCCTTAGCGCTCCCGATTCAACCCGCGGGTGGCGCCAGCTTGCCTCCCAGGCGCAGCACTTCTGCCCGCAGGAACGCCAATGCCTCGGCCGCCGCCTCGGGCTCGCCCTTCACGCCCAGGTCGATGTGCGGCGTGCCGCCGGCTTCGCCGACGCTCGGCAGGCTGAAGGCGCGCACCCCGGGCCAGCGGCTCTCGACGGTTTGCATGGCCGGCGTGATGCGCGATTCCGGCATGCTGAACACCAGGAACGAATGCTCCGCGTGGCGGCGCGTATGCTGCAACGCACGATAACGCGTATCGAGGGTCCATTCGAGCATCGGCCAGGCCATCACGGGAAAGCCTGGCACGAAGGTATGGTCGCGGATGAAGAAGCCCGGAATCCTGTTGTACGGATTGGGCACAATCTCGCAGCCCTCGGGAAACACGCCCATCTGCAGCCGCTGCTGGTTCTCGGGCGCGCTCATGTCGGCCGTGCCCTGCCCCTTGGCCGCCATTTCGGCGGTGCGCAGCGCGATCGCCTGCTCGGCCTCGGGATGCAGGGCCAGCGGCAGGTCCAGGGCCGCCGCGGCGGCCTGGCGGGTATGGTCGTCCGGCGTGCCGCCGATGCCGCCACAGGAAAACACCACGTCGCCGGTGGCGAAGCTGCGCCGGTAGGCGGCAACCAGCACGTCACGGTCGTCGGGCAGGAACTCCGCCCAGGCCAGTTGCATGCCGCGCGCGCCGAGCAGCTCGACGACCTTGGAAAAGTGCTTGTCCTGGCGGCGGCCCGACAGGATTTCGTCGCCGACGATGATGAGGCCGATACGGCGGGAGGCGGATTCTGCAGCCATGTCCGGTTCCAGAGATTGGCGGTTGAATGAAGGCGAAGGCGCCGCGTCAGGCGACGTCGATGGTGCGTTCCTGGCGCAGCCGCTGGAGCGCGTCCAGGCCGTAGTGCGCGTAGACCAGTGCCGAGAACACCGGCAGGATAATCCAGGCAGGCGGCAGCAGGTTCAGCAACGAACAGATCAGGCCGATGATCCAGAAGCCGCCGTTGTGGCGCTCCAGGATGAGCTTGCGCTCGGCCGGGCTGGCGTGTTCGACGATGGCGTCGACCCGCATCATGCGCGAAAAGGCGAAGGTCCACCAGAAGATCGGCAGGATCAAGGCCATCGGCGGCACCAGCCACAACGGCATGGTGAACAGCCAGCCAAGCACGAACGCGCCCGATACCCAGATCGCGTTCCAGACGCTGACGGAGGTCGCCAGCTTGCCCTGCCGGCTGAGGCCGGCGTACTCGCGGTGGCCCACGTGGCGCAGCACCAGCGGCATGACGAAAACGGCGGCGATCGCCAGGCCCAGCACGCCCGACAGCGGCAGCAGGATCGACACCGCGATCACCGGCACCAGGTAGATCTTGAGCGAGAACAGCCCCATCGCCAGCAGCCATTCCTCGGTGCGGTTGATGAAGTCCCAATGCGAGGCCTGGGCGGCAAGCCAGTCGGTCAGGGGCGTCCAGAACAGCCAGAACAGCAGCACCACCCCGACCAGCGCAATCAGGAACGGCAGCAGCACCGCGAACAGCATCGTTGGATGGCATTGCGACACCAGGGCGCGCTTGAACGCCAACCCGACGCCGGTGGCGGCACGGGCGAAGCGGCCGGCTTCGGGCGGCGGGGAATCAGTGCGCAAGGCGGTCATCGCAGGACGAAAGGAAGGTGGTCATCCCGGGTATGATAGTCAAACACGCCCCCCTGCGCTCGTATGACATTACTTGTACCCGGCTCCGACCTCACCGCCCTGCGCGCCCAATTGGCGGCCTCGCCCGATGCCTGGCTGGTCGCCTGTTTCTGCGCCGCCTGGTGCGACACCTGCGAGGAATACAAACCCAAGCTGCGGGCGCTGTCCAGCGCGCTGCCGCAGCATGTCTTCGCCTGGATCGACATCGAGGATCATGCCGAATTGCTGGGGGAAGTCGACGTCGAGAACTTCCCGACTCTGCTCATCCAGATCGGCGGCCGCGTGGTGTTCTACGGCCCGATGCTGCCGCACATCGGCCATCTGGAACGTCTGTTGGAAAGCCTGGACGCGCAGAGCGCCGCAGTGACCTCGGCGCTCCCCGACCTGCCCCGGCTGCTCGCCGCCTGAACGGCCCGCAGAAAAAAAAAGCGCCCCGGGCGCTTTTTTTGTCCGCGCGTCGCGCATCCGGAATGCGGGTGCGCGACGACGCCACTACTTGCGGCTGCCGCCCAGCAGGACGGCGATCTGGCGCTTGGGCGCGGACGAGTTGCCGCCCTGGCGCGGCGCGTCGGGCTCTTCGGCCGGGGCCGACGACGTCGACGGCTCGTAGGGCTTGAGGAAGAAATCGTCCACCGGCTGGCGCGACGAACCGCCGTTCGAACGGCGTTCCGACGAACGGCCACGCTCGCGGCCGCCTTCTCGCGGCGACGCGGCGCGCTCTTCGCGGCGGCCATGGCCATGATGGCTGCGCGCGACCAGGTCGGCGGGCAGCTCCAGCGTGCCGCGCGGCACTTCGCGCTTGATCAGCTTTTCGATGTCGAGCAGGAAGCGCTCTTCGTCGCCGGTGAACAGGGCGATGGCTTCGCCCGTGGCGCCGGCGCGGCCGGTACGGCCGATGCGGTGCACGTAATCCTCGGCGTTGTACGGCAGGTCGTAGTTGATGACGCAAGGCACGCCAGCCACGTCCAGGCCGCGCGCCGCCACGTCGGTGGCGACCAGCACTTCAAGTTCGCCGGCCTTGAAGGCTTCGAGCGCCTTCATGCGGTCGGCCTGGGTCTTGTCGCCGTGGATCGATTCGGCCTTGACGCCGTCGCGCTCGAGCTCGCGCGCCAGGCGCGCCGTGCCGATCTTGGTGTTCGAGAACACGATGACCTGCTTGAGGCCGCGCGACTTCACCAGGTGCACCACCGCGGCGCGCTTCTGGTCGCCCGACATCTTGTAGGCGATCTGCGTGATGGTGTTGGCCGTGGCATTGCGCGCCGCGACTTCGATTTCGACCGGGTGGTTCAGGTACGAACGGCCGAGCTTGCGGATTTCGTTGCTGAAGGTGGCCGAGAACAGCAGACCCTGGCGCTGCGCGGGCAGCAGCCGGATGATGCGTTCGAGATCGGGCAGGAAGCCCATGTCCAGCATGCGATCGGCTTCGTCCAGCACGAGGATGCCGACCTGGCTCAGGTTCACGTTCTTCTGCTCGACGTGGTCGAGCAGGCGGCCGGGCGTGGCCACCAGCACTTCGCAGCCACGGCGCAGCGCTTCCTTCTGCGGACCGATATCGACGCCGCCGAAGACCACCGCGGAACGCAGCGGCGTCTGCTTGCTGTAGCGCTTGACGCTTTCGTAGACCTGGTCGGCCAGCTCGCGCGTGGGCGTGAGGATCAGCGCGCGCACCGGATGGCGGGCGGGGGAGGCGCTGGTGTTGGCCAGCGGCATCAGGCGATGCAGGATCGGCAGCGTGAAGGCCGCCGTCTTGCCGGTGCCGGTCTGGGCCGCGCCCATGACGTCGCGCCCCTCGACCACGACGGGAATGGCTTGCGCCTGGATCGGGGTGGGCGTGGTGTAGCCGGTTTCGGCGATCGACTGCAACAGCAGGGGATGCAGCCCGAAGTCGGAGAACGTGGGCGTCGGCGCGGGCGCTTCGGCGGTGGGTGCTGCGGATTGAGTGGATTCAGTCATCAGGGTTAGGCAAGTACCGGGACCAGTGAAAAAGAACAAAACGAGAGTGCTGCAAGCACTGCACTGCATATGCATCGGGACAACCGGAACGCGCGCCACGCTCGCGCGGCCACGTGCGAACCACCCGAAGCGCAAGCGCGTCGCGGGCAATCGGCACCCTGCCTTGCAGGCCAGGTGGCGCATTCTGGTTTCGATACTTATGAGGGCAGTACCAGGCCCGGATTGCTGTGGATAACTTAATTTTAGCGCAGCCGGACGCCGGGGCGGTCAAGCCACTGCCGGGGAGCGACTCCTTTGGCCTGGCGGAAGCTCTTGCTGAAATGGCTCAGGTTGCCGAATCCGGTGGCCAGCGCGGCGTCGGTGACGCTGTAACCGGCCTCCAGCATGGACGCCGCGGCGTCCAGCCGGACCGATTTCAGATAGGCATGGACCGAACGGCCGGCGACCTGGCGAAAGCCGGCCTTGAGCTTCTTTTCGCTCAGGCCAACCTCGCGCGCCAGCCGCGATACCGTCCATTCCTCGCCGTAGCGGGCTTCTATCAGGCGCCGCGCCTGCGCCAGCAGGCGCCGTTCGCGCGGCGCCACCGGCGGCTCCGCGGCCGCGTCGCTCATGGTTTCCAGCACGATGGCCAGGGCTTCGAGCGCCTTGGCGCGCATGTACAAGCGGCGCGCGGTGGCGTCTTCGTGGCGGCAGTCCAGTACGTCCGCCGCCAACCGCAACAAGCCTGGCGGCGCGGGAAAGCCCGCCATCAGCGATCCCGTGGCCGGCACGCTGTGATCGAGCACGAAAGCGCCGCGCAGCGCGGCCAGCGGCCTGCCGCCGGCGCGCAGCAGCCCGGCGGGTGAATAACGAATGTCCACCAGACGGACATTCTGCCTGCCCGGCATGTGAAACCAGCCGCGTGTCCCGCGCTCGCCGGTTTGCACCACGGCCATGCCCGGCCCCACCGCCAACGGCTCTCCCCCCTGGATCGACATGCGCGCACGGCCATCCAGGAAAACCGCGATGCAGAACATCGGCGGGCCTTCGGCGTTGACGTTTAGCCCGACCGCGGGCGTACCGCTCCAGACGGTCAGGGCCAGGTCGTCGTCACGCGACTCCATGCGCAGCATCGTCATCCACTCGGGCGGCATGGCCACAGCCGACAGCAACGGATGGTCGGCGCGCGCGATAGGCCCGGCGGCGGGGGGCGCGATAGCGCCGATGGCGAAATCCAAATTTAGACCCCGATTTGAACAACGGCGGCACCGAAAACGTCAGCGCGACGCCCATCAAACAACAATAATTCTCATTAATGATTCTACCGAAAGCCCGGGCCGACACCATGACGACTGCGTTCCCTTTCCGACACACCGCCCTGGCGGCCGCCTTGTGCGCCTTCGCGGCGCCCGCCGCGGCACAGTCCGTCAGCGAGCTCGCTCCCATCACCGTCACCGCCAGCAAGCAGGAACAATCGCTGCGCGACGTCAACGGCGCCGTGGTCGTCGTGCCGGCCGAGGCGCTGCAGGCCGCGCAGGTCGACAACACCATGCAGTTGTCGCGCGTGCTGCCCGGCGTGCAGATGTCCAGCAGCGGCTCGTTCCTGTACCCGGTGATCTCGGTACGCGGCATCACGTCCGCGCAGGACTTCTACAACCCCGCCCTGACGGTCTACGTGGACGGCGTGCCGCAATTGCCGACGTTCACCTCGCAACTGCTGACCGACGTCGACCGCATCGAGCTGCTGAAGGGCCCCCAGGGCACGCTCTACGGCAAGAGCGCCATGGGCGGCGTCCTCAACATCGTGTCGCGGCAACCGGGCGACGAACCCTATTTCCGCGCCAGCGCCGGCGTCGCCAGCCGGGACGGGTACCTGTTCAAGGCCAGCGGCGGCGGGCCGCTGGTCGACAACCTGCTGTACGGGTCGGTCACCGCCGTGGCAAACGACGCGCCCGGCCGGCTGGACAACTCCGCCACCGGCGCCAGCCACGTCGGCGGGGCCTCGGCCAATGCGGGCGCCGCGCGGCTGCGGCTGGCGCCCGCCGGCAGTCCGTGGGAACTGGGCCTGGCCGTCAGCGGCGAATGCACCCGCGCCAGCCAGGACGCCTACGTCCCGTTCGACGATCTCCATGCCAGCCACGCGTACACCGCGCCGGGCATGCCGGCGTCGCTGGCGGATTTCTACCAGAAGCGCTGCGGCAACAGCCAGTCGCTGACCGGCCGCTACGACTTCGACGGCTGGCGCTTGAACGCGGTGGCGGCCTGGCAGGCCCTGCACTACGAGCGCCACTACCCCATCGGCCCCAGCTACACCAGTCAGCCCGAGCGTTGGCGCCAGCAGGTGCAGGAGCTGCGCCTGTCCACCACCGGCAAGCGCGCCGTCGACGGCGTGTTGGGCCTGTATCGCCAGCGCGTCACCCAATCGCGCGCAGTGTTCAACCAGATGCAGGGGCCGATGCCGCTGGACACGCACCAGTCCGACTCGCGCAACACCAGCGAATCGCTCGCCGCCTATGCCGACGCCACCTGGCACGCCACCGACGCGCTCGACCTGTCGGCCGGCCTGCGCTATTCCCGCGACAAGGCCGCCACGCGCTATGACGGCCAGACGCTGGATTTCTCCACCTTCGGCCAGACGCCATTCGGCGGTTCGGGCACCAGTGCGGGCAATAGCGTGCTCGGCAAACTGTCGGTCGGCTACCGGCTGTCGCCCGAGTGGCGCGTGTACGCCAACGCCGCGCAGGGCTACAAGCCAGGCGGCTACAACCTGGCGCCATCCAACCCCAGCGATGCCCGCCCCTATGGCAGGGAAAAAGGCCTGAGCTACGAGGTCGGCACGCGCCATGACGGCGACACGCTGCGCCTGGGCGCCGCCGTCTACCGCACCGACATCCGCGACGCGCAACTCTACGTCGGCGGATTGGGGCAGCAGCACCTGCAGAACGTCGGCAATACCCGCGCCACGGGCGTCGAGTTCGACCTGGGTTGGGACGTCTCGGCGCAGTGGACGCTGGGCCTGGACGGCTTCGTCAACCACACCACGTTCCGCAGCTTCAGCGATGCCTCCGCCTGCCAGGGCTGCGACGGCAACCGGGTGCCGTTCTCGCCGGGCTACGGCCTGACCGCCAGCGCCCGCGGCCGCTTCGACACAGGCATCGGGCGGCTGTCCCCGACCCTGGCCGTGCGGCGCATCGGCGCGCAGTTCTTCGATATCGCCAACACCCTGCGCCAGGACGCCTACACGCTGGTCGACCTCAGCCTGGCCTGGCGCATCCGACCGCAGGTCGAGGCGACGCTGTATGCCAACAACCTCACCGACAAGCGCTACCGCGCCTTCGCCTTCGCCGGCGGGCCGATGGGCAACTTCGCCCAGCTCGACCCGGGCCGGACGGTCGGCCTGAACCTCGCCTTCGAATACTAGGATCGGCTTCATGCGCCCAGACGTGCCCGCGCGCCTGCCGACGGCGCAGGTGATCGCCGCCATCGGCGGCATCTGCATGGCCCAGAGCCTGGTGAGCGGCATCGCCTTCCAGGGCGTGCCCGCGCTGCTGCGCGACGGCGGCGCGCCGCTGGCCCAGATCGGCCTGGCCAACCTGGCGTTCCTGCCTTGGGCATTGAAGTTCCTGTGGTCCCCCTGGATCGAACGCTACCGGCTGCCGGCGGGGCAGGCCGAGCGGCGCACCCGCCGCATCGTGCTGCCCGGGCAATGGTTGCTAGCCGCGCTGCTGTTCCTGCTGGCGGGCCTGGGCCAGCCCTCCATGCCCGTGCTGCTGGCCATCCTGGGCCTGATCTCATTGACCGCGGCCACGGTGGACATCGCCGGCGACGCGTTCGCCGTCGAACAGTTGGCAGAGAACCGGCGCGGCTGGGGCAACGCCACCCAGGTCGGCTCCAGCTACCTGGGCATGTTCCTGGGCGCCGGGCTGTTCGTCGTCCTGGCAGGCAGCCACGGCTGGCGCGTGGCGGCGGCCACCATGGGCGGACTTGTCCTGCTGTTGACGCTGCCATTCGCGCTGGTGCGCGAGCCGGCGCGCGCGGCCCACCCGTCCGCGCACCGTCCCAGCCTGACGCACGCGCTGGGCCGTCGCGACGTGCGCCTGGGCCTGATCATCACGATCGTGTTCCAGGCCGGCTCCCGGCTGGCTTATGGCATGACGCCCCTGCTGCTGCTCGACCGCGGCGTGCCGCTGGCGTCGGTGGGCTGGATCAATGGCGCCGGCGCGGTCGTGGCGGGCCTGGCCGGCACCCTGCTCGGCGCCTTGATCCTGCAGCACCTCGCGGCGGCGCGGGCGGTAGTCGTGGCCCTGGCCCTGCAGACCACGGCGCTGGCCATCTTCCTGGCCGCCGTGCTGGCGTCATCCTGGCTGCCGCATGCCGGCACGCAGTGGCTGGTGGCGCTGGCGTTGCTGAAAGCGGCGACGGCGGCAACCGGCTTCGTGGCCTTGTACGCGTTCCTCATGGGCCGGGCCTCGCCAGCGCAGGCCGGCGTCGACTTCACCCTGTTCCAGTGCGCGGACGCCATGATCGCCACGATCGGCGGCGTGGCCGCCGGCTGGCTGGCGCAGCACTGGGGCTATGGCGTCTGCTTCGGCGCGGCGGCGGCCTTCGGCGCTGCCGGGGTGCTCGCCCTCCCTGCCCTGATGCGGCGCCTGGCGCCGCCTTTTTCCCCGGAGAACGAACATGTCTGAACGCACCGTGGTTATCGCCGGCGCCGGTATTGCCGGGCTGGCCTGCGCCTGGTGGCTGACGCGGCACGGCTGGCGCGCCGTCATCGCGGAACGCGCCGCGCATCTGCGCGACGGCGGCTACATGATGGGCCTGTCCGGCCCGGGCCTGCTGACCGCGCGCCGCATGGACCTGGTACCGGCGCTGCGCGCGGTGGAGCGCGAGATCGGCGAAAACATCTACCGCGATCGCCGGGGCCGCGAAGTCATGCGGATCCGCTATCGCGAATTGTTGAAGGATCTGGACTGGATCACCTTGCGCCGCACGGACCTGGTGCAGGTCCTGCATGAGGCGGTGCGCGATCACGCCGAGATCCGCCTGGCGACCACTGTCGCCCACTGTGCCCAGGACCTCGGCGGCGTCGACATCACGCTGTCGGACGGCAGCCAATTGCGCGCCGCCCTCCTGATCGGAGCGGACGGCGTGCGCTCGGCGCTGCGCGCCCAGGTGTTCGGCGCCGACGATCCCACGCTGTCCACGCTGGGCTATCGCTACGCCGCCTACGACACCGAGGACGACACCGGCATGGCGCGGGACTTCGTGTCCTACGCGGCGCCCGGCCACCAGGTGGAATACCACGGGCTCGGCGGCGGCCGCAAAGCGGCCTTGCACGTCTGGCGCAGCCATGAACACGGCTGGGTCGAGGCGCCGCAGCGGCTTGGCCTGCTGCGCGAACTGTCCCGCGGCACGCACGCGGAAGTCGGCCGGCAACTGGCCATGCTGGCGCAGGACACCCCCATCGTCATGGACGACCTGGCGCTGGTCGAGGTGCCCTGTTGGCATCGGGGCCGCATCCTGCTGGCGGGTGACGCCGCGCACAGTCTGTCCCTTATTTCTGGGCAAGGCGCGGGGATGGCATTGGCTGGCGCTTACGTGCTGGCCCAGGAACTGGGCCGGCTGCCGCTTGAAGAGGCGCTGGCGGCCCACGAACGGCGGCTGCGGCCCGTGATCAACAGCCTGCAGCAGCGCAGCCGCAAGCTGGCGCCCGTCTACGTGCCGACCTCGGCATTCGCTTTCGGCCTGCGCAATACGGCCCTGCGGCTGCTGCCCCGACTGATCCTGAAGCGCTATTTCCTCAGTGGCCTGAAGTCCGAAATGGAAGCGGCCGCCGCGCTGGGCTGACCGGCCTCAACCCGCCAGCCAGCGCAGGCCCCACAGCACCAGCATGCCGACCACGATGACCAGCACGGCGCTGCGGGTGCGCAGAAAGACCAGGATGGCCACGATGCCCGCCACCAGCTTGTAGTCAAAAATGGGGCCCAGCCCCGCCTTCCAGGGCAGCAGATCGGGCACCACGATGGCGGTGAGCGCGGCGGCCGGCGCATAGCGCAGGGCGCGCCGCACGCCATCGGGCAGCGGAATATAGTCGCCGAACAGCATGAAGCCGGCGCGCGTCAGCACGCTGCACAACGCCAGCAGCAGAATGGCGGAGTAGACATAGATTTCGGAAGGCCAGAGGGTCATGCGCGCGCCTTGAAGAAGCGTTCGGCCCACATGCCGGCCACCACGCCGGCGATGACCGCCGCCGCCAGGCCCAGCCGCAGCGGCAGCACCTGGCCGGTCCAGGCGACCACGCCCGCGGCCAGCATCGAGACCAGCATGGGCTTGGAATTGGCCAGCGGCACCGTGATGGCCAGCAGCGCCAGCACCGCCGCGAAATCCAGCGACCAGCCGGTGGGCACCATGGTGCCCAGGTAGATGCCGACGATCGACGAGGTCTGCCAGACGAACCAGCCCGGGGCAATGGTGCCGATGAAGTACCAGAGCTGTTCACGGGTGCCACGCTCGGCGGCATCGCCGAAGCGCGGCATGAACAACACGAAGCCCATGTCGGTGGTGAAATAGCCCAACCCCAGGCGCTTGGGCCAGGACAAGTGGCGGAAATAGGGTTGCAACGCCGCGCCGAAGATCAGGAAGCGCAGGTTGACCACGCAGCCGGCGGCGAAGATCAGCCACAACGGCGCACCGGTGGCGATCAGCGGCAGGGACGTGAGCTGGGCCGATCCGGCGTACAGCAACAGGGTCATCGCCAGCGCCATGGATTCGGTCAGGCCCGACTTGACCATGGCCACGCCGGTCACCAGGCCCCACGTCGCCGTGGCGATGAGGGCGGGCACGATGGCATGCACGCCGGCG